>DASYRK010000001.1:0-72500 GCA_036004505.1 Steroidobacteraceae bacterium
TCTGCTTGGGGAAGGGCATTACTGGTGGCTATTTGCCGATGTCCGCGACCGTCGCCGCGGATCGCGTCTACAGCGCATTTCTCGGGCCGGACCTGAGCACGCAGACGCTGTACCACGGCCACTCCTACGGCGGTAATGCGCTCGCAGCCGCTGTCGCGCGCAAGCACCTCGAGTTGATCCAGTCCAGCGATGTGCTGTCGAACGTCCGCGCACGATCGCAGCAACTAGAGCATGCACTATTGAACAAGGTTGGCACCTTGACGCCAGTCAAGAGCGTCCGGGTCTGCGGATTGATGGCAGCGGTGGAACTGGATGTGAGTTGCGATGCCCTGCAGCCGCGCCGGGTCTGCGCAGCAATGGTGAAACGTGGCGTGCTCAGCCGTTCCCTCGGCAGCGCGATAACGATCGTGCCGCCTCTCACGACGACGGCGGGTGAAATCGAGCGGATTGTGGACACACTGCACGATTCGATCGCTGCATGCATGCGATGAAGTGGGCCGACTGGGCGCAATCGGAATTGGAGTCTTTGCGCCGCATCGATCGCCTGCGCAGTCTCGTTCCGTTCGACGGCGACGGATTGCAAGGCACGGTCGGCGACCGTTCAGTGATTTCCTTTGCGGCGAACGACTATCTCGGCTTGGCACAGAACGCCGACGTTCGCAGCGCCGCCCGCGCTGCCATCGAGCGCTATGGCACCGGTAGCACGTCATCCCGCCTGCTCCTCGGCACACGGCCATTGCATGCCGAGCTGGAGGCCGAGCTTGCCGACTGGAAGGGTACCGAATGCGCGCTGGTCTTTCCGACCGGCTTCGCTGCAAACCTCGCGGTGTTGTCCACTCTTGGCACTGCCGACACGACTATCTTCAGCGATGCGCTCAACCACGCTTCGATCATCGACGGATGCCGGCTCGCGCGAGCCGCCACCTTGGTCTATCGGCACGCCGACATGGACGATCTCGAGTCGCGACTGCGCAAGACAGTCGGCCGAAAGATTGTCGTTACCGACTCCGTGTTCTCGATGGATGGTGACACCGCGCCTCTCGATCAGCTTGCGCGACTGTGCTTGGGCTATGGCGCGCTACTCGTACTCGACGAAGCGCACGCCGTACTGGCGCCGGAGATGCCTTCGTATGGCGGCCTGGAGATGCTTCGCGTCGGCACGCTCTCCAAGGCGCTCGGGAGCCTTGGCGGGTGGATCGCCGGACCGCGTCTTCTGATCGACCTGATGATCAATCGCGCGCGTTCGTTCATCTACACCACGGGCTTATCGCCGGCCGATACGGCGGCCGCGCTGGCAGCGTTGCGCGTGTACCGCAGTCCCACCGGCAGTCAGTTGCGGGAACGATTGCGCGAGATTGTGAATCGCGTGCGTCCGGCTCACCCCTCCCCGATCGTACCGATCATTCTCGGTGAGGATCGCGCGGCTCTGGCAGCTGCGGAGACGTTACTCGGACACGGCATCTATGTGCCCGCGATCCGACCACCAACCGTTCCACCCGGCACTGCGCGATTGCGCATCGCACTGTCCGCGGCACACGGTGACGACATGATCGACCGATTGCAGCGGGCACTTTCGACAATCCCTGAGAAACGCTGCCCGTCATGACACGCCCTTCATGCCTCGTTGCCGTCGTAGGCACGCAGACCGACGTTGGAAAGACTTGGGTTGCTGGAACACTGCTTCGCCACTGGAGAGCGCACGGCATGCGCGTCGCCGCGCGCAAGCCCGTTCAATCCTATGATCTCAGCGGCGGACCGACGGATGCTGAGCAATTGGCCGTAGCAAGCGGCGAGCATCCTCACACAATTTGTCCGCCGCATCGCTGGTATCCACGTGCGATGGCTCCGCCGATGGCAGCCGACGCGCTGGGCCGCCCGCGTATCGAACTCAGTGAGCTCATCAATGAGATCGGATGGCCTGAGTCTGCCGACATCGGAATAGTCGAGACGGCAGGTGGAGTGCGCTCGCCGCTCGCGCATGACGGCGATAGCATCGACTTGGTGCAACAGCTGCGCCCAGATCGGGTTCTCCTCATCGCCGACGCTGGACTGGGCACGCTCAATGCGGTCAGGCTGACGCTTCGATGTCTCGAAGCCCTCCCCACGGACGTGTTCTTGAATAGGTTCAACCCGGCGGACCCGGTGCACCGATCAAATCTCGAGTGGCTCACTGAGCATGATGGAGTCGCAGCGTTCACTACAATCGAGTCCGTGGCAATGCCTATCTCAGTGTTACCCATGTCTCCGGCCGCGATTGCGCAGATCATTGCCGATCAATTCGATGCGCAGGGAGCGGATAGGTGACTAGTTAGGGCGCGAATATGCTGCAGGTTGTCGCGTCCCGTTGCGCGTTGTCGCACCTACTTCACCCGAAACTCCAATGGCACCGCCGGGAAGCGACAATCGCGGTAGGGATGCGCATCGCTACGCACCCCCCGCACAGAACCGAGCGGGCCCGATTCGGGCACTCGGCTCCCACCTTGGGTGTTTGACGAGAAAGCGGCTGTCAGGCCAGGGATGAAGAATGCGCGGGGTCGGCAGCCAACGATCAGCAACACGGGCCATGGTCTCCCAACTTTGTTCGATCTTTCTGGCTCCGCCGCCGTAACAGTCGCCACCAGCACACGACGATGTGATGTCGCGCGTGGAAGGTCTTCCACTAGCCTTTCGATTCGTAGCGGCTCGCGCAGCGAGAGCGTTGAGAGTAGCGAGATCGCCAGTAGCGGCGCAGTGAGCCACAACAGCGCGTCTCGCCAGCCGTCGGCCTGAGCGCCAAATCGATTGAGCAGCGCGCCGCCGAGTACGACGACGGCGCCGACGCCAGCAAATTGCCCGACGAGCGTGACCATGCTGGCACGTCCGCGCTGGTGCGGCGGATACAGATCACCAATCAAGGAGAGAGTGATCGGTATTACGGGCACTCCACCCAGCCCGACGCTCGCCATCTTGCAGAACCGGCTCGCTCATCTGACTCAGCGCACAATCCCACATCTCCTTCAGCGAGGATCGCTGTCCCTGATGCTCGAGCGGCAGAGAGTGCTGGCGTTTTCGAATGCGATGGGCGAGCTCGACTCCGGCGAGGGTAATCGCTGCGGAAGAAAACGACTTGAGTCCAAGCATCGAAGCGCACCGCTGCTTGATAGCCCTATGGTCCTGCTCAACCACATTGTTGAGATATCGGCGAGCACGCACCTCCACCCGTCGCCAGCGGCCATCTTCCTCACCAAGCAATCGCAAACCTCGAAGGGTTGCCTTGTTCCCATCGATATTGATCCTGTCGGGCCACGGAACTCGCCCGTTGGCCACGACCGAGCGGAAAAATTGCTGCGCGGACTCCATGTTGCGATCATTGCAGAGCAGAGATCCGACAGATTTTCCCTTCTTGTCCACTGCCCGATATAGATAGTGCCGACCGCCACGGACAGACACCGCAGTCTCGTCCATACGCCATGACGTACTCGGCGGACGCGCGAAGCGAGCCCATCGTCGTTCGTACTCCGGCACATACCGCAACACCCAGCGCATGATGGTCGTGTGGGAGACGATGACGTCGCGCTCGGCCATCATTGCGGCCAGGTTGCGATAGCTGAGCCGATAAGTGATGTACCAGCGAACGCACTGCTCGATGGTTTCAGCTGAAAAGCGACGACAACGATAAAGCGAGTCGCGTTCTATCCGCTTTGTCAATCCGCCACCTTGCTCACGAAGGGCGCGGATTCTAGGCGCAGACCGCCAATGCAACAAAACCCACGATCACCGTCAAGAGTTTTTTCTGGCTGCCGATAGAACGCGATTGACGCCGAAAGGTCTCGGATCAAGGAGCGACGGCTACTGGCGGAACGGCAGATTCAACATCTCTCGTACCCATCGGACCTCGCGCGTCGCTTGCTGAAGCATTGTCTGAATCATCAACGCCACTGCGTCGGATTGCCGCAGAGTGTTGCCAGCCTCGCTCGCCAGCCGATCAAACCGGTCATTCGTGTTGCCCTCAAAACTCAGGCTCAGCGAGCAGGCTGGGACTCGATCGCCGCGCGATCGGGCTGACCGCGTAATAGCCAGTAGAATGCGAGCACATGCGTGATCATCAGCACGGGCACGTAGATGATCGGAATCGCGTAGGTTGAACCCAGTTCTCCCGCGAGAGCCGGCAGGTTCGCTTGGGTTGCGTGGTAGTAGTCGACGATGAGATCGGCTGTGCCCACGACATTGAAGGCGACGACGAACGACCAGAAGAGCAGACGGATCCTGGTGGTGAAAAGCGCCAGCATGGCCAGTATCGCCGTCGCGAAGTCGCCGTACGCAGCGAACGTGCTGAAAGTCTCCGGCAGGTTGGGGCCGACGACGCCGGGAAGGATGAAAACGAGCCCGAAGAACCGGAAACTGTGGAGCGTTGCAATCGCGCGGAACGCGTCGATCCGCTCCATCGACTTGAGCCACGGCAGGGCATACGCGCCAAAGCAGAGTGCCCACGCGACGTAGCCGGCAACGAGATGAATGTTGAACACGGATTCGGAAGACATCTGGCTTCACCTCAGTTGTTGCCTGACACGGCCTCGAACACCGCAGTCAGGATGCCGAGCCGCCCTTCCAGGAGATTTCGTCCCAGGTTGGTTATGAGTTGGGCGAACTCGAACCCGGGTCCCATCACCACGCCGAGATTCAGCGAAGGCGGAGGTCCGGATGCACGTAGCTGGTTGATCCACGCCTTGGCGGCCTCCGTGTCGTCTTGTCGGATCAACGTGCGGAAGCCTGCCAGCTCGATCGCCTCACACGTCGCGTCGGCAGTCAGGAGAAAACTCGTTGCCGGCGTTCGTGCCCACGGGAGCGGATAATGCAACTCGCCGCTGATCAACACGGCGTCGAACGTGGCAAACCTCCCGCCTGATTTCAGCGCACGTCGGATCTCGCCATAGAGCCGTCCCCGATCGGCGATATTCATTGCCACATGCTGGAGCAACACGACGTCGAAACGGCCGTTGTCGAATGGCAGCGCCAGTGCACTGCCGACCTCGAATGAGACCTGCGCGCTCTGCCCCGTACGCTCAGACAGGTAGCGCGCGGCATCCACGAACGATTCGCTGAGATCGACACCCGTAACGCGACAGCCGAACGTCGCCGCGAGAAATCGCGCCGGACCGCCGACGCCAGAGCCGACATCGAGAACCGCTGCATCGGCCGTGATTCCAGCCAGCCTGGCGAGCTCGGCTGTCGCCGCCAGCCCACGGGTGTGAAACTGATCGAGCGTGCCGAGCTGCTGGGGCATTAGCAGCTGATCGTTGGGCCCGTGGGCAGCGAGCACCTTCTTCAGCCGTTCAGTCAGGCCAGTCGCGCGATAGTGATCGCGCACGCCATCGAGTATGTCGGTCATAGCAAGGTTCTCCGTTGCTTCGTGGAAGGACGGTCATTTGTACAATCAATTTCTGCGGGTGACTATTCGCGATAATGTGCGCAGCCCATGAAGCAGAACTTCACAGTCCGGCAAGGCGCGCTCGATGGCGTAGAGGCGTTCCTGAAAGTTGCCCAGCACCGCAACTTTCGCCGGGCGGCCGCGGAGCTCGGGGTGACTCCATCAGCGATCGGTCAGGCGGTGCGGACACTCGAGGCGCGCCTCGGTGCAACCCTCTTCACGCGCACCACGCGCAGTGTCGGCCTCACCGAAGCGGGTGAGCGATTTCTCTCGCGCGCCAAGCCGGCCTTCGAGGAGCTGGTCGCCGCAAGCGCCGTCGTTCGTGAGCTGGGACAGCGGCCAACCGGACTGCTCCGTCTCTCGGTCCCGAGCGCGGTCGTGCCTCTCCTGCTCGAGCCGCTGATCGCGTCCTTCTGCCAGGCCTATCCCGAGATCGAGGTGGAAATCGCCGCAAGCGCGGAGTTGGTCGACCTCGCGGCCCGCGGATTCGACGCCGGCATCCGGTTCGGTCAGCTCATCGCCGCCGACATGGTCGCCGTGCCGCTGAGTCCCTCGTTTCGCTTGATCATTGTCGGGAGCCCGGCGTACTTCGCGCGCTGCCCCCGGCCCACGCGTCCCGACGATTTGCGCCAGCACGCTTGCCTGAGACTGCGCCGATCGAACGGCGCACTCGCGACGTGGTCACTGAACGACAGGAGGCACGCGATCGAAATCGCCGTATCGGGTCCTCTCATCGCCCACGACTTCTCCACCCTCCTAGGTGCGGCCGTTGAAGGCGTGGGGCTTGCTCAGGTGCCGGAGCCGATTGCCGCTGAACTGATCAAAGCCGGAAAGCTGTTGCACGTGTTGCAACCGTTCGCGCCAACGACACCGGGAATGTTTCTCTACTATCCGGGCCGCCGGCAAATGATGCCGAAGCTGCGAGCCTTCATCGATCATGTGAAGAGCCGCTCGCGCGCCGCACGCGAAAGCAGGGCTCGGGGGCACAAACCGCGCTGATGCAACGCACGCCGAGGGGCGCGGCTCTCGATGGCTGACTCACTCCCACTCAAATAATCTCCTGGCTTCGTAACGCACTGTCTCCAGTGATGTTCTCGCGAACTGGCTCGGCAATGTCCGTCAATAATGTTCGGTTGGCGGCGATGGTCATCGAAGACCTCCTCTGAAGAAGCCCGGCTTGCGCACCTCGGACCTCCGGCGCTCGACGCCGACAGAGGCGGCACACGCATCAATCCAAAGGATAACCAGCCTGGCGGGCATCACGAACGGCCAACACGAGTATGGTGTCGTCTGCGGGTCGCGTTTGGTCGATGCCTCTCGGGTGATCGGAGAAATCCTAGAGGGCGCACACATGTCGCAGGCTGTCACATTGTGTCGCGCGCGTTGTCGCAGTTGTTTTCAACTTGAAAATCCAGGGACATAGCTCGGAAGCTGGAAATCCCCTCGCGAAGGTGGACTTGGTCTGCCTTGAGAGGCGCGCGATCCGCACACCCGTGGCATTCTGTCGCGCGGTGTGGCACTTATTTGACCCGCAAATCCAGCGACACCGCCGGGAAGCGAGAAATCCCCTCGACGGTATTGCCCTGCATCCACGGATGGCTGCCGAGCGGTCTGGACGCTGCTTGGCAGGTGCGCCGAGCCGGCAGGTTTCGGGCGGGTAGGTGACGCAACGCTCTGGTTCACCTGCGAACGAATCACAAAAGCGCGCGGCGGTGTCCCGCTGTCATTCCAGTGATTCGCTCTACCAACCAAACACGGTGCCGTGTGGAACCGCGCTTCCGGTCTCGCCATGTGGCCAGTTTGCGCGATCGAACGCGATTCCCGGTCGTGTCGAGCCTGCATCGCGAAAGGCGTTGTCGAGCGTGAGCTCTCCCGTTGCGTGATCGATCTGCAGCATCCACATGCGACGCTCCGCCGCTGGCGCAGGTTCGTTGACGACAACGATTCGAGACCCGTCGGTCGCCAGCCAATGCGGCCGCTGATGCTCGTCCAGCGTGACCGTCGATACGACTCGAACGTTCGTCAGGTCGCGAATGTCGAGCGAGAAGATGCGATGCGTTGCGGCGTTCGCCTGAATCCAGTAGTTGCCGATCACGACCGGCATCGCGCATCCGCTCTGCTCCTCGTGATGAACCATCTCCAGCCGGGGATCGGTTCCGTCGAGTCCAGTGACGTGATAGAGCCGACACACTCCAGTGTTCACGAGCACCGTGCGACCGTCCTGCAACACCCGCGGCTCGTTCGGAGCGTCGTTGGTCGGAAGCTTGATCGTTTTCAGTAGCGCCAGGTCGGAGAGGCGATACACCTGCACCTGATTTCCTGCATGGTCGTGCGCGATCGATCCGCGCAACGGATGCCATGTCGGAATGGGCATGTACGTGAGGGCGACCACGACGCGATCGAGTGACGGAACAACAGCAAGGCTGTACGGACGCAACGCCGTGCGGTCCGCGGTCGCATCGGCGGCGGAGCGCGAGCGTACGACCCGGCCGCGTTCATCGAGCTCGGCAATGCCGCCGGGACCTTCGTTGCTTGGCCCGTGCGATTGGAACGTCGCCAGCACGTTGCCGTTCGCAAGGCGCGCGAAGCTATGCAGGAAGCTCAGGCCGGCGACGCTACCAAACCGTTCCACCACCTTTGGCTGGAGCGCGTCGTGAAGATCGAACAGAACGGTGCGATTGCCCGCGAATCCATTCGCGAACAGCATCTTGCTCGCGCCGAGTTCGTGCTCAGTGTGGTGCGGCCAGAGACCGTTCTCGCCGATCGGCGTCGTGGCGACAATGGTTCCGTACCGGTCGCCATCCCGCGCGAGATCGATCACGGCGAGAAAATCGCTGTCCTCGCGGTCTTCGTCACCTGCCCATGCGAAGAGATATCGAGCTGACGGACGCTCCGGGTGATTGAGGAGCGCTGGTTCTCGCCCCGCACAGGCCACGACGACGACTGCGAGGAGCGCGAGTGGGAATAGGCGGCGCGATGATCGATTCATAGCCAAGTTCCTGCTTCTGGGCCCGATTCTGGCCATATGCTCCGCGCCTCGCCCCAATGCGCCGCCCAACGGGACTACTGAGGATTAGACGTCGGTGCATCTCAGCAGCAGTTCGGCTACCTTCGCCGGCGCAGTGATCATTGCATCGTGCCCGGTCGCCAGCTCCGCATACCGCCACGATGTATCGCGCTGCAGACGCTCGGCAAATTGTCCGAACGGCCCGACTGCCGGATTGTTGCAGTAGATATAAGTGCGGGGTATCTGCGCCGCCTTCGGATTCGTCAGCCGAACTGCATCGAGCTTGGTTTTGAGGGGATGCGGATTCAGCCGCGGACGAACCCATGCAAGGTCATTCTCGGCTGTGACGCCAAACGCCTCCGCCGGAATAATGCAGGGTAGCTTGAAGCCTTCGCCGTCCTTCCGGGTGCTTTCCTGGAACAGCTGCAAAGTCTCCGGCGGCTGATAGTCGGCGAGCGATTTTCCGTCCGCCGGTACAAAAGCATCGAGGTAAACCAGATGCACAATGCGTTCGGCGGCCTTTTCTGCTACGCCCGCGATCACCATCCCGGCATAGCTGTGGCCAACCAGAATGACGTCGTGCAGGTCTTCATACTCGATCACTCCAAGCACGTCCTTGATGTGTGTATCCAATCCGACATCGGCGCTCATCAGGTGCTGGCGCTCTCCAAGTCCGGTTAGCGTAGGCGTGAAGACCTCGTGCCCCAATGCCCTGAGCAAGGGCGACACGCGCTTCCAACACCAACCGCCATGCCAGGCACCGTGGACGAGTACGAAGTTCAGAGAGTGCTCAGAGGCGGGGATCGACATCGGCGTGCTCCTTGTTATTCGTTTCGGATGGGGCAACACTCGAACACTCTACGATGAAACAGGCAATCGCGGGCGGAAGATCACCTGATTGGCGAGGCACTACCCGTCCGCGCGCTGGAATCCATCACGTGATTGACAAGGCGCAATTCTTTGTCGGACTCGCACTCGCACCGCTACCGCAGGAACAGGACAAATCGCTTCTTCGGAATTACCTGCACCCACTGAAGGCTCCTGGCCCGCCGGGCACGGGATTGCGCTTCCAGAATGTAAACCACCGCCTGCCGTGACAGAATGGCGGCCAGCACGCCCCGACCGGAGCTCGCGCGATGAGAATAATGAGAAACGCCGCGATGGCCACCTTCACATCTGCCTGTCTTTTCGGGACCGTCGCCGCGTCCGCAGACAGCGCGCCGGATCTTGCCGCAGCGCGCGCCACGGACGCTGTGTCTATGGGGTGGATGATCGGCTCGCCGCCACCACCCGACAAACAGATTCGCTACGACGACGGCAGCTTCTATCGCTTTCCGCAAGCGCGCTGGAGTTTCTCGCATATGCGCGAGCTTCGCCCGACGGTCGCCATTTCCCGCGGCTCGGGTGCTGCTTCACGCCTCGTCAGGGCGCCGCGGCCTGATCTCGATGCCGTGACGTTCATGCCGATGGGCAGCAAGGCGCCGATGACGTGGGCCGACTCGCTCACCGCGAACTACACGGATGGCATCGTCGTCCTGCATCGGGGTCGCATCGTCTACGAACACTATTTCGGTGCGCTGACGAGCGAAGGGCCGCACCTCGCTTTCTCTGTCACGAAGTCTTTCTTCGGTACGCTGGCCGCGATGCTCATCGCGGAAGGCAAGATCGATCCTGCAGCAACGGTGTCGCACTACCTCCCCGAGCTCGCGCGCAGCGGCTTCGGCGACGCGACCGTCGCGCAGGTGCTGGATATGACGACGGCGCTCAACTTCGACGAGAACTACGGCGGCTCGCCGACGTTCGATGCATGGGCTCATGCGACGGGCTTCCAGCCTCGTCCCGCGGGCAGCGCGGATCTCAAGTCCGACTACGCGTTTCTGCCGACCGTCACCAAGCAAGGCACACATGGCGCGGAGTTCCACTACCGCACCCCGAATTCCGACGTGGCCGGATGGATCATCGCGCGCGTCACCGGCAAATCACCCGCGGCAGTGCTGAGTGAGCGCATCTGGAGCCGCATCGGCGCGGAAGATGACGCGTACATGCAGGTGGACGACAACGCCACTCCCCTCGCCGGCTTCGGTTTGAATACACGACTGCGCGATCTTGCACGATTCGGCGAGCTCATGCGTCTCGGCGGCAAGCTCAACGGCCAGCAGATCGTGCCCCCTGCAGCCGTGGACGACATTCGCCGCGGCGGCGATCGCAAGGCATTCCTCTCAGGCGGCTACGCCACGCTGCCGGGCTGGAGTTATCACGACTTCTGGTGGATCTCGCACGATGATCACGACGTCTACATGGGCCGCGGCATTCACGGGCAGGCAGTCTACGTCGACCCGAAAGCCGAGATGGTGATCGCGCGGTATGCCTCGAACCCGATCGCGGGAAACGTCGGCATCGATCCCACCTCCCTGCCCGCTTACCGCGCGATCGCCGATTATCTGATCGCGCACGATCGCTAGGCCGGGCGAGTAGACTTCCCGATGCATGCCGAATTCGCCGTACAGACCACTCCCATCTCAAAGCCGCAGTGAAATGAACAGAAGACCCAACGTACTACTGCACGTGATGCTGCGAGTCGGAGTCTTAGGCCTGCTGGTTGTGAGCCTAAGTGCGCAAGCGCAGGCCGGCGAGCCAGCTTCATTTCAAACGGTCCCAGAACTGGGCTACCGCGCGATCCCTGATTTCTTCCATGGTTCTTCCGGCCCCGTCGGAGAAGCGTCGGGAGTGGCGATAAATTCAAAAGGGCACATCTTCTTGTTTCAGCGGGCCACACCCATGCTGGCTGAGTACGACGCTCACGGTAAGTATGTCCGCAGCCTTGGGGAGGGGCTGTTCACACATCCGCATGGACTGAGGATTGACGACCAAGACAACCTTTGGACCGCAGACGACGGCAGTCACTTGGTGCTGAAGCTGAGTCCCACGGGGCGCGTACTTCTGATACTCGGACGCAAAGGCGTTGCTGCAGAATCAGATTGGTTGTTCAATCAGCCCACCGACGTGGCTTTCGGGCAGAGCGGGGAAATCTATGTGTCGGACGGGTACGGCAACTCGCGCATCGTGAAATTCGATCGTGACGGCAAGTTCCTGAAGACCTGGGGCAGGTACGGGACCGGTCCAGGCGAGTTCAATTTGCCACATTCAATTGCGGTCGATCGTGAGGGGAATGTGTATGTCGCGGATCGCGAGAACCAGCGGATTCAGATATTCGACGCGGACGGAACATTTCTGAAGGAATGGACCGGCATCGGGTATCCGTACGGTCTATTCATCACTCCTGACCAAAACGTCTGGATGATTGACGGAGGATACGATCGGATCGTCGAGATCGATCAAGGTGGCAGGATCATCGGTGCGTTCGGCGAGCCGGGGCACGCGCCAGGACAGTTTGCGTGGGGACACTTTCTGGCAATCGGGAAGGATCGAACGATCTACGTCGCCGATGTACTGAACTGGCGATTTCAAGTCCTCGCACCTACGCAGCCAAGTGGAAAAGCAGCACGCTACGTTCCGTCGAAGAGGAGGTTCTGGGACCGCGTAGAGAGCACGGGGTGGTCGACGAGAACGGCTGTTCCAAAGAACTGAATGCCTCGTGGTCCCATTGCCATTGCTAACACAATAGGTCCTGAACGTCCGCTTTTCGAGTCATGCATTTCCGGGCTCGGGAAATTTGGTAGGACCGCTTCGGGTCGCTAGAAGAACAAATGCCAGCGCCCGACACCGCAGATGCCGTTGTACCCGGCCCCACCGAGGAGCAGCCAAAGGCCATGCACGAAGTTCACCCGCCGCACGAGACGGTGCACACCTGGCGCGGATTCTTGCTGCACATCGCGACGATCGTCATCGGCTTGCTCATCGCCGTCCTGCTCGAGCAGACCGTCGAGTTCTTCCACGATCGCCATCAGCGAAATCTGCTGGAAGAGCAGATGCACGAAGTTTTCGAAGGCAACCTGCGCGCGGACGAAGCGAGCTTCAAGCAGCTGGGCGCCCTGCGTTCCTATCTGATCGAGCTGAAAGCGGCTGTCGTCGCTCGTCAACGTGGCCAGTCAGCGCCGGCGCAGCCGCCGGTCGACGATCCGCGGATGGCCAGTTTTCCGCGTTTTCCGAATCTGGCGCCCTATGAAGCCGCGAGGGAGAAAGGCACGATAGCCTTGCTCCCCACCGACCGCATTCGCCTCTACAATCGCGTCGCATTCCAGCGCGAATTGACGGCGGCGGCGCGGGATCACTGGTTCAACGGCCTTGCCGACATCAGCGCGTTTCAGGAGCGATACGTCGACTCCACCGGTAGCCTGGCCCTGGGTCAGGTGGTCATCGCGCCGCAGCTCGAGATGTTGTCCGCCGGCGAGCTTTCCGAGTACCTGTCGATCGTCGCCGCACTGATCAAGAAGACCGACCTGCTCAACGCCCGGCTTCACCTGTTCGACGTCGAATGCCGCGCGATACTCAATGGGGTGCGCAACGAGGATGAGCTGGTCAGTTTGATCACTCCCAAGATGATCAAGGACTCGGGCTCCGGGGAAACGCCGTCACGGGATCGATCCTCCGTTCAATGACGACGTCGATGCACAACCGATCGGCACGAAGGAGCAGCGCGTGCCAATGTCTTTTACTCCTCGGCCACGCATGGATGGCCAGATGCGGCTGACCACGGAGGCGTCCGATGGAGCAATACGGGTAACTGTCGTCGCTCAGCAGGCAACTCATCCGCGCTTGTCGCGTGACAGTTGAGACTCGCGAGTGTCTTTGCTGAGGTGTCCGATGGATCTAACACTCCGACCTGCAGTGGCCCTCTTTCGCTGTCACTGCCCCTGGAATCCCCAAGAGCTGTCACTGAGCTGTCGCTGGCAGAGGAGTCGGAAACGGCAAGTGCCTGACAACTGGCAATCAATTGATGGCGGGAGAGAGGGATTCGAACCCTCTACTTCTGGTCGCCATTCGGCGTATTCGTCTCTGCGACCGCGCTCTCCTTCATGCGACGGCCGCAAAACCGCCATCTGTTCTTCATCGGTGCCGCTGCCTTGACCGTGGCTCTCGTAGCGCGAACCGCAGCACGTGCTCGCTGGCGGCAATGGGCTCTGGATGCCCGATGAGCCGCGTGAGTACGACATCGCTATCAATATGCTCAAGGACGGCGACTGGGTGGTACCCCATTTGGCGGGTGATGCGTTTCTGCAGAAGCCGCCCCTTGCTTACTGGCTACAGTCGGCGAGCCTGCACGCGCTGGGTGCCTCGGAGGCAGCCGCCCGCTTGCCGAGTTTGCTTTGGGCGATGCTCGCCGCATTTGTGCGTGGGGATGCTGGCACGCGATCTCGCGCCTGATGGAAGGCGCGCCCAAGCCGGGATGTTTGCGGCCATCACGTTCGGAACAATGGACCAACGAGAGTGTGGTGAGGCAGACGAGCCAGGCCGGATAGAATTGTCGTTTTCCCTCGATGACTGGACTCGCGTGCACGGCGCGTGCCGCGGGCACCGGGGTTAGCGGGGTGCGCATAATCTCCGATTAGGAAATGTCCTGCACTCTCCGGGCTCGCCGCCCCGCTGACACGCGCTCAAGACCCTGGACGCGTCGAGCTCCTCGTTTGATGGCAAACGCCTGAATTCGAAAGCACCTGCCCCTCCCGCCCGGCTTGATCGGGGTTCGATCCCGTCCGGTGTTAAACGGGGAGTCCACCCTCCTCGGCTTCGCAGTCCGCGCATTAGAGCAAACCGACAGTCGAGTCTCATCCGAATAACCGCCTCAGTGCATGTCGAAGGCATGTGCTGTTGTCTGCCTACTTCCTTTGCACTACAGATTGCTTGATGGACGCCGCGATGTCGGCCATCGACCGGAACAGCACCAACGGATCATCCTTGGATGGAAGGAATCCGCGTCGGCGCCAAAAATCGGCAGCGTCTGGATCCACTGCGTTGACAACCAGCGCGCGACCTCCGATGAGACGCGCAGCGGTGACACAGCGCTGCAGGGCGTGCTTCAGCAACCCCGTGCCGATGCCGTTGCCTTTCCAGGCAACGTCAGTTGCGAGTTGCCCGAGCAGCAAACAAGGAACCGGGTCCGGTGGTTGGCCGGTGCGGATCGATCGAGGCATCACTGCTGAGACGATCGCCGTTGGTGCGAGACCGTAGTAGCCGACGATGCGGTTGTTCTCGTGGACGACCATGACGGCCGTGAATCCCTTCTCCTGGTTCGACAGAGCGCGCGTTTTCAGCCAATGGTCGAGTGCCGGCTTTCCACAGGAGAATTGGGAAACATCGTGGATCGCCGTCAGTGGCTCAGGAGTTGAGAGCGCCAAGTCGCAGGCCCATCACTTCCGCGAGCCAACGCTCTCCCAAGGTGCCGGCCGCTTGAGCAACTCCACGATCTCGGCTACCGCCGTCGCCGGCTCAGCGAGCGTTTTCATGAAAGCATTGAAGCCAGAGGGGCTCATGCGAAAAAGGGTGCTTTCCAAGAGAACGTCCTCCGCCGCCCGCACCGCAGCTTCCCGGACAAAGTCCGTGCGCGATCGGCCGCGCATCCCTGCGGCGCGGTCGATGATCGCAATGTCCGCATCCGGCAACCGCATGGATAGCGGGTGTTCCTTTCTCTTCGTGGCGCGGCGAGTCGACATTTGTGGGGCTCCTCAAGGGTCGATCCTTACCTTAGCCTGTTGTAGTGCTTTTTGCAATACACACCCATCGCCGCCTAAGCTCCCAATTTCAGGGGGCCCGGAATGGCGAAGGCCACCGTATCCGGGTGGCCTTGCTGAGAGTGGTGCCGCTTAAGTGACTCGAACACTTGACCTGCCGCTTACAAGGCGGCTGCTCTACCAACTGAGCTAAAGCGGCGATGAATGACGCGTCCACATGAGCCCGGCCCGGCAAATGCAAGTGCCGACGACCCAATGTTGAAAACATTGTACCGCCTCTTTGGGATCAGTCATCACAACGCCGGGTGCCGCGAGCTCAAGGAATGGAGGCTGAGTGAATCTGCAGAACAAGGCTGCCTCGGACCCCGGCCTTCTGCGTCGGTACACGCCATGCGAGCCGTGCCGGACATTTCCTGCCCCGCACACGAATGCGGTGATGCCGCACGGTCATCCCAAAGTGCGATCGGGCGTTGATCACCAGCGAGGTCCTGACACGGACCTAGCCAGTTGTCTGGTTTGCTTGCGCGAGGTCCATCACCGTTCCCACGTTCCAGAATCCTCACATGAGCCGCAACACCAACATCGCCCTGTGCCCCACCTTCATGCCGCGCTTCATCCGAATGCGGCACGCCCCGCAATACGTCGGCATGGACAGGAATCGCTTCAACCGCGACGTGCGCCCCTACGTCCCGAACATTCGCATCGGGACCCAGGGCATCGCGTTCGATCGCGTTGACCTCGACGACTGGGCGGACGAGTATAAGAACCGCAACGGGTGTCCCGCGGCTCGATCCGGCAGGAGAAAGCAATGGGAAACCGAAGAACGTCAGGGCTCATCGATCGAGATGGGATCTGGCACATCGAGAAGAGGTACCGAGGAGTACGCATTCGCGAAAGCACTAAGACGAGCGAAATACGCAAGGCCGAGGAAAACCTAGCCCGACGGATCGAAGAGATTCGCCAGTCCCTGGTGTTCGGAATCCGACCTGATCGCCCGTTTCGTGTCGCCGCGACGAAATTTCTGGAAGAGAACCGGCACAAACGCAGCATCGGCGATGACGCCATGCATCTTGCGATGCTCGATCCGTTCATCGGCGCTGTGCCGCTGCGGCTCGTGCATCAGGGGACACTCAAGAGGTTCATCGACAAACGCAGGAACGATGGGGTGAAGACCAGTACGATCAACCAGTCATTGGCGATAGTGCGGCACCTCCTGAACCTGGCCACCGAGTGGAAGGACGAGCAGGGAGTGACCTGGTTGGAACATGCCGCAAAGATCAGGCTGCTGCCGGTCGCAGACCAACGCAAGCCCTATCCTCTGTCTCGCGAGGAACAGGCGGTGTTCTTTCCGGAGTTACCGGACTATTACCAGCGGATATCGTTGTTCAAGGTCAAACACCGGCACGCGTGAGGAGGAAGTGTGTGTTCTTGAGTGGGCCGATGAGGTGCCCGTGCCGGAGCTCGGCACGTCCGTGTTCATCATTCCCGGGCAACGAGTCAAGAACAAGGAGGACCGACTGATCGTGCTCAACAGTGTTGCTCGGGCCGCGATCGACAGCGTGAGGGGACAGGATCCGACGCGGGTCTTTGTGCGGATCCCTAAACCGCTCAAAACGAAGCCGGGGACGCCGGCGATCCCTCGCGAGCCCGTGTTCTTCACCCGCATGAACTCGACGGCATGGAGGAATGCACGACGGCGAGCGGCGAAGAAGTGGGAGACGATGACCGGCCAGCCCGCGGATGAGGGGTTTCGGCGTGTGCGCGTGCACGACTTAAAGCACACCTTTGGACGCCGACTTCGAGCGGCAGGGGTGTCATTTGAGGACCGGCAAGATCTGCTCGGACACAAGAGCGGGCGGATCACGACACTCTACTCTGCGGCGGAGCTCGCAAAACTGATCGCCGCTGCGGAGAAGGCCTGCGAGGTCACTGCCCACAATTCGCCCGCGGTCACCTTATTGCGGCGTCGGGCCGCGTGATCTGATCGCAGCTAAGTGTCTGTGTTATTTGAAGGAAAGGCCGTGGCGGCTGTGGGCATCAGTGGACGATGAGCCTAGTTACAAATCAGGTGCTCTACCAACTGAGCTAAGCCGGCACATATATATGTATGGGGCGGGCGGCGATTGTATCACCCCGCGCCGTTGCCGCCGCCGGCCGGGCAGGCGCGCATCTCGAGGCGGGTGATCTTACCGGGGTCGGTCTGGAAGATGCTGCTGTCGATGATCTGCCCGGGCTCCATCAGATCGACATCGATCCAGTACACGGATCCCGCGCGCTTGCGATCGTCGATACGTGGCGTCAGACCGATCGCGCGCACTTCATCAACGCGCCGCTGTGCACGCTGGTAATCCGAGAACACGCCGAGCGACAACACGTTCGGCGGATCGGAGCCCGGCATCACGTAGACATCTGCGATGCCGTTCGCTGTGAGCGTCTTGAGCGCAGCGTCCGCGGCGTCGCGCGTCGGCAAGTCCTGAATGCTGACCCAGTAGCCGGCCCAGATCTCGCCCTGCTCCATGCGTTGGCGCGGCTGGAAGCCGGCGCCGCGCAATGCCGCCTGCGCTTGCGACGCCTGTGGCAGATCGGCGAACGGTCCGATGCTCGTACACGACAGCGAGTCGAGGTGCGCGGTCTCGTTTGCATTCGCCGGCGGCGTCTGCGCGTTGAGGGGCTCGACCGCGGGCGGTTGCACGTCGCGGATCGGACCGACGCGCTCATCCGGATTCGCATCGAGCATCTCGCGCGCGAGCACGATGCGCGCCGGCGCTTCGACGGGCTTCGCGCCCCTGCGATCGAGACTGCTGCCGTGCACGTCGATCATCTGCGACCACGTGAAGTACAGCACGTTGGCCAGGATCAGCAACAGACAGAGCGAGCGCATTCGGTGGCTACTTTTTCCCGGCGCCCCAGTACGCCGCGATGTTGGAAATCTCCGCGGCAGTCAGCTCGACCTTGTTCTTGTGTTTCACTTTGCCCGCGACGATGTCGCGGATCAGGCTCTCCAGCGACGCTGCACCTTCGCCTTCCCAGTCATCGGCGTCGTGACACTGCGCGCACTTGCTCTGCGCCGCGCTGCGCCCCGCCTGCACATCTGCCGCGTGCACAGGCCCGCTCGCGCAGATCAGCGCCGCGACCGTCAGAACTGCCTGGAGTTGCCTGGACATGCGCGCATGATACATGAGGCCGTATCAGCGGCGGATTTCAGCTGCCAGCACGGCCAGACCACGTAGCACGAGGTCCGGGACAGCCCGATAAGGCAGCCCCAGCGATTTTTCCAGGTGATCGCTCGCGCCGCCCGTCACCAGCAGTTTCGGCGACTCATTCAGGGTACGGCGCATGACGCCCACCGCCCGCTCCACCAGCGCCGCGAGCGCCTGCTCCGCACCCTGTCGAATCGCGCCGAGCGTGTTGTCGGCAAACAAATCGTCGGCCGTGGTTCCGCCCTGCGCGCGCTGAGCGATGTCGCTCGTGTTGTCGAGCAGACTGCCGACCATCAAATCGGGGCCGGGAACGATGACGCCACCCAGGTGACGTCCGTCGGCAGCGACGCCATCGATCGTCATGGCAGTGCCGACGCTGACGACGCACACAGCGCCGCGTTCGAGCGCATGCGCGCCGATCATGGCGAGCCAGCGATCGACACCGAGCTTCGCGGGTTGCGGATATGCGTTGCGGATTCCGCCCGCCGCGGCGGTTGACGTGATGAACTGCGCTTCGATCTGCCACGTCTGCGCAACCCCTGCACGCACGACGTCTGCCATGCGAGGACCCGCGACGTTGCTGACCAGCACTCGATCGCTGCGGCCGCCTCGCTGCAAAACCGTGTCGACGAACGTCTGCACGTTCCAGTCCGCATGCGGAGCGGCCGACTGCGGTTGCCGAACGCCATTCTCGAATCGCGCCCACTTGATGCGCGTGTTACCGATGTCGATGAGCACCGCCATGGCTAGCGCGCCGCGCGCAAACTGACTTCGCCGGACGCGAATCGTCGCAGCACGCCGTCGACGTCGACCAGCAGCGTGCCGTCGAGCTCGACGCCGCGCGCGCGACCGAACGTCGTCTCGGTGCCGCTCATCACGCGCACCGGAGCGTCGGCGAGCGTATCGAGCCGGCGCCACTCGTCGGCGAACGGCTCGAAGCCGCGCTGGCCGAACGTCTGCAGCATTTTCGTCATTTCCTCAGCCAGCATCGCGATCAGCGCATTCCGCGTCGGCGTGCGCTCGCGCATGATTTCGTGCACGTCCGCAATGAGCGCGGCCTGCTGCTCCGCGAGCATGAGCCGCACCGGGGCGGGCATGCGCATGTTGATACCGATGCCGATCGCCACCTGCGCCGGGCCGGCGGATTCGCCGCGCATCTCGACCAGGATTCCGCCGAGCTTGCGCTGCTGCCAGATCAGGTCGTTCGGCCACTTGAGACCGATGCCTGCGACGCCGAGCCGGCGGAACGCGCGCACCGCCGCGACGCCGACCGCGAGGCTCAACGCCGAGAAGGTGGGTGGTGCTTCGACGAACTGCCAGCTCATCGACATGCAGACGCCGGTGCCGAACGGCGCAACCCAGCTGCGTCCGCGCCGGCCGCGGCCCGCGTTCTGAACCTCGGCGACGCAGACGTGCGTCGTGCCGGGCAGGTTTGCCGCCTGCTCGGCAACGTGGCGATTGGTCGAGTCCACCGTGAGCAGCACTTCGAGCGGCGTTACTCGCTCGCGCATCTCCGGCGACATTTCCGCAAGGATCGCGTTGCGGTCGAGCAGATCGACGGCGCGCGGCAGGCGGTAGCCCTGGCGCGGCACGGACTCGACATTGATACCCATCGCCTGCAGCGTGCGTATCAGCTTCCACACGCCGCCGCGAGAAATGCGCAGACGCTTCGCCAGCTTCTCGCCCGAATAGAACTCGCCGGTCGCGAGCATCGCGAGCAGTCGCGCACGACGCGCCTGCGTGGGCGACTTGCGCTTCGCGGCGGCGGTCATGACTGCGAGCGCTTGCGCAGCAACCACAGCCGCTGCGCCCTGTTCTCGGTTCCGGCGCGCATTCTCTCGATGTTCGAGCGATGCGTGTAGCAGACGAACAGCACCATCGCACAGCCGAAGGTGAGCAAGGCCAACGAAGCGAAGCCTGCCGTGGCGATGTACGCAGGAAACGCTGCCGTCGCCACCATCGTCGCGAGCCCGACGAAGCCGCTGATCATCACCACGAGCAGCCACACGACGAGGACCGGCACCAGCGCAACCGGCTTCAGGCCGAGCAGCACGCCGACGAGCGTGGCCGCGCCCTTGCCGCCGCGAAAGCCATACCACACCGGGTAGACGTGGCCCACGACGACCGCCGATGCACAAGCGACCGCGAGCCAGAGCCGATCGATCGCGGGATCGGGGCCGAACAGCGGCAGGTCCGGCACGATCGCCGCGGCCAGCCAGCCCTTGCCGGCATCGATGAGGATCACCCAGATCGCGAACGCCGGACCCTGCGTGCGCAGCGCGTTGGTGCCGCCGGGATTGCCGCTGCCCAGCTTGCGGATGTCCACGCCGCCGCGCAGTTGGCCGACGAGGAGGCTGCCGATCAGCGAGCCGAGCAGGTAGCAGAACAGCGTCTTGATGCCGAGTTCGAGCATTGCGGAATTGTAGTCGGGCTGACGCCCGACCTACAGCCCCGAGCTACTTCTTCGGCAGGTGAACCTCGGCGAGCATGCAGCGCACGCTGCCGCCGCCGAGCGTCTCGATGGTCGGAATCGGCGCGGCTACGATCGGGCCGCCGAGCCGTTCGATGGTCGCGCGCTGCTCGGCTGACAGCGAGTCCAGCGCGGTGCGCGACATCGCCACGACACTGCCGCCGCGCGCGGATCGCAATTCGAGCATGTTGCCCGCGAATGCGCCGAGCTGCTCCATGCTGAGCTCGACGAGCTGGTGACCGGTCGAGCGCAATGCGTCGAGCACCGCGCCCCGCTCTCCTGCGCGGATGCAGTCCGGGCAGATCGCCGCGAAGCGCGCGCCGACGCACATCAGCACGTTCGTGTGATAGATCGCCGCGCCGTTCGCATCGACTGCCTCGAACGCGACGATGTCGTAGTCGAGCTGCTGCGCGAAATCGCCCAGCACGTCGAGGTCGGTGCGCGGCGACACGCACGCGTAGGCAATGCGATGCGTGCGATCCAGCACCAGGCTCCCGGTGCCTTCCAGAAACTTGCCGCCGCTCTCGTGTTGCGTGAGGTCGAGCACGCGAGCGACGCGGAACCCGTGCCGTGAGCTGATCGCTTCGAGCAGGTCCGCGCGCCGCTCCTGCCGGCGATTCTCCGCGAGCATCGGATACAGCACGACCGTGCCGTCGGCGTGAAAGCTGACCCAGTTGTTCGGGAAGATCGAATCGGGCGTGTGCGGCTGCGGCGTGTCGTCGAACGCGTGGACGTTCACGCCGGCGGCGCGCAGCGCCTCCGCCAGACCTTCGAACTCGCGCGCGGCCGCGGCCTGCACCTGTGCGGCCGACAGGTGCGGAGCCCTCTGTTGAAAGCGATTGGACTGCGCGGTTTGCGGATTACCCGCGAACTGCAGCGGTCGGATCATCAAGACGTCGGTGGCGCTCTGCTCTTCGATCATCGCGCCCCATACTAACCCCGCGCGCCGGCTTTTCGATCACGAAGGTCAAATTGTTATAGCGCCAGCTCAGTTTGTTCAGCGACAGCAGCGAGACGATCCAGACGAACGTCCACGACACCCACGCTTCCAGGCCGCGCGTCGGCAGGTAGTTGGCCGTGCCCGCCTCCTCGTGCACTTTGCAGCCGCGCTCGGCGCAGTAGCGATGCATGCCGCGCCGTGAGACGACGTCGTCGTAGAACACCGGGAACGGGTCGTAGCCCGGCTTGCCCGCATTCGGCATCTTGCGCACGTACTTCTTGTAGAACACGTGAAACCACAGCGGCGTCATGCGCGTGACGAAGCCATAGACCGAATCGCGATCGGGAATGCGCAGGATCAGCGTGCCGCCGGGCGCGAGCCAGTACATGAAGTTGTCGAGCACGCGCTCGGCGCCGTCGACATGCTCGAGCACGAACGAGTTGTAGATCGCATCGAACTGTTCCGCCGGGAACTGCTCGCGCTCGCGCAGATCGCCGTACAGCAGACGATCGGTCGGCCGCGCAGTGCGCTGGCGCACTTCGATCGCATGCCGATCCACGTCGATGCCGGTGAGCTGGTAGTCGACCCCTTCGAGCCGCAGCGGCCAGGTCGTGCCGCAGCCGGCCTCGAGGATGCGCAGCGGGCCGGGCTTGCGGGCGGCCTTGAGCCGCCGCTCCATCAGATCCAGCGACTGCTCGCGGCTATAAATGAGTTGCAACGGCCCCAGATCCGGCATCGGTTCGCCTCCACGGTTGTGTCCCGCCGGCAGCGATAACGCACCGGCCCCCCGCCCGGTTCGGGGCCCGCACAGGAACTTTCCCGACGCACGGCCCGTTGGTCCTCGAACCCATGCAATCCGCCCTGCGTGCCCCCGAACCCCGCTTTGCCAGCCCGTCGGCGGACCGCCCGGACGCCGTGCTGCCGAGCATCTGTTTCGTCGGCCTCGCGAATCTGGCCGTACTCGCGCCCGAAATCGATCCGGGCGGCGCTTCCGGCGAGCCCCTGCAACACACGTTGCTGGCGACGGCCCTGGCGCGTCGCGGCCATCGCGTGTCGATGGTGGTCGTCGATCACGGCCAGCCGGACGGCGCGACCTGGCAGGGCGTCCAGACATTCAAAGCGTATGCGCGCGACGCCGGCCTGCCGTTCCTGCGATTCGTGCATCCGCGCTGGACCGGGCTGTGGGCAGCGCTCAGCCGCGCGAATGCCGACATCTATTACGCGAGTTGTGCCGGCGGCCTAGTCGGCCTGGTTGCGATGTACTGCACGCGCAAGGGCAAGCGCCTGGTGTTCCGCGCAGCCAGCGATGCGGATTGCCAGCCGGATGCGCTGATAGCGATGGGTCGCGCGCACCGGCGCGACAAGTGGCTCTACAAGCACGGCCTGCGGCACGCGTCGAGCGTGCTCGTGCAGAGCGTGCGTCAGAAGAAGCTCATGCGTCGCAACTTCGGCATCCACAGCTCGATCGCCGGCCTGATGGTGGAGCTGGGTCAGAGCGAGCGCGCATTCGCCGAGCGCGACATCGACGCGCTGTGGGTCAGCAACATGCGCCCGCTGAAGCGGCCCGACGTGCTGCTCGGCGTCGCGGACCGGCTGCCGCAGCTCTCGTTCCACATGGTCGGCGGCACGGTGAGCGGCGTCGAACAGTTCTTCGAAACGGTCAAACATGAGGCTGCGGGACGCAGCAACGTGACGTTCCACGGCGCCGTGCCGTATCGCGATGTGAGCGCGTTCTATGGCCGGGCGCGCGTCTTCGTGAACACTTCCGACGTCGAAGGTTTTCCGAATACCTATCTGCAGGCGTGGGCGAGCGGCACGCCTGTCGTCGCCTTCTTCGATCCGGATGGAATCATCGCGCGCGAGGGTCTCGGTGCGGCGGCGCGCAGAGCGGATGAGATGAGCGAGGCGGTGCGCCAGCTGACGAGCAGCGAATCCGAGTGGAACGCGGCGCGCGCTCGCTGCCTCGCGTACATCGAGCGGCACTACAGCGAGGAAGTCGTGCTGCAGCCCTACCTGCACTCATTCGGCCAGAAATAAAAAGGCCGGCGGTGATTGCCACCGCCGGCCCAAAGGTCGAACGATTGATCTGAAGACGCTCGTGCTAGCGATCGAACAAGGCCTTGAAGCTGATCGGCGGCACGGTCGGATAGCCGTAGTGCGCAGTCGCCTGGTCGCTCACGTGCGTCACGCCGGTCTGCAGGGCCCAGGCCCTCGCCTCGTCCGTGTTGCGGGCGATGATGACCACGCGCCGATGGCCGAGATTGCTGAACGCCCTCTTGACGTAGGCCTTGTGATAGGCGGTCACGCCGGCCGGATGCTCGATGACGGTGCCGTCGACGTACTTCTCCGCTGCAAACCCGATCGTGCTGCCGTCGCCGCGATCCCAGACGTTGTTGTTGAGGACCAGGAAGTTCGGGTTGATCGCGCGACGCTTGGCGTCGAGGCGGCGCACCAGGTCGACCATACCGTAGGTCCAGGCGTTCTTCTCCGCGGTCGACCAGGTCGACCAGTTCGAAGTGCCCCACGGGCGCGCGCCGACGACGTCGAGGAACACGCCGTCCACCTTGCGCTCGCGCATCAGGTTCGTGACGTAGTTGACCACATAGTTGATCCACGTCGAGCCCACGCGGACGTCAGCCATGCGGCTGTTGGCGTAGATGCTGCGCTGGCCGTAGGTCGGGAACGGCCACAGCGGCACGGCGCCGTAGTTGTTCATGTAGAAACCCTTGTCCAGGTCGCACACGTGCGCGTCGGGACGGCTGGCGGGATTCAGATACGCGAGGACCTCCCCACCCTTGGTGCGCATCGTCATGAATGGAGCGTCATAGCGATTGCAGCGACCGGTGATCATCACGCCGGTCGGTTTGCCGTAGAGAGAGACGTTGGTTTCAGTCGCGAAGGCGATGCCGGCCGGATTGGCGGCATTGGCAGCGGTGGCAGCGAAGCTGGACGCGAGCAAGGAGCACGAGAACGCGAAGGCATGGCTGAATTTCATTTCGACTTTCCCCAGATAATGGTCGACAGCGCGCAGCCCGCGCCGCCTGGGTGGTTGCCAAACCTGAATACTTTCGAGCGGCTCGGTGGAAAGTCCGCTTTGAGTTTTCAAGCGAGAACGGCGCGCACCTTGCCGAAAATACGCAGCCCTGAGAATCGGAAAATCCCCTAATCGGCCCTCACCGTGCGGATGTCGTCGTAACTCGCGCACGCGCAAGGTTATTTGCGTCGCCGATCGCAGACATGCGCTACTGTTGCCTGGTCAACGACAAATCGGGTTTTTTCCGCAGAAATCGCCAGTTTCTTTCGGTTTTGCTACAGCTGCGCGACGGCGCTGCGCACGCCGGGCGGCGGCGCTTACGAGCGCGCGACGGCACCCAGTCGGTGTCTGCGAATGTCGACACTTTTGCGGGTGTCGTTGTTCAGTCAGCGCAGAGTTGCGCAAAACCCCGAGCGGCTTCGAGCGGGTTGCCCCGAACTGTGAAGCGCATCTGTAGGAGCATGCGGCGCCTTAAGGAGCATCGGTGGTTCCAACTGCGTGCAAAGACAGAGAAGCACGTCGTGTTCTGCCGATAGCGGGCTGTTATGGTAACGCTCGCTAAAGGGCAAACCCGTCGAAAGACGGGGACGCAAAGCTTCCGGTCTAACGGCTCGAAAACGGGCCTATGACAGCGGGGTCGCCGAGAACCGCTCGCCTCGTCGAGCGTTGTCGTGATTCATGCTGTCCAGTCCTGATCGCTCGCGAACCCTTTCGTGTGTAGTTATTAGACCTACAATGCACGACTGGAGTCGTGTGTCGAGTTATCAGGAACGACTCATGCCCCACAAAACTCAGCTGCTCGCCGCTGCCGCTTCCCTGCTCCTCGCGCTTTCGACCTCGGCGGCCGACTCGCCGCCGTTTCCGCGCCTCGCCGGCGTGAACAACGGCGGTCCTCACAACTACGAAGAGACTGCTTACCAGCAGAAGCTCGCGAAGCTGAATTTCTCGGTCCTCAACATCTGGACCGGCTGGGACAAGAGTGCCGGCATGACCATGGAACAGGTCGTGCGCAACATCAAAGCGATCAATCCTGATTCGAAAGTCTTCCTGTACGTGAACAGCATGGAAGTGGAGGACGACAACGCCGCGTCAGCGCCGTACTTCAACAAGGTCGACCAGATGAAATGGTGGGCGTTCCCGCGCGGCGGCGACGGCGAGGTCCTGCTGTCAACGTTCGGCCAGCGCACGTCGAAGCAGGTCTACCTCATCAACAACACGCTGTTCACTCCGCGTGACAGCAGCGGCTACCAGGAATGGGAATGGCACGCGCGCTATGTCGTGCAGCAGCTGTACAAGCCGAATCCGTCGATCGATGGCTTCTTCGAGGACAACGTGTTCTGGCGGCCGCGCGTCGACGCGGACTGGAATCGCGACGGCGTGACGGAGTCGAAGAACTCGCCGCAGGCCGGCCAATGGCTGCGCGAGGGCTATCGCAAGCGCTTCGCGCTGCTGCACCAGTTGATGCCGGGCAAGCTGCAGATCGGCAACATCGCCGACTGGGGCAACTCGAGCGCGGTGCTCACCGAGCTCGATCAGACGCTGAACGGCGGCGTCATCGAAGGACTTCTCGGCACCAGCTACTCGCCCGAAACATGGGCGTCGTGGTCCGAGATGATGCGCTGGTATCGCAAGACCATGGCCGCGATCGCGCCGCCGAAGCTGGTCGCATTTCACCAGCAGGGCAACCCGACCGACTACAAGTCGCTGCGCTACGGTCTCGCGTCGTGCCTGCTCGACGACGGCTACTTCGCGTTCACCGACGTCGCGAAGGGCTACACCGGCGTGGTGTGGTTCGACGAATACGATGCCGACCTCGGCCAGGCGGTGACGCCGCCCGCGACCAAAGCCTGGCAGAAGGGCGTCTACCGCCGCGACTTCGAGAACGGCATCGCGCTCGTCAATCCGAAAGGCAACGGCACCGTCGAAGTGATTCTCGAAGAAGACTTCCGCCGCCTCGACGGCAATCAGGCGCCGAGCGTCAACAGCGGCGAGCTGACCCGCAAAGTGGTGCTGCAAGACCGCGACGGCATCATCCTCAAGCGCGTCAAGTCAGTCGCTGCCCCGACCGCGCCGAAGCTGGTGGCAGTGCACTAGGTGGTTTGCGAATTCAGGCCCCCTCCGCAACGTCGCGAATGTCTCGCGCGAACGCCGGTGTACTCAGAGATGCGCTGCTTCCCCGCGCCGCCGACAATTCGATTCGCGTGAGCAGGCGGGTGTTGCCGCGAGTCGCACCCGCAACGAGCAACGTCGGCGCCGGCGTGCGCTGATCGAAGCGCCGCGATACCCAGCCGAGCGGCGGAGCTTCGCGTCCGCGGACCAGCTCGCACCGCATGCCCTGCGGCAGCTGCATCGTCAATTGAGCTTCGCCGCGGCGTGCCGTGACGCGATCTCCATCGAGCGTCACCTCGCAGCCGGCCGCGAAATGCCAGAACATCTCGACCGCGTGCGACTCGCGCGCGAATAACTCGTCGACCACAGTGACGGTCGCCGCGGCGTGATCGAGCTGCAGCTCGCGCCGATGCGTCACGGGATCGGCGAGCCGGCGATAACCGTCATGCTCCGCGACGAGTCGGTCGAACTGGGCGTTCGAGACGAACTCGAGCACGCGGGCCGGCGCGTGCGACAGCCACAGGAAATTGCCGGCGCCGACCGACTGGTCCTGCCCATCGATGCGCACGGTGTTGTGCGCCGATGTGCCGCGGAAGTAGTCGCGCCACTCCTTCTGGGTGTGATACGCGAACGTGCCCGGATCGATGAGCAGCTCTGCGCCGCCCGCACTGAGCGTGAACGAGAGCGCGTCTGCATGACCGTGGGCCGCAATGGACAGATAACCGAGCCGTCCCGCATCCGCGACCACGCGCACTTCGCGCGCCGTCTCGAACGCGTGCCCGAGGACGTAGTAACCGGCGACCGGGAATTCGCGTCGCGGCAGCTGCGTCGAGGCCATCGCCGGCAGCTCGGCAAACCGTTGTGCCGCCCCATCGCCTAACAGCCAGCGGCTCTTGTCGTCGAACGCGCCGGCCTTGAGCTTGAAGTCGGACCGGCCGAACACGACGGCGCCGGCCGCCAGCAGCGAGCGATACACATCGACGTCCGGCGCCGGATCCAGTCGCGCGATGATCGCATCGTCGGCGTCGCCGAAGCTCGGCACGTTGCCGGCGAGGTCCATGATGCTCGCGATGTACTCGAGCATCGCTTCGAGGCGTTGCCAGTACTCCGTCGAGAAATCCATCGCGTTGGCTCGCGCCACGAGCCCGGCGATCAGCATCATGTCCGCGACTTCGTGGTGATACCAGACGGCCTGCTCGCGATTGACGCCGTCCGTGCCGTTCTGCGCGAATGCCTGCTGCTCGAGCTCGCACTGCGCGGTTTCGCGCCAGGACCGTGACTGCGGCCACAACGGCCAGGTGGTCGCAGCGGCGAACAACCCGGTCAGCTCGCCGAGCAGATGATTGTTCGCGGACGAGTGACGCGAAAAATGCCCGGCGATGAAGTGGCAGTGCTGAAAGACCGACGCCAGCCAGCGCTCGCGGAAGGCGCCGCCCTCGTTGGTCGTGAACAACGGGCTGTGCTCGCCACCGAGCAGATGCCACGCGAACGACCAGTTGATCAGGCGCATCGCGTGCTCGAGGCTGCTGGTCCAGTGCGGGCCCTGCCCATACGGACATTGCTCGAACCACGAATCGAGCAGCGTGCGGCACGCGGCCGCGTAGCGTTCGTCGTGAGAAAGGCGCCAGGCCTGCGCGAGCGTCAACAGCTGCGCGTGACGGCTCGGCTCCCACAGATACTTGATGTCGCCGACGATCCGCGGATCGCGATAGTTCAAGGTCTTGCCGAACGCCAGCGGCGCGACGCGACCGGTCTTCGGATCGCGATTCCACTGCGGTGGAAAGCCGAGCTGGGCCGGACGCAGCGCGAACACGTCGAACTCGCCGGCGAGGATGCGATCGGCAGCGCCGCAGTACTTGCGCGCGTCGAATTGCCGCGGCAGCGGATCGACCCACGCGCGCCCCGCGACATCGTCGAGCGGCGCAGGCATCTTTGCAGCGAACAGGCCGAATCGCTCCAGCGTGGAGCGCAGCTGCTGGCCGACCCGGTAGCCGACCTCGCGTCGATCCATCGCTGCGAGCCGGTTGAGCGTCCAGCGCAGGCTCATTGCGCCGCCCCGAGACTGCGCGCCCGCCGCAACATCTCGCGAACGGCCGGGCGGTGGATCACGAACGGTGTCTTGCCGAGTGCGGTGCGCTCCAACACATCGACGCGGCGAATGTCGACGCGCATCGAGCTCGGCACCTTGGCGCGAACGTTCTGGAGCAGCTGCGCCGCATCGCGCTCGCTGTATCCATCGGCGGGCAGCACCAGCACGCGGACCTCGTCCGGCGCTTCCTGGATCACCTGGATGCGCACGATGTGTGCGACTTCGCGCTGGAAATGATCGATGCCCGTCAGCTGCACGCCGTCGGGCGAGATCAGGATGTCGCTGTCGCGTCCGAGCACGCCCGCGAACGTGCGCGCCCCGAGCGTCACTTCTTCGAGCTCGCGCGCGCCCCACGAGGCCGGCAGCTTCAGCAGATCTCCCGTGCGATAGCGCGGCAGCGGCATCGCGAAGTTCCACAGGTTCGTGCCGATCACCTCGTAGAAGGCGTGATCGCCCTCCTTCGCTGTGGGATGCAGCTCGACATGTGCGTAGGCCGGCAGGAATCTGTATTCGTCAGGGCGCTGTGCGTACGCGAACGCAACGCGCTCGGCCTGGCCGTAGTAGTCGAGCACCTCGCTGCCAAGGACAGTGCGCACAAGCTCCCACACGTGCGGCGCGAGCATCTCCGACGACGTCAGCACGCGCGGCACAGCGAGCTTCCCGCCCGTCCGCACGAGCAGCAGGCACAGCGATTCGAGCGCCGTCGGATAAGCCCACAGCACATCGGGCCTGAACTCTTCGATCGCACGCGCGTACGCGTCCACTGTCGCGGCGTTGAGATGATTCGACGAGAACACCCGGCGCTGACCGCCGGCGGCGGAAATCCAGAACGGCGGCTGCAGATCCGAAGGATCCTTGACGTTGTCGCCGCGCAGGACGGCGATGCGCGCAGCGCGCGCATCGACCCGCAGACGTTCGAGCATCGCATCGAGGCAGGCTTGCTCGACCACGATCGAGCGCAGCGAGCGCGTGAGTTGCAGCGGAACGCCCGTCGTCCCGCCCGTGCTCGCGCGCGAGGCGAAGATCGCGGGCCCGCTCAGGAACGCATTCGGATCGGTCCGCACGCTCCATTTCTCGAGCAGCGGCCATTGTTCGAGCCTCGCGGGCCGCCCGAGGCGCTGACCGTACGCGGAGTGCGCAGCGAACGAGAGCACCTCGGCGGTTCGCGCGCGAGTCCATTCCCGTCGCGCAGCCAGATCGGCGCGCTCGAGCGCCCGCAGCTGTTCGCTGACCGCCGCGTAGAACACCGGGTTGCGGCGGATCGCCACATCCCCGATGCGCAGCGTTTTCAGCTTTTTTACGAACGCGTGCATGCCTCACCCGCCAGGGCGGTGTTGCCGTAACGGGCAACCGAGCGGTAGATCGCCGCGACCTTCCGCGCGTACAAGTCGACGCTCAGCGGCTCCACGGCGCTGCGGGCGCGCTTACCCATGTTCGCGCGCAGCGCGTCGTCCATGACGATCCGCTCGATCGCGCCGGCGAGATCGGAAACGTCGCCGGGCGTGACCAGCAGTCCCTGCGCGCCGTCGTGGACATGCTCGGGAATGCTGCCGACCCCCGTACTGATGACAGGCAACCCCCATGCCATCGCTTCCAGCAGCGACATCGGCAATCCTTCGGCGTACGAAGGAAGTACAAAGGCATCGGCCGAGGCCAGCAGGTGGTCGCGCTCCGTGGGACTGACCCAGTCGCGGACTTCGACGAAACGCGCGAGCCCGCGGCGCTCCACGAGATCGCGGACCTGTTGCACCTCTCCGTTGCCGGCGAGCACGAGACGCGTGCGGCCGAGCACTTCAGGCCGTAGCCGCGTCAGGGCATCGATCAGGTCGAACACGCCCTTGCTGCGCGCGAACAACCCGAGATAGACGAGCCGCACGAACGAGCGTCCGAGGCGCTGCGGCAGCACCGCAGGCAGGACGACGGGGTTCGGCAGCGCCACGATGCGCTCGCGGGGCACGCCGAGCGACGCGAAGAAGTCGCGCCAGGTCTCGCCCAGCACGATCAGGCAGTGCGCCCGGCACAATGTCCGCACGATCGTCGCGCGCGAAGCGGGTGCGAGAGTCGCCCAGTAGTCGCGATAGCCTCCGCCGTGCGCGTGCATGATCACCTTCGCACCGCGCGCGAGCGCGACCCGGGCCAGCAGCATCTTGCGCACGCTGCTCGCGCGGCTCGCGAAATGAATGTGGACGATGTCGGGGTGCTGCCGCAGCCTGGCGAGCGTGCGCACCATCGCTTCGAGGAACACGGCGAGCTTGCGCCACTTCGATCCCTCGACCATGGTCGGCAGCTGCGTCACCGCGATTTCGGGCGGCAGCGAGCTGATCAGCGCGTTCTCGACGGCCGCGACGCCGCCGCGCACCTGCAGATCCGGCCCCAGCATCAGCACCCGCAGAGCGTCCGCCATAGTCAGCACTGCCTAGTCACCCGTCGCTTCTGTGACTCTTTGCAGCTCCTCGGTGAAACGCTCCACCATGCGCTGAAGCGTGAATCGTTCGCGAACGTCGCTGGCCGCGACGGCTCCCATGCTGAAACGCTCCGTTGCGGCAGTGAGACGCCGCAAGTGCTGCGCGAGAGTCGCCACGTCGCCAGGCTCGAACAACAGGCCGTTGATGCCGTGCCGCACCTGCTCTTCGGCGCCGCCGATGCGCGTGAGCACGACGGGCTTGCCGAGCGCCATCGACTCGAGCGCGGCGATGGAAAAGGTCTCGACGACGTGTGAGGTCAGCGTCATCACGTCGCAGCACGCGACATAGGGCCGCACATCATCGCGATGGCCGGCCAGGACGGCGTGCCCGGTCAGCTCCAGCGCGGCGATCTGGCGTTCGATTACGGCGCGCTGCGGCCCATCGCCGATGATGAGCGCCTTGGCGGGGACTTTTGCATCGCGCAGTCGTCGCACGGCCTGCAGCAGATCGCCGTGCGCCTTCTCGACGCGCAGCGCGGCGCAGATGCCGATCACGAAGTCGGCGGCGGCGAACCCGAACTCGCCGCGCGCCGCGGCCTTCTGCTGCGGCGTGTAGCGATCGGTGAAGTAGTCCGTATCGATGCCATTCTGGATGACGATGTCGCGCTTGGCGTGCACACCGCGTGCGCGCCAGTACTGGCGCTGCTTGTGACTGACGTAGACGACCAGCTCGCACTGCCGGAACAGGAAACGGTTGAGCACCATCCGCAGACGGGATTTGATCCACCGGCGAAAGCCGGTGGTGTGGAAAACCTCGACGAGATGCACCCGCCGGCGCGCACGCCGCGCCGCGAGCAGTGCGTACAGCAGCGGATAGCCGTTGGTGCAGACGATGACGTCGATTTCGCGCTCGTCGATCCGCTGTGCGAGCTCGCGCACCGCCGTCCAGTCGAGCTTGCTGCGCACGTTCAGCAAAAGTGTCGCATCGCGGCGCCCGCTGTCGAGCTCGCGCGCGAGAGTGCCTTCCGGTTTCAGGGCGCACAGTGCGACGCGGAAGCGGTTCGCGTCGAGGTTGTTCACCAGCGAGACGGCGTGCTTCTCGGCGCCGCCAATCCCCATCGAGTTGATCATCACGAGCACGCCCGGGCGATGACGGGCCGTAGCGGCGCGATCAGGATCCACCGTTATGGCGCCTGCCTCCGTCCCTGCGCCAGTCGTCGTAACGCGCGAATGAGCTGCGATCGCCTTTGCTGACATTCTCTTTTCACAATGGACGTGAGGCCCCTACCGGTGGGCCTGCCATGCAACGCGTCCGTCGTCCTAAAGTTCCTGACGCGCGCTGCGCCGCAGACCGTAGCGAGCTGGCGACACTCGAATCTCCGCGCGCGTGTCTGTGACGCAGGACACGATTGCGTGTCGGTCGTCATGTTAGAAAACCCACGCTCACTGATTTGCCAAGGGCAAACCCGTCGAAAGACGGGGACGCAAAGCCTCCGGTCTGTCGGACATCCAGTCCTACGATAGCGGGGCCGCCAAATCGCTTCGTCGGTCCCGCTGCGCCCGCAGGCAGCAACGTCGACGCCCTTGTCCACTCACGCCAGCCGCGACCGCAGGTCGCACTGGCCGATGTCGAGGGTGTCGTATGCACGAGAACGAGATTCGCGGCCGCGCGTGTCGCTGGGTTCTGGCCGCCGTGCTGCTTGCACTGCTGGCCGGTTGCAAAGACGACGAGGCCCGGACTGCCGGCAACACGCCGGCTCCCGGCGGCAATGCTCCGCCCACCGTCCCCGCCCCCGCTCCCGTGCCGCAGGCTCGTGCTGCGACGCTCGAGTGGACCGTGCCGACGACTGCGACCGACGGCTCGACGCTGGAGAATCTCGCCGGCTTCCGCATCCACTACGGCAAGAGCGTCCTCTCGCTGACCACGGTGATCGAGATCCGCAATCCGAGTATCTCGAGCTACGTGGTCGAAGGGCTGGCGCCCGGCACGTACTACTTCGCCGTCACCGCCTTCACCAGCAACAATCACGAAAGCGAACGGTCGAACGCCGGACTCAAGGAAGTCATTTGAGTCAAGTCCGGCGCTTCGGGCGCCGGCAGCTTCGACTGCAGCTCGTACTGCGCGTCCAGGTGCGCCTGCAGCTGCTCGCACAACGCTCGCACCTCGGGTAGCAGCGTCAGACCTTTCACCTTGCCGACCGGGCTCGCGTCGACCTGCGGCGCCGGCGTCGAGTCCGGGCACGTGACGCCCGCAAAGTCGTAGATCCGCTGCACCACTGCCGACGGCTCCGCTGCGAGATGCTCGTAGCGGCACAGCATCACTTCGCTATGCCCGGCCAGTTCCAGGTCCTGGTAGAGGTGATTGCGCGCGAACCAGAACAGCGCTGCGGCGTCGTCCGGGCTCATGCTCTCGGAGAAGAATCGCGCGACTTCCTCGCGCACAGCCGGGGTTGCGCCCGACGAGCGCCAGTCGTGGGTGCGGCCCTTGGCGATCGGCCGCAGATTGTCGATGGCGGCGCCCGGACCGAAGTTGCGCAGATCGGCGCTGGCGACGTCCGCATAGCCCTGGTACATGAACAGCGCCTTGGAGTTCGGAAAATAGTTCAGCAGCGTGCGTACGCGCTGCGTCTCGACCAGCGGCTGCATGACTACGAGTGGCGCGGGCACGCGGCTGAGCACGGCCGCGACGTCGGGCAGCGGATTCAGCCGCACGCCTTCCTTACCAAGGCCGGACAGCGCGCTCGACTCCCCGAACACACGGCAATCGCGGTCTGCATCGAGCAAGCGCGACAGGAACGCGCTGCCGGAGCGCTGACAGCCGACGATCATCAGGATCTTCGGCCGATCGAGTCCGCGCCAGCGCACGTTCTGGTAGATGCGCTTCGCAACGCCGTTGAGCGCGTTCCGGACTGCAGGCACTAGCGAGCTCACGAGTTCTCCTTTGCCGCTCAGGAAGCCGCGGTCCAGCCGTGCGGATCGCGTGCACGCTCGACGCGCCGCGGCTTCGACGCAGCGACGGGCGCGGGCGCGTATGCGCTCGGCTCGAGTGCGTTGGCGGCGAGGCGCATGACGATACCCGCGTAGGACCAGTAGTAGATCCACGGCAGATACAGGTTCACGAAGAAAACTGCGGCCGCGATGGCGATCGTGCCGATGCCGAACGAGATGAGCACCGGCCGCACGTCGGGACGAGCGAACGTTGCCGCCTTGTTTGCGGTGCGGACGCCGACGACGAACAGCAGCACGGTGCCGATCAGTCCGATCAGCCCCAGGTTGAAGAACTGCATCAGGTAATGGTTGTGCGTCTGCCAGCGGAACGGGAACGTGGGATACGCGTCCCAGCCGAAACCGGTCAGCAGCGTGAGCGGCGTGCGGAACATCACCCCGAGCACCGTGCCCCAGATTTCCGTGCGTCCCGAGGATGCGGCGGTGACGTCGGAGCCAGAGCCCTGCGTGATGCGATGAATGATCAGGTCGCCGAAGCCGAGCGCAACGACGAGCGCCCCGACGATCACCGCTGCGAATGCTCCGCAAACCGCCCAGAGCGCGAGCTTGCGCGCCGGCATGAAGCGTCGGAACAGCCACACGCCGAGCAGCGTCGCGAAGATCGTCGCGACGAATGCGCCGCGCGAGACGGTCATGAGCAGCGTTGCGGCGGTGATGACGGACGCGCCGATCCAGAACAGCCGCCAGATGCCGCGCGTGCTCGTCACCATTGCGACGATCGGGGGCAGCGATAGCGCGACGAAGGCGCCGTACTGGTTGGACTCGCCGATCGCTCCCTGTACGCGGCCGTCGCTGCGCTGCTCGATGTCGCCCACATGGAACAGGCCGGTCGCATCCATCACCGCCATGATGTGCGACACCGCCCACGCGACCAACAGCACCTTCAACACCGTCAGCGCGTCTTCGTTCGAGCGCAGGCCGTAGAAGAACACGAGGAAGAACATCATCTGGTCGAACAGCGAGTTCTTCAGCGTCAGGCCCGCCGTCAGCCAGTCGTAGCGCGGATATTGCATCACCAGCAGGACCGCGACGTACGAGAAGATTGCGTAGCCGAGGATGATGCTGAAGATGATCGGGATGGCCGGCATCTGAATCTTGAAACCGCGGTCGAGCGTCATGCGCGCCAGCAGCCCGAGCAGCAGCAGGTACAGCAACGCGTTCTTGATCTTGACGCCCGGCGCCGGGCCGGGGTCGAAGCCGAACACCGTGCTCGCCGTGAGGAACAGGATCAGTGCGATGAGAAGGAAGCGCATCGTCGCCTACCCCACCAGCCGAGCGTGGCCGAGATGGAAGCGTAAGGTGCTCGCCAAGCCCTGCTTGCGCGCGCCGTGTGCGAGCAGCGATGCACCGTCCTTCAGTCGCAGCATGCGCTGCTCGAATGCACCGAGGTGCTGCTGTCCGGCCGCGTGGATCGGGCGATAGCCGACGAGCTGCATCGTGTCGAAAGCCAGTGCTTCGATCGCGCGGATCTGGCGCGTCGTGAGGCGCTCCGCGAACTTGCTGAAGTTGTCGCGCATGATTTCGGTGCGCCCGGCGGCGTCGCCGCGCGCTTCGACGGGTCGCGCCAGCGACAGCATCGAAGCATCGGCCGGCTCGACGCCGAGAAACGTCGTCAGACGCCGCATCACCGCTTCCGGTGACTGCAGCAGGTCTTCATATTTGATCTCGATGCAACGCTGCGGCTGCGAATGGCACACACGATGGGCTCGCTCGACATCGCGCGCCCACCCATGGGCCGCGCGCCGCATGTCCTTGTGCCACGCCTTGTTGACGGAGACGCAGTAGTCGCGGACGTCGCGCAGGATGTGCACCACGCGGGCCTGCGGGAAATGCTCCAGCAACGTGGCGACATGCCGCGTGTAGGCCGGAGACTTGTCGCCCCAGATGTAGTTCGTGTGCACGCCGCTGCCGGTTTCGTAGCGCACGAACCCTTCGAACAGACCCGCCGCGTCGTAACGGCCGTCGCAGTGCTCGCGCCACTCCCGCCAGTCGAACGCCGCCGCCCCGCCGGGACGCAACATGAAATAGGGAGCGCGGCGCAACTCCTGAAACAAGGACGCGAACGACTCCGGCCGTTCGGGCTGTCCCTGCGCGCGCACCCGGCGCAGCAGAAACGGTAGGAAATCCGTCTCGATCGACGGGATGCGGATGCGCTGGTGCTGCCCGAGCAGACCGCGCAGGAGCTTGGTGCCCGAGCGCGGCATGCCGACGATGAACAGCGGGCCGGTCCAGCACGAAGTTGGGCTTGAGAATGAGTCTTTCATGGTCATGAGTGTGCCGCCCGCGTCAGCGGCCTCCCGACAACTCGCCATGGCGGGAGTCGGTTCCCGGCACGGCGCTTGCACTGAGGATTCGGTGGAACCCGTGCGCTTGCCGGGACTTACAGGGAGCACGATGAACGCCCGCACTGACAACGACGTGATGATCCCCCCGCTGCGCGCGCCGAAGGCTCGCGATCGCTCGGTTGCACAGCTGTGGGAGCAGTACCAGGTCGAGAAGGAGCTGGCTGCGCGCCTGCGCAACGCCTCGCAGCTCGAGCGGCGCAAGCTCTACAGCAGCGTCTACGATGAGCTGTTCCGGCGCATCCCGCATCATTCGCAACTCGCCGACAAGATTTCGCCGCAGCAGCGCGCCGCGCGTATCTCGCTGCAGTTGCATCTGCTCGATCGCTTCCTGAAGCCGGATACGACCCTGCTCGAAATCGGCGCTGGTGACTGTGCGCTGTCGCTGCACCTCGCGCCGCGCGTCCGCAAGGTGTATGCGCTGGACGTCTCCACGTTCATCACGCAGGGCATCTCGCTGCCGGACAACTTCGAGCTGATCCTGTCCGACGGCGTCAGCGTGCCCGTGGCTGACGGCAGTATCACGGTGGCCTATAGCAATCAGTTGATGGAGCACCTGCATCCACAGGACGCTGCCGAACAGCTCGCGAACATCTTCAAGGCCATCGCGCCGGGTGGCGCATACGTCTGCATCACGCCGAGCCGCTTCACCGGACCGCACGACATCTCGCGCTATTTTGCAGACACGGCGAACGGCTTCCACCTGAAGGAGTACACGATCACCGAGCTGCGCGAGATCATGCGCAAGGCCGGGTTCCGGCGAACAGTGCAATACGCGCGCATTCGCGGCGCCTACTTTGCAGTGCCGGGCTGGCTCACGCGCATCGTCGAGACGCTGTGCGGATCCTTGTCGGCTCGGATGCGCGCGCGCTTCTGCCGCAACGCTATCGCGCGCGGTCTGCTCGACATTCGCCTGGTGGCGTGGAAATAGACTCACGTCTGCAGCCGCGCGAGCAGCGAGCGCGAGTAGTGCTGCGCGCGGTTCAATCCGATGAGCACTTCGGGAATTCGCGCGAGACGTAACAGGAACAGATACGTCAGCGAGAACACGGCCGAGCCCGCCAGCACTCCGAGCAAGCCATTCCACAAAGGAAGGAACAGCACCGCGCCCGCAGCGGCAGCGGCCGCTGCGACGATCTTGCCGAGATCGCTCCACCGCGCCAGGTCGCGCGGACGCAGATTGAGGGCGCGCGCCACCTCGCTCGCGAGGTACGCCCCCTCGATGATCTTGGAGATGACGAACGCAATCGCCGCGCCCGCAAGCCCCCAGGCCGGCACCATGATCGCCATCAGGCCGATATTGGCTACGACAGCCAGCAGGTTCGTACGCAGGATCGGCGCAGTACGGTTCAGCGCCCGCAAGGGGATGCCGAAGTCGAACGTCTCGCGCAGCAGCGCGAGCACGTACAACTGAAACACGATGACGGCCGGCTGGTAAGCCGGCGAGAACAACGTGACGACGATGGTGTCGGCGAAGCGCGCCAGGATCACGCCGAGCGGTACGAGCATGAGCGCCGTGACCACGGTGCTCCGGCGCCACAGGCTCAGCAGATCGTCCTGGCCCTGGACTCGCCGCGCCGCCATCTCCCCCAACAGCACGTCGGACAGAGAATTGCGCAGCACCGTGATGATGGGTTGAGCGTAGACGCCGATCGAGAATTGCGCGAGCGCCGCCGGGCCGAGCAGCTTGGTCACGAACAGACCGCCCATCGATGCGTTGAGCTGCGCGACGATCAGAGCCGAGCCGAACGGGGCGCAGTAGCGCAGCTGTTCGCGCCACGTGCCCGCTCCGGAACTCCCGACTCCGGCAGCGCGATTGCGCGCATGCCAGGCGCGCGCTGAAATCAACATTCGCAGGCCTTCGTAGCCGACCAGAGACCAGACGATGACGGCGACGTCCCGTGTCAGCGCGGCGGAGACCGTGACGACGACGAGACGGCACAGCAGGCGCCCGGTGGTGTAACCCCATACGCGGTAGGGTTGCTTCTCCGCGATGAGCAAGGGCTCCCAGAAATCGAAATTGGTGAACAGCCACACGTAGACGACGACTGCCCACGGGTGCTCGCCGAGCAAGTTGCCGCCGAACGCGGCATTCAGCAGCAAGGCTCCCGCCGCGACCAGCGTGCTGCTGCCCAGAGTCATGAGCACGGCCTGGTTGACGTAGCGCCAGCCGTGAGCTGGAGCGCTCGGGATGAAGCTCAACAGACTGCTGCTGATGCCGAACGCGGCGAAGCCTGCCAGCATCGTCACGTACAACAGGAACTCGCGGTAGTAGCCGAAGTCCGTGACGCTCAGCAGTCGCGCCAGGATGATCGGGCTGATGACGATCAGGGCCCGATTCAGCAGACGCGTGCCCGATACGATCAGCGTTCGTTGCGCGATGCTTATGACCGGCTCCGTATCAACCGCGCGGCGCGCGGTGTGCAGAGGCTGGCGGCCGGGCGCGCCAGACCTTGGTCAGTCCGTCGCGGCCCACGAAGATCGTTTCGACCAGCTCCGATCCCAGCACTTCGGCGATCTCCGCTCCGCGCACGCCGCGGCGACGATCGCTCTGATCCTCGCCGCTGCCGATGATGATCACCTGCCGGTCGGCGGCGCGGCTCAGGACCCGCCGCAGCCGCTCGCCATCGTCGACGACGCGCGTGCCGGTGTAGAAGTCGCGGATCTCGCCGTCGACGAGCTGGACATAGCGGCTCGCGTGCTTGCGCCCGATGAGCCAGTAGTCGACGCGACCGAGATAGTAGGTCTGCTCGATCACGTCCTCGGCCAGAACGATGTCCTGCGGCTGCAGGTTCAGGCTGCGGACAAACTGCGCCGCGCCCTTGTGATCGGGGTAGGACGCGTCGCCGGCCCCGAGCCACGCCGCGAGCGCGGGCAGCTTGATGACCAGCGCCGCGATCGCGACGGCGGCCGCAACCGGGACCGCGCGCGACGCGATGCCGAACCGGCGCGCAACGTAGTCCACGCTGTGTTGCGCGAAAGCGAGCGCGCACAACAGCATCGGCAGCAACGAGGCGGACGTATAACGCGACGGCATATTCCATGAGAAGTATCCGAGCGTGAACAACGGAATACCCACGCCGAGCAGCACCATCAGCGAGTAGTCGGGCGCGCGCCGGCGGCTCGCGATGCGCCACAAGCCGTACACGAGCGCGCCGAGCGCCAGCGCACCTGCGGCGAGCGAGAACTCGGCGATACGAGCGTACGGCCAGACGCTGGGCTGACCGACGATCGCGCCTGCGAGCTGTAGCACCGAGCCCGGGCGCGCGGCCAGGAAGGTCACCTGCGTGAGTGCGACCAGCCCGCACGCCAGCGTCAAGATCCAGAATCGCCGCAGCACGACCGGCCCGGTTCCGCGATACGCGATGACCAGTCCAGTGACGGCGAGCAGCGCAGCCACGTGATAGTAAAGGAGGAGCTGTGCAGCCACTGTGCTCGCCATCAGCAGGAGCGTGGTGAGCGCGAAGCCAGTGCGTGGAATCTTGCGCGCCAGATGGACGGCAAAGACCGCCGCTGCCGCGCCAGTGATCAACAGTGCGACCTGAAACTCGACGGGATAGTGTTGCGTGCGGCTGCCGCGCCAGCCTGGCGGATCGAGATCCGCCGCGTACTCGGGCGGCGGCACCGGATACTGGGCACTGACCCAACCGTCGATCAGCAGGTACGCGATCATGACGAGGCATCCGGCGACCAGGCCCTGCAAGAGCTTGCGCCGGTCGCCCTGCAACAGCCCCGGGAGCAGCAGCAGCGGAATCATCGTCACCGCCAGCGCATGCAACTCGATGCCGAACGTGAGTGCGAGCACCGCGCCGATCAGCCAAACGACGCGGCCGTTGCGCTCCCATGCAAATGTGCATACGAGCGCGGTCGCAATGGCCACCAGCATGAAGATGTACATGCGCGCCGTCTGCGAGTAGTCGATCAGGTCCGGAAGCAACGCGATCGTCGCCGCGAAAGCGAGGTTCCACTCCGGGCGCAGGAAGCGTCGCCCGGCAACGTAGCACAGGTAGATGAGCGCGATGCCCGCGAGAGCGGACGGCAGACGCAACGCCCACTCGCTGTCGCCGAAGATCTGCACCGAGGCCGCCATCAGGTACAGCTCCGTCATGCCTCGCGGATAGAACATGCCGCTGGGCAGCGTCGGCCAGCCGTCCTTCACGATGTGCGCGACGGCCATCGCCATCGTGTCCTCGTCGCCGTGCAGGCCCGGGCCGCCGAGATTCCAGAAGCGCGCAACGGCCCCGACGCACAGCACGATGACCAGCAGTATCCGATGAGTGACGGTCTCGTCTACGACCGGCAGCGTGGTGCGGAACAGGCGCGCGACTGACCGCAGCAGCTCGGTGGCTGCTCCGTTCAGGATCGTGGCCACGGGCGTAGCGGCCCGTGTCGCGGCATCTGACATGGCTTAAGAAACCCCTGAGAACGCTTGGAGTTCGAGGAGCAAGATGCGTACCACGCACCGCACGCTACGTTCAGCGGTGGACGTGTCGGCCCAGCTTTCCACTCGCACCGCCACCGACGTACGCAGATCGCCTACGCTGCGTACGTCGGTGGCGCGCACGCGTGTGCACCCTGCACCGGCGAGCGCGGGACGAAGCAATCGTTACAACTGGGCTTGCAACGCTTACACCGAAGACCGTGTACGAGTTGCGCGCTGGAGCACTCGCAGCGGCCAACGAGTACATAAATTCTGACGTGACTCCGGCACCGAACGTGCATCGCAGGCGTTGTCATTGCCAAGATGAATCGAATGCAACGCAACCCTGCGGGACTCGTCGGCGAAGAATTCGACGTACTCGTAATCGGCGCAGGAGCGTTCGGCGCCGCAGCTGCGCGTGACGCCGCCCTGCGGGGGCTGCGCACCGCGCTCATCGAGCGCTCCGACTTCGGCGGCGCCACCTCGGCCGAATGCTTCAAAATGGTCCATGGCGGCATCCGCTATCTACAACACGCGGATATTCCGCGTCTGCGGGCGTCCTCCCACGAACGGTCGACGTTGCTGCGCATCGCGCCGCACCTGGTGCAACCGCTGCCGATTGCGATTCCGACTTACGGTCACGGCCGGCGCGGGCGCGCTTTTCTCGCGGCGGGCGCGACGGCATACGACCTGCTGACCATCGATCGCAACAGCGGGATCCGCGATCGCCAGCGACAGATCCGACGCAGCCGGTTCCTCTCACGCGAGCGACTGCTCGAGCTGTTCCCGCATCTGCGCTCGCCCGAATTGAGCGGCGCCGTCGTGTTCGAAGACGGGCAGATGTACAACCCGGCACGCCTCGTGCTCGCTTTCGTGAGCTCCGCCGTCGATGCCGGCGCGAGTGCGTGCAACTACGTGGAAGCGACGAAATTCCTGTGGCGCGGCTCGTCCGTCTGCGGCGTGCGCGCGCGCGACCGGTTGAGCGGCGAGGAATTCGACGTGTGCGCGCGGCTGACGCTGAATGCGGCGGGGCCGTGGGCCGACTATCTGCAGAACGATCCGGAGCGCTTCGGTACGTGGCGCCGCCTGCCCTACTCGCGCGACGCGTATTTCATCGTCGATCGCGCGCCGACCTCGGAATATGGCGTCGCCGTGCAGGGATTGAGCCGCGACAAAGATGCAGTGCTCGGCCGCGCGACGCGACACTTGTTCGCGGTGCCCTGGCGCGACAAGACGCTCATCGGCGTGTGGCACTCCCTGTTCCCGGAATTCCCCGATGCCGCGCACGTGCAGCCGGCAGAGCTGGATACGTGGATGGCCGAGCTGAACTGCGTCTATCCGGCGTTGCAGCTGTCGCCGTCCGAAGTGACGTTCGCGAGCTGCGGCCTCGTGCCGTTCGGCGAGACCGCGACGGAAACCGAGCTGAGCTTCGGCAAGGAATCCCGGCTCATCGATCATCGCGCGGCGCACGGCGTTGGCGGCCTGGTGAGTCTCGTCGGCATTCGCTTCACGACTGCACGAGCCGATGCTGCGCGTGCATTGGACATGCTGCTGCGACAGCTGCCACGCCCGCCGACGTCTGCGAATACCGCGCGCCTGCCGCTCGCGGGCGGTGACATCGAAGATTTCGCGGCGTTCGAAGCGCAGGCTTTGCGTACGAAGCCGGCCGGCGTCAACGACGAGACCCTGCGCGCGTTGCTTCGCAACCATGGCACGCAGTACGCGCAAGTCCTGCGCGGTCGCGACGCTCACCCCGTCCCCGATACGACCACGCTGTTCGCGGAGATCCGCCACGCGATCGATCAGGAGATGGCGGTGAAACTCGAAGACGTCGTCATGCGTCGCACCGAACTGGCGGCCGGTTCGCATCCGGGCCGCCGCGCGCTCGAGGCTGCTGCGATGGAAATGGCAAATCACCTGCGCTGGTCCGACAACCGCATGCGCGAAGAGCTGTCGGCGACGGAGCGCACGCTGGCGCGTCATCTCGCGCGAGTGACCTCCGCGCCGGTGTCCGCGAGCGACGACGCACGGATCGCGCATGGCGCGATGCTTGCAAACTCACGCGGGTGACCCTGACGCAATGACCATGAACAATCGACAAGGCCAGACATCGATGCGATTGCTGATCACCGGCGCGACCGGCTTCATCGGCTCGCGCCTCGCGCTGCACGCGCGCCGCAGCGGCATCGACGTGCTGGGCACCGGGCGCGCGGAAATCGACGTGGAGCGCGAGCGTCTCGCCGAGTTGCGCGCCGCGGATGTGCCGGTGGAAATCGGCACGTTGCACGATGTCGGCCTGGTGCGACGACTGGTGCGTGACCGCACGGTCGTGATTCATTTGGCGGCGGCCCAGCACGAATCGCACATGCCGGCCGCCTACTTCCGCTCGGTCAACGTCGACGTCGTGCGCCAGTTGCTGGAGGAATGCCGCAGCGCCGGGATCCGGCGCTTCGTGTACGGCAGCACGATGGGTGTATATGGGGATGGCAGCCAGCAGCAGCTCGACGAGCAGAGCGAGCTGCGCCCGGAAAATCCCTACCAGGAGACGAAGCTCGAGGCCGAGGCGCTGGTGCGCGCGCGCGCCTACGACTTCGACACGGCGATCGTGCGCATAGCCGAGACCTACGGGCCCGGCGACTGGCGCCTGCTGAAGCTGTTCCGCGCGCTCGAGCGCGGCCAGTTCTTCATGATCGGCGCGGGCACGAACCGCCGGCAGTGCATTCACGTGAACGATCTGGTGCGCGGCCTGTGGCTCGCGGCCGAGCATCCGGCCGCGGTCGGCGAGACGTTCATCATGGCCGGACGCGAAGTGATGACGACGAACGAAATGGTCGAGCGCATCGCAACAGCGCTGGAGCGCAAGCCGCCGCGCGCGAAGCTGCCGCTGTGGCCGTTCGTGGCGGCAGCAACGGTGATGGAGAAAACGCTGCAACCGCTGCGTATTCATCCGCCGCTGCATCGGCGCCGGCTGGACTTTTTCCGCAAGTCGTTCGTGTTCTCGACTGTGAAAGCGCAACGGCTGCTCGGCTTCACGCCGGAGATCGATTTTCAATCGGGTGCGGCCGACACCGCGCGCTGGTATCGCTCGCGCGGCCTGCTGGCGCCGCGCGCCGCGGGTGAAGTCGGCAGAGTGGAGTCGGCGTAAGACCTATGTCTGCAACATTTCTCGATCCGGCGATGGCAGCGGGCAACCGGCCCGAGCGCATACCACCCACGATGGACCTCGAATCCACCATGGACCTGACCGGTGAGCACACAACGGACCTTGCACCAGTGACGACCGACACCGACCGCCCAGACCTGTCCCCAGACCTGTCCGCAGAGATGCCTGCAGAGATCGTCGGCACGCCGGACCTCGAGCATTTCGAGCGCGAGGCCGATACCGGTTTCGTCGCCCGCGAGCTCCCGGGACTCGGCCGGCAGCGGCCGGCAGCGCCGCAGGCGCTCGCCCCGGGCGAGATCCTGTGCGACCGCTTCATTCTCGAGCGAGTCCTGGGCAGCGGCGGCACGGCCGTCGTGTTCCAGGCGCGAGACATGACATCGGCCAGCACCGCACCGAACCTGCGCGTTGCCCTGAAAGCGCCGCGCAGCGATCGCGGCGACCTCGCGCGGGGTGCAGCGCGCCTGCATCACGAGTTCGAGCAGGCGAGCAAGCTGTCGCACCCGAACATCGTGCGCATGTTCGACCTGCACGAGCGGGACGAGTCGTGCTTCATCACGATGGAGCTGATCGAAGGCCGACTGCTGTCGACGATCGTCCGCGACTGGACGATGCTGCCGCGCGCGCTCGCCAACAAGATCCTGCGCTCGAGCGCGCTGGCGCTGAACCATGCGCACGACCACGACGTGGTGCACGGCGACTTCAAGCCGGGCAACGTATTCCTGACGCGCGACGAGGACGTGAAGATCGTCGACTTCGGCGCGTCCGCCGCGCTCTCGGGCGGCAGCTCGCGCATTCCCGCGGGCACGCCGGCGTACGCGAGCCCGCAAGTGCTGAGCGGCGAAACGCCGGACAGGCGCGACGACGTGTTCAGCTACGCGTGCGTCGCGTACGAGTTGCTCACTGGCCAGCATCCGTTCCAGCATCGCTCGTCGCTCGAAGCGCGCGATGCGGGCATGACGCCGGCGCGCGCCTGGAATCTCTCCGCGCCGCAATGGCTCGCCCTGCTTTCTGCGCTCGCCTGGGATCGCGAGCAGCGTCCGGCGGAAATCCTCACCGTGCTGGACTCGCTGCTCACCGAGTCCGAGCCGATTGCCGTGGCGCCGCCGATCCGGCCGACGGATAACGTGGTCCCGACCGAGCTGCAGCCGGAGCTGATGCCGAAACAGCGCGGCTGGGGCTTCTTCGTATTCGTCGCCTGCGCGATCGTCGTGATCTTCATCGCCTGGCAGCGCCAGGACGGTCCGGACGAACCGGCGGAGGCTGCAACAATTGCCGATGCGACGCCGCCCGAGACTACTGCGGCGCCGCTGACGAGCTCAGTGGCGGGCGCGGTCGAACGGCCGCGCGATTCGCTGCCTTCGATGTCCGACAACGAGCCGTTCCCACTGTCCGATGCGGCCTCGCCGAACGGCGCGAAGACCGCGATGCTCTCGCCTGTCGCGGGCTCAGCCCCCGCTGCCGCGCCGCCGAAGCCGTCGGCGCCGCCTGCGCCGCTCAGCGAGATTTCCTTCGAATCGGGCTCGATCGTCACCACGGAGAGCTCCGTGGCGGCGGTGTTCTTGATCAAGCGCTCGCAACCGCTGCGCGGCCGCGCACGTGTGCAGTGGGTCGCGATCAGCGGCAGTGCAGACGCCGGCATCGACTTCGCATCGAGCGCCGCGGGCTCCGTGGAGTTCGCCGACGGGCAGGCGCAGCGCGCGATCTACGTGCCGCTGCGCAACGATCTGCTCAAGGAAGGCGACGAGACGTTCACGGTGCAGCTGAAGTCGCCGCAGAACGCGCGGCTGGGCGCCATCGCGAGCGCCGAAGCGACGATCAGGGACGACGACTGAGCATTAGACGACTGAGCATTACCTGACCGCGACCGCCGCGACTTTCTTGCTGAGCACGTGCACCTTCTTGCCGTAGAGCATGAAGATCACGCGCATCGTCAGCTCCAGCACCGCCGTGACCGCGAGGCCGACGTAGTTCAGCGGATTCTTCCAGAACACGTACAGCTTCAGCGCGAACGGCCGCACCTGGCGGAACCCGCCGAGCTCCAGCAGCTGCGTCAGGCTGTATTCCGTCACGAGGTAGAAGTGATCGATGTTGTGCGCGAGGTTCTCGGAGCCGACCAGCGGATTCGCGCCGTTCATCGCGTACACGACGATGCGGCCGCCCGGGCGCAGCGCTGCGTGGCACAGCTGCAGGAATTCGATCGTCTCCTGGTGCGTGAGATGGTTCAGCTCCTGCTCCGGAATGATGACGTCGAACTCGCCGCGGCTGCGCTCGAGGTAATTGAACGCCTCCGCCACTTCGCACGGCAGGCCGTGACGCCGCGCGTGCTCCACTTTGGACGGATCGGAATCGATGCCGACGACCGCGCGGTAGCCGGCCTTGGCCAGCACTTCGACGAGGTAGCCGGGCCCGCAGCTGATCACCAGGATGCGCGCGGCGCGGTCGGCCGGCAGGTGCTGCAGGTAGTTCGCCCGGTAGTACGCGGCAAACGAGCGGTAGCCCGCCTCGATGTCCTTGGGCGCCTGCCAGTAGGAGTCGAAGGGCTCCAGGCGGGCGGCGAGGACGCGGCGCGTCCCGGGGGCTCGTTCGGGCATGAGGGGCTGAACGTTCATGGCTGTAAGCGGATAACGGATAACGTGTGTGTAAATCCGGGAACGCAAGCCCGAGTTCCCTCGTTTGGATGGGCAGTCCGTGATGTTCGGACAGGCATAGATCTTGCTCGGTATTGCTGATGCGCATCCTCTTCTGCAACTACGAATATCCGCCGCTCGGCGGCGGCGGCGGCGTCGTGATGGCGGCCCTCGCGCGGCAGCTCGCGCGGCGCCACGAAGTGACGGTGCTGACGTCACGCGCGGGCGAGCTCGCCGCGCAAGCCAACGATCAGGGCGTACAGGTCGTGCGCGTGCCGGTGTTCTTTCGCCGCCAGCTCGCCGTTGCAAACTTTCCTTCGATGCTGGCGTACCTGCCGAGCGGCTTCGTGCGCGGCCTGGCGCTGCGGCGACAGCAGTTCGACGTGATCAACACGCATTTCGTCGTGCCCACCGGCCCGCTCGGCCACGCGCTGGCGCGCGCGCATCATCTGCCGAACGTGCTCTCGGTTCACGGCGGCGATCTGTTCGATCCGAGCAAGCGCTCCTCGCCGCATCTGCACGCGCCGCTGCGAGCGGCCGTGCGCTGGCTGCTCAAAGCCGCCGACGACGTCGTCGGCCAGTCGCGCGACACGGTGCGGCACGTCAACGATTTGTACGGCGTGCACAGGGAGGTCGGACTCATTCCGCTCGGCATCGAGCGCCCGCCGGCGCGAGTCGTCGCGTCGCGCGCGACGTTCGGGCTGCCGCACGACGCCTTCGTCATGGTCACGATCGGGCGGCTGGTCGCACGCAAGGCGAGCACGCAGCTGGTCGACGTCCTGTGCGCGAGCGGTATCCCGAATGCGCATCTGCTCGTCATCGGCGACGGTCCGGACGCCACTGCGATCCGGCAGCGCGCCGCCGAACTCGGCGTCGCAAACCGGGTCCATTTGCCCGGCCAGGTCGCAGACGCTGAAAAGTACGCCGCGCTGTCGATCGCCGACGCTTTCGTCTCGACCAGTCAGCACGAGGGCTTCGGCCTGGTGTTCCTGGAAGCCATGGCGTTTGCGCTGCCGATCGTGTGCTACGACCGCGGCGGGCAGACGGACTTCCTGGCGAGCGGCGAGACCGGCTTCGTCGTCAAGCTCAACGACTCGGGCGCGTTCACCCATGCAGTCCGTGCAATTCATGCCGACATTTATTTGCGGCGCCGCCTCGGGCAACGGAACCGACAGACCGTCGAAAACTATTTCATTGACAGCTGCGCGGCCCGCTATGAGCAGGTGTTCGAGGCTGTCATCGACCGACGCCTCACAGCGCACCGCGGCGTGGCACCCACCGGCAGTAGTCACCTCTGAATGTGCGGCATCGCAGGCATCGTCAACTCTGACCCGGCGCGCGACGTCGCAATGCGTCGCATGCTGGATGCGCTCGCCCATCGCGGCCCGGACGGCGAAGGCATCTATCACGACGAGCTCGCCACGCTGGGACACCGCCGGCTGTCGATCATCGATCTCGCGGGCGGTCAGCAGCCGCTGCGCAACGCGGATCGCTCGATCCTGCTGGTGTGCAACGGAGAGATCTACAACTACCGCGAGCTGCGCCGCGAGCTCGAGCGCGACGGTTACCAGTTCCTGACGCACAGCGATTGCGAAGTCATCATCGCGCTGTACGAGCGCCACGGCGATCGGCTGCTGAACCGTCTGCGCGGCATGTTCGCGTTCATGCTGTGGGACACGAAGCGCCGCCGCCTGTTCGCCGCGCGCGATCACCTCGGACAAAAACCGCTGTACTACTCGTGCGACGCGCGCGGATTCGCGTGCGCCTCCGAAATCAAAGCGCTGCTCGCATTCGACGGCCGGCCGCCGCGCATGAATCTCGCAGCGCTCGATCAGTATCTCGCCCTGCGGCTCATCGACGCACCGCTGTCGATGTTCGAGGGCATCCACAAGCTGCCGCCCGGCCATTCGCTGGTGCTCGAAGCCGGCGGCGCGCCGCGCATCGAGCGGTACTGGCACCTGGAGCAGGAACCGAAACTGAGCGGCTCGGAAGAGCAGCTGTGCGACGAGCTGGAAGCGCGCGTCGAAGACGCGCTGCGGCTGCACCTCGTGAGCGACGTGCCGGTGGGCGCGTTCCTCAGCGGCGGCATGGATTCCAGCCTGCTGGTCGCAATGCTCGCGCGCAAGCTGGGCGTGCAGAAGCTGCCGACGTTCACGATGGGCCTGGACTATCAGCGCTTCGACGAAGCGCCGGCCGCGCGCGCGGTGGCGCAGCTGTTCGGCACCGAGCATCACGAAGAGCGCGTGAGGCCAGAGATCACTGCGCTGCTGCCGGACCTGGTCGCGGCGCTCGACGAGCCCTCGGACCCACTCTCGGCGTGCACGTGGCTGCTGGCGCGGTTCACGCGCCGCCACGTCAAGGTCGTGATCGGCGGCGACGGCGGCGACGAGCTGTTCGGCGGCTACGACCGCTACTACGGCAACCTGTACGCGTCGCATTACGGCAAGGTGCCGGAGGCGCTGCGCCGTCGCGTGCTCGCTCCGGCGGTCGCGTTGATTCCGGAGTCCGGCTGGTACAAGAGCGTCGGCCATCAGCTGCGCTGGCTGCACCACCTGTCGTTCCATTCCGGCGGCGCGCGCTACGCCGCGAGCCTTTCGTATTTCTATTTCGATCGCGAGCGCCGCGCGCAGCTGTTCGCTCCGCGGCTCGCGGACCAGTGGCGGCAGCTCGACGCGGAAGCTGCGATCCGCGCCCCGTACGAAACATCGGGCGGCGGCGCGCTGGACAAGATGCTGTTCGCCGACAGCATGGTGCGCCTGCCGAATCACCCGGTGATGATCACGGACCGCATCTGCATGGCGCATGGGCTCGAGGCGCGCAGTCCGTTCATGGACCACGAGCTCGCATCGTTCGCCGCGCGCCTTGCGCCGGCACTCAAGGTGCGGGGTGGCACGCTGCGCTACATCCAGCGCAAGCTCGCCGCGCGCTACCTGCCGCCGCAGATTCTCAATCGCCCGAAGCAGGGCTTCTCATCCGCCCTGCCCTACCTGCTGCAGAAGGAGTACGCCCAGCTCTACACGAGCTGCCTGCGCGACTCGCGCCTTGCACACGATGGCATCCTCGACGGTAGCGTCATGACGCGGCTGATCGACGAGCACCTGGCGAAGCGCGCCGACCACGGCAACCGCCTGTGGCTGCTCATCAACGCGGAGGTGTGGTATCGAATGAAGATTCTCGGCCAGTCGAAGGCGGACATGCGCGCCGAGTTGAGCCCTTCCGGCGACAGCCCACAGCCCACAGCCTTCAGCCTTTCTGCATGAAACACTGGCTGCGCATCTCGATCACGGTCCTCGCCTGCGCGCTACTGCTCATCTACGTCGTCGACGTCCGGGCAGTGCTGCACACGCTGATGCGCTGCGACCCGTTCTGGGCGCTGGTCGCGCTCGGCGCATTTACGCTCGACCGCGTGCTGATGAGCTTCAAGTGGGGATTGCTGCTCAAGATACGCGGCTACAGCGTGACGCTGATGGAGCGGCTGATGGTCTATTGCAGCTCCATGATGTGGGGTTTGGCCTTGCCGAGCACCGTCGGCGCCGACGGCATCAGGATCGTGCTGGTGCGTCGCTTCGGCGTGCGCGTCGACGATGCGCTCGCGACGATTCTCGTGGAGCGCGGCCTCGGCTTCATCTCCGCGCTGCTGATGGCCGTGATGAGCCTGCTGCTGCTGCGGTTCATCGTGCCCGACGCCGGCGAGTACGGTACGCCGCTCCTCATCGGTGTTGCGAGCCTGCTCGTCGCGATCGGGATCCTGCTGCTCTCGTTCAACAGCAAGGCCGTCACGTCCGTACTGGGACTGCTACCTCAGCGGGTCGCGCAAAGCTCGGCCGCGCGGCTCGTCGTCCGCCTGCACGAGGCATATCGCTCGCTGTCCTTCGATCGGCGCAGGCTCGGGCTGTTCTTCATCCTGACGGTCGCGGAACAGCTGCTGGTCGCTGTCTGCTATGGGCTGGTAGCGCTGGCGCTGCAGCTGCATTTCAACGCCGTCCTGCTGTTGGCCGCGGTGCCGCTCGCGATCCTGATCTCGCGGCTGCCGATCTCCATCGACGGACTCGGCGTCTACGAAGCGATCTTCATCGGGGTGATGGCGCTGGGCGGCATGCGGCCGGACGATTCGCTGGCGCTGTCCGTGGCGGCCCGCGTATTCCAGATCGTGGTGTGGTTGCCGTGGTGGCTGATGCTGGTTGCACGCACCGGTGCGGTGCGACCGCCCGCCGATCCTCAGGCCACGGAGCCGACGCCTGGCAAGCCTACGCCGCCGCGTGTAGCGACGTAGGGCCCGCGGCGCCGCTACTGCTGCTTGCCGTAGTGGTAGTACGCCTTGTCGTTGCGCTCAGCCGAGCGATTCAGCACGACTCCCAGCAGGTTCATCTCCGCGAGCACTTCCTTGGCGCGGCGCAGGGAGTTGCGGTCCGTCGTGCCTTCCGCGACGACGAGCAGCAAGCCGTCGATCTGCGGCGCGAAGGCGAGCACGTCGTCGGCCGCGAGCACCGGCGGCATGTCGAAGATCAGCACGCGGCGCGGCTGCTCGGCATCCAGCGCCTGCATCAGCTCCAGCATCCGCTGCGAACCCAGCATCTCGGACGAATTGACGATCGGCGTGAAATTCGGGATCACGAGCAGCCGCTCGATGTCCGGCGCGTACACGATGTTCTCGAAGCTGGCGTTGCCGTGCAGGTAGTCGCCCAGGCCTTTCTCGCCGTGCGCGTTGCGGATACCGAGGTACTCCGCGATGCGCGGCCGCTGCAAGTCCAGATCGATCAGCGCGACCCAGGTGCTGGGATCCTGCGACAACGCGATCGCGAGGTTGATGGCCGTGAGCGTCTTACCCTCGCCGGCGGTCACGCCGGTGAGCGCGAACGAGCGCCATTGGTTTGCTTCCAGGCGGCGCAGGACGCGCGTACGCAGGATCTTGTAGGCGCGCAAGGCGCCCGCGTCCTGGAGCTGCGGCAGCACGAGCGAGTCGTGCATCGCAGCCTTGTCCAGCGCGATCGGCTGGAAGCGCTGCATCTGCGAGGTATCGACGGGCGCCGTCGGCACGCGTCGCAGGCGCGCCTGGCCTCTCGCCGCGTCGGTCGCGGTGGACTGCCGCTTGTTGCGCTCCGCGCTCTTGCGCACTGCTTCTTCGATGATGCTCATTAGCGTGCTCGTCCTCGCCTCAATGAATGATGAACGCGGCGGCGGCGCCGACTGCTATCAGAACCGCGGCTGCTGCGCGTGAGAACGCCCAGCGCATCTTGCGATGCGGATTGCGTCCGGATTGCTCGATGACCGGCACAGCGGTCAGCGGCGTAACGTCGAGAATGTCGCGAATGTCGCGCACGCCGCGCACAGTCGGGTCCAACAGCTGCGCGAAGACAATGGAGCTCAGCGCGGCCACCATCGCCAATGCGAGCGCGACCGCGAAGATCGCGATGCGCTGCGGCTTCGCCGGCTTGTCCGGCAGCGTCGGCTGCGACTTGATGTGGAACTTGTCGGCCGTGCCGTTGGCAATCGCGGCCTCGCTGACTTCCGCATCCATCTGGCGCTTCACCAGGTCCTGATACTTGGCGCGGGCGCCGTCGAGATCGCGCGTCACGGCCTGATATTCCTTCTCCACCTGCGGCGCCGTGTTCATGCGCCCCTCGAGGTCCGTCATCTTCCTGCGCAGCTCGAGGCCGCGCTGCTGCATCGCTGCGATCTGCGTGTCGGTGGCGTTGAGCTGCGTCTGCAGCTGCACCGCCATCGGCGAATCCGCCGCCAGAGTCGTGTCGGCTGACTCGCCCGACTTGATGCGCGCTTCCAGCGACTCGATGTTGCGCTGGATGCGCTTGATGTCCGGATGGTCCTCGCCGTAGCGCTGGCGCGCTTCCGCGAGAATGGATCTCTGCTGCTGCACCTGCTGGCGCAGCGTCATGCCGGTCGGCGAGCCGCCGTTGCGCATCATGTCTATCTGCCGGCGCAGCGAGATCATGTCGGGATGATTCGAATCATAGATCGCCGACTTCTGCTTGTACTCCGCCTCGAGCGCATTGACGCTGGTCGTCTCCGGCCCGGTGGAGCGCGCCTGCTGCAGCTGGGCCACGAGGAACACGCGCTCGCGCCGCAAGCCCTGCAGCTGCGACTCGACGCTGTTGATCTCGTTCTCGGCCCGATCCATCGAGTTCATGTTCAGATCGTTCAGCTCGGGCAGCTGGCCGACGTTCTTCGCCTTGAACTCCGCGAGCTTGCCTTCCAGCTCGCCGACGCGCTTGCGCATGCGCTCGGCCTCGCTGGCGAAGAATTTCGCCGTGCCGGAGGCGTAGCTGCGGCGGTCCTGGCGATTGCCCTCGAGGAACGCCTGCGTCAGCCACTTCGCGCCCGCGTACGAGCGTTGCGGATCGAGGTTGTCGTAGCTCACGGTGAAGGCAGTGACCACCTCGCGCTCGCGACCGGACTCCGGATCGAGAATCGGCACGGTGACCATGTCGACCTTGACGTCCTTGCCCAGGCGCATGAGCGCGCCTTTCGGGTCCTCTTTCTGGTCGTCGTACAGCTGCTCCTTCGCCAGCAACTTCGAGAGATTCTCGTCGCTCAGCACCGCCGTGCTCAGGCTCTGCACGTACTGATCGGCATACAGCGGCTCGTCCGACTGGCGCGCGATCGCGTCCTGCAGCGTCACGTCGGCGACGTTCTGCCGCGCGCTCTCGGAGCCTTCGATCTCGATCAGGGCCGAGGAGCGGTAGACATCCGGCAGAATGAGCGCCGCCAGAGCGCCGAGCGCCAGGATCGGCAGACCGATCAGGAATAACAGGTGCTTGCGCTTGCGGACGATGCCGAGGTAGTCGCCGAACCCCGGCGTCTCGTCGGCCGGGGACTGGGCGATGGATTGCTGTTGCATGCTCTGGCTCTATTCCGGACGTTTCGGTTCGTAGACAAGGCCGATCAGGAACGTGTTCGCACTGCGATCGGACAGCTCATCCGCATACTCCTGCCAGCGGTAGCCATAGGTCGCAGTCACCGCGAAGTTGCGCAACACCCGCCACTCGAACCCGCCCTCGGCCGCTGCGTACTTGCGCGTCGGGAAGGTACCCGTCTGAGCGATGTCCTCGTCGCGCGAGCCGCGGGCCGCCAGCAGCAGTGAGACGCGGGGCGACACCTCGTGGTCAATCTGCATACGCAACTGGTAACGCTCCACAACAGTTCCCGCCGACACCGGCTGGACCGTACGTGTGAGATCGATGAACAGATGGTTGCGCAGCGTATTCCAGCTGCCGCCGATGCCCGCCAGCACGTTGGTGTCGCTTTCGCCGATCTCCGGTTCAGTCTGCTGGGCACCGACGCGAACGTAAGCGCGGGAGTTCTCGGTGAACTTCGTATCCCACTGCACATAAGCGCCGTACGCGTCGGTATCGAAAACCGTTTCGTATCGCGACGCGACACCTCTGAGGCTGAAAGTGGAGCGCTCGGAGACCTGGTAGCCCCAACCCGCCTCGACGCCAGCGTCGCTCCAGTCGACCTGCGCGCCGTCCAGCTGCGACTCGAAATCCGCGCGCACGTAGTGCGCTGCGAAGTCCACGACCTGGCGCTGCGAAACGTCGTAGCTGAAGAAGGGCGCGATACGCGCGAACGTGCGCTCGTTGTGCTGGACGAAGCGACCCGAGTCGCCCTCGGGCGGACTGCCGAGATCGCCGCCACCAGCGCCGCCCTCCGGCAACTCGCTGCGGGTGACATCCTCGCGCGACACCTCGCCGGTCACGCCAATGCGTCGCCGCGGCGTCTTGTCGATGACGCTGGCGTCGAGATAGTAGTTGGCGAGGTTGTCGTCGGAGTCGCTGCCAAAGTAGGTTCCCTGCACGCTTGGCGTGATCTCGATCTGCGTGCGCGGATCGAGCGTGCGAAACGTGACTGCCGCGTCGGCCTCGGCGCCCGACACTTCCACTTCGGTGCCGGGCGGCCCGAGATGATAGTTGTCGCTGTAGCGATAGCCGGCCTCCACGCGCGGCGCGACTTCCCAATTTGCAGCGCTCGCGCTGCCGGCCGCGAGCGCGGCAAACAGAACGACCGGACTGATGAACTGCGGCGTAACCAGGCGCCGCGGCGTTTTACGGCACGACAACGATGTCTCCACTCAGAAGCTCAATGTTGGTGTCGAGGCTGCGCCCGCGGACCACGTCGTTGTAGCGGAACGCCATGGCGTTCTGCTGCTTGCCCTGTCCGCGCAGCACGATGATGTCGTTGGTGGCCGCGAACGGCGTCATACCGCCGGCCATGCTGAGCGCCTGCATGATGTTGACGCTCGGATTGACGATGAACTCGCCGGGCTTGTTGACCTGGCCGAGCACGTAGATCTTGTTGCCCTTGATCTCCTGCACCGAGATCGTGACCACCGCGTCGGAGATGTACCTCGTGAGCCGGTCGCTCACGGTCTTGTTGAGCTCCGCCACGGTCTTGCCGCGCGCGTCGACTTCGCCGACGAGCGGGAAGGAGAACTGGCCGTCCGGCCGCACCAGCACCGTGCGTTGCAGGTCCGGCTCCTTCCACACGGAAATTTCCAGTGTGTCGCCCGGCTTCACGGTGTAACCGGCCGTGGCCTGCGCGTGCAGAGATCCGATACACCCAAAGTATGCGGCGCCGCTCAACAGCAGCAGGCGCGCGGTCAGGAAAAATCTACGCAGCAGCATTCAGTACGCTCCAGCGGGAAGTGACGTTCGGATTGGCATGTTGGCCTGCACCTTGCAGGTCATGTGCCAACGATGGGCAGTGTCGCTTCATGCAGTCGCCGATCGGTCGGCGATGCGCGGCACGACGGCACTCGGCCCGCCGAAACCCTGTCGGAAAGTTCACTGCGACGGGGCCGGCAGCGCGAAATACGGTTGTAAGAACGTTGGATCGAGTCATGTCCGGTGCAAAAAGTACAACGCAGGATGGCAACATCGACGCAGCACAACGCACGACGAGCGCTGTAGTGCCCGCGTTGTCAGTCATTGTCCCGCTCTACAACGAGCAGGAGAGCGTGCGGCCGCTGTACGACGCGATCGTTCAGGCGCTGGCCGCGCTCGACCGCTCGTTCGAAATGGTGTTCGTCGACGACGGCAGCAAGGACGACACCGTCGCAGTCGCGACCGCGCTGGCGCGCCGCGATCCGCGCCTGCGCATCGTCAAGTTCCGGCGCAACTACGGCCAGACAGCGGCGATGGCTGCGGGTATCGAGCACGCGAACGGCGAAGTGCTGGTCACGATGGACGGCGATCTGCAGAACGACCCGGCCGACATCCCGCTGCTGCTCGAGCAGATCGACGCCGGCTTCGACGTCGTGGTCGGCTGGCGCCACAACCGCCAGGACAAGCTGATCACGCGCAGGATTCCCTCGCGCATCGCCAACTGGCTCATCGGCAAGGTGACGCGCGTGCCGATCAAGGACAACGGCTGCTCGCTCAAGGCGTTCCGCGCGGCGCTGATCAAGCGGATTCCGCTGTACTCGGAGATGCATCGCTTCATTCCCGCGATGGCGTCGATCGCCGGCCCGCGCGTCGCGCAGATCCGCGTGCGGCATCACGCGCGCCAGTTCGGCGAGTCCAAGTACGGGCTGTCGCGCATCTACAAAGTGCTGCTCGACCTGATGGTGATCAAGACGATCGCCAGCTTCGCGTCGCGGCCGTTGCGCTGGTTCGCGTTGCTGGCGCTGCCGCTGTTTGCGCTCGCGTTCTTCGCGTTCGGCCAGACCGTCACGGACGTGCTGCTGGTGGGCGAGGACGCCTTCTCGCTGCCGATCGCCGGCTCCGGCGTGATCTTCCTCGGCTCGGGACTGATCCTGCTGTGCAGCGGCGCGCTGGCGGAGCTGATCTACGCGCGGGGCGACGTCCGTGACCGTGAATTCCTCAAGCTGACGCAGACGATTCTTGCAGGGGAACGCAACCCCGACGCGGATCGAGCGTTATAGAGCACCATGAAGCCGCAAGCCGCCCCTCCGTCGATCTCCGTCATCGTGCCGATCGGCGCGCGCCGCGCCACCGACATCGGCGCGCTCTATCGCGAGTATCGGGCCGGGATTGCTGCAACCGGCGCGACGCACGAGTTCATTTTCGTGCTGGACGGGCCGCGCCCGGAAGCGCGCCGCGCGCTGGAGATGCTGTTGCGGGAGGGCGAGGAATTCACCATCGTCAACCTCACGCGCAACTTCGGCGAAGCTGCGGCGCTCACGGCCGGATTCGAGCGCGCCAGCGGCGGCACGATCGTGACGCTGCCCGCTCACCCGCAGATCGAGCCGGGGGACATCCGCAAGCTCCTCGCAGCGTTGAGCACCACCGACATGGCGATCGGCTATCGCTGGCCACGTTATGGCAACGCGCTCGATCGCATGCGGCGCTCCGCCTTCCACGGCCTCGTGAACTTCGTAACGGGCGCGCGCCTGCGCGATCTCGGCTGCGGCGTGCGCGCGATGCGGCGCCAGGTGCTGGAAGAGATCGACCTGTACGGCGACCAGCATCGCTTCCTGCCGATCCTGGCGATGCGCCTCGGCTTCCGCGTCAGCGAGGTGCCGGCGCGGCAATCGGCGCAGGATCGCCACGGCCGGATCTACCGGCCGCGCGAGTACATGCATCACCTGCTGGATCTGTTCAGCATCTTCTTCCTGATGCGCTTCACCAAGAAGCCGCTGCGCTTCTTCGGCATGCTCGGCGCCGCGACCTTCGGCGTCGGCGCAGTGCTGATCGGCTATCTCGGCCTGGATCGTCTGCTGTTCAGCGAGCCGCTGGCCGATCGCCCTGCCCTGCTGCTGGCGGCGCTGCTGCTGGTGCTCGGCATGCAGGTGTTCGCGCTCGGCCTGCTCGGCGAGCTCATCATCTTCACGCATGCACGCGGCCTGAAGGACTACCGCGTCGAAGAGATCATTCAGTATCCGGACGCCGTCGCGGCGGATTCCGGCAGCGACTCGCTGCCGGAGCAGCCCGGGGCGAGCCCGGAAATGCGCACTTCCGCGCCACCCGCCATCACGGCCTGAGTGGCGCTGTTCAGCGTCAGCGTGACGCTGTCGACGATCCGCGCGGGCAGACGCTCGGGCTCCGCCGTCGAGTAAATCATGGTCACTTCCGACAGACGCGCGGACGACGCGATGACGCCGTCCGTGAGGAAGGAGTGCGCCTGGTTGATCAGCACGGCGTGCGGCCGGCCCAGGCGGTCGTGGAGCGCCTGCAGCTGCACCAGCAAGGCATCTGTGAACACCGGACGCGTCTCGACAGTGAGCGCCGCCAGGTTGATGGCAACGCTCGTGGTCGGCTGATCGAGCGCACTGAGAATCTCCGTGAGCCGCGGCACTTCGTGCGCGTCGCCGAACACTTCGACTTCGCCCGGCACGCGCATGCCGCCGACTTCCGCGCCGATGATGCAGCACTGATAACCGCTCGTCAGGAACTGATCGAGCAGCCGGGCGCACAGCGCCGCCTTGCCAGTGCCCTCGGGTCCGTGCACGAGCACCGAGTCGCGGCACGGAGTGATTTCCACGGCCGATCCGTCTGCGCGCACGCCGACCACGACATTCTGGCGAGGCGCTGCAGCGGCCAGATCGTTGGCAATCAGATCACGGGCGAGCTCCAGGAAGCCGTCGCAGTACGCGCCCTGCGTCGTACGATTCGCGACGCGCTTCACGAGAGGGTCCGCGTTCTGGACTGCGACCGCATGCTCGGCGAACCCGAAGAGCGCCAGATCGTTCTCGCCGTCGCCGATCGCCACGAGGTTGTGGCGCGATACACCGAGCTCGCGCAGCGCGGCCCACACGCCGGACGCCTTGTTGACGCCGGCGGGCAGCATCATCAGTGCGCCGGGATTCGTCACGAGCTGGAAATCGAGTTGCAGCTTGCGCAGGGCCGCGCTGACCTCGGCCTCGTTCGCCTGCACCGTGCGCACGATCGAGCTGCCGACGGTCAGTGGCGTCACGTGTCGCCGGCGCAGCTCCTGCAGCAGGATCTCCGGCGGCGCCTGCGCGAGAATTTCGGATTCGCGCGTCGACGGGCGGTGCATCACCGCGCCGTTCTCGGCCACGACGTAGTCGAACAGGCGCGCTTCGGGGAAGATTTCCAGCAGCTCGCGCAGCTCGCGGCCGGTCACGAGAATCAGCTTGCGGCCCGTCGCAGCGAGCGCTCGCAGGGAGCCGATGCAACGCTCGTCGCAGCGCCCATCGCGCGCGAGCGTCCCGTCGAAGCCTGCAGCTAGCGCGACGTATCGCATTTGAACAGCTCTTCGTAGGCCGCGAGCAGTCGCGGCGCCTCGTGCTCCCACGCCAGCACGGACTTCACTCTCTCCAGGCCGGCAGCGCCCATGCGCCGGCGCAGCTCCTCGTCGTCCAGCAGCGCAACCACCTTCCGCGCCATGTCGAGCGGATCGTTGCGGCGTGCGTACAGCGACGCGTCCTGCGCCGACACGCGGCCCTCGGTGAGATCGAACTGCACGATCGGTTTGCCGAGCGCCATGTACTCCATGATCTTGTTCATGGTCGACTTGTCGTTCATGTCGTTGGCGACGTCCGGGTTCACGCACACGTCCGCGGTGTTGAGCATCGCGAGCAGCTCTTCGTCCGGCACGCGGCCGGTGAACGTCACGTAGTCCGCAACACCGAGTTGCTCGGCGAGCCTGCGCATTGCCGCGAGCTCCGTGCCGCCGCCGACCAGGCCGAACTGGATGTCGGTGCGCTTCATGACCTGCACGATGTGTTGCACCGACGAGAGCAGCCCGTCGATACCCTCCTGCCGTCCCATCACACCCACGTAGCCGACGAGATGGCGCCGGCCGTTCTTGAGCGCAGGCGTCGGCGGCAACACGCGCAGGCGGCGCAGATCCGGGCCGCTGCGCACGACAAAGACCTTGGAGGGCGAGCGCGAGCCGCGCTCGATCGCGATCCGGCGGTACGACTCGTTGGTCGCGACGCAGACGTCGGCGGTCTTGAACGTCAGCCGCTCGAGCCAGACCATGAGGCGGTAAAAGAAGTCGCGCCGCTGGAACTTCGCTTCGTACAGCTCGGGATTGATGTCGTGGTGATCGAACAGGAACTTCTTGCCGAACAGCTTGTAGAAGCCGCCGATCAGGAACAGCGTGTCCGGCGGATTGCAGGCGTGGATCGCGTCGAAACCGCGCTCCATCAGCACGCGCAGCGAAAGCGCGAACTCGGCGAGCAGCGCCCAGCTGTACTCGGCCAGGTAGCCGAGCGCACCGCTGGCCTCGAAGGGCTGCACGTGGCGGTAGATCGCGATGCCGTCGATCTCCTCGAAGCTCTTCTCGTAGCCTTTGCCCTTCGGGCAGATGATCGACACGAGATAGCCCGCCGCGGCGAGCGTGCGCGCTTCCTGCCACACCCGCCGATCGAACGGGCACGGCAGGTTCTCGACGATGATCAGCACGCGCCGGCCGAGCCCCGTCATCTCGACCGCGGAGCTAACTGTCTGTCCTTCGACGCCCATTGCACCCTCGCCTACCAGCACACGCCGCGATAGCGCGCCTGGTGCGCTTCGCGATCGGGCAGAAGGGCGACATCCAGCAGCAGCTGCTCGGGGCGCGTATGCGCTCGCAGCGCCGCCAGCACTTCGGGCGTACGAGTCGCGACTACGAGCACGTCGGCTTCGCGAACGAGCCGCTCGACGTCGCCCGTCATCACGGATGCAATGTGCGGAATGCTCTCCTCGATGAAGCGGCGGTTAGCGCCGAGCAGCCGCGCGACGTTCACCTGCGGATCGTAGATCGACAGCTGCAGACCCTTGCCGATGAAGCGCTCGGCCATGATCACCAGCGGGCTCTCGCGCAGATCGTCGGTGCCTGACTTGAAGCTCAGGCCGATCATGCCGACGCGGCGCTGGCCGCTCGCGAGCACCTGCTCGATGGCATGCTCGATATGCGCCGCGTTGCTCGCCATGATGCTGGCGAGCATCGGCACTTCGACGTCGCTGCTCTTCGCCAGATACACCAGCGCCTTGAGATCCTTCGGCAGGCACGAGCCGCCGAACGCGAAGCCGGGCCGCAGGTAGGCGGGCGAGATGTTCAGTTGCCGATCCATGCACAGCAGCTGCATCACTTCGTGCGGATCGACGCTCGCAGCCTGACAGATGCGTCCCATCTCGTTCGCGAACGTCACCTTCAGCGCGTGAAAGACGTTGCACGCGTACTTGAGCATCTCGGCCGTGCGGATCGAGGTCTCCCTGAACTCACACGGCAGATGGCCGAAGATGCCGCGCAGCATGGCGACGCCGTGCGGATCGCTCGCGCCGACGATGCTCAGCGGCGGATGGTCGTAATCGTGGATCGATGTGCCCTCGCGCAGGAATTCCGGCTGAAAGCACAGGCTGAAGTCGACGCCGACCTTGCGGCCCGACGCGGCTTGCAGCGCGGGCTGGATGACATCCTCGACGGTGCCGGGCTTTACGGTCGAGCGCACGACGATCGTGTGACGCGTGGTCTTCTCGGCGAGCACCGCGCCGATCTGCTCCGCGATGCGCGCGATGGCCTCGAGGTTCTGGCTGCCGTTGGCGCGCGCCGGCGTGCCGACGCAGATGAACGAGACGTCGGTCGACAGAATCGCATCGCGCACCGAATCGGTCACAGTGACGCGGCCGCTGCGCATGACGCTGCGAGTCAGCTCCTGGATGCCGGTTTCAACGATCGGCGCCTGGCCTCGCCGCAGCATCTCCAGCTTCGCGGGATCGATGTCCACGCCCGTGATCTCGTGACCGTCGCGCGCGAGACACGCGAGCGACACCGCGCCGACGTAGCCGAGGCCGAAAATACTGATTTTGCGCGGCGGCGCCGGCGCGACGAGCTCGTCGTCCGCCGCATCTTCGAGCCACGTGTGACGCGCTGCTGCCGTTGCGGTCTTCGCTGCGTCGCCCTGCAAGGTCATGCTTTCTCCCGGTCTTCATCTGCAAGCGTGTGCCGGAGCGGCAAGTTCTATGCCGCCATGGAAAATCTACAGATCGCGTCGGCGGCGTGCGACGTGGATCACATACACGGCCGATTCGCTGATTGCGTGTCGGCCATCTTCGAAGCGTCGCGTGGCGACTTTGCCGATAGCACTTGCGCGATTTCGGACAAGAAAAAATTTATTACAACGGAACCGCAGGTGCGCTTGAAGAATTTGCATCTGGACGCGCGCACACACGCAGCGAAGACCAAGGGACAGAGCCAAGTGGATTCGAGGATTACTCTGCACGAGAGCGGACTGGGCAATTTGCTCGGCCGCTCGCCCGCGATGAAACAGGTGTTCGCGCTGATCCAGCGCGTCGCGCCGACCGAGGCGACCGTGATGATCATGGGCGAGAGCGGCTCGGGCAAGGAGCTGGTCGCCGAGTGCATTCATCTGCTGAGCCACCGTGCACAGGGGCCGCTGGTCGCGATCAACTGCGGCTCGATTCCCGCCTCGCTGATCGAAGCCGAGTTGTTCGGCTACGAGAAGGGCAGCTTCACCGGAGCGTCGCGCGCGCACGCCGGCGTGTTCGAGCGCGCCACTGGCGGCACGCTGTTCCTGGACGAAGTCACGGAGATGCCGCTCGATATGCAGACGCGGCTGCTGCGCGTCCTCGAGACCGGCCGTTTTTATCGCGTCGGCGGCACGCAGGAGATCAAGACTGACATCCGCGTCGTTGCTGCGACCAATCGCAACATTACGGAAGCCGTCGCGAATCGACAGCTGCGCGAGGACCTGATGTATCGCCTCGCGGTGTTCCCGCTGCACCTGCCGCCGCTGCGCGAACGCGCTGGCGACGTGCCGCCGCTTGCCGAGCATTTTCTCGGCCTGCTCAATCGCGCGAACAACACGCACAAGCGCTTCTCGCCGACGTTCGCCGAAGCGCTGCGTGTGTATCGCTGGCCGGGCAACGTGCGCGAGCTGAAGAATGCAGTCGAGCGCAGTTTCATTCTGGCGGACGACGTGCTCGACCTGGATCTGAATTTATCGATGGCGGCGCAAATGCCGCAGCAGATCGAACAGCCGCGGCCTGCCGGATTGCACGTGCCGCTCGGCTCGCGTCTCGACGAGGCGGAGCGCTCGCTGATCGAAGTGACGCTGGAGTATTGCGAAGGCGATAAGCGCCGCGCCGCGGCGGTGCTCGGCTGCAGCCTGAAGACGCTCTACAACAAGCTCAACAGCTACGCGCGCACCGGTGCGCCCGATCACGCGAGGATCGTCGCGAGCTCGCTGAGCTCTACACCTTACGGTGGCGTCGGCGCGCCCATGTAGGCGCCGTAGGCGCCCACAGAAAGCTTGAAGTGAGCGTCGAACGCTCCTAGACTCGATACCAGACATCCGTCTGGTATCGCTTCTCATGCCCGCTCTCATCCCCGAGCTCACGCCCAAGCAGCTGGAAGTGCTGGCTTTTATCCGCCGTTTCATGGACCACGGCGGCCTGCCGCCGACGCGCGGGGAAATCGCGGACGGCCTGCGGCTGAAGAACCGCCAGGGCATCGACCAGCATCTGCGGGCGCTCGCTGCGAAAGGAGCGATCGAGCTGATCCCCGGCATCTCGCGCGGTATTCGCCTGGCGGAAGCCACGCCGCCGGGGCTGCCGCTGCTCGGGCGGATTGCAGCCGGCGCGCCGATCCTGGCGGCCGCAAACATCGAGGATTACGTGAACGTCGACCCTGCCCTGTTCCGGCCAACCGCCGATTTCCTGCTGCGCGTCCGCGGCGACAGCATGAAGGACGCCGACATCCTCGATCGCGATCTGCTCGCCGTGCATCGCACGCACCAGGCGCGCAACGGCCAGATCGTCGTGGCTCGCATCGGCGACGAAGCGACGGTGAAGTATTACCGGCGGCAGGGACAGCTCGTCCGGCTCGAGCCCGCCAATCCCGAGCATGCGCCGATCGAGATCGATCTGCGCAAGCAGGAGTTCGCGATCGAAGGACTGGCGACGGGCGTGATCCGCACCGCGCTCTGCGCATTGAGCGCGAGCCGCCGTTCGTGAACGTCGCCCCGGCGCGCAGCAATGAATCGAGCCGAGACACTGCAGCACCTGGCTTGGCTGTGCCGCAACGGCCGCGCAGTTACCGCGCCGATCATCGAAGCGAGCGGCTGGACGGAGCTGGATGCGGTGTTGCCCGGCGGCGGCTGGCAGGCAGGCACGGTCGTCGAGCTCATGCCGACAGCCGCGGGAATCGGCGAGTTGCGGCTGCTGCTGCCCGCGCTGGCGCGGATCACCAGTACCGGGCGTCACATCACGCTGATCGCTCCGCCTTACATTCCGTTCGCACCGGCGTTGTCGCAGCACGGCTTGCGGCTCGAACGCGTGCTCGTCATCCAGGCGCAGCAAGCGGAAGACATTCTGTGGGCCGCCGAGCAGTCGTTGCGCTGCAGGTCTTTCGGCGCCGTGCTCGCCTGGCCGGCGGCAATCCGCGATCGTGAGATCCGTCGGCTGCAACTCGCCGCCGAGGCAGGCGGCAGCACTGGATTCCTGTATCGCTCCGTCGATGCCGCACGCGAAGCTTCGCCAGCCGCGCTGCGCCTGAAACTGCGGCGAGCCGACAGCAGCGCACTGCAGATCGATGTTCTCAAGTGCCGCGGCGGACGCAGCGGCATGTCCGTCAAGGTCGAAGCGCCATGCTCTGGCTGTGCATAACGCTGCCGCAATTGCCCTTGGAAGCGTTGCGCTCCGAGGAGACGGACCGGGCGTTCGTCGTGACCGCCTGCGAAGGCAGCGCGCGCTGGATCGTCTGCTGCAATCCGGCTGCGGAGCGCGCGCGCCTCAAGCAGGACATGAACTATACGGTGGCGCTCGCGCTCTGCCCCGACGTGCAGAAGCTGGAGCGCAGCCCCACAGCTGAAACTGCAGCGCTCGAACGATTGGCTGCCTGGGCTTATCAGTTCAGCAGCACGGTGATCCTTGGCGAAGTGCCGCCCGATTTTCGCCAGGCGCGCAGCAGCGCGTTGTGGCTGGAGATCGGCGGCAGCCTCAAACTGTTCGGCGGCTTTCGCAACTTCATCGCGGCGCTGGAGCGCGAGCTCGAGCTTCTGCACTACAGCTATCAGCTCGGTATCGGTCCGACGCTGGAGGGCGCTGCATTGCTGGCGCGCGCCGGCATTCGCGTCGTCATTCCTTCGCCCGCGGCGCTGCTGCTGCGCATTCGCAATCTGCCGATCGCGCAGCTCGCGCTGGCTCCGGAAATTGCCGGGGCGCTGCACACGGCTGGCGTGCGCACGATCGGTCTGCTGCTGGAGCTGCCGCGCGATGCGGTGATCAAACGTTTCGGGCTGGCGCTCGGCAACTTCCTCGACCGCCTGATCGGCGCAGCCCCCGATCCGCGGCCGGTGTTCCGCTTGCCGCACCGTTACGCTGCGCGCTTCGATTTCGAGTTCGAGGTCAAGAGCACGGAAGCGCTGCTGTTCCCGTTGCGGCGCATGCTGCACGAATTCGCGGGTTTTCTGCGCGCGCGCGACACCGGCGTGCAGCACTTCATCATCACGTTCGCGCATCGCGGAGCGGCCGGCACGCCGCTCGACATCGGCTTGTCGCTGGCCGAGCGCGATGCGAACCGCTTCCTGGCGCTCGTGCGCGAGCGACTCGAGCGCTGCGAATTGCCCGCGCCGACGATCGGGTTGCGCCTCGACGCCGAGCAGTTCGCCATGCCCGCGGCGTTGCAGGCAGACCTGGCGAGCAGCGCCTTGCAGCAGAGCGAGGACCTCGCTCATACGATCGATCGGATCGCGGCACGACTCGGGGCGCAGCAGGTTCACGGGCTGCACCAGGTCGCTGATCATCGGCCTGAAGCCAGCTGGGCGGCCGCGCCCTTGCAGGACGCACGCGAAAAGCCGCAATTCCCCGAGCGTCCGCTGTGGCTCCTGCAGGAGCCCAAGCCGCTGCAGCTGTCGGTCATGCCGCGGATCGTGGCCGGTCCGGAACGGATCGAAGGCGGCTGGTGGGACACCGGCGATCTGCAACGCGACTACTACATCGTGCACCTGAGCACCGGCGCGGACCTGTGGGTCTATCGCGATCTCGGCGAGCGCGGCGGCTGGTACCTGCACGGTTTCTGGTCATGAGCGGGTACGCGGAGCTGCATTGCCTCAGCAACTTCACGTTCCTGCGCGGCGCCTCGCATCCGGGCGAGCTGGTCGCGCGCGCGGCGGCTCTCGGTTATGCGGCGCTCGCGGTCACCGACGAATGCTCGATGGCCGGCGTCGTGCGCGCTCATGACGCAGCGAAGGCGCACAAGCTGAAGCTGATCGTCGGCGCGGAGTTCCGCACGATCGACGATCTGCACGTCGTGCTGCTCGCGCCGACGCAGACGGCTTACGCGGAAATCTGTGCGCTGATCACGCGCGCACGCCTTGCGGCTGACAAGGGCGAATATCGGCTGACGCGCACTGATTTCCAGTCGGGACTGGAGCATTGCCTGGCGCTGTGGGTACCGCCGGCAGATCCGCGTCCCAGCACTGCGGCGTGGATGCGCGAGCTTTTCCCCGAACGCTGCTGGATTGCAGTCGAGCTGCATCTGGGTGCGGACGATGCGCGACGCCTTGCACGTCTGCGAGAGCTCGGCACCGCACAAGGTTTGCCGCTGGTGGCCGCCGGCGATGTCCACATGCACGCGCCCGAGCGGCGTGCGCTTCAGGACACGCTTACCGCCATCCGCCATCGCTGCACTCTGGCTGCAGCGGGCCATCGTCTGCATACCAACGGCGAGCGTCATCTGCGTTCCGGCGAGCAGCTGGCGCAGGTCTATCCGCGCGAGCTGCTCGAGGAAACGCTGCGCATCGCGGAACGCTGCGAGTTCTCGCTGTCCTCGCTGCGCTATCGCTATCCGCAGGAGCTGGTTCCGCAAGGCCTGGACGCCTCGCAGCATCTGCGCGATCTGACCGAAGCAGGATTGAAAGTGCGCTGGCCGAAAGGCGTGCCGGAGAAGATCCGCGCCGTGGTCGAAAAGGAGCTGGCGCTGATCAGGCAGCTGCAGTACGAGCATTTCTTCCTCACCGTGCACGAGATCGTGGAGTGGGCGCGCGGCCGGCCGAAGCCGATCCTGTGCCAGGGCCGCGGCTCGGCCGCCAACTCGGTCGTGTGCTACGCGCTGCGCATCACCGAAGTCGACCCGGTCAACATCGCCGCGCTGTTCGAGCGCTTCATCAGCGCGGAGCGCAACGAGCCGCCCGACATCGACGTCGATTTCGAGCACGAGCGACGCGAGGAAGTGATCCAGCACGTCTTCGAGAAGTATGGACGCGAGCGCGCGGCGCTGGCGGCAACCGTCATCACCTATCGGCCGAAGAGCGCGATCCGCGACGTCGGCAAGGCGCTCGGGCTCGACGCGGACATGATCGATCGTCTCGCGAAAGCGCAGGCGTACTGGGACGACTGGGAAACGTTCCGCAACAGCGTCGCTGCCCAGGGGCTGTATCTCGAGGCGGACGTCATCCGGCGCCTGTGCGCGCTGGTCAAGGAGCTGCTGAATTTTCCGCGGCACCTGTCGCAGCACGTCGGCGGCTTCGTGATCGCGCAGGAAAGCATCAGCGAGCTGGTGCCGATCGAGAATGCGGCGATGCCCGAGCGCCGCGTCATTCAATGGGACAAGAACGACCTGGAATCGCTCGGCCTGCTCAAGGTCGACGTGCTGGCGCTCGGCATGCTGACCGCCCTGCAGCGGACGTTCGATCTGCTCGGCGCGACCGGCACCGGCCCGACGAACATGGAGCAGATCCCGCGCGAGGACGAGGAGACCTACGACATGATCTGCCGCGCCGACACGGTCGGCGTGTTCCAGATCGAGTCGCGCGCGCAGATGAGCATGTTGCCGCGGCTGCGGCCGCGCAATTACTACGACCTGGTGATCGAGATCGCGATCGTGCGCCCCGGCCCGATCAAGGGCGGCATGGTGCATCCCTATCTCCAGCGGCGCCATCTGCAACCCGAGGAAGTGTCGTATCCGAGCGAGGCGCTGCGGCCGGTGCTCGAGAAGACGCGCGGCGTGCCGATCTTCCAGGAACAGGTGATGCAGATCGCCGTCGTCGCCGCGGGCTTTTCGCCCGGCGAGGCGGACCAGCTGCGGCGCGCGATGGGCGCCTGGCAGCGCAGCGGCAAGATGGAGCTGTATCAGCAGAAGCTCATGGATGGCATGCGCGCCAACGGCTACTCGGAAGAATTCGCGGCAGCGATCTACCGGCAGATCGAGGGATTCGGCGAATACGGGTTTCCGGAATCGCATTCGGCGTCGTTCGCGCTGCTCACCTATGTTTCGAGCTGGATGAAGTGTCATCACCCGGCAGCGTTCTTTGCGGCGCTCATCAACAGTCAACCCATGGGGTTCTATCAGCCGGCGCAGCTGCTGGAGCAAGCGAAGCGGCAACGCGTGCGGATCCTGCCGGTCGACGTCATGGCGAGCGAATATCCATGCACGCTCGAGCGCGAGCGCGGCGAGCTTGCGCTGCGTCTCGGCATGCGACTGGTCAAGAGTCTGCGCGAGGAAGAAGCGCAGCGGATCGTCGCTGCGCGCGAGGAAAAGGCTTTCGCTTCGATGGTCGAAGTGGTGGAGCGGGCTGCATTGCCACAGCGCGCAACGCGGGCGCTGGCGATGTGCGGGGCGTTCCGGCGTCTGACCGAGCATCGCAATCTGGCGTACTGGAATGCGCTCGGCGTGGAACGAGAGTTGCGGCTGCTGGCCGCGGCGCCTGCAGAGGAAACAGCGCCGGCGCTGCCGCCGCCGAGCGAGTGGGAAGAAATCCTGCGCGATTACTACCAGCTCGGTCTCAGCACCGGGCGTCATCCGCTGGCGCTGCTGCGTCCGCGCCTACGATCACTCGGAGTGCTCAGGCGCCGCGACCTGGAATCGGTCGGCAACGGCGCCGAGGTGTGCGTCAGCGGACTGGTGACTCATCTGCAGCATCCGCAGACGGCCAATGGCGTCATCTTCGCTTCGCTCGAGGACGAAACCGGCATCAACAACATCATCTTCTGGCCGGGCGTTTTTGCGGAGCAGCGGCATCAGATCATCGGCACGACGCTGCTGGTCGTACTTGGGGAACTACAGAACGAGAAAGGGGTGATTCACGTCGTCGCCCGGCACGTCGAGGACTACTCGCACTGGGTACGCCGTCTGCCCCGCAAGTCGCGGGACTTTCATTAGAAGGATCGGAGGTCCGGCAGCCACCCTCAGGCGCGCGGATAGGAAATCGTCTCGACTCTCAGCTTGGCGTAACGGCTGGCCGCGAGGGCCTTACGCAGCTTCTTGGCGGCGTCGGCACGTTCACGACGGGACTTGGTCACGGCAGTCTTCGCAACCACCATGTCGATGACCTGGCCTCGTACGATCTGGCGCCGTTCAAGCGTGTTCATTGTGGTACCTCCACAAGTGACCGATTTTCCGTGCTTCAAGTGGAAAAAGCCCCGCCGGATGATAGTCCGGCAGGGCTTTCCACTTCAATTAGAAGCCTGGCAGTGACCTACTCTTGCATGCCCGAAGGGCACACTACCATCGGCGCGCGGCGTTTTCACTTCCGAGTTCGGTATGGGATCGGGTGGTTCCCACCTGCTATAGCCGCCAGGCAAACTGGCTCACGTAGCGGTCGCGCCCGTTGAGAGCTCAACCGCACCTGAATTCGAAAGTTGTTCGACGCATTGTCGCATTGAGTAAATCAGCACACCTTGCATTGCATCAGACCGCTGCATCGCGGCCCAAGCGCATTGGGTGTTATATGGTCAAGCCTCACGGGCAATTAGTACCGGTTAGCTCAATGCATTGCTGCATGTACACACCCGGCCTATCAACGTCGTAGTCTGCGACGGCCCTTTAGGGGAATCGAGTTCCCAGGGAAACCTAATCTTGGGGGGGGCTTCCCGCTTAGATGCTTTCAGCGGTTATCCCGTCCGTATATAGCTACCCGGCAGTGCCACTGGCGTGACAACCGGAACACCAGAGATACGTCCATCCCGGTCCTCTCGTACTAAGGACAGCTCACCCTCAAATCTCCAACGGCTACGGAAGATAGGGACCAAACTGTCTCACGACGTTTTGAACCCAGCTCGCGTACCACTTTAATCGGCGAACAGCCGAACCCTTGGGACCTGCTACAGCCCCAGGATGTGATGAGCCGACATCGAGGTGCCAAACTCCTCCGTCGATGTGGACTCTTGGGAGGAATAAGCCTGTTATCCCCGGAGTACCTTTTATCCGTTGAGCGATGGCCCTTCCATACAGAACCACCGGATCACTAAGACCTACTTTCGTACCTGCTCGACATGTCCGTCTCGCAGTTAAGCACGCTTATGCCTTTGCACTCTAGAGCGCGATGACCGACCGCGCTGAGCGTACCTTTGCACTCCTCCGTTACTCTTTGGGAGGAGACCGCCCCAGTCAAACTACCCACCATACACTGTCCCCAACCCGGATTACGGGCCAAGGTTAGAACTCCGAACATCCCAGGGTGGTATTTCAAGGTTGGCTCCACCCGAGCTAGCGCCCAGGCTTCAAAGCCTCCCACCTATCCTACACAGAAAGGTTCAAAGTTCAGTGTAAAGCTGTAGTGAAGGTTCACGGGGTCTTTCCGTCTTGCCGCGGGAACGCCGCATCTTCACAGCGATTTCAACTTCACTGAGTCTCGGGTCGAGACAGTGTGGCCAGCGTTACGCCATTCGTGCAGGTCGGAACTTACCCGACAAGGAATTTCGCTACCTTAGGACCGTTATAGTTACGGCCGCCGTTTACCGGGGCTTCGATCAAGAGCTTCGCCTTGCGGCTAACCCCATCACTTAACCTTCCGGCACCGGGCAGGCGTCAGACCCTATACATCCACTTGCGTGTTCGCAGAGTCCTGTGTTTTTGATAAACAGTCGCAGCCACCGATTACCTGCGGCCTTCAACGGCTTCGGGAGTAAATCCCTACACCGTCGGAGGCATACCTTCTTCCGAAGTTACGGTATCAATTTGCAGAGTTCCTTAACCCGAGTTCTCTCAAGCGCCTTGGCAGATTATCTGCCCGCCCACCAGTGTCGGTTTTCGGTACGGTCCAATGTGACCTGAAGCTTAGAGGCTTTTCCTGGAAGCGGGGCGTCAATCACTTCGGTCCACGTAGGACCTCGTCATCACATCTCGGGGATAACGAGCCGCTGGATTTGCCTGGCGACTCCCCCTACCTGCTTAAACAGGGAACCAATCCCTGCTGATCTAGCCTTCTCCGTCACCCCATCGCAGTCACACCGGGCACAGGAATATTGACCTGTTTTCCATCGGCTACACCTTTCGGTCTCGTCTTAGGAACCGGCTCACCCTGCCCCGATTAACGTTGGGCAGGAAACCTTGGGCTTTCGGCGTGCGGGTTTTTCACCCGCATTAACGTTACTCATGTCAGCATTCGCACTTCTGATACCTCCAGCACATCTCGCGATGCACCTTCGCAGGCGTACAGAACGCTCCCCTACCACCTGCACTTGCGTGCAGATCCGCAGCTTCGGCTCATGGCTTGAGCCCCGTTAAATCTTCCGCGCGGGCCGACTAGACCAGTGAGCTATTACGCTTTCTTTAAAGGATGGCTGCTTCTAAGCCAACCTCCTGGCTGTCTATGCCTTCCCACATCGTTCACCACTTAGCCATGAATTGGGGGCCTTAGCTGGCGGTCTGGGTTATTTCCCTCTTCACGACGGACGTTAGCACCCGCCGTGTGTCTCCCATCGGTTCACTTCCTGGTATTCGGAGTTTGCATAGGTTTGCTAAGCCGGGATGGCCCGCTAGCCTAAACAGTGCTCTACCCCCAGGAGTGCTCGATGAGGCACTACCTAAATAGCTTTCGGGGAGAACCAGCTATCGCCGGCCTTGATTAGCCTTTCACTCCTATCCACAGCTCATCGACGTACTATTGCAACAGTAGTTCGTTCGGACCTCCAGCAGGTATTACCCTGCCTTCATCCTGGCCATGGATAGATCGACCGGCTTCGGGTCTATTCCCAGCGACTGAATCGCCCTATTCGGACTCGGTTTCCCTACGGCTCCCCTAGACGGTTAGCCTCGCCACTGAGAATAACTCGCTGACCCATTATACAAAAGGTACGCCGTCACCCCCTTGCGAGGGCTCCGACTGCTTGTACGTATGCGGTTTCAGGTTCTATTTCACTCCCCTCTCCGGGGTTCTTTTCGCCTTTCCCTCACGGTACTGGTTCACTATCGGTCGATAGAGAGTATTTAGCCTTGGAGGATGGTCCCCCCATGTTCAGGCAGGATTGCACGTGTCCCGCCCTACTCTTCGTTGGTCATCGACTTTGCCTTTCGTGTACGGGGCTATCACCCGCTATGGCCGGACTTTCCAGACCGTTCCACTAAGCTCGTTCGACTGGTTCCAACTGGGCTGCTCCGCGTTCGCTCGCCACTACTAACGGAATCTCGGTTGATTTCTGTTCCTCTGGGTACTGAGATGTTTCAATTCCCCAGGTTAGCTCTTGCAACCTATGTATTCAGTTGCAAGTACTGCCGAAGCAGTCGGTTTCCCGATTCGGACATCTTCGGATCAAAGCTTGTTTGCCAGCTCCCCGAAGCATTTCGCAGGCTACCACGTCCTTCATCGCCTTCTATCGCCTAGGCATCCACCACATACGCTTATTCGCTTGACCATATAACCCCAATGAGCCTGGAGTCATACGTTTGCTGATTCTCGAATGCGACATGATTCAATGAACTCTATATCTACATAGATTTCGCTGAATCTGATGCGTCAAAACAACTTCCGAATTTTTAAAGAACGGTCGA
>DASYRK010000001.1:75000-79175 GCA_036004505.1 Steroidobacteraceae bacterium
CTTCGGAAGGTTTCCTCGGCGCGATCCGCGGCAGCGGACCCATGGAAGCGTGCGGTGATTTCCTTCGCGAGCTCGACCTTCGCAGCCATCGGATTGCGACCCGCAGCAATCGCGTCGCGTAGCCCAGCCAGCTCGGCGTTCGAGCGAAACGACAGCAGATCGAAGTAGCGCCACATCAGCTCATCGGACACTGACATCAGCTTCCCGAACATGTCGTCGGGCGTGTCTGTGACCGCGATGTAATTGCCCAAAGACTTCGACATCTTGTTGACGCCGTCGAGTCCCTCGAGCAGCGGCATCGTGATCACGACCTGCGGCTCCTGACCAAACGCTTCCTGCAGCTGGCGGCCGACCAGCAGATTGAATTTCTGGTCGGTGCCGCCCAGCTCGACGTCGGCCTTGAGCGCCACCGAGTCGTAGCCCTGAACGAGCGGATACAGGAACTCGTGAATAGCGATGGGCTGCCCGCCCTTGTAACGCTTTGCGAAATCGTCACGCTCGAGCATGCGCGCCACAGTGTGCCTGGCAGCTAGACGGATGAGACCGACCGAGCTCATCTCGTTCATCCAGTGCGAGTTGAAAACGATGCGCGTCTTTTGCGGGTCCAGGATCTTGAAGATCTGCTGCTGATAGGTCGCGGCGTTCGCCTGCACTTCCTCGGCAGTGAGCGCGGGCCGCGTGGCGTTGCGGCCCGACGGATCGCCGATCAGGCCGGTGAAATCGCCGATGAGAAACAGCACTTCGTGGCCGAATTCCTGGAAGCGGCGCATCTTGTTGATGAGCACCGTGTGGCCGAGATGCAGGTCCGGCGCCGTCGGATCGAAGCCCGCCTTGACGCGCAACGGCTGCCCGCGGCGCAGCTTCGTCAGCAGCTCCGATTCGAGCAGGATCTCGGCCGTGCCTCGCTTCAACTCAGCCAGTTGCTCTTCAGCTGTCAGCATAGCTTCGCTTCACCGGAAATCGCGCGACTCTAAGGCGTTCGGCGGCGCAATCGCAAATTGCCGCAAGCTGCGCGTCGCGCAGTTCGCGCGCGGTGGGTTGACGGCGGCGCCGTGCATCTTCTAACTTCGCGGCGCTCGTGCAATTTCGCTGATCGCCCCGGGAACCAAAGGTGTCTGAGCAGCCCAGGATCGCATTCGACTACAAACCCGCCTCGCCGGCGTCGCGCCGCTCCGCGCACACCCGGTGGTTCATTTCGGGGCTGCTGCTACCGCTCGTCGGCGGCACGGTTGCGTATTTCGTGGTCAATCGCGAGCCGGAGCTCGCGCCGCCGCCGCTGCAGTCAAGCGCTTTGGGTCTGGAGTTTCCGGTCCTGCCGATCGAGGAGCTGGCCCCGGCCGTTCCGCAGCCGATCGGTCAGACAGTGGAGTTCGTGGTCCGGCGCAACGATACGCTCGATCGCATCTTCCGGCAGTTGAAGCTCAACCTCACGGACCTGGCGAGCATTCGCGAGCTGCCCGGCGTGCAGGAGCAGCTCGACCGCCTTCGCCCGGGCGATACGATCAAGCTCGTGCACGACGACGACGGTCTGGTGCAGGCGCTGAGCCGGCGCATCAGCGAGACTGAGGTGCTTTCGGTGAAGCGGGTCGAGGAGACCGGCAGCGGCCCATTCTCGGCCGAAGTGGTCGCCACACCGGTCGAGATCCGCGAGAGCCGCGCACAGGGCACGATCGACTCGTCGCTCTTCGTCGCCGCGCGCGCCGCCGGCGTCAGTCCCGAAATCATCCTGCGGCTGGCCAACGACATCTTCGGCTGGGACATCGACTTCGCGCTGGACATCCAGCCCGGCGATCGCTTCAGCGTGATCTACGAGCAAAAATTCCGCGACGCCGAATACATCGGCGACGGCCGCATCCTCGCCGCGGATTTCGTCAACGCCGGCACGACTCATCGCGCCGTCTACTACGCGTCCGCGGACGGCAAGATCGCGGACTACTTCACACCGGACGGGCGCAGCATGCGTCGTCAGTTTCTGCGCGCACCGCTCGACTTCACGCGCATCAGCTCGAACTTCGACCCGCGCCGGCGTCACCCGATTCTGAATATGATCCGTGCGCACAAGGGCGTGGACTACGCGGCGCCCACCGGCACGATCATCAAGGCCGCCGGCGACGGTCGCGTGAGCTTCGTCGGCACCAAGGGCGGGTATGGACGCGCCGTGATCATCGAGCATGGCGGCGGAATCTCGACGCTCTATGGTCACATGTCGCGCTTCGCGCGCGGCCTGAACAGCGGCGACCGCGTGCAGCAGGGCTCTACGATCGGCTACGTCGGCAGTTCCGGGGCAGCAACCGGCCCGCACCTGCACTACGAATACCGGGTCAACGGCCTCCACAAGAATCCCCGCACGGTCCCGTTGCCCGATGCGGCGCCCATCCCGGACGCCTACGTGGCGGAGTTCAAATCGCGCAGCGCGGTGGCGCTCGCGCGCCTCGACCGGGCCAGCGACGCCAGCGTAGGGGTCGTCGCTACGAACTGACTTCACAGCCTGGAGGCGGTAGTGTCTCAGTTTGGAGTCAAAAAAAATTCGGCCACCTGGGGCAGTGGGCGCGTTGTGATAATCTCAGCACATGCCTAACCGCTCAAGCAAGCGACCGCGTGATACGAACCAGCTCGCCAAGTTGGTTGCCGATATTGCCACCGGCGAGGCTGAACTGCCAAAGACGGAGGATGGGAAGGACCCGGCTGCAGTCGCGCTAGGACGGCGCGGAGGCCTGAAAGGCGGCAGAGCCAGGGCCGACAAGCTTTCCAAGAAACGGCGTGTGCAGATTGCGCGGAATGCTGCCAGTGCTAGATGGTCCAAAAAAGAGAACTAGCGCACTGCCGCCATTGCAATTGTGTTTGATGACTACAACTTCTGGTTGTAGAGTAGAAGCCGATCCCTGGGTAAAACCAGGACAGTGAGTCTACGGTTAACCACCACCGTAGCAGGCCCCGGAGGGACGATGACAAGTCTTCTGGGTGCCTCGATTAAAGGCCCCGCTTCGGCGGGGCCTTGTCATTTGGGCGTTATATTCAGCGCAGCCAACACCCCTTTCTCTATTGCGGCAAAGTCGTTGGCCCCTACAAAGAAGTTCTTCAGGTATTGGCGGCCGCCATCCTTAGCCTTTCCCAGACGCCACGGGGAGAGTCGCCCGTACGACACGGCATAGAGCATGTCGCACTTGGCCCAGCGCTCTCGGCGGTCTCCCACACCAGCTCCAGCTTGTGATGCCAAGGTTGGATCGTGTCAGGCGGCGTCGTGCTTAGGGGAACAACAATGGCGAGATTGGGCCGCGCCTGCGATACCGAGAATATGACCACTGGCCGTTCCTTGATGATTTCTGGCTCTTTGAGCCCTTCAAAATCACATCCAAGAACTTCGCCACGTCGCGGATAGTGCATCCGCCAGGACTGAGACTGATCGTCGGTATTCACAGCGTGTCGCCGTCGGCAACCTCACCGCCTTCCTCGGCAGAATCACCATCCTTCGGCTTATCCGTGCGCTTCCGTCCCGGATACCACGAGACCAAGCCCCATGTGCCCCGTTTGATGCGCACGAAGTCGTTATTGCGATTCAGTACGGAACCGACCGTATTCCCCCAGTTGCCAGATGTGTGCGTCATGCCGCCTTTCTCAAGCGCATCGGCGATGTCCTGGGTCGTCTGCATCCTCTTCTTCATCACCAGGAATTTCTTGGCCGCCTCGGCGATGCTCATCCCAAAGAAGCTATCCGGTTGGACCTCGCTTCCACCTGCCGCGGGGGCGGCTCCGGGTGACCCGCTGGGCGCACCGGTAGCCGTCAACATTGCCTCAATCCCCGCAATGGCTGCGTCCAGCCGGTCTCGCTTAGCTTTCAAGTCAGCCAGGACAGCTGCGTAGTCAATTCCAACATTCTCGGAAGACATTGGATTTTCTCCTGAAACTCGATACTATTTCAGGGCAAAGCCGGAGGCCCAACGCTTCCGGCGATGCCGGTCAGGATGGGTCGCCCCATCCAGCGCCCGTCTCGACGGGCGATTCCGATCTCATAGGCATCACCTGCCTTTTCACGTCAAAGCTAGTAGATAGACCGAGCCAGCCCCGGACTTGCACTCCGGGGCTGGCGCTATTTTATCCAACGGTGACAGTGAATCAAGCACCGCGTATAAGGTTCGACGTGTTTTATAGCACCTGCTGTAAAGGTGCTTGATTTA
>DASYRK010000002.1:0-106401 GCA_036004505.1 Steroidobacteraceae bacterium
GGACTGCAGAGAGGCATTGATCAAGTCCACCAGTCCGAACGGAGTCGCGAGGGTCCGCGCCAACTCGAGAATCCGCGGTTCGAAGACGGCAATGCCGCTGCAAATGAGGAATCGCTTGCGCGGCTTTTCGACGTAGCCGCACACACGAGGACCCTCGGTGATCAGCTCCCCAAGCGACAACTGGTGAAATTCATGATGGCTCGCTACCGTGACGTCGCAGCGCCGATCGCGATGCACAGCGGCGATGCGATCGAACGACAAGTCGGTCACCAGGTCGGCGAAGCAGAACAGCACCGGCCGGCCGCCACACTCGACCGCGCCGAGAGCGCCGGCGTTGCCGAGGGGATGCTGCTCCTCGAAGATATCGAGATCGAGGCAAGGCACGGCGAGCGCGGCGCGGCGCAGGAAATCACGAAGCTCGCTGCAAGCGTTCGGGATGACGACAGTTGCGCTGCGTACGCCGCTCGACGCAATCTGCCGAATCAAGCGGCCGATCATCGGCTCGTCGCCGACTGGCAGCAGCGGCTTGGCCAGCGAACCGGCGACCGGTCGTATGCGCTGTCCCCGACCGCCGGCTTGAATCACCGCATGCATGGATGACGCCGCAATCGGTTCCGTTACCCGTGCCCTGAGAGAAAGGACAGTCATTGCGTACCTCAGAAGGGAGGGTGACGCGCCATCCGGACTGCGACGGTGTTTCGCTGGACCTGTCAACGTGCGACTGCGTGCTCTCGTTCCCGCGAAAAGTTTGTAGCACGTCGAGAGCTCTGCACGTTCTACACGACCGCAGCCCAGCAATCCGGCAAATCGGCCGCGTCAGAATTTCGCGCGTGGACGGCGGCCAAATTCGGGCGCCATGCGTGCTGAAACGTTCAATCCAGGCCCGGAGTAGAATTGCCGCAGCTCGCCGGACCATCGTTTTCCCGAGGTTCCCATGCTCACTCTCGACATCAACGGCAAGAAGTTCGAAACCGACGCCGAGCCTGACACGCCGCTGCTGTGGGTGCTGCGCGATCACCTGGGCATGACGGGCAGCAAGTACGGTTGCGGCAAGGCGCTTTGCGGCGCCTGCACGGTGCACGTCGACGGCGCGGCGACCCGCAGTTGTGTGCTGCCAGTGTCCGCGGCAGCCACGATGAAGATCACTACGATTGAAGCGGTCGGCAACTCCACGGTGGGCAAAGCCGTGCAGGACGCATGGATAGCAGAGAACGTGCCTCAGTGCGGCTACTGCCAGTCCGGCCAGGTGATGAGCGCCACGGCTTTGCTCACAACCAACAAGAAGCCGCCAGACGCGGATATCGACGCGGCCATGTCCGGCAACATCTGCCGCTGCGCGACTTACGTGCGCATTCGTTCCGCGATCAAGCGCGCTGCCAGCGCTTTGGCCTGAGGACACATCATGAGCACAGCAGAGAATCACGCTAGCAGGCGCGATGTTCTCAAGGCCGCCGCGGCACTGACCGTTGCGTTCTGGCTGCCACGCGGCGCGGGCGCGACGCAACAGGGAGCCGAAGGCGCAGCGGGTTCGGCGCTGGAACCGAACGCATTTGTACGTATCGGCGCTGACGACACAGTGACCGTGCTCGCCAAACACCTGGAGATGGGGCAGGGTGTTTACACCGGCCTCGCCACCATCGTCGCCGAAGAACTCGACGCCGACTGGAAGAACGTTCGCGTCGACGGCGCCCCAGCGGATGCCAAGCGCTACAACAACCTGGCGTTCGGGCCCATGCAGGGCACGGGCGGCAGCAGCTCCATTTCGAATTCGTACGATCAGTTGCGCAAGGCCGGCGCGACTGCGCGCGCATTGCTGGTCACCGCAGCAGCACAGCGATGGAAGGTGCCGGCTGCGGATGTGACCGTTACCAGCGGCATCGTCGAGCACAAGCCATCGGGCAAGCGGGCGCAGTTCGGTGAGCTGGTCGCGGATGCTGCGAAGCTGCCGGTTCCTGCCGACGTCAAGCTGAAAGACCCCGCGACCTTCAAGCTGATCGGCAAGGACGCAGCGCGCGTCGATAGCCGCGACAAGTCCAGCGGAACCGCGATGTTCACCCAGGACATCCATCTTCCCGGCATGCTGACGGCAGCCGTCATCCACGCGCCGTTGTACGGCGCCAACGTGAAGAGCTTCGATGCGACCAAGGCGAAGGCGATCAAGGGCGTGAAGTCCGTGGTTGCGTTCGAGACACCGGTGCGTTCGGGTGTGGCAGTGCTCGCCGCGGATTTCTGGACCGCGAAGAAGGCGGCGGAACTGGTGAGCGTGGAGTGGGACGACTCGGCTGCCTTCAAGCGCAGCTCGCCAGAGCTATTTGCCGAGTATCGCGAGCTTGCGAAGCAGCCGGGCGCTTCGGCCAGGCAGGTCGGCGATGTCGCGAAGGCGTTCGGCTCGGCTGCGCGGACGATCGAAGCCACTTACGAATTCCCATTCCTCGCGCATGCTTCGATGGAGCCGCTGAATTGCGTCGTGCGTGTTGCGGCCCAGGACTGCGAGGTGTGGAACGGCGAACAGTTCCAGACCGTCGACCAAGCAGCCATCGCCAAGCTGCTCGGCCTTCCGCCGGCCAGCGTCAAGCTCAACCAGTTGTATGCGGGCGGCAGTTTCGGTCGCCGTGCCAATCCGCACTCGGATTACCTGCTGGAGGCGGTGGCGATCGCGAAGGCCGCCGGCGTCAGCGAGCCGGTCAAGATGGTGTGGACGCGCGAAGTCGATATGCGCGCGGGTTTCTATCGGCCGATGTACGTGCACACGCTCAAGGCCGGACTCGACCAGGACGGCAAGCTCGTTGCCTGGCAACACCGCATCGTCGGCCAGTCCATCCTGGCGGGCACGGCGTTCGGCGGGCCGGGGCTCGACACCAGTTCGGTGGAAGGCGCCTCGACGCTGCCGTACGACATTCCCAACCTGTCGGTGGAACTGCACACGACCAAACTGGCTGTGCCGATTCAATGGTGGCGTTCGGTGGGCTCGACCCACACGGCGTTCTCGACGGAATGTTTTCTCGACGAGATCGCTCGCGCCACGAAGCAGGATCCTTATGCGATGCGTCGTGCGCTGCTGTCGGACGAGCACACGCGTCACAAGGCAGTGCTGGAACTGGTTGCGAACAAGTCGGGCTGGACCCAGCCGCGCGGCAAGGATGAAGTGTGGGGCCTGGCGCTGCACGAATCGTTCAACACGGTCGTCGGCCAAGTGGTGCAGCTGCGGCGCATGGCGAACGGGTTCAAGCTCGAGAAGGTGATCTGTGCGGTCGATTGCGGACTCGCGGTCAATCCGAACATCGTCGCTATGCAGATGGAATCGGGCATCGGCTACGGCCTGGCTGCGGCGCTGAGCGGCGCAATCACGCTGAAGGACGGCAGGATCGAGCAAGGCAACTTCGACGACTACTCCGTGCTGCGCATGAACCAGATGCCGGCCATCGATGTGCACATCCTGCCATCGACGAACAAGCCGACTGGCGTGGGCGAGCCGGGTACACCGGTCATCGCGCCAGCCCTGGCGAATGCGCTTGCGGCGGCGAGCGGGAATTCGATCAGGACTTTGCCGTTGGCAGGCCAAGGCATCACGTTCGTGTGACGTCAGGCATCAATGTGACTACGCAACGGATAGGTCTGGTCTCATTGGTGGTCGATGACTATGACGACGCGCTTGCATTCTTCATCGACAAGCTCGGTTTCAGTTTGGTGGAAGATACGGTTGTCCCGGAACAGTCGAAGCGATGGCTGGTCGTGACGCCTCCGGGAGCCAATGAATCACGGCTCTTGCTGGCCAAAGCTGCAAACCAAGAGCAGCAGTCGCGCATTGGTTCGCAGGCGGGCGGCCGGGTGTTCCTGTTTCTCTATACGGACAACTTTTGGCAGGACTACGAGCGATACAAGACCAATGGCATCGTGTTCGTCCGCGAACCCAAGCGCGAACCGTACGGCATGGTCGCAGTGTTCAAAGACTTGTACGGAAACTTGTGGGATCTGCTGGAGCCAAGCGATGCAAATCGGAGCGCCTGACGACACGCTGTTCCGAACTAAACCGCCCCATCCAATCCGCTCGAGGAGGATCATCACCACTCACTGAAGCTAGTAGTGTCCGAATCTGGCGAGTAGTCGTGCCTTGAGCCGCGTATCACTTGGCGACCGCCAACAAGGCTCACTGGACTGATGAAACCCATGCACGAAGAACTTCGACGCAAGCATCTGCGAGCAGCACTGGCAGCAGTCGGCATTGCTTTCATTGCCTCGGCTGTGGCGGCCCCTGCGGCCGCAACGCTCACTTCTCCTCACTGCAGTGCCGGGGAATATCACCAATTGGATTTCTGGATCGGCGATTGGGATACCTTCGAGACTGATACCCCAGGCGGGCCGTCCATGGCTCGCGCACGCGTCGAGCCCATCGCCCAAGGCTGCGCCATCCGCGAACTCTACGAGCAGGTCGATGGACTCGTGGGCGACAGCATCCTGAGCTATGACCCCGTGCGCAAACAATGGCAACAGACCTGGGTCACCAATCGCGGTTCGATCATGGCGCTCTGGGGCAACTTCAAGGACGGCGCGCTGATTCTTGAAGGCGAGACACATCTGCGGGATGGCAAGTCGGTCATGCAGCGCATTACGTGGAAGGCCCAGGACAATGGCGTGCGCGAGTCTGCAGTACTGTCGAAAGACGGCGGCAAGACCTGGACTGCGGCGTTCGACGTGCTGTTCCTGGCTCGTGCGCGTCGAGTACCCACGAGACAAGACTGAGCCACGGAGTGCAGAATCCACCTGGCTGACAGGTGGGACCCATGCATTTCAGGACTGTGTTCATCACTGCGTCCGCAGCGGCATTACTCGCCGTGGCGCCGGTGACGCCTTGCGCAGGCCTCGACTGGCACTCGCTGAACCCCGACCGCTCACTCGAGGGGTGGAGCGTTCGTGGCGGCAAGGCTGAGTTCACCGTCGCGGACCAGGAAATCGTCGGGCGGTCAGTCCTCGGCTCTCCCAACAGTTTTCTAATCACGGATGCGACGTTCGGCGATTTCATTCTGGAATACGACGCAAAGGTGGACCCGCGACTCAACTCCGGAGTCATGGTGCGCGCCGAGCGCCGGCCCGACTATCGCGACGGTGTGGTCTTCGGCTACCAGGTGGAGATCGACTCCAGCGCGCGCGCGTGGAGCGGCGGCATCTACGACGAGCAACGCCGCGAGTGGCTGAATACCCTTGCCCGCAACGCTCGGGCGCGCGCGGCTTTCAAGGTCGGCGAATGGAATCACTTTCGTGTCGAGGCGTTGGGCAGTCGCATTCGCACTTTCGTCAATGGCGTTGCCGCGGCGAACCTGATCGATGACATGACGCCGCGAGGGTTCATCGGTCTGCAGGTGCACTCCGTCGACGAAGGTCCGAAGCTCGCCGGGCTGGAAGCGCGCTTCCGCAATATCCGTGTTCTGACGCAAGACGTGGCGGCGGCTGCGACGCCGCTCGATCCCGCAGCGGACGAATACAACTACATTCCCAACCGGCTCACGGAGGTGCAGGTCGCGCAAGGCTGGCGTCTGCTGTGGGACGGCGCGTCGACCAATGGCTGGCGCGGCGCGAATCTGTCTGGTTTTCCAGATCACGGTTGGACCCTTCGAGACGGTGTGCTGAGCGTAGAGGCAGCAGCGGGCGGAGAGTCGACCAACGGCGGCGACATCATCACGCGCGAAGAATTCGCGAACTTCGAGCTCGAGCTCGACTTTCGCATCACTCCCGGCGCGAACAGCGGGATCAAGTATTTCGTCGATCCACGGCTCGGCCCCACGCTGGGTCTGGCAGGCTCCGCGATCGGATTGGAGTTCCAGATCCTCGATGACGAGCGGCACCCCGATGCCAAGCTCGGTGTGCGCGGCAATCGCACGGTGGGCTCGCTCTACGACCTGATCCCGGCCGCCGATCTCGACGAGCCCGGTCGGACGGCCAAGCGAGTTCTGCCTCCGGGAGCGTGGAATCGCGCGCGGATCGTGGCCACGGGGCGTCACGTCGAACACTGGCTCAACGGCGTGAAGGTCGTCGAGTACGAGCGCGGGACGCAGATGTTCCGGGCGCTGGTCAACAACAGCAAGTACCAGGACATACCCGGATTCGGCGAGCGCGAGCGTGGCCCGATCCTGTTGCAGGATCACGGCAACGCCGTCTCGTTCCGATCCATCAAGATCCGCTCACTCTGATCAGTGGGGGTGCCCATGCTTACGCGCCGTTCCCTATTGGCAGGTGCGATCGCGAGTGTCGCAGCCGGCGGAGCCCTGTCCTTTTCAGCCCGAAGTTACGCACGGATCAAGGGCGCCAACGAGCGGCTGCGAGTTGCAGTCATGGGGATCAACGGTCGCGGCATGGCGCATGTCAGCGCGTTCGCAGCCGCAGCGAATATGCAGGTGACTCACCTGGTGGATGTCGACTCGCAGGTCCTGCGCACTCGCGGCGGGGAAGTCGCGCAAAAGTATGGCCCGACCAAACTGGAGCATGACTATCGCCGCGTGCTGGACAGCAGGTCCGTCGACATTCTGTCGATTGCAACGCCGGATCACTGGCACGCAAAAGCGGCGCTCGACGCCATGTCGGCCGGCAAGCACGTCTATCTCGAGAAACCGTGCGGTATCGCCCCGTCCGAAGGCGCAGCGCTGATTGCCGCTCAGAAGCGCTCCGGACAAGTGCTGCAAGTGGGCAATCAGCAGCGCTCGAGTGTCGAAACTCGAGAGCTCGTGTCGCTCGTGCGCGAGGGCTTGCTGGGCGAGATCTACGCCGCAGACACCTGGTACGCCAACAACCGGAAGTCGATCGGTGTGGGCCTCGATGGCGCGCCGCCGCCCAATCTCGATTGGGATCTATGGCAAGGACCCCGGCCGCGGCGCACCTATCGCAGCAATGTCGTTCACTACAACTGGCACTGGTTCTGGCACTGGGGCACCGGCGAGCTGTGCAACAACGCCGTGCATGAGGTGGACATCGCCCGCTGGTTGATGGGTCTGGAATTTCCGGAACGCGTCTCGGCGCGCGGTGAGCGTCGCTTCCACCAGGGCGACGATTGGGAGATGTACGACACGATGCGCCTGGAGCTGACGTTCGCCGGCGGCCGCGTGATTCGGTGGGATGGCCACAGCTGCAATGCGGTTTCACGCTACGACCGCGGCCGCGGTACGCTGATTTACGGCACCAAGGGCGCTGCTGTGGTGGATCGCAACGGTTACGAAGTCTTCGACCTCGCAGGCAAGAGCGTTCGGAAAGCTGTGGCACGTGCTGCGAGCAGTACCACCGATACCGTCGGCGAGGGCGCGCTCGACGTCCTGCACGTCGACAACTTCGCGGCAGTGATCCGCGGCAACATCTCGGCGCTGGCGTCACCGATTCGCGAAAGTCACGTCAGTACGTTGCTGTGCCATCTCGGTAACATGGCCTACCGCACTGGGACAGACTTGATCTGCGACGCTGCGACCGGGCGTCCCTCGAGCACTGCTGCGCTCGCGTACTGGACGCCGGAGTATGAGCCGGGATGGGAGATCGTTAGCGCGCGCGACACGGCGGAAGTAGCGTAGTCTTCCCTCCGGCCATGGACTCAACCACGAAGAGCGAACGAGCCGCCGGCACGGCTGAAGCGCGTACGGGACTCGATCCCTGGAAAACCGCCGAATTGCCTGCTCCGCCGCGGCCGCAAGGCCTCGGCTGGCTGAGTGTCGTCGGTCCCGGCGTCATCGTGCTCGGCATCGCGATCGGGAGCGGTGAGTTCCTGCTCGGGCCCGCGGTGTTCGTCAAGCATGGCCTGACGCTGTTGTGGATCACCGCCGTGGCGATCTTCTTCCAGACCGTCTTCAATACAGAAGTGATGCGCTACGTCGTCGCGACCGGCGAGCCTGTCGTCACCGGTTTCATGCGTACGCCGCCTTCCTCGACGCTGTGGGCGTGGGTCTACGCGGTGTTCTATTTCCTGCAAGCCGGCTGGCCGGCGTGGGCGGCCACTGCGGCCGGTGCGGTGTTCTTTCTGTTTGCGGGACGCCTCGCCGGCGCCGGGGACGTCGAAACTGTCTACTTGATCGGCATCGGCACTTTCCTGGTCTGTATCGCCTTGCTGCTGGTCGGCCGCAGGATCGAGCGCACGCTGGAGATTCTCAACTGGATTCTCGTCAGCGGCGTACTCGGGTCGTTTCTGGTACTCGCCGTGCTGGTCGTGCCCGGCCGAACGTGGGGCGCAACGGCGCTCGGTTTCTTCGGTTTCGACACGACGGTTCGACGCTTCGTATTCCTCCCCGAAGGCGTCGACTTCTTCCTGTTGGGCGCGCTCGCCGCGTTCGCGGGCGCCGGTGGTATTGCGAACCTCACGCTCGGCAACTGGGCGCGCGACAAGGGCTACGGCATGAGCGGGCACGCGGGCTACATTCCTGCTGCCGTGGCCGGCAAGCGCGTGAATCTCACACATCACGGCTTCGCGTTCGCGCCGACTGCCGAATCGATGCGGCGCTGGCGCGGCTGGTGGCGCATCGTGCGCGCGGATCAGTGGGGTATCTTCTTCACGGGCTCGCTGCTCGGCATGGCTCTGCCTGCTCTCTTATATGTGACGTTCCTGCCGCACGGCACGGAGATTCGCGGTCTCGGCATCAGCGCCGCACTGGCGCAAGGGGTCGGCGGGCAGCTCGGTCCGTTGGTCGGCGTCTTGATCGGCATTCTCGGTGCCTGGCTGCTGTTCAAGACGCAACTAGACACCGTCGATGCCATCACTCGCTCCGTCACCGATATTCTCTGGACCGGGAGTAGTCGCCTGCGCAGCTGGCGCGGCGGCGACGTGCGAGCGGTGTACTACTCGGTGCTGGCACTCGTCGTGCTCTGGGGCGTCATCGCCTTGCGCCTCGCGCAACCGATCATGCTTCTGCAAATCGGCGCGAACGTCGCCGGCGTTGTGCTGACGATCGCCTCGATTCATGTGCTCTACATCAATTGCAGGCTGCTTTCGCCCGAGCTGCGTCCGCCCATGTGGCGCCGCCTGGTTCTGGTTTGCATGTCGATCTTCTATGGCTGCTTCGCGGGGCTGTCGTTGTGGAGCCTGTTGTGAGTGAATCCCCAGTGAACCGTCTTCTGGTGCTGTCAGTGTTGGTCATCTCCATCCTGTCGGGTGGCGTGGCGCGCTCGGAGGAAGTGGCTACGCTTGGCCGAATCGAACGTCTGGACCCGGCGTTCGATCGGCTCGTTGACCCGGATGCAGCCATCGAACTGCTTGCCGCGAACCAGTTCGTGTGGGCCGAAGGGCCGGTCTGGGATCCGGCCGGCAAGCGCCTGCTGTTCTCCGACATCCCGAGGAACATGATCTGGGAATGGTCGCAGAGCTCGGGTCTGAAGGAATTCCTCAAGCCGTCGGGTTATACGGGAGCGGCGACGTTCACCGGCCGGGAGCCCGGCTCCAATGGCTTGGCATTCAACAAGGCCGGCGAGCTGGTGATGTGCCAGCACGGCGATCGACGCATTGCCAAGTGGGTCAACGGCAAGTTCGTCACCTTGGCGGACCGGTATGCAGGCAAGCGGCTCAACAGTCCGAATGACCTGGCGATCCGCTCGAATGGCGATGTGTACTTCACCGATCCTCCGTACGGCCTGCCGAAGCAGACCGAGGATCCCGGCAGGGAGCTGGATTTTCAGGGCGTGTACCGACTGAGTGCGAAGGGTGAGCTGACGCTGCTCACCAAGGAGTTGCAACGGCCGAACGGACTGGCGTTTTCTCCGGATGAAAAAACTCTGTACGTAGCCAACTCCGAGCCTGAGAAAGCGGTCCTGATGGCGTTCCCCGTCAGAGCCGACGGCAGCTTGGGCGATGGCAAGGTCTTCTTCGATGTGACCGCTGCCGTTAGCAAGCTCAGACCCGGCGTGCCGGATGGCTTGAAGGTGAGTACGGACGGCACTGTCTGGGCGAGCGGTCCAGGCGGCGTGCTGGTCTATTCGTCGCAGGGCAAACACCTTGGCACGTTGGCCACGGGCGTCGCAACGGCGAATCTTGCGTTCGGCGACGACGGCAGTACGTTGTACCTCACGGCCGACAAGAGCCTGGTTCGCGTCCGCACGCAAGTGAAGGGCTGGTAACCCGCGATAGAACGAGCGGCACGGCGGCGCACCGCCTCGCCGCGCTCTACATTCATATCGCGGACTCCACCTACCTCCGAGGTAATCGACAGCGCGGAGGCGGGAGCACGATGATCTAGTTCGTCGAGTGCCGGTCAACGCGGAGAGACAGATGAGCGCCAGTATGACCAGTCATGGGTCACAGCAAATCGCCTGGACCGTCGAGGGATTCGAGCGATTCTGGGCGAAGCCGGATGCAGCCCTGGTGCCTGCAGTGCTGACCGACGACATTGTCGGCTACTGGCCAGGACGCGCTGCGGTGAAAGGCGTCGCCGAATACACCGATGCAATCGCGCAGCTCATCGGGCTGCTCCCCGACCTGCGGCTGGAGATCGCCGAGCACGCCGCCAACGGCGATGTCGTCTTCGTGCGCTGGATCATGCGCGCTACCGGCAGACATGGCCCGATGGAACTGACCGGCATCGACCGGATCCGGCTGCGCGGCGGCTTGGTGGCCGAGAACATCATTCGCTTCGACAGTGCGGAATTCGAGCGGCTCTCGGGATATTCCATGCCGGGAGCCGTCATGTAGCGTTCAGCGCAACGGCTTGCGGAACTTGTAGATGAACCGGTCCGTCGTGCCGCGGACGGTCGGGTCGAAGGCCGGCAACGCGTGGTCATCCTTCGAGTTGCGCAGGCTCGAGCTCTCGCCCACGAATTCGAAGCCGGCGGCGACCACCTCGGCCTTGACGGCTGCCGGATCGACTCGATGCAGGTCGTCGGTCTTCGCGAATCCCGTGCCGTCGGCCGCCGCGTGATCGAGCACGACGAAGAGGCCGCCCGGCCGGAGCGCGTCCAGCACCGCTCGGTTGAATTGCTTCATGTCCGGCGAGCCCATGAACGGATCGTGCAGATCGTGATAGTTCATGGACGTCCAGATCAGGTCGACGCGCGTCGGCAGCGACAGCGCGCCGACAGGTTGCAGCAGCACCCTGACGTTCTGATAGTCGGATGTGCCCGCGAAGCTGCGCAGACTCAGCAGTCCCTTCGGCGCGGCCTTGTCCATCTCTGCCGGCTGCAGGGCATAGACCTTGCCGGCGGGGCCGACGATCGTGCTGAACAGGCGAGTGAAGTATCCCGTGCCCGGCATCAAGTCGACGACGACGGCGCCGGGCTTGACCTCCGCGAACGTCAGCAACTCCTGCGGCTTGCGCTGCACATCCTTCGCACGATCCTCTGCGGGTCGACTAGGGTCGGCAACGGCGCGCCCGAGCAGGGCGGAGGCATCTGCTGCAGCCGCGGCGCCACTGTCGAGCCGCGTGTCGGTCATCTTCCAGTTCGTCTCCCACGTCCGTCCGCCGTCCTGGGAGTAGGCGACCTCGAGATGGCGAGAGGCAGGAGTGAGCGTGGTATAGATCTCCCGCACCAGAATCGACTTGCCGTCGAGCGTGTCCTGCCCGTAGAACTCACCTCGCCCGTTCTTGAACTCGCCGTAGAACGGACGACTCAATACGCCGTCGCGAGGATTCGCATAGCTCACGCTCCACTGGTGCGACTGCGGGTTGTACAGGCGCGGCGACATCGCCTCGATGCGACCGGCCGGCCCTTCGACCCGCAACTCTCCCACATTCGCTCTGCCGTCCCAGATCTTGTGGATCGTGTGCGTGCCCTCGTATTCGACCCACTGGGTCGAGCCCGTCAGCGGCTTCAGCAAGCGCTCGATGTGCGTATGCCACTCACCGATTGCCGCATCGAAAGCGTGCTGCCCGTCGTCAGCGGGCAGCGTGGGCGATTGCAGCAACAGGGCAGCGCCAGTCCACACACAAGCGTCGAGGGTTCGTCGTCTGCTCATCGTTGCATCCTCAAGGCGCGGCGCGCCCGCTCTTGGCGCCGGTGCGCGTGTACGTGTTGACCCAGTTCACTTCCCAGGTCTTGCCGCCGTCCTGCGAGAACGCCTGCTCGGAGCGCGCCGAGTCTCGCGTCAGCGGCACAATGACGAAACGCACGAGAATCATCCGGCCGCGATACGGCTCCTGGCTGTAGAACTCGCCTCGGCCGTTCTGGAACTGGCCGAACATCGGCACGCTGAGCTCGCCGTGGGCACTGTCTGCGAAGCTCAAGCTCCATTGGCGCGAGCGCGGGTCGTACAGTCGGAGCGACAGAATTTCGAGCCGACCGGACGGGCCTGTAGTCGTAACCTCGGCAAGATTGGCGCGCCCACCCCACACCGGGCTGACGACCACGGTGCCGTCGAGCTCCTCCCAACGCGTCGAGCCTGTCAGCGGCTCCTGCAGACGCGATGCATGCAGTGTCCAGGTCCCGATGTCGAAATCGAATTCTCTCCCGTCCTCGTGTGCAGCCGCCGAGGGTTCCGCGGCGGGCGCCGGCCGGTCGGCCGTCGCTGCAAAGGTCATCACCCAGTTTGTTTCCCAGGATCGCCCGCCGTCCGTCGAGAACGCCTGCTGGAACCGCGCAGAAGTCGGCGTGATGTCGGAAAAGCTGTTGCGCGCGAGGATGCCGCGTCCGTCGAATAGTTCATGATCGAGAAATTCCCCGTGCCCCTGCGCAAAGCGACCGATCATGGGTGGAGTCAGTGCGCCATCCGCGGCGCTCGCCCAGTTGAGGTTCCACTGCTGCGAGCGTGGATCGTAGAGCCGAAGCCCCATCCCTTCGATGCGCCCGGCCGCTCCCTGCACATCGAGCTCGAACAGGCTGGCGCGCCCGCTCCAGACCTTGCGGACAGTTGCAATCCCCTGGTACTCGAGCCAGCGCTGCGAGCCGCTCAAGGGGCGCTCGAGTCGGGTGACGCGCGTGCGCCAGACGCCGAAATTGAAGTCGAAGTCGTGTTCGCCGCCGTCGTGCGCGAGCATCGGGGACGGCAGCGCGAGGCAGGCGACGGCGAACAGGAGGACCCTCGACTGGACGACTCTCGTCATGGCGGCTCGCTTAAGTGGCAACGGCTGCATGAGAACGCATCGAGCGTCCGTTCATCTACAGCGCAACGTCGAGTTCGTCCACGTCGCCGACGGTTTCGGCCCAGGCAATGCCCGCCCGGGATTGTGGCGGCTGTGCAGTCCGGTAAAGTCAGCGCATGCACCGCAGTCCGCTGACAACGCTGCTGCTGATCGCGACACCGTTCTGGTTGTACGTGACGCTGTCGGACGTCCTGTACGCATACAGCATGCAGGTCAATGTCGCACAGGTCACCAACGCATCGGTCTTCGCGCCGTGGGGCGAGCGCGTGTTGCAGCATGCGCTGCTCTTTCCCGTGCTGCTGATCTGCTTCTGGTGGTCGCTGCGCCTCGGCTGGCGACCGGTGCGACGCGCAGCCGCTCAACTGGTGCTGGCAGCTGGCTTCGCCGCGCTGTCGTACTGGGCGATGGAACTTGCCGACCAGGTGTTCCGCAGCCTGCAGCTGCTGTCGCATCCGCCGTCTCCCGGGCAGGATGCGACGGCCATTGGACCGCTCTGGATTGCGAGCTTCATCAAGTTCGCGCTGGCCTATGGCTTCGGGCTCGCACTGGTTACGGGATTCTCGTTGTATCGGCGCGTCCACGACTCGCAACTACGGGTCGCCGCGCTCGAGCGCGAGTCGAGCGCGGCGCGCCTGGCAGTGCTGCGCATGCAGCTCTCGCCCCATACGCTGTTCAATCTCCTGCACACGATCCGCGGTCAGATCGATTGGCAACCCCGCCTTGCCAGATCGATGGTTGTGCAGCTCGCCGAGCTGCTGCGTCGCCTCCTGAACGCCGGTCAACGCGACTTCTCGCCACTGGCCGACGAGTTGCGCTTCGCGCGCCTGTATCTCGAGCTGCAGCAGCAGCGCTTCGCCGACAGGATCGACGTGGCGCTGCCCGAGCCGGACGCACAGGCGAACGTCTGGGTCCCGAGCCTCATTCTGCAGCCATTGATCGAGAATGCGGTGGTACACGGCCTGGCGGGACACGACGAGCCGGTATCAATTGCCGTCGAGGCGGAGGTTGCGACGGACACACTGATCCTGCGCGTCATCAACAACACTCGCGGCCTGGCCGCGCAACGCGAGGGTATCGGTTTGCGCAACGTGCGGGAGCGATTGGCGGTGCAATTCGGCGGGCGCGCCAGCCTGCGGGCCGAGTCGATCAACGCAACGACCTGGGTCGCCGAGGTGACGATGCCGGCATTGCGCGAGCTCAGCCCGCAGCAGCCTGACCAGCAGCGAGTTGCCTGATGAACGTGATCATCGTCGATGATGAGCCCGCGGCCCGCCGCACGCTGCGCGAGTGTTGCGCGGCGGAGCCGGACCTGACCGTGACGGGCGAATATGCCGACGCCCAAGCGGCGCTCGATGCAATCCGGCGGCATCCGCCGGACCTGCTGTTTCTCGATATTCAGATGGACGGCATGTCGGGTATGCAGCTCGCGCGCTCCCTGGACGCGAAGAGCACGCCGCTGATCGTCTTCATCACCGCCTACGATCAGTATGCGATCGAGGCATTCGAAGTGAGCGCGGTCGACTACCTTCTCAAGCCTTTCGACGACGAGCGTTTTCGCGCCATGCTCGCGCGTGTCCGGCGTCGTCATGGCGCGCAGACCGTGGCGGATAGGCAGGCGGCGCTCACTGGCTTGATCGAGCAACTGGATCGAGCCGCCCGCGCCGCCGCGGACATGCGCCCACGACTGCTGGCGGATGCCGGCGGCCGGATGCAGATGGTCGACGTCGCGCAGATCGAGATCGTCGAGTCCGATCGCAACTACGTGATGCTGCGCGTCGGCAAGGACACGCTCCATGCTCGCAGCACACTACAGCAGGCCGAGGAAGCAACGCGCTCACAGCCAATGCTGCGAATCAGCCGCTCCTGCCTCGTCAACATCAATCACGTGCGTGAAGTGAGCCGCACGCTGCGCGGCGACTTCGTGCTGGTGCTGAGCGGGGGCACGACGGTTTCCAGCAGCGAAGGCTATCGCGACAGGGTGCGCACCCACCTGGAAGGATTGATGATCCGACGGACCTGAAACCCTCTGCCAAAAAAATTTGTGGAGCGCGAGCGTATGAACATCCTCACCGTCAATCTGCTTTTCAGCACGCTCGTGTTCGGGATTGCGGCGAAGGTCTATCTCCTGCCGCGGCTGCACCAGTTGTCTCCACAGGCTGTCCTCGTGCCGATCCTGCTGCTGCACGCGCTGCGGCACCTCGGCCTGATGTTCCTGGCGCCTGGCGCCGTGTATCCGGGCCTCGCGCCGCAGTTTGCCTATCCCGCCGCTTTCGGTGATCTTCTGGCAGCGATATTGGCCGTTCTCGCCATACCGCTGGTGGTGACGAACGCGCGCTTGGCGCGCCCGGCAGTGTGGATCTTCAACATCGAAGGGACGCTCGACCTGCTGCTCGCGATCGTGCTGGCAACGGTGCATGACGCTTCAGTCCGAATGGGTGCAGCCTACTGGATCCCCGCGTTCTGGGTGCCGGCACTGCTCGTCACTCACTACGTCACGTTCGTCGTTCTGCTGCGGTTCTGGCGAAGCCCGCGCAGTGCCTAGGCTGTCAGTTCTGCCTGCTTGCGCGCCGGTAGGCGCCGGGGGTCGAGCCAATGATGCGGCGGAATACGTTGTTGAAAGCGCTTGGCGATTCGTAACCGGCGCGCTCCGCGATCTGGCGCAGCGAGCGAGAGCCTGAACGCAGCTCTTCGGCAGCTCGCGCAATGCGCAGACGCGTGAGATAGCTCAACGGCGGCATGCCGAGCAGTTCGGCAAACCGGGCGGCGAACCGCGCGCGAGACATGCCTGCAGCGGACGCCAGCTTGGCAACGGTCCAGGCCGTCGCGGACTTCGCATGCAGCAGGCCCAGCGTCAGCGCGATTCGAGGGTCCTGCAGGCCCTGCAGCCAGCTTTCGTTCGCGCCCACGCCGCGCTCGATCGCAAGGCGGATCGACTGAACGAACAGTGCATCCGTGAGGCGCGTGCTGACAAAGGCCGCACCGAGTCGCGACTGTTCGATTTCCTGCCAGAGCTGCCTCATCAGCTGGGTCACTTCCGCGGAGGCGCCCGCCTTGACATGAAGGAGCTCGGGCAGCATTGGGTCTACGAGCTGTGCGTCCGGAGTCGTGAAGCCGAAACCACCACACAACATCTCCGTCAGTGGCTCACCGCCGCGCTTCTGCAGAATGTGACAGCGGCTGCTCACGCTGATTGGAATGCGTACCGCGCGCGCGCGCGCCTCAGGGGTGCTGCTGAGCTGGTGCGGCACGCCACGTGCCACGACGGTGAGATCACCGGCGCCGAGCGCCAACGGTTCTCGTCCCGGCCGCAACAGAAAGGCCGGACCCCCTTCGATCAGATGGAATTGCGCGGAGCGGCCTTCCGGCATCTGCAGGACCCAGGGCGTGCCGAGCGTGGCGCGACAGAATATCCGGGTGCGCACGCCCAATGAGAGCAGCACGTCGGATAAGACATCCGGTGGTGGCGCCGTGAGCGCCGTCGCGCCGGTGTGCGGCTGTTTCGATTTTTGAACCATGGAACCTGCGATGTCCGTAGCATCGCGCAATTGAATTCGCGTTTGTTCTTGGACGCGCGATGCGCGACTCACACGGCGCGGACTTTACACCGAATTCCATCGGCACGGTTCACTCCTCTCCCGTGAGACTGTCGAGTAATGAGTTGAGACGGTTCGCTATTGCGAGTGCAGCACCTCAATGAACATAGTCCGTACCGCAGCAAGGATCGCAGTCCGAGTTGCGGACTCAATAGTCATGGTCGTGGAGACAGGTGCGAGGTTCTCGTGAGCGCAGATGCGTCGGCTCCCAAATCCGGGGCGTGCGACATGCTGTCGCGGCGGACCTTCATGCAAACGTTCGGCTACGTGTCCGGTGCGCTGACGCTCGCGGCCAGCTGGCCGGGCGCCGCTGCAGTTCTGAAGGAGAGCGACGCAGCGTTGACGGACCAAGCGACAGCATTGACGGCGTGGGTGCGAATCACTCCGGCGAACGAAGTGACGCTCCTGCTGTCGCAGGCGGAGATCGGCCAGGGCATCGCGACCACGCTGCCGGCGATTCTCGCCGATGAGCTCGGCGCGGACTGGTCCACCATCAATCTCCTGGCTGCGCCGTTCGCGCCGGACTACCGCAATCCGCGCATCAACTTCATGTTCACGGGCAATAGCGAAAGCATCCAGTCGTTTCATGACCTGATGCGACGGGTGGGTGCGGCTGCGCGCGAGATGCTGGTGACCGCCGCGGCACGTCGGTGGCAGGTCCCGGCGAGCGAGTGCACAACCGAGAACAGCGTCATCGTTCATCGCAAGTCCGGTCGCCAACTAACGTTCGGTGCCGTTGCGCGGCAGGCGGCGCAGCTGCAGGTGCCTCGGCAGCCGAAGCTCAAGGCGAACAGCGAGCTGCGCCTTGCGGGCCGCAGCCTCGATCGCATCGATGTTCCAGCGAAGGTCGACGGCTCGGCCGTCTTCGGCATCGACTTTGCGTTGCCTGGGATGCTCAATGCAGCAGTGCGCACGGCCCCGGCGATCGGCGGCGACTTGCGCTCGATGAACGAGGCGGCGGCGATGAGTACGCCGGGCGTGGTCAAGGTCGTCCGCATCCCGAACGGTGCGGCCGTTGTGGCGGACACGTACTGGAATGCGCGCCGCGGGCTGGCCCGGCTCGACCCGCAATTCGATGCAGGTCCGCACAGCGCCGTAAGCAGCGATTCGCTCGCCGCAGAATACCTGCAGCGTCTGAGCTCAGGTCCGTTCGTCACGCCCATTCAGGCCGGCAATCTCGACGCTGCACTCGCGCGTGCGACGCGCGTCGTGACGCTGGACTATGCAAATCCGTTCCTCGCGCATGCCACGCTGGAGCCGATGAACTGCGTCGCCGACGTCACGGCTGCACAATGCCGAATCTTCGCGCCCACGCAGGGGCAAGAGCTGGCCACGTATGCGCTGAGCGCCGCGCTTGGATTGCGGCCGGAGCAGATCGACGTGCGGCGCTCGCCGTACATCGGTGGCGGGTTCGGGCGGCGGCTGGTGCCGGACTTCGTCGTGCAGGCGGCGCTCATTTCGCGAGCGGTGGGCCGCCCTGTCAAGACGATCTGGGATCGCGAGGAAGACATGCGCCGCGATCTGTACAGGCCGGCGACGATGGTTCGTCTGCGCGCCGGCCTCGACTCGAGCGGTCATCCGGTCGCGATGCATGCGCGCGTGGTGTCGCCGACGATCATTCTGCCGGTGGCGCCGAACTACGCTCCGATGATGGAGCGGCAGGGCTTCGACCCCAATGCGATGGAAGGGATGATGGAGTGGCTCTACGACATCGCCGACCGACGCGTCGAATTCCATCTGCTGAAGCTGCCCATCCCCACATCGGTCCTGCGTGGGACTGGGTATGGACCCAATCTGTTCGCCCTCGAGAGTTTCATTGACGAGCTGGCGGCGCTCGCCGGAAGCGACCCCTATCAGTATCGGCGTGCCTTGCTGCGCGGGAATCCGCGAGCGCTGGCGGTGCTCGACCGTGCGGCGGCGCTTGCCGATTGGAGCGGACAGTCAGCGAAGGGGGTAGGGCGCGGCATCGCTATCGCTCATGCGTACGGTACGTACATCGCTCAGGTGGTCGAGGCGCAAGTCACGAACGACATCGTCAAGCTAACGCGAGTCGTGTCGGTCGTCGACTGCGGTCGCGTGCTCGATCCCCGCATTGCGCGCCAAGGCATCGAAGGGGGCGTGGTCTTCGGCATTGCCGGCTGCAAAGCTGCAGTCACGTTTGCGGAAGGTCGTGTGCGCGAGGAAAACTTTCATCGCTATCGCCTGCCGGACCTGGCGCAGACTCCGGAGCTCGTGACGGAATTCATCGAGGGCGGCGGGCCGCTCGGCGGCATCGGTGAGGTCAGCCCCGTCACGGTGACGCCGGCGCTCGCGAATGCACTGTATGCCGCGAGCGGGCGGCGCCTGCGCTCGCTGCCGATCGGCGGGCACGGACTTGCTTTCAACTAGGGAGGTGCGATGGCCGACTTTTCGCTCAACGTCAACGGACGGACCGTGCAGGTCGCGGCCGAGCCTGACGCACCGCTGCTGTGGGTGCTGCGTGAGCAGCTGCAGCTCACGGGTACCAAGTTCGGGTGCGGAATCGCTGCATGCGGCGCATGCACTGTCAATGTCGACGGGATCGCCGTCCGCAGTTGCTCGATTCCCGTCGGCGCCGCGGGTCACCGTGCGATCACGACCGTCGAAGGGCTATCGAGCGACCGAACGCACCCACTGCAACAAGCGTGGATCGCCGAGCAAGTGCCTCAGTGCGGCTATTGCCAATCGGGCATGCTCATGTCGGCCAACGCTCTCCTCCAGGCGATCCCGGCGCCGACGGACGCGGACATCGACGCGGCAATGACCAACCTCTGTCGCTGCGGTACTTACACTCGAGTTCGCAAGGCGATCCACCTTGCTGCGCGCCTGATGGCGGGAGCTCGTCAATGACGGCGAAAGTGCAACGACGCAGGATGTTCGGACTGCTCTGTACGGCAGCGTTGCTCGCCGGCTGCACCATGACACAAGGTCCGCCAAGATCGTCTGCGGCCGCGACGGCCGCGCCGCAGTTCGTCGAGGTAGCTGCCGTGCTGCGCAGCCCGCGCTGTATCAACTGTCACCCGAGCGGCAATTCGCCACGACAAGGCGATGAACAGCGTGTCCATGACTTTCGCGTCACGCGAGGTGCGGACGATCGCGGTGCGCCCGGTATGAGGTGCAGCTCGTGCCATCAGGATGAAAACCAGAGCGCTTCGGGCGTGCCGGGCGCACCGCACTGGCAGCTCGCACCGCTCAGCATGGCCTGGGAAGGGCTGTCGGACGCACAGCTGTGTCGCGTCATCACCGATCCGCAGAGCAATGGCGGCCGCTCTGTCGAGCAGCTCGTGCATCACATGAGTGAGGATGCGCTGGTGCGGTGGGCTTTCAACCCGGGAGCGAAGCGGACACAGCCGCCGGTCTCGCTGGAACAGTTTCAACGACTGGTTCGGGGCTGGGCAAGCAGCGGTGCACCCTGCCCGAAGGCTGATTGATTGAGCGGCACTCGGCGAGTCGCGCACGCTCTGGCAGTCGCGCTGGCGCTCGCCTCTGCGACGGCAGCTGCTGAGCAATCGGGCGAAACCCCGACAGCGCCTGCGCGTCGCGATGCGGACGCCTGCGCTCCCCGCCAGTTCCGGTGGCAGGAAGACTGCCGGCCGGGTGATGCGCGCGAGCTGCTCATCGATCGTTTGCGGGCAATTCCACTGGTCGACGACAACGCGTTCTGGCTCACCCTTGGGGGCGAGTATCGCTTTCGCGTCGAGTCCCTCGATGAGCCGACGTTCGGCTTGCGTCCGGTCGACGACTACACGGCAGTCGATCACCGCTGGTTCATGCACGCCGACCTGCGCAGTCGCGCAGGCCCGCGCCTGTTCCTGCAACTCAGCGCCGCCGCGGAGGATGGTCGTGAACCGCGCGCCCGGCCGTTCGACCGCAGCGCGCTCGATCTCGCGCAGGCATTTGTGGACGTGCCTCTGACCGCGGGTGGCGGCGCGCTCCTGCTGCGGGTCGGGCGACAAGAGCTCGACATGCATGGCAACCGCTTGGTCAGCACCCGCGAGGCCGCGAATCTGCGCCGTGCGTTCGACATCGCTTTCGTCAGCTTCACCCGCGGCCCGGTCAGCTTTTCTGCCTTCGCTGGCCGCCCGGTCGAGAATCGCGCCGGCGCGTTCGATGATCGCCGCGATCACCACGAGCAGTTTCGCGGCGGCGTGCTCGAAGTCACCGCGGCTTCGGCATCGCGCTCGGCGAATACGGCGCTGTTTTATTTCGAGCGCGAGCGTGCACGCGCTGTGTATGCCGACTTCGTAGGCGCGGAGCGCCGCCGCACCGCGGGGATTCGTCACACGCGCAGTAGCGGAGCATATGACATCGCGTTGCAAGCCGCCTATCAGCTCGGCGACGCCGGGCCCAAGCAGATCCGTGCCTACGGATTGGCCGGAGACGTTGGTCTGCGCCAGCCGCAGTGGCCGCTCCAGCCGCGCTTCGGCCTCAGCTTCGGGGTCGCCAGCGGTGATCGGCATGCGGACGACTCGCGCCTCAATACATTCGATGTGCTGTATCCGAACCTCGGATACTTCACCGACGCACCTGTCTTCTATCCCGGCAACACGACTGACCTGCAACCGAATCTGACGGTGAGACTGTCCACTGCAACAACAGTGCAGAGCGGGTGCGACTTCATCGTGCGCAACGAGCGTGCGGATGCGCTCTACGATCCGCCCGGCATTCCGCTCGCGCGCCCTGTCCAGTCCGGCGCCGATCGCGCTGCCACGCTGTGCTATCTGAAGGCCCAGTGGCGTCCATCACCGCACGTCGAATGGTCGACAGCCTACGTGCATGGTGCAGTCAACGCAGTGCTGCAGTCGGCAGGGGCAAGGGCAGCAGACTACTGGCTGGCGCAGATTGCCTTGAAGCTATAGGGCAATGGGCAGCCAGCGCTCCATGACATTCGCCTCGCTGATTCGTCTCTGCAGCACTCGGGTATGGAGTGTCGCGAGACTCTATTGCTCGCCGTGGGCGACGCGGGTGATGCAGGCGCTCGAGATCGAGGCTTTGGTCCGAGTCTCTGTTCCGACTGAGCCCGCGCATCGGTGATCGTCTTGCGGTCAGGAGCCAGGCGTCACCGCTTCCAGTTGGCCGAATGGGCGCACGCCTACCGTTCTCAGCTTCGTATTGTGAAGTGTGCAACATGACTCTCTGCGCGTGGCTGCATAATTTGCGACCTGGACGCACGGATGGAGAAGCACGATGAAACGAGCGCGTAGTTGCGTGATCCTTCTGTCTGGAATTCTGCTGATGCTCGGCGGCTACGCCGTGGCTACGGCTCAGGCCGTCAGCGCCGAGCCGGGGACAGGCCTGGCATTCGGAGCCTTCGACATCACCGACTCGGAGCTGGCGGTGACGCACGTAGTTCTCATGCGCGTGAAGCCCGCGCGGTTCTACATGGGCTCTTCAGGGGAGAAGGGGACCGTTACCTACACGAACGGCGAGTTCTTCTCCGCCAACCTCGCGCCGGGCGTGTACAGCGTGATGGGATTCTTCTCCGGCAACAAATTCTTCGCGCTCGAGCGCAGTCTTCGCGACAACACCTTCAACGTGGAGCCTGGCCGCGTCACGTACGCCGGCAGCTATAAGCTCGAGCTGACGAAGGGAGGCCTGTTTCGGAATGACAAGGGGACTTTCTCCCGCATCGACACACCGCACGCGCAGACGCAGCTCCTTGAGTGGCTTGCCAAAGAGCTCGCCGCAAGCGGCTGGGCCGCGAGCGTGAATGCGCGTCTGGCCGAGGAGAAGAAATAAGAGTGCGGTTCGGGCGATCTCGCCGCGGAATTTGATCGCAAGAAACCGAGCGCGGAATGCCAGCGCGTGCTCTAGGGTTGCGCCATGGATCAGCTTCGCGTGCCCAGGCCCACCATGACTTCGATGCTCAGCGCTCTCTCAGGACTGATGATGGGATTGATGATTCCGCTTGAACATCACGCACGCAGCAGGACGGTTGCAAGTTCGCGACTTCTACCGTGTCCGATCGTACTGGTTCCCAATGCACGAGTGCCTGCCTCCGACTGGCGAACATGGCGACTTCGCCGCTGGAAGTGGGAAGGTCGAGCTCGTCTTGCATGTACCGCTGAACGTCGCCGTCCATCACAGGGTCCTGTCGGAATATTGACCCGTCGCAATCGAAGCAGCGCTCACGCGCTACCAGTCAGCCCGGCGGCGAAACCGAGTCGCGATCGACGAAGTTCGGCTTGAAGACGCGCTGCCGAACGTCGAGGCTCTCGTGCCGGTAGACGTTCTGCAGAACCCAGCGGGCGGCCATGTGGCCCATGTCGGTGATCGGGTAATGGATGGTCGATAGCTTCGGATAGATGTAGCGCGAGATCGGGGCATCGTCGAACCCGACGATCGACAGCTCGTCGGGAAGCTTCAGACCGCGATCGTGCGCGGCGGCCATCGCGCCGGCTGCCATCTCGTCGTTCGCGCAGACCACGGCGGTGAACGGGACGCCCTTGCCGAACAGATGATTGAGCGCCCGGCTGCCGCCCGCCTCGTGATAGTCACCTTCGTACAGCAGCCGCTCGTCGAGGGCCACGCGCGCCTCCGCGAGCGCGCGCTTGTGGCCCTGCAGGCGCTGCCGCGCGTCGGTCCAGTCGAGTGGGCCGGAGATATAGGCGATCTTCCGGTGCTGCGCCTGCAGGAGCGAACGTGCGGCGAGGTAACCGCCGAGCTCGTTGTCGAGGCTGAAGCAGCGATCGGCGATGCCGCGCACCTTGCGGTTGACGATCACGATGGGCGTGTGCTTCTTGTTCTGCTCGACGAGGAATTTGTCGGGTAGCCCCGAGACGTGCACGATCAGCGCGTCGCAGTTGCGGCTGACGAGGAAGCGAATGCCCTCGCGCTCCTGGTCCTCGCGGTCGTGACCGGTCGCGACCAGGACGAACTTGCCGGCCGCGCGCAGCGTCTCCTCGATCGCACTCAGCATCGCGCCGTAGAATGCGCCGTGCAGCTCCGAGACCAGCACCCCGACGCTGTTCGAGGTGCGGGTTGCGAGCGACTGTGCAATGGAGTTCGGCTGGTACCCGAGGCTGAGCATCGCAGACAGCACTTTCTGCCGCGTCTGCTCCTTGACGCGCGAGTCAGTGTTGACTACGCGTGAGACGGTCGCAATCGACACGTCCGCGAGCTTCGCGACCTCATACATGTTTGCCGACGCACGCTTCACTAGCCGACCCCGCGGCGCAGATCCGGCGCTTTGCAGTACTGCTCGAGATAGGCCTGGTGCTGCGGCAGCTGCATCACCGTGCGCTCGACCGACGCGCGAATTCCCTCGAGGAACCGCGACAGTTCCTCATCGCCCATCAGGTCGGCGACCGGATGATGCTGCCGCGGCATGATCCCCTGGCCGAGCATGACCTGGATCCATGAGTTTTCCGCGAACAGCTCGTTCGGCACGCGGAAGACGCGGCCGGTCTCGCGGAACAGGTCGATGCGGTGCTGCAGCGACTCCGGAATGCTCATGTTGCGCACGGCCCGCCAGAACGGCGTGTCCTGGCGATCGGTGACATGATAATGCAGCACGATGAAATCGCGGATGTGCTCGATTTCCGAGCTCATCTGCTGGTTGAACTCGTCGATGTCGGACTGCTGGATCGAGGTGCGCGGGAACATCTGCATCAGCCGGATCATGCTGCGCTGGATCAGGTGGATGCTGGTCGACTCCAGCGGCTCGATGAAGCCGCTGGCCAAACCGACCGCGATGCAGTTCTTCTTCCAGTGCTCGCGGCGCTGGCCCGGGCGGAATTTGATGACGCGCGGCTCGGTCAGCACCTTGCCTTCGACGTTCGCCAGCAGAGTTTGCTTCGCCTGGTCGTCCGGAAGATAGCGGCTGCAGTACACGATGCCGTTGCCGACGCGGTGTTGCAGCGGAATGCGCCATTGCCATCCTGCCTCACGCGCGATCGAGCGAGTGTATGGCCAGGCTGCGCGCGTGGATTCGGTTTGCACCGCGACGGCGCTGTCGTTGTAGAGCCAATGCGACCAGTCTTCGTAGCCGACGTGTAGCGCCTGCCCGATCAGCAGGCCGCGGAAGCCGGTGCAGTCGATGAACAGGTCGCCTTCGATATCCGCGCCCGAATCCAGCCTGAGCGCGGTGATGTAGCCGGACGTCGCATCGGTCTTGACCTCGACGATCTTGCCCTCGATGCGCTGGGCGCCGAAGCCTTCGCTGAACTTGCGCAGGAACTTCGCATACAGGCTGGCATCGATGTGAAAGGCATAGTTCATCCCGCCCCGTGGCAGGTGCGCGAAGCGCTCCGCTTGCGCGGCCTTGAGCTCCAGGCAGTAGTCGCCGTAGTCGCCAGCCAGCTTGCGCTCGCGTCCCTTGAGCCAGAAATGCTGGAAGCCGGCGCTCCAGTGATCCGTGCCGGTGAGGCCGAAGGAGTGAATGTAGTTCTGGCCGAGGCCGCGCCAGTTCTCGAAGCCGATGCCGAGCTTGAACGTCCCTTGCGTTGCGGCCATGAACTCCTGCTCGTTGATGTCGAGCAGGCGATGGAAGGTCACGAGCGTCGGAATCGTCGCCTCGCCGACGCCGACGGTGCCGATCTCGTCGGACTCGATCAGCTTGATGTCGAGCACCTTGCCAAGCATCTTCGACAGGCACGCGGCCACCATCCAGCCCGCGGTGCCGCCGCCGGCGATGACGATTCTGCTGATCAGGTTCTGTGCCACGCTCGATGCCCTCAGCGATTCAATCTCTGCAACAGTCGTGCTCGCAACTCGCGCGCCGATTCGGGATCCAGCGGCCCCAGGAGGCGGCGGGCTTGCGGCGGAATGTGGGCGGCCGTGCGCTCGTCCGCCTCGAAGACGTAGTGCCGGAAAAGGTTCTGCCAGGCCTTGAGCTGCTCCGGCGGCAAATCGCGCACGGTCAGGATCGCGAGCATGAGCGCGTTCATCGGCGAGTCCATGAACGCCGGCGACTGCCGCCACCAGTAGTTCACCAGCACGTTCAGGGTGTCGAGCGACTCGATGTGATGCCACCACATGCTGGGAATGAAGAGCGCATCGCCCGGGCCGAGCTCGGCGACCTGCGCGTGCCGCAGCGCTGCGGCGAACTTCGGGAATTTCGCGAAATCCGGCCGCGCGAAATCGACCAGGCTGATCGCCTGGCCCGCTGGCGTGAAGTCGAGTGGACCGATGTAAAGGTTCTCCAGCTGTTCGGGCGGGAACAGCGTGAAGCGGCGGCGCCCCGCGACGACGCACGCGATGTTGTCCGGCAGATCGTGATGGGCGGCGATGCGCGTGCGATTGCCCAGCCAGATGCTCACGAGCGGCTGGCGATTCCCGAGTGCCAGATCGTTCTCGGCGCGAAAGCCCGGCAGGCACGTGTCGACCGTTGTGGACCCGACATAGATTGCCGGCGCACTCCCCGACTTGCTCTGGCGCGCGATTTCGTCGAGCACCGCGTCCAGCCTGATGCGCACCGACTTGAAATTGAAGCCGCTGAGGTCGTCGCTGTAGAAGAGCCGGCCGCCGATGTCAGGCGCGCCGAGCATCGCGTTGACGGTCGCGTCCTTGTAGAAGCGTCGCAGATACGCATCGGTCGCCGCGGCCGATTCGCGGCCGGCGCGCGCGACGGGCCAGCTCGAAACGAGGCCACGGAAGACCGCAGGCTGCGTCCGCGTCAGCAGCTCGTCCGACAGCGACTGCGGATCGAATCCGGCGATCTCCTCGATTGCGTTAGCGATGGGCAGCATGCAGTCGGTTCCGGCGCTCGATCAGATCGCGGAAGTGGGATAAGGAGGCGAGCGCCATGTAGATCGCCTGCAGATACCCTGCCTTGTGCATTCGTGCGAGCCCGCCCGCGTCGAGCGTGCCAAGACGCTCCTCGTTGATCGTGTAGAAGCCCGTGAGACGATGCTGCGACCGGTCGTCGAGCTCGACGTCGAGCACGAACGATTCCAGCAAGTCGTGTTGCAGCAGGGCATCGATGAACGCAGGCACAGCCTCCAGGCCCTGATGAATCGTCAGCAGCACCGAGCTCATGCGCTCGAGAAAGTCGGTCGAGCCGCCGTATTCGCGGAACAGGGCTTCGCCTTCGGTCCGGCTGACGCGCGGACTCGCGAGATCGATGTGCACCATCGGCTCGCGATCGCGAAAGCCGATGAGAAACGGCTGGCGCTCGACAGTCAACGGCACGTACTGCGCATCCCACCCGTCCGGGCCGAGGAACAGATTCTCTTTGTCCTGGAAGCCGAGCAGGGCGATCGACTGGAACTTTCCGTCCGCGGTCTTGTGGAACACGATCGGATAGCAGGCCTGGACGTTGCGGAACTCGGCCGGAAACGTCAGCGCGAACTGCACGTCGTCGCCGTACGCCGCACCGCGCGTGGTGATGACCCTGAGGTCCTTGTGGTCGATGTTGTTCAACAGAACGTTGTTCATGCGCGCTGCCTGATATGCGTGATCAGCTCCCGGTTGGACGGGAGCGCTGCCAGCATTTTGCCAGTCAGCGCCGCAGCTTCGCGGAAAAATGCATCGGCACGATCGCTGTCATCGCAGCGGCGTGTCGAGACGGCCGGCTCGGGGCGAAAGCCCATCCCGTACAGCACGTACTGGTAGCTCGCCGATGGAAACACTTCTTCGATGCGGTGCAGGTCGTAACGCGAGGGCGGCTGGTGACGCCACAGCACGAGCAAGTCGCGCAGCCGGTCGGGAACGGTGGCCGGGGCGACGTTATCGCGCCAGAAAGCGGAAGCCCTGCGTCGGCTCAACACGTAGTGCAGCTTCAGAAAATCGATGACCCGTTCCCATCGATACGTGAACGAATCGTTGAAGCGCCGCGCGACGATGGCCATTGCCTCGCGCGTCGCCGGCATCTGGTCGCTGAGCATGGCGGCGGACAGCTCGACCAGCGCCAGCGCCGAGGCTTCGAGCGGTTCGATGAAGCCAGCCGACAGTCCGATGGCGACGCAGTTGCGGTGCCAGAAGTGCTGGCGATAGCCCGGCTCGAACGTGAGCTTGCGAGCAGTGCCCCCATTTGCTTGACCTGCAGGGCCGGCAACCCGCTCCACATAGCGGCGCAGCTCGGCCTCGGCCTGGTCGTCGGAACTGTGCGCGCTCGAGTAGACGTGACCGATGCCGCGTCGCGTCGGCAATCCGATGTCCCAGATCCAACCGCTGCTCTGTGCAGTCGAGAGGGTCTGCGAAGCGATCGGGCTGTTGTCGTCGGGGTAGGGCACTTGCAGCGCCAGCGCCGAGTCATTGAACAGCACGTGCTTCTGCGACACGAACGGTGTTTGATAATGCCGGCCCAGCAACAGCGATTGCAGACCCGTGCAGTCGACGAACAGATCTCCCGCCAGCGGTCCCTGCGACCTGGTCTGCAGCGCGGCGATATCGCCATTGGGATGGGATTCGATGCCGACCACGTGATCGAGCACCAGCCGCACGCCAAGGCGCTCGGTACAGTGCTTGCGCAAAAACACTCCGAACTTGGCGGCGTCGAGGTGGTAGGCGTAGTTCGCGACCGCTGCATATTCGGGCGTCGCCGCCTGCTTCGGCGCCTTGTTCTGCACGCAGAGGTGAGGCTGGAAGCTCACCAGGTCGGCAAACGGCACGTTGGCGTGACGCTGCAGCCAGCCGGCGACGAGGTTCGTCTCCGTGTAGCCGTGCGGCAGAACGAAGGGATGGAAGTAGTAGTCGCCGTCCTGGCCGTCGCGCCAGCCATTGAAGCGCGAGCCCTGCTTGAAGGAGGCATCGCACTCGCGCAGGAAATCGCTCTCGCTGACGCCGATACGGCGCAGGGTGTCGCGCATCGTCGGCCATGTGCCCTCGCCGACACCGATCGGCCCGACGTCGGGCGATTCGATCACCGTGACTTGCAGCCCCGAGTCGGCAGCCGCGCAATGGTCGGCGGCGATGACGCCCGCGGTCAGCCAGCCGGCCGACCCGCCGCCTGCGATCACGACATGCTTGATCCGATTGCTCACGGGCACGGCCCCGTTGTCATTGTACCCGCCATCGTAACGAAAGAGCCGCTGGTCGGGGCACCAGCGGCTCTACGGCCTCGCGAGGTTGGGGGACTTCGCGAACGCGGGACTCAAGCTCTCGTCGCGCTACTGCTGCCCGAACTTGTACCGGGCTCCGATCATGTAGCGAGGTCCGGTCTGCGTCACGAACACCGACTCGGTGTCGGTGCGGCCGTGGATGCGCTGGATCTCGTCCGTGATGTTGATCGCCTCGGCCTGCAGCGTCAGGTTGTCGCCCCACTGATAGCTGACATTGAGGTCGAACTGACCGTACGGTTCGGTGTACAGCGGGTTCGCGCCGGCGCCGTCGAAGCGGCTCGCCAGGAACTCGTCGCGCCAGTTGTAGGCGAGACGCACGCCCCAGCCGTAATTCTCGTAGAAGCCGACCACGTTCGCCGCATCGCTCAGGCCCTCGAGCGCGAACTGCTGATTGCGCAGGTGGTTGTCGTACTTCAGGCCCGAGTTGACCAGCGTGTAGTTCGCCGACACGCCGAAGCCGCTGGCGCCGAACATGTGCTGGACGTTGAACTCGAAGCCGTTGAGATTGGCCGAGCGCTGGTTCGCCGGCACCGTGATGCGGAAGTCGGCGATGGGATCGCCTGCCTGTCCGGTGATGGTGCGAGCGACCGCGTCCACGCCCGGAGCGTTGGGACGGTTCGTGAAGATCCAGTTGCGGATGCAGGTGGTGCTCTGATCCGCGCACTGGGCCGCCACGGCTTCGTTGTAGAGCGCGCCGCCGATCGGCGTATGCAGGCTGAAAGGCTGCTCGACGATCTGACTGATGCCGACGTAGTTGTCGATGTCCTTGTTGAAGTAGCCGACCGACGCGTAGCTGCCTTCGGCGTAATACCACTCGAGCGACAGGTCGATGTTGGTCGACTCCAGCGGCTTCAGGGCGGGATTGCCCTGCGAGCCGGTGCCGCCGTCGACGCGTACCAGCAGGTCGAGCACTTGGCCGCCCTGGATGTCGCCCCAGCCCGGGCGGCCGATGGTCTTGCCCCAGCTGGCGCGGAACTTCAGGTTGTCCCTGAGCCCGACGTCGAAGTCGAAGCTCGGCAGCGCGTAGTTGTAGTCGCCCTTCAGGGTCGTCGTGGTGGAAGCTCCCTGCGGGATGACGACATTCAACTCGTTATCCGAGGCCCAGCTGATACCTGACGGCGACGGTACGAGCGCACGGGACGTCACGTCTGTCTTCTCGTAGCGCACGCCGACCGCCGCCCGGATCGGCATCGCGGTATCGAACGCCTGGCTGAACTGCACATAGGCGCTCTGCGATTCTTCCTTGACGTGACGATCGGTGGTGAAGTCCGGGCTGGCGCTGAAGCGGTCCGCGCCACGGAGGGCGGCAGCGATGTTGCGCGCCGTGTCGAAGTCGAACGTGAAGAAGTTGTTGAACAGATTCCCGTTGCTGCTGCCGGAGATCTGGTCGAAGTACTGGCGGATCGTATCGGCTTTCCACACGTCGTCCGGGAACGCCGCCGGGTCGAACGCGACGTCGGAGCCCCAGGTGTCGTTTTGCACGGTCGAGAACGCGGTACGGTTCTTCATATCCGTCAAGGCCACGCCGAAGTCCAGGCGCGAGCTGTCGCTGAAGTCGAAGTTTCCGCTCAGCTGCGCCTGCTCGATGTCCATCTTCATGTAGCCGTTGCGGAACGCCGAGCCGGTCACCGTCATCTGCGACGGGCTGACGCCGGTCTGGCCCGCCGGCAGGTCCACGCTGATGACCGGGAAGTCGCGCGTGAAGTCGGCCGTGGTATTGCCGCGCACGAAGGCCGCGACGCCGAGCACGGCGTTCGAGCCGTACGGGCTGTCGGCGCCGGACTCAGCGCTCGAGTCGTGGTAGTCGAGCTGGAAGCCGAGACGCTCGGAGGCTTCCCACGCCAGGTTGAAGCCCAGCGATTTGTTCTCGTTCTTGGTGGCGAACTTGGCGCCGCCCATCGACAGGTCGCTGTTCGCGCCGGGGATCAGCTCGGTGTAGACGAGCGGGCCCGCCACCGGACCGTCGGTCCAGTTGCTGGCCGAGGGACCGAAGTTGAACCACACCGACAGCTCGTTGCGCTGGGTCTCGATCTTGTTCTCGGAGTAGGTGTAGTCGAGCGTCGCCGTGAGCGCGTCGAGCGGACGCCATTGCAGGGCGAGCTGACCGTTGGTGCGCTTGCGCTCGATGCCGTTGACGCTGTAGCCGAGGTTCTGCGGCACCGAATAGGTGTCGGTCGCATCGGGACGGTTCGTGATGTTTTCCGAGCCCGGCTGGCCCGGTTGCGGAATCGTGCCCCAGTTGTTCTCGTCGCCGGCGAACGCGCGCCAGCCGTTGCCGACCGCCGCCTGGTTGAAGCCGGAGTTGCGCTCCTGGTAGCTCGCGGTGAGGGAGACGCCGAACTTGTCGTCGGCGAACGTATCGCTGTAGATGCCGGAGACTTCCGGCGTGATTTCGTCGCCCTTCAGGTGATCCGGCAGGTTCTGCCCCGAGTCGTCGATCACGCCCTTCAGGCCGAAGCTGGAGTGCAGGCCGGGATTGTCCAGCGGCCGCGCCGTCTTGATGTTGATCGTCGCGCCGATGCCGCCGGTCGGCGTGTTGGCGCGGCTGGTCTTGTAGACCTCGATTCCCGCGATCGCTTCCGAGGCGAGATTCGCGAAGTCGAAGGCGCGCGAGTTCGATGCGCTCGTGTCCTGGATGGACGAGGTCGGCATCTGGCGCCCGTTCAGCAGCACCAGGTTGAAGTCCGGGCCGACGCCGCGAACCGTGACGCGCTGGCCTTCGCCGATCGCCGAGCGGTCGATGGACACGCCACTGATGCGTTGCAGCGACTCGGCGAGGTTGGTATCGGGAAACTTGCCGATGTCTTCGGCGACGATGCCGTCGAGCACGCCTTGCGCGTCGCGCTTCAAGTTCATGGAGGAGGTGAGACTGCCGCGGATGCCCGTTACGACGACCTCCTCGAGCGGTTCCGAGGTTTGCGCGAACGCCGGCAGTGCGACGGCGGTCCCGAGAATCAGCGAAACGGCCTGTGCTATCGGCGAACGTCTACGTGCGCGATCGATCACGGCTATGCCCCCTGTCTGCGATTATTTCGGTTCTTGTGCCGAAAAATGTAAGCGCTTACAATTTGCCTTGTAGCACGCTCGCCGGGCGCTGGCAAGTACACCAAGAACAACTCGATGTCGACCAACGAAGCGCACGCAGCGCGCATGGGGCAAAGCAGACTGAACGTCGGTTTCGTGGCGCTCACCGCTGCGATCGGCGGTCTGCTGCTGGGATTCGACGCGACGGTGATATCCGGCGTCGTGCCTTTCATTCGTGAGTATTTCGATCTCAGCGGCGCGGGCGGCGACCTCAGGCTCGGCTGGGCGGTCAGCTCCCTCGGCTGGGGTGCGCTCGCAGGCAACGCATTCGCGGGCGTGCTCAGCGATCGACTTGGACGCAGAAAGGTACTGCTGTGCGCGGCCGCGCTGTTCGTGCTGTCGGCGTCGTTGGCGTCGCTCGCGACGACGCTCACGGCTTTCGTGGCAGCGCGCATCGTGGGCGGGCTCGCGGTCGGCGCGGCGATATTGATCGCGCCGGTCTACATCGCGGAGATCGCGCCCGCGAATCGGCGCGGCGGACTCGTGTCGCTCAACCAGCTCATGATCGTGATCGGCATCTCGGCCTCGTTCTTCTCGAACTACTTCCTGCTCGACGTGGGCGAGCACAACTGGCGCTGGATGCTCGGCGTACAGGTGTTTCCGGCGCTGCTGTATCTGCTGCTGCTGTCGCTCATTCCTGAAAGTCCGCGATGGCTCGTGATCAAGGGCCGCGACGAGGCTGCACTGGACGTCCTGACGCGCGTCTACGGCGCCGCGCAGGCGCAGGAGAGTCTGCAGCAGATCCGGCAGAGTCTCGCAGCGAAGAACGTCTCGCACGGCTGGCGCGCCCTGTTCGACCGGCGCATCCGTTTCGTCATGCTGATCGCTCTCGGACTCGCCTTCTTCCAGCAGATCACCGGCATCAACGCGATCTTCTACTACCTGCCGACGATATTCGCGCAGGCCGGCGGCGGCGTCAGCGACGCGTTCCGCCAGGCCGTGATCGTCGGCCTGGTCAACGTGATCATGACGATCGTTGCGATCTGGCTCATTGATCGCCTGGGCCGCAAGCCGCTGCTCGCGATCGGCGTGACGGGCATGGCGCTGTCGCTGCTGACGATCGCGTGGGCTTTCAGTCAGGCGAGCTACCGGCTGGACGAGCGCACGCTGCAGATGGCGCAATCGAATGGCGTGCCGGCAGAGCTGATCGTAGAGCTGCGTGCGGCGGGCGAGGCATCGTACGCGTCCGAAGGCGAGCTCATGGCAGCGCTCGAAAGCCGGCAGGGCGCGGCGCGGGTCGAGCCGCACCGTCAGGCGCTGGTCGGCGCTGCACTGACGATGAATGCGCGGCTCGTGCTGATCGCGATCATCGGCTTCGTCGCCTCGTTCGCGATCTCGCTCGGGCCGGTGATGTGGGTGCTGCTCTCGGAGATCTTCCCGAATGAGTACCGCGGCGTGGCGATCTCGGCCGCGGGTTTCTGGAACGCGCTCGTGAGCGCGAGCGTGACGTTCGTGTTCCCGTGGGAGCTGTCGACGTTCGGCTCCGCCGGCACGTTCTTGGTGTACGGCCTGTTTGCCAGCGCAGCGCTCGTGTTCGTGCTGGTGTTCGTCCGGGAGACCAAGGGCCGGACGCTCGAGGAACTGGAGGGCGAGCTGCTGTCGCGCCCGAAGTCGACGGCCGCATGAATCGACAGACGAACCTGGCCGAACTGCGGCGGCGCTTTCCACGGGACTTTGTCTGGGGCGTCGCGACCAGCGCGTTCCAGATCGAGGGCGCGGCGCGCGCGGATGGCAAGGGACCCTCCATCTGGGACGAGTTCTGCCGTGTGCCTGGCGCGATCGCCGACGGCAGCAATGGCGACGTCGCGTGCGATCACTATCACAGGCTCGAGTCCGACCTGGACCTGATCGCGCATCTCGGCGTGCGCGCCTATCGCTTCTCCATCTCCTGGCCGAGGATCCAGCCGGCCGGCAGCGGCGCGGTGAACGAGGCAGGCCTCTCTTTCTACGAGCGGCTTGTCGACGGGCTGCTCGCGCGCAATATTCAACCGTACGCGACGCTGTATCACTGGGATTTGCCCGCGGAACTGCAGCGCCGCCACGGCGGTTGGCTCGCGCGCGAGACCGCCGAGCGCTTCGCCGACTATGCGCAGCTCGTTGCCGGGCGGCTCGGTGACCGGATCGTTTCCATCGCGACGCATAACGAGCCGTGGGTCACCGCGGTGCTGGGGCACGAGCGCGGTGTGTTTGCTCCGGGCGTGCGCAACCGGCGCGTGGCCTATCAGGTCGGTCACCACGTGCTCGTGAGTCACGGGCTCGCACTCCAGGCGATTCGCGCGACGAGCAGCAAGGCTGAGGTGGGCATCGTGTTGAACATGTCGCCCGTCTATCCGGCGACAGACTCGGAGCTCGACGCGGCGCACGCCAGACTCGAGGACGGCCGGCTCGTGCGCTGGTACATGGACGCGCTGTTCAAGGGTCGTTATCCACCGGACATCCTCGAGCACCTCGGCATGGACGCGCCCGCAGCGCAGCCCGGCGATGCGGAGCTCATCGCGCAGCCGCTCGACTTCGTCGGCGTGAATTACTATCACCCGACGGTCTCCAGCAGCGCCAACGCTGCGCTGCCGGCATGGAGCGGCGCCGCGGTGACCGACATGGGTTGGGAAGTGGCGCCGCGGAGCCTCGCGGAGTTGCTGCTGCGCCTCGATCGCGATTACGAGCTGCCGCCCCTGTTCATCACGGAAAACGGCGCGGCGTACCAGGACGACGTCGTGGGCGGCCGCGTCGACGACGAGCAACGCCGCCAGTACATCGAATCGCACCTGGTCGCCGTCGCGGACGCGATCGCGCGCGGCGTGGCTGTCCACGGCTATTTCGTCTGGAGCCTGATGGACAACTTCGAATGGGCCGAAGGCTATCGCAAGCGCTTCGGCATCGTGCACGTCGACTATTCGACGCAGCGTCGCACGCTGAAGAGCAGCGGATTGTGGTACCAGGCGCTGCTGACGATTCCTGCCTGAGCCCGCCCACGCTAAGCTGCGCCGCATGCTCAAGGTGGCAACGATCCTGACGGCGCTCGGCGCGGCCGCAATCGCGTCAGCCGACGCCGCGGAGGCACTGCAGACGATCGATGCAGGGCGCACGCTGGCGCTCATGGAGAAAGTTGCTGACTGGCAGCTCGCGCATCTCGAGCCGGTCGTCTCGATCAAGGTCGCGCGCGAGGAAACACGCAGTCCTCGCAGTTGGCAGCAGGGAGCGTTCTACGCCGGACTGACCGCGCTTGCTGAGCGGAGCGCATCGCCTCGTTTTCGCGAGGCCGTGCTCGCGCACGGACGCAGCACGGACTGGCAGCTCGGCGACCGCCGCTATCATGCGGACGATCACGTCATCGGGCAGAGCTACTTGTGGGCGGCGGCGCACGGCGCCGGACCCGAGGCGATCGCGCCGTTACGGAAGCGCTTCGACGAGATCCTTGCCGCTCCGCCGCGCGGCAGTCTGGCCACGCGTGCGCACGAGTCGTGCGACGATCGCTGGTGCTGGTGCGACGCCTTGTTCATGGCGCCCCCGGTGTGGATCGGGCTGGCTGCGGCGACCGGCGATCAGCGCTACGCCGAGTACGCGCACGCCGAGTTCAAGGCAACCAGAGACTACCTGTACGACCGTGAGGAACATCTCTTCTATCGCGACAGCCGCTTCTTCGAGCAGCGCGACAGCAACGGCAGGAAGCTGTTCTGGAGCCGCGGCAACGGCTGGGTCTTCGCCGGCATCGCGCGAGTTCTGGAGCGTCTGCCTGCAAGTGACCCGGCGCGGCCGATGTATGAAGAGCTGTTCAAGGAGATGGCGGCGAAGCTGAAGGCCGTACAGAAAGCGGACGGGTATTGGGCGCCATCGCTGCTCGCCGCGCCGGGAGCAACGCCCCCGGAATCGAGCGGCACGGGCTTCTTCGTCTACGGTATGGCGTGGGGTATCGCGGCGGGTCTGCTCGATCGAGCGGAATACGAGCCGGTCGTGCGACGGGGTTGGCGCGCCCTGGAGCGAGCCGTCCACTCTGACGGCATGCTGGGCTGGGTCCAGCAAGTCAGCGATCGTCCCGAACAAGTTGCGCCGAGCGATACGCAGTTTTACGGCGTCGGCGCATTCCTGCTCGCCGGCTCCGCTGTTCACGATCTGTATGCTACGTCGGCGCCCAGTCGATGAAACTGTTGATGGACAGGCGACCGGTCGAGGGGTTCGGGTCCGGTACGAAGCGGGCCTCGATGCAACCCGAGTGCAGCGAGTTGCGTCGATAGACCAGCATACGGTTGCAAACGCCGTCCTGTTTTGCGATCTGCTCGAACAGATCGGTGCTGCCATCGATGTAGCCCGGCCCGGCCCGAATGTTCCTCGTCCAGCGCCCGCGAGTACGCGAGTAGTGGCACATGGAGAGCGTGAGCGCCCCCTCCGGCATGCCGAGACAGTCGAGTAGCGCGCTCCTCAGTCGCGTGAGAAGCAATTGTTGGTATGCGAACGGCGCCTCGGCCCTGATGCCTGGAAAATATCGGCTGCGCACCGTGAACGGTCGCGCACACGCGTCCGCGACCAGCGCCTCCGCATTGGCGACGAAGTTGTCGATCACGAGCAGGGGCGCGCGCTCGGCGCCGATGGCCAGCTGGCACGGGCGCAGGTCGGGATGCAGGTCGAGGTTCATATCCGCGCTGGCGCTTGACACGCGGGCTCGACAATACTCCATTTGCAAGCGCTCTCGAGCAGGATAGAACAACGCGCATTTCAAATGGGGAGATCGTATGAACAGGTTGCTGCAGACACTGGTAGTCGTTTCGAGCGTTTCCTTGCTATCTGCCTGCGTGACGCCGCATTCGTATGTGGACCCGCAGTATCGCAAGGCGAGCTACGAGCAGATTCATAGACCGACGCAGGCGATGCCGGTCAAGGTGCAGATCCAATTTCAACGCAATGGCAAACCGTTGCCAGCCGTTGACTCGGAGTTGCGAGGTCATGTGGAGCGCGCACTGCGAGCGAGCGGAGTGTTCGTCCCGACGGCCGACGCAGCCTCATCTATCAGCGTGACCGCCAACAACATTGCCGACTTGGCGGCGGCGAGAGCCAAGGGCTTCGGAACGGGTCTGACGTTCGGGGCGGCGGGCAGCCATGTGGATGACAACTACGAGTTCTCATGCTCCTTTACTGATCCATCCCGTCCTCCCCAGACTCTCGTATACCAACACGCAATTCATAGCACGATCGGCAACGCGGACGGTCCGCCCGGTTTGTCTGCGACGACACCGGCCGACGCGTTCGGCCGCGTTGTGGAAGATGTCATGCTCAATTTCGTGTGGGAGCTTCAGACCAAGGGCGTGCTTCAGCAATAGCAGTTGAGCGCAGTTTGGCTACAAAAAGTACCTCTGTTGAGGTCTGGATACTCTGGGTTGCCGCGGCCGTGGCCTTGGGGTATCTGGTGCTGCAGCGTCCGTATGCAGGCGACGTTGCGTTCAAGACCTCGATGTGCGTGTTGCTCGCGATCGCGGCGTTTCGCGGCAAGCTGAAGCTCTTCGCGCTGGCGTTGCTCTTCTCGGCCGCAGGCGACGCGTTCCTCGCCTACGACGGCGAACGACTGTTTGTCCCCGGCCTCGCGAGCTTTCTCGCGACGCACGTGCTCTATGCCGTCGTTTTCGTGCTTGCGACGCAGGGCGCAGCGGCGCCGATGAGCGCTGGACGCAAGGTGATGCTCGCCGTCATCCCGACGTTCGCGGCCGCGTACAGCGCCGTGCTCTGGCCGAACCTCGGCGCGTTGGCGATCCCGGTCGTGCTCTACATCGCGGCGATCGTCGTGATGGCGATGCTGTCGTTGCGCGTTCGCGCGATCGAGGTGCCACTCGGCGCGGTGCTGTTCATGGTTTCGGACAGCCTGATCTCCCTCGAGAAGTTCCTGTGGCAAGCCGCGTGGGTCGGACCGCTGGTGTGGATCACGTACGCGCTCGCGCAGTTGATGATCACCCGCGGCATGCTGACGAGCACGCGCAAGGCCGTTGTGGTCAGTCCGGCAGAATCTGGATGATTCAACTGCTGCGCCTTGCCTGCCTTTGCTTGCTGCTTTGTGGCGGACCGCCGCCGTCTCACGCGGCCGCGGCGGAGGGCCAGAGCGATCCTGTGGTTGTCCAATCTCCAGATGGACGACTCGAGATCGAGCTGTTGACGCGCGCTGCGGCCGGAGCACCGGGCCAACTTCAATATCGTGTCTCTTTGTCGGATCAAGCCGTCGTCGCTGCGTCGAACTTGGGAGTTCGCCTGAAAGACGGTACGGAGCTCGGTCGCAATTGCGGGGTGGTCGGCTCCAAATCGGTCGCGATCGACTCTTCGTTCGAGCAATACCCAGGCAAGCGCAGGCATGTGATCGATCGCGCGACCGAAACGACGCTGACGCTGCGCGAGCGCGGAGCGAAGCCACTGGAATGGCAACTGGTCGTGCGGGCGTATGACGACGGTGTTGCGCTCCGCTATCGGTTTCCCAAACAACCCGGTTGGTCGGATCTGGAACTGGCCGGCGAACTGACGGAATTTGTGTTCCCGGCAGATGCAATCGCCACGATGCTGCCGCTGGCGAGCTTCGCCACCTCACACGAGAACCGCTACGAACGGCGGCGTGTCGATGCAATACCGGCCGACCGGCTGCTAGGGTTGCCGCTCTTGCTGCAGCTGCCGCGCGTCGGTTGGGCCGCAGTCCTCGAAGCAAACCTGACCGACTACGCCGGCATGTACCTTGCGCGCGGCACGGCCCCGGGCGGCAATCTGGTCAGCCGGCTGGCGCCGCGCCCGGACGAGCCGCAGCTTGCCGTCCGCGCGACTTTGCCGCATGAGTCGCCCTGGCGACTGGTCTTGATCAGCAACGAAGCGCGGCAGCTGCTCGAATCGGACACCGTGCTCAAGCTCAATGCGCCGAGAGTGATTGCAGACACTTCGTGGATCAAGCCAGGCAAGACGACGTTTCCGTGGTGGAACGACTTCTTCGAATCGGGCGTGCCGTTCAAGATGGGTCTCAACACGCAGACGGCCAAGTACTACATCGATTTCTGCGCGCAGTACGGCATCCCGTATCACACGCTCGATGGCGTCAACGACCTGGCCTGGTACGGCGGACGCATCGCGCCGTACGAAGGCGCCGACATCACCCAAGGTATCGACGGGCTCGATCTCAAGGAAGTCATCGACTATGCGCGGCTGAAGGGAGTGCGACTGCGGTTGTGGATGCACTGGCAAGCGGCGAAGCAGCACATGGCACGGGCGTTTCCGCTGTATCGCGCCTGGGGCATCGAAGGCGTGATGATCGACTTCATGGATCGCGACGATCAGGAGATGGTCAATTTCCAACGCGAGCTGCTGCAGCTTGCAGCCGACAATCATCTGTCCGTGACGTTTCACGGTGTCGCGGCGCCGACCGGCCTCGAGCGGACGTTTCCGAACCTGCTCAACAGCGAGGCCGTACGAAATCTGGAGTACGACAAATGGGACGAGGAGGGCGTGACGCCGGAGCACGACGTCACCGTGCCGCTCACTCGGATGCTTGCGGGACCGCTCGACTATCACCAGGGCACGCTCCGCGGCGTGCCGCTCGAGCGATTCAAGCCTAGAGTGGCTGCGCCGCTGGTGATCGGCACGCCCTCACGCATGCTGGCCTCGTACGTCGTGCTGCAGAATCATTTGCCGATGATGGCCGACTATCCGTCGGCTTATCGGTCGAATCCGCTCACGAGAGTGGCGGCAGCAGTGCCCGCCACCTGGGATGAGACGCGAGCGCTGGCTGCGCGCGTGGGTGAAGAAGTCGTCGTCGCGCGCCGCAACGGCAACGACTGGTGGATCGGTGCGATGACGGATCGACACGCACGACAAGTACGATTCCCGCTCTCCTTCCTGCCGGCGGGAATGTTTCAGGCGGAGATCTACCGCGACGACCTTGCCGCGGAACACGGCTTCAAACGCGAAACGCGCGCAGTGACGCCGGCCGACGAGCTCAGCATCCGTCTCGCGGCGGCGGGTGGCGCACTTGTCAGATTGACACTGATTCCCGAACCGCCGCCCAAGTGGCGCGTGGTGTGGAGCGACGACTTCGACACCCTCGACGCGGACAAGTGGGAGCTGATCGACAGCAGTCGGCCTGTCAGCGTCAAAGACGGCAAGTTGGCAATCCTGTCCGGTCGGGTCGTCAGTCGCCTGACGCAGCGACTCGGGCGCTGGGAAGTACGGGCCAAACTACCGGGCACCCAGGGCGTGTCGCCCGCGATCCGGCTGCTGCCCGATAGCTCCGGGGTGACTCAGAGCATCAGTGTCGCGGGTGGCGAGCGGGTTCGTGCAAGGCTTGCAGCGTTCGTGCGTTCGCAGGAGGATCTGGTCGACTCACAGGACCGCGTCGCGATGAAAATCGAGTTCGTTCCGGCCGGCGCGGTCGAGGCCCGGCTGTCGCTTGCCTTCGGCCCGGCGTCCAACGAGCCGGGAGCGGTCTACATCGACGCCGTCGACTTCGCGCGCATCAAATGAACCAGAGCAATGTTCCGGGATGGCGCAACACTCCGCCGTTGTGGCGGCATATCGAAGCGTTGCTGTTCGCCGGCGTGTTCGTCTACACCACCTGGGGCCTTGCCGTCGGCCTCGTGCACTATGCGCGCGCGACTGCCGCGGGCGAGGGGTTCATAACCGACCTGCTCAAGCCATTCAACGATGGGAACTACCACGACAGTGTGCTGGCCGTGGTCGGGCTGCTGATTACGCTGCTCACGTTGTGGGAGCTGTTGCGCTTCTTCGTTACGCAGGCCAGCGAGGAGCGCGCTCAGGGACGCGGCCCGGGCATGGCGGCGCGGCTGTTCAAGGCGACGGCGCTCGAATATCAGCCCACCTTTTTTGCCGGGCTGCTGCTCGGCCTGCTGCCGCGGCTGATCGTGATCGATGTGTTCTGGCTGCTGGTGCCACACTTCCAGCAGCTTGCACTGTTCCGTGTCGGTTACCACTGGTACAGCTGGCTCTATGCCTTGCTGATGTGGGACCTCTCCATGTGGATCTGGCACTACGGTGCGCACAAGGTCCGCGTGTTGTGGTGCCTGCACTCTCCACATCACGCGCCCCAGAATCTGAATATGACCGTGGCCTGGGTGCACTTCTTCGCTGAAGGTTATTACTCGGCGCTGGTGCAGGCGCCGCTGCTGATGGTGCTCGGGGTCGAGCCCGGCATGCTGGTCGTGCTCATGGCTTTCGAGGTCACCTGGGGAACTTTCATCCACGCCGGCGAACGCTCGTTTCGCACCGGCCGCTTCGGGCCGGCGCGCTTCGTTCTCATCACGCCGTCGTACCATCGCGTTCATCACGCACGCAACCCGCTCTACATGGACACCAACTTCTGCTCGCTGCTGCCGTTCTGGGACTGGATGTTCGGCACATTGCAGCCGCTGCGCGATGAAGTGAAGATCGAGTACGGCATCACGCGCGACATCAATGTCACCAGCTTCGTCGATTTCTACTTCGGCGAGCTGCTGCTGCTGGCGCGCGACGTGAGCCGCGCGCCTGATTGGCGCACGCGGCTCGCTTACGTGGTGATGCCGCCGGGTTGGGCGCCCGGGGATGATTCGCACACAGCGGCAAGCGAGCGGCGAGACTTTCTCTCGGAGCATCCGGAGCTGCGTCCTGTGGGCCCTCGTGCACTGATGGCGCGCCTGCTGCCGCGGCGAGTGCTGGAGGCATGATTTCTTCTCTGCGAAGTCGGCTCTGCGCCATCTTCCTCGTTGCGCTGTGCTTCATGTCGCCGGCGACAGCAGCCGAGCGCAGACCCACGGAGTTCGGTGTCTGCTTTCACCACGCGGCCTTCGGCGATGAGTACACGCCCGCGGCAGCCGCCGTTCTGGATGATCTGCGTTCCGCAGGGACATTCTGGATCCGCGGTGATTTTCAGGAGCCGGTGAAGGATGCTCGCTTCGCCGCAGACATGCAGCGCAAGGGAATCCAGGTGCTGGCGCTGCTGCCCTGGTATTCCACGGATCCTTCGGGGTGGCAGGCCTACGTCAAGAAACAGGTCGCAGCAACTCCCCATGTGCCCGCCTGGGAAATTACCAACGAGCCAGAGATGAAGTGGTGGGGCGGTCCGATTCCCGCGGCGACCTACATGAGCATGCTGCGCGAGGCGCACTCGATCATCAAAGCCGCGAACAAAGACGCGCGTCTGGTGGGTCCCGCCGTCGGCGCAACTTCAGAGGGCGTCGCCTATCTGCAAGCGCTCATCGATAGGGGTTTGCTGGAATTCGTGGACGGCATTTCCGTGCACTACTACGTCTTCCATCAAAGCCTGCAGCTCGCGGACGTCAAACGAGTCGTCGCCGGCCGAAAACCAATCTGGATCACCGAAACCGGGTGGACTACCGCCGACCAGGACGGCGGCGAAGAAGCACAGCGAGCGTACATCCGCAGTCACTACGACCGGACCAACGGCATTCTCGCGGCCGATCCCGCCGTGGCAGTGATCTTCAACTACGAGCTCAACGACGAGCATCATCCCGCGCGTTCGGGCAAAGACGACGGCTGGGGTCTGACATACGGGTCCGAAGGCGGATTCGGCAAGAAAGCCGCGTACCACGACTTCAAGAAACTGCTGGCCCGCTAGTTTTCTGGTCGAAAGCGGCCAAGGCCCTTTCGACGACGCCGTCAAAAGGCGCGACTTTTGCCGGCTAATCGGTCGCGGGTGTGTAGGTCCGCACGTAGTCCACCAGAAAACTCCGGGGCAGATACCTGTCCACCGGGTCGCCCAGATGGCCTTCGAGACTGAGCACCACGTGGCGGGGCAAGCTCACGAACGAAGGGTGCGACGGCGTGACCTGCCACGCCAGTTTTCCATCGAAATAGAAGCGAAGTTTCCCTTCACTTCGTTCCAGGCCATAGACATGGTAGTCCGCACTGACGTCCACCCCTGCAGCGAATTCATGCGGGGCAGTCTGGGTATGTGCATATCCACCCGGGTCAGTCGGCGCAGGGGCATCAGGGTCGATCGCCCAGGTGTGAAGAGTGCTGACCACGCCCGAGTAGTTGAAGGTTTCCTGGATGTCGATTTCGGGATTTGGATTGTTGGCCGAGGTCAACGGTGAGGATTGCAACCAGATGGCGCTCAGTACATTCGCATCGCGAGGCAGCGCCTTGGCGCGAACCTCCACGTAGCTCTTGTCACCGGGCACGTCAAAGAGGGATTCCACAGCACCACAGGTGTACGACTTTTCGTTGAACGCTTCCTTTCTTGCGGTCAGCACCAGATTGCCGCCGCTGACTGTGATGTTTTCCGGCCTGAACGCCAGGACGCCCGATGTGTCGTACCACAGACCCGTCTTCCACTTGGCCCCATCGAGAGCGAAACCGTCAAACTCATCCGACGCTGCTGCGACCAGGTTCCATTGCCCGGCGGGAGTTTGTTCGCCCGCAAGGCATCCGGTGACCGGCAGCGCCGCAAGGCTCAGCAGCACCGAGGCAAATCGCATCCGATCGAGCATCTCGCTCTCTTCAGCGCCTAGCGTTTGCGCATCGCCTCGATCAGCGAAGGCGCAGCGTTGCGATTGAAGGCGCGGAAGTCCTCGCCGACCAGCTCCGCAATGGTCGCGGCGATTTGCGCTTGCGTCACTGCGGGCACTGCGCGTCGCTCGCCGAGCGGCGCCGTGTCCGGCCCGATCACGGCGATCCAGATGTTGTTCGAGCCCTTCTGCTCGGTGCCGTGTTCTTTCCATTGCACGGGCCCGCTGCCCCGCCCGTGATCGGTCGAGATGATCAGCGTGGTCCGATCCTTGTAGTGCGCACTCGACTGAATCTGTTGCCAGAGATCGGCCATGAACCCATCGAACGAGTGCGCGGTTTCGAGAAGGTTGTCGTAACGCCCCATGTGCTGCCAGCTGTCGGTATCGCCGTAGCCGATGAACATGACGCGCGGCGTGCGGGTGCGCAGGTGTTCTCGCACCGCCACGTGCAGGAATGAGTCGAGCGGATCGGCGCCCTCGAGCCTCGTGGTCGTGCGGTAGAGCTCATTCAGCAGCTGGCCCTGCGGGCTCTTGTCGCCTGCATCGATGAGCGTTCCGCCCGCTCGGATGGGCAGGCCGCTGCGCTTGCCGTTGAAGATGTCGGCGAACACAGCCCAGGTGCCGAAGATCTCGACCTTGCCGGCGAATCCCGGTCGCTTGTTGAGCCACTCGAACACCGTGACGTTCGGATTCGGACCGTATTCATTGGAATCGAGTCGCGGATCGGCCGCTCCGGTCGACATCTCGTTGTAGCCGGGATAGGAGAACCACATCGTGTTCGTGACGTGCGCGACGCTGCCCGCCTGCTGGTTGCCGAAGAGCTGTCCCTGCTCTGCAACGGTGCCCCACAGAAATGGAAACAAGAGTTTGCGCCGCACGGCCGGGTCGTCGTTCCAGTACTTGTGCTTGAGCTCATCGGGCGTAGTCCAGTTACCGCCGGCGTCAGTGAGGAGCGTCGGATCGGCGCCCGTAAACACCTCTTGCCAGCGCACGCCGTCGGCGATCACGAAGATCACGTTCTGCGTCTGGCCTGCCCATGCGACCGAGGAGCTGGACAAGCCAGCGAGTGCGATGAAGATCAGCTTCGCGAATCGGAACATGGGTGGCTCCATCCCTTGTCGGCTACGGCTGAATCTGCAATGTGACAGGCGAGCCGCGCGCCGAATCAGGACTGATCCACACGGCCGTCTTCGCCGGCTCGACGACCCACTCATTGCGATCGTTCCAGAGCGCGAAAGCTTCGGGCGCCAGCGCAAAGGTGACTTTCTTCGTTTCACCTGGCGCCAGCGCGACGCGCTGAAAACCCTTCAGGGCACGGACTGGCTGAGAGACACTCGTGCCGATGAGCCGGACATAGAGTTGCACAATTTCTTCGCCCGCTCGTGAGCCCGTGTTGGTAACGTCAGCGCTGACTGTCAACGCAGTCCGATCGGCACGGTCGTGCAGGTCTGTCGTCAGTTCTGAGGCCTTGAGCTGATCGCCGCCGATCTCGGTCGAGCCGTAGCGAAAGGTTGTATAGGAAAGACCGTAGCCGAATGGAAATTGCGGATCGTTACGCTCGTCGAGGTAGCGCGACACGTAAGTGTCGTCGTCGTCGCCGGGAGGATTCGTCAGGTCCTTCTTGTTTGCCGGCCGTCCCGTGTTGAGCGCGTTGTAGTAGAGCGGTTCCTGTCCGACGCTGCGCGGCCAGCTTACGACCAGCTTGCCGGTGGGATTGGATTCTCCATAGAGCGTGCGCACGAGAGCAGGGCCCGCCTGGATGCCGGGTAGCCACGCTGCCAGCACTGCCGGCACATGTTCGAACGCCCAAGGCAGAGTCAGCGGACGTCCGCTGAACAGAATGAGAACCACCGGCTTGCCGGTGGCGACGATTTTTTCGAGCAGTTCCTGTTGACGCCCGGGCAATCCGATAAAGGCGCGCGACGTGGCCTCGCCCGTCATTTCTCCGCCGCTCTCGCCCAGCGTCAGGATGACGACGTCCGCTGTCCCCGCAGCAGCCACAGCAGTAGCCAGGTCTTTGTCGGACCCGCCCGTCACGCCGACGCCCTTCAGGTGAATCAGATTCCGCTCTCCCACGCGTTTGGCGAGTGCCGCGTGGAAGGACATCACGTCCTCGTTGCGCCCCAGCCCGGCCCACGGTCCCAGCGCGCTAGGCAGATCGTCGGCAAGCGGCCCGATCAGCGCGATGCGCTGAACGCGGTCCGCGAGCGGCAGGAGCGGCGCGTTGTTCGGCCCGGGAGAATTCTTCAGCAACACGAAGGAGCGCTCGGCCGCCGTTTGCGCCAGAGAGACGCTCTCCGGCCGCAGCATGGCCTCGGCCTCGCGTGCTTCGTCGGTGTAGGGCCGCTCAAAGAGGCCGAGTGCGAACTTCAATCGCAAGACGTTGCGCACCGACTCGTCGATGCGCTCCTGAGGAACCTGACCCGCTCGCACCAGCTGCACCAGGTGATCGTGATAGACACTGCTGGCCATGTCCATGTCGACGCCCCCCATAAAACCCTTGAGGGCCGCCGTAGCGCGATCGTTGGCGATGCCGTGCTGAATCAGCTCGCGCAGTGATTCCCAGTCGCTGTCGACGACGCCGCGAAATCCCCATTCCTTGCGCAGCACCTGCCGCAGCGTGAATGGATTCGCAGATGCCGGCACTCCGTTGAGCGAGTTGAAGGCGGTCATGAGGGTGGCCGCTCCGGCATCTACTGCTGCGCGAAAAGGCGGGAGATAGATCTGACGCAGCGTGTGCTCGGAGATTTCAGTGGTGTTGTAATCGCGACCAGCCTCGGCTGCTCCGTATCCGACGAAATGCTTGGCACAGGCAGCGATGCTGTCCGGTGCATCGAGGCGCGTTCCTTGATAGCCACGAACGTAAGCAGCTGCCATTTGCGAACCCAGAAATGGATCTTCTCCGGCGCCTTCCGTCATGCGGCCCCAGCGGGCATCGCGGGCAATGTCGATCATGGGAGAAAACGTCCAGCGAATTCCGGCTGCCGAGGATTCGACCGCCGCCACCCTGGCTGTCTGCTCCACCAGCCGCGGATCCCAGGTCGATGCCAGCGCCAGCGGCACCGGAAAGACGGTGCGGAAACCGTGAATGACATCCAGTCCGAAAACGAGCGGAATCTTGAGGCGGGATTTGTTGACGGCTATGCGCTGGTAGCGATTGATCTTCTTTGCCGTCGAGAGATTGAACAGCGCGCCAATCTGACCTTTGGCGATCATGTCCTCGTAATCCGTGCGGCCCGTGCCCGGGCCGGTCGGTTGGCCCGCCGAGAACTGGGCCAACTGGCCCACCTTCTCCTCGAGCGTCATCTGGCTCAGCAGAGTTTCGACCCGAGCGTCGAGACTCGGGTCATAGATGCCGGTGCCGGCATCAATCGCTGAGGTCGGCTCGCCAGAATGTGCGTCCAGCGCGTGGCAAACCAGCAAAACAGACAACGTGGCTGTGGCGCACAGTCTTCGCATCATTTCGGCCTCCATCTTTTTTCGTCGCGTGTCGAATTCAGGCGAGAGCATTGCCGCTTTCCGGATCGAAGAAATGCAGATGCGCCGTGTCGACGCCAAGGCGCAGACGCTCGCCGATTGCGACGACATCCCGGCCGCTCAACAGCACGCTCACTTCAACCTCAGCATTCCCGTTCGATGAGGCATCGGCGTGAAAGCGCACGATCCGCTCGTGTCCGTATTCTTCGACTGCGTGCGGCACCACGTCGATCCGCGGCCAATGGCCGGGTGCGTTGCGATCGAGCGCCACATCGCCGGGACGCAGCCCGACGAGCACTGTCGATGGGAGCGTGTTCGCGCTGCTGACGCCTGCTGCGAGCGGGAGCTCGTACCTGCCGAAGCGAATTCCGACTGCCGTGATTTCCGCCTTCAAGAGGTTCATCGGCGGCGAACCCATGAAGGTCGCCACGAATACGTTGCGCGGCCGGTCGAAGAGTCTGCGCGGAGTATCGCATTGCTGGATCGTGCCCTCGCGCATCACGGCCACGCGCTCGCCCAGCGTCATGGCTTCGACCTGATCATGCGTGACGTAGAGAGTCGTGACCGCGAGCCGCTCGCGCATCTTCGACAATTCTGCGCGCATGGACGTGCGCAATTGCGCATCCAGATTGGAAAGCGGCTCGTCCATCAGGAACGCCTGCGGCCGTCGCGCGATGGCGCGCCCCATCGCGACGCGCTGCAGCTGGCCACCCGACAATTCCGCGGGGCGCCGCGACAGCAGCGCGCCGAGCCCGAGCAAGCCGGCGACATCGGCAACGCGCTCGCGCCGCTCGCGCTCGCTCATGTGGCGTGACTTGAGGCCGAATTCAAGGTTTTCGCGCACCGTCATCTGCGGGTACAGCGCGTAGTTCTGGAACACCATCGCAATATCGCGCTCGCCCGCGGGCTTGCCGCTGACGTCGGCATCGCCGATGAGCACACGACCGCTGTCGAGACGTTCGAGGCCCGCCACTGCACGCAGCAGCGTCGACTTTCCGCAACCGGATGGCCCGACGAGCACCAGACACTCGCCATCTGCGACGGCCAGGTTCACGCCATCCAGAGCGCGAGTACCGTCTGGAAATGTGCGGCTGGCGCTTTCGACGCAGATCGATGCCATCGGTGTGCGCGCTTCTTACGCGGTTCTCGGATCGTGCTTGCGGCGGTGACTGTCCGCCTCGTCCGCTGGCATGTGCCGATAGTCGAGCGGCGGAAATCCGCTTTCGATCGACACGTAGCGCCCTTCGCGAGCCGAGGTTTGCGCAGCCAACATGACCTCCAGACCGTGCAAGGCGTGTTCAGGCTGGTTGACGGGCCGCGTTCCGGCGGCAACGCACTCGACGAGATGCTGCAAGCCGGCGGTCCACGGCCACAGCGGCGCGCTTTCCTCGTTGATCTCCCACACCTCGCGTTCCCGGGTCCAGCGCTCGAAACCTTGCGGCGCCCAATCGTCGCCGAGCAGTTGCAGGACACCGTCCGTGCCGTAGAGCTCGATCGCCGGGCCGCGATACTTCTGCATCGTGAAGCCAGTGGTGATGCAGGCGAAGCGGCTGTCACCGAAATCGAGCAGCACCTGCGCATTGTCGTCCGACTGAACGGCGACCTCGACGCCTTCGGCCATGCGTTTGGGGATCGCGGTGCCGACCATCGCGCACACGCGACGCACCGGTCCCATGAAGCCGCAGAGACTCATCAGGTTGTAGATGCCGAGATCGAACAGGGCCCCGCCGCCGGCTCGGTAATACCATTGCCCCCACCACGGCCCGGCCCATCCATACCGTGCGCGAGCGAGCACGACTTTGCCGATCTTTCCCGAATGGACTTCCGCATGCATGGCCCGGTACGTCGGCGACAGCACAATGTGCGGCGCGCAGACCAGCAGGCCCTTCGCACTCTTGCTGACCCGCAGTAGCTCCCGCGCAGCGGTGATGCTGGTCGCCATCGGCTTTTCGACCAGGACATGTTTGTCCGCCTCGAGGGCGGCTCGCGCCAGATCGGCGTGCTCATTCATGCTGGTCAGAACCAGAACCGCATCGACATCGTCATGCGCGATGAGCGCCGCCGCACTGGCGGGCGTCGCAATCGATGGATGCATGGCTGCGACCGCCGCGGTCTTGTCGGGGTCGACATCGAATGCGGCGGTCAGGCGCGCCTGGCCGCTTTGCTCGAGCTGACGAATCAGCTGGCGGTAGGGCCCCACAAAGACGCTACCGAGTCCGAGTACTCCAAGTCGCAGCATGTTCAGAGTCCTCAGTGGAACCATTCCGGTCGTTGCCAGGGAGAGTGATGGGGCGTGTCGAGCAGGACCGGAGCGAGGCCGAACCCGAACACGAGTGCGCGGCGCGGCCGCGCGGAGAAATTCGGACCGGCGCTATGGAGCGTTCGTCCATCGTGAACGCTCGCGGCGGCCGCCGACAGTTCGCAAATGATTTCCGAACCGTCGGGCGTCGTGTCGCTCAAGCGTAGTCCATGCGAATCCGCGGACAGCAGCTCGTGCTGCAATACAGGCCCACGATGACTTCCCGGGATGAACCTCATGCAGCCGTTCTCGAGCGTGGCAGGTTGCAGCGCGAGCCAGATGCTCACGGCTCGGTGAGCGTAGCGGGGGTCCCAGTACGCTTCGTCCTGGTGCCAGGGCGTCGCGCCGCCGATTCGAGCCGGCTTGAGGATCGCGTGATTGCCGGTCGGCATGCAGCCGGATCCCAGTAACTGTCGGGCGATCTCCGAGGCATTGCGATACGCCTGTCCCTGAATCAGTCGTGGCGCATAGCGTTCGGGGTTGACGATCTGCGGCAGCGGTGCACGGGCCACGTCTGCGTTCAATTCGATGCGGTCGCCGGCAGCGAAGCCGCTGTCCCGCTGAAACAACTCATCGTAGATCCCGAGCATGTCCTCGACCTCGGCGGCGTCGGTGAGCGCGTCGATGCGCAGGAACCCGTCGCGCCGGAACGCTGCCACCTGCGCGTCCGTCAACAGCATCATGACTTCAATGCCCCTACCCACATGCCGTGCACGAAGCGCCGATGCGTCGCGACGAACAGCACCACCACCGGCAGCGCAACCATCACTGCTGCTGCGGCCATGCCGACGCGGTCCGTCGTGTAGCGGCTGGAGAAGAACGCGAGGCCGAGTGGCGCAGTGCGCAGATCCTCGCGCGACAACATGACGAGCGGCAGCAGAAATTCGTTCCACGACCACATGAACACGAGCACCACCAGCGTCAGCAACGCCGGGCGAGCCCCAGGCAACAGGACCTTGCAAAGAATGCGCAGCGATCCCGCGCCATCCAGCGCCGCCGCTTCCAGCAACTGGCGCGGCACCTGGCGAAAATACGCGCGCATCCAGAACGTGCCGAAGGAGGAATTGATGGCGATCAGCGGCAGGATGACCGACCCGTAGGAGTTCGCGAGGTGCCCGGCACGGAGCTCTACATAGAGCGGCACGATGACCGCTTCGAACGGGATGACGAGGCCGGCCAGGAGCAGATAGAAAAGGACCTTCTCTCCGGCAAAGCGCATGGTGCCGAAGGCGTAGCCGCTCAACGTCGACACGATGACGGTGCCCACCACCACCGCGACGCTGACGATCAGGCTCGATTGCAGGTAGCTCGCGAAGTGCGCGACGTCGAAAGCGCGCGCGTAGTTCTCGAAGTGCAGGCGGTCCGGGAGCTCGAATCCGGACAGCTGCGCCTGTTCCGGCTGCAGGCTGAGGAGCACGATACCGATGATCGGCAATACGGTGATCGCTGCGAACGCAAGCAGGATCGCGGCGCTGCGGCTCCCTGTTGTCGACGCAACGGTCACGGCGGGTTGCGCTCCGCAATGCGGTTGATGAGGAAGGTCACGGCGAACACGACGATGCTCAGCAGCACGGCGATCGCCGCCGCGGAGCCGAGCCGGCCGTCTTCGAAGGCGCGCCGATAGATCAGGATCCCCGGCACGACGGTCTCGATGCCGGGTCCGCCGCGCGTCGTCACGAACACGAGATCGAATGTACGCAGCGCGGCGATGACGGTGACGCTCAATGCGACGGTGATCGGTCCCTTGAGGCCCGGGAAGGTGACGGCAAGGAATTCCCGCCAGCGCCCGGCCCCGTCGACCGCTGCCGCGTCGTAGAGCGAGGCCGGAATCTGCTGCAGGCCTGCGAAAAACAACGTGACGCACAATCCGATCAGCGTCCACGTGCCGACGAGGCCGAGGCTGGGCAGCGCCCAGGTAAAGCTCCCGAGCCAGTCGACCGCGGCCCATTGCAGACCCAGTGCGCGCAGTCCGGCATTGAGCGGCCCGTCCAGCGCAAGGATCCAGCCCCAGCTCACCCCGACCACGACCACGGGTATCGCTTGTGGCAGGAAGATCAGCGTGCGCAGCGCGTTGCCGCCCGGGATGCTCGCGCGCGCGCTGCTCACGGCAAGCGGCAGGGCCAGCAGGACCGGCAGCACACCGAAGAAGAATATGAGAACGAGCGCGTGGCCGAAGGCCGACTGCACCAGCGTGCTGGCGAACGCCTCGCGATAGTTGTCGAATCCGGTGAATGCAGCCCGAGTGAGCCCATCCCAGTGGTAAAGGGACAGGCCGACCGTGTGCGCGAACGGCACGAGCACGAAAGGGACGAAGAACAGGAACGCGGGCAGCAGGTAGAGATACGGCAATGCTGTGCGGCCCCGCGCGCTCATCACAGCGAGTCCAGGAATTCTTGGCGCGATTGCTCGATGAGCTCGAGTCCCTCCTGCGCTGGCACTCGTCCCGCGATGATCGACTGCATCGTCGGAAAGAGCACTTCGCCCGCGTTCGGTGCCGAGAAATCGAGATACGGCTGCAGCGTCCCGTTCGCCAGGACGCTGCGCCAGGCCGCGAAGATTTCGCGGGCCAGTCGCGATGACATCGGGGGCGCGCGCTCGCCCAGCTCGATGGGTGAAATGTCGCCGCCGGCTGTCAGCTGGATTGCAAACGCTTCCTGCGTCATGAAGTCGATGAACTCGGCGGCGAGGTCCGCCTGGCGACTGGCTGCCGTGATGTGCCAGCCGTAGCCGACGCTGCCCGTCGCGCGATTCACGTCGCCCTTGCGCAGCGGGGGCATCAGGAAGAACGCGACGTTGTCACCCATGGCCGCCGCGAGTTCCGCGGCGTTCCAGGACCCGGCCGGCAGGAATACGCCGGCGCCGCGGGTGAATCTTGCGAGGGCATCCGCAGGTGACATGCTGTTGGCGCCGGGCGCGATGTAGCCCTTGGCGTTCCATTGCGCCACTTTGCGCGCGCTTGCGACGAAGCCCGGGGCCGTCCACTGCACCGAGCGGTCGCCGAACACGATGCCGTTGATCTCGCGCTCGGACGCGAGGCGGTCGCTGACGAGATAGAAGAGGTGCAGACCCGGCCACTGCGGCTTGTTTCCCAGCATGATCGGCGCTTCGCCAGCCCTGCGAGCGATCTCGAGCGCGGCCTCGAGCTCGTCGAGTGTGGCCGGAACGCCGATGTTGAGAGCCGCGAGCTTGTCGACGTTGTAGAACCAGCCGAGGATATCGGCGGCGTAGGGGATGCCGAAAATCGCGCCCCGCCCAAACTGTTTGCCGTCGGTGGTAAAGCGCATCTGCTGCTGCGCGTCTTCCGGGAAGCGTTTGTCCCAGCCATAGCGCGCCACCCATGGGTCGAGTGCGCGCAGCATGCCTGCTTTGATCAATGGGCCGTCGAGAGACCATCCGAGGTTGCCGACGACGACATCCGGCGCGCTGTCCGATGCCAGCGCCAGCTTGAGCTGTGCCGGGTAGGAGCCGAAGTCGCGGACGGTGATGTCGACCTTCACGCCGGGATGCGCGGTGGAAAACTGCTCGGCGCGTTGCTGCACCAGTTGCAAGCGGCTGGCGCTTTCCGCCGTCCAGACCTGCAGAGTAGGGCCACCGTCATCGGCCGCAGCCGCGCCGCCACGATTGTCCGTGCCACAACCGGTCGAGATGCCCGCGATGATCAGCGCTGCCGTCACAGCGCGCAGCGCGGAGCGACGCCGGGCACTCGCGGTCACGGCCATCGCTTGGCGCGCTTGTGCAGAATCGCACGAAATCGGTAGCGATCCGGATGATACATGGACGACTCGAGGCTGATGGGCACCTCGTCGGCGCCGGCGGTCACGCAGTTCATGCGCAACAGACCGCGGCCCGTGACCACGCCGAGCAATCGCGCCTCGGCCTCAGTCGCATCCACGACGTCGACGTAGGCATCCGCGACTGTGGGAACGATGCCTTGCGACTCCAGGGCGGCGTAGATCGAGCCGGTGAAGTCGAAACCGTCCGGCCAGCGCAGGCGGCTCGTCGGCATTCGCAGTCGTTCGATCGCCGTGGGCCGGTCATCGAGCAGGCGCAATCGCGATAGATCCAGCATCGGTGCGCCGGGCGCCACGCGCAGTGCTTCCGACTCATCGAGCGTCGCATCGCGGTATTCGAGCGACAGGATGCGCGCGCTGGCGACCAGGCCGCGCATCCGCGCCATCTGCGTAAAGCCCATGAGCGTCGACAGGCTGTCGCTGACCTGATCGCTGCGCACTTGCCAGCCGCGGCGTTCGTTCGGCTCGAGCAAGCCGCGCTGGGCGAGCACCTGCAAAGCTCGCCGTACGGTGAGCCGCGTGAATCCCAGCGCGTCGCCGAGGGAGCGTTCCGACGGCAGGCGCTGCCCGGGCCGCAAGGCGCCGGTTTCGATTTCACGATTGAGCGCCGTGGCGCAGATCTCGTACAGCGACGTGGCGCTGAGCGTCGCGAGAGGCGGGCGCGTGCGGCGGCGTTGCTTGGTCCGGGTCATGGTGGGCTTGATCGCGGTTGGATGCCTTTGGTTGTCTTGCGTTCAACAATCACGCCGCCGCCAGCCCGCGCAGATTACCGAGCGTCCGGCGCAGAGGCAACGTCGCCACTTATTACAAATGGTTGTCTATGGTTGCTTCTGGTTGCAAGGGCTCCGGGGCTGGCCTATATTTTGGCCCGGCCGCGTGCGGCGTCGATCCACTACTCGAATACTCGAAGGTAGGCGGAGGGGCATTGAGCGATCGCTCTTCATCGGGATACTCGCCCTCGCCGCGGCCGACCTACGACGCGCCCGCGCTGATCCGTCGCGACCAAATCAAGCATCACGTCTGGGGAGACACCCAGTCCGGCCTGGTGGGCGACTGGCTGTATGCGTCGACCGACCGGATTCATGTGATCGAGTTCGGTATGGCTGCCGGGCGCTGGTTCAAGCATTCGCCGTCGTTCCGCACCGTCTTTGCCGCGGACGAAGTCTTCTACGTGTTGCAGGGTGCGATGCTCGCCTGCAATCCGCAGACCGGTGAGGTCGTCGAATGCGTGGCCGGCGAATCCCTGTTCTTCCGCAGAGACACCTGGCATCACGTCCGGGCGCAAGGCGCGGAACCGCTGCGCGTTCTCGAATTCTTCGCGCCGCCCCCGGCGCAGGGAACGAGCGGCAGCTATGCAATGAAGCAGGCGTACCTCGAGACGCCGGCCTATCGACGCGACGAGCTGCTGGGCAATTGCATCGGCGCGGCCAAGCTGTCGACCCTGCATCGAATTGGTACGCGTGATCGCTCGCTGCGGCTCGAAGGTGAAATCGCCGTCGGCCTGATCGCCAGCACCGAGCACCTGACCGTCGCCGAACTGCAGGTGCCGGCCGGAGCCGCCGGCGAGAGAACCGCTCACGGCGGCGACGCGCTGCTCGTCGGCCTGTCCGGCGAGCTGATGGTGCGCACGCACTGGAAATCCGAGTCTGCAACATTCGCACTCGGCCCGCGCGATGCGGTGTTCGTTCCCGAAACCGGGCAGTACGAGGTGCTGTCGTTCTCCGGGTGCGCGACCGCCTTACTCGGTGTCGCGCCGAGATATCTGCCATGAGCAGCGCAGCGCGACGAGCAACTCGAGTGCGCAACCGCCAGCGATGCGTGCTCGGCATCGATGTCGGCGGCACGAGCATTCGGGCCGGCCTCTTCTTGCCGCGATCCGGCTCGATCCGGGACGTCCGCGCGATCCGCACGGATGCGTCAAACGGCGGGCGACAAGCGCTGGCGCGTGCCGCGGCTGTCGCGCGCGAGGTCGTGGAGGCGGGCAGCAGGTTCGGGTTGTCGGTCCATCGAGTGGGCATCGGTGTGCCCGAGCTCGTCGGCTCGGGTGGCGAGATCGAGAGCCGCGCAGTTCTGCCATGGCAATCGCAGCGAGTTCGCAAAGCGTTCGCCGCTTACGGCGATGTGACCATCGCCTCCGATGTGCGGGCGGCGGCCTTGGCTGAAGCGCGCCTCGGCGCAGCACGCGGCAGCCCGACGTTCCTTTATGTCGGTGTAGGCACGGGAATCAGCTCGACGCTGTTCATCGACGGTCGGCCCTATCTCGGAGCGCATGGACATGCCATCGCATTTGCAAGCGGCGCGACCTGCGCCGCCGGGGTTCGTGACGGCGCGACGGTTTTCGCTCCGCTCGAATCGCGCGCGTCGGGACCGGCATTGGTGAGCCGTGCGCAAGCGTTGGGCTGCCACGCCGAGCATGCGGCGGAAGTTTGCCGCGCGGCGCGCGAGCAACCCGGCATCGAGCGCGGAGTGGTTGACGCCGCGGCGACCGAGCTCGCCGCGCACGTCGCGATCCTGGTCAATGCATTGGACCCAGCGCTCGTCGTGCTGGGCGGCGGCCTGGGAGCCGCTCCGGGTCGTTACTGGAACAGTTTTCGCGCCGCGCTGCCGCGGTTTGCATGGGGTCGAAACGCGCGGCGGGTACGCGTAAGGCGGGCGCGCCTCGGAGCGCGAGGTGGATTGATCGGCGCCGCACTGAGTGCGGTCGAGGCGGAAGACCGATGAATCGGTGAATTCAGATGAAGGCGGCCCCGGCGGTCATCCGGCCTGTGGGCATCAACGATCAGGGGGACTCTCATGAACACTCAGACAACGACGAGGATCGTGGCCCGGAGCGCCTGGCGCATCCTGATTCTCGTGAGCGCGATCGTGCTGGTGACCGCCTCGCCGCGAGAGGTCGCGGCTCAGTCGTCCACCGCTACGCTGCGCGGCAAGGCCCCGGCCAGCAGCCAGATCACAGCGACGAATACCGAGACCGGTCTCACGCGGCGGGTCCAGACGAGCAGCGACGGCGTTTACGTGCTGGTCGCTCTCCCGCCGGGCACCTACAAGGTTGATGCAGGCCCTGGAACCGAGCGGGTCGTCACGCTGGCAGTCGCCTCGACTGCGACTCTGGATCTCGAAGCCAAGCAGGAAAACGTGGCCGAGGTCGTGGTCACCGGCACGCGGTTGGCCGAGGTCAAGACATCGGAAGTCGGCAGCGGCATCTCGCTGCATCAGATTGAAACCGTTCCGCAGATCACGCGCAATTTCCTCGAATTCGCCGATGCCGTGCCGGGCATGCAGTTCGAGGTCGACGCCAAGGGCAATACTTCGATTCGCAGCGGGACGCTCAGCACGGCAACGACCAACGTCTACATCGACGGCATCGGACAGAAGAACTACGTGCGCCCGAGCGGACTGACGGGGCAGGGCGGCGCAGATCCTCTCCAGGATACGCGCGGCGATCCGGGCAACCCGTTCCCGCAGCTCGCCATAGGGGAATACAAGGTCATCACTTCGAACTACAAGGCCGAATACGACCAGGTGTCGGGCGCCGCGATCACGGCCGTGACGAAGTCCGGCACCAATGAATTCGAAAGCCAGGCCTTCATGACCTATACGGAGGCGGGTTTCCGGGCCGAGACACCGGCCGAGAAGGCCGCCGGCACGGGCAAGGAAGGCGGCAACAGCAAGGAATACGGCTTTTCAGTAGGCGGGCCGATCATCAAGGACGCGATGCACTTCTTCTTCACCTATGAGGCCAAGGAGTTTTCGACGCCCAATACGATCCGCGCTCCGCAGCTGTTCGACGACAGCAATCAGGAGCTCGACTGGGTGGGCGGCCTGCCTGCGGACCTGCAGGCGAACTACGGTCCGGTCGCCAATCCGTTCGACGAGGACCTGTTCTTCGGCAAGATCGATTGGGAGTTCTCCGAAGCCGATCGCCTCGAGTTGTCGAGCAAGATCCGTCGCGAACGCCAGCAGGCCGGTGCGGCCGGCATAGTCGCCGAGTCTGCAGCCTCCACCTATGTGAACGACGACAAACGCTGGCAGCTGAGCTGGGAGCACTCGGCCGATCGTTGGTTCAACGAGGTCACAGCGGCCTTCGAGGACACGACCGATTCCCCGTCGAAGACCAGCGACGCGCCGGGCCGGCAATTCGTGGCGCTGGGGACGAGAGCGGCCGGTTTCGATCCGATCCTCCAGGTCGACGGGGTCGATCCGCGCAGCTATTTCTTCTCGGCGCAGCGCGGCTATTCCCTGCAGGATGACCTGACCTTCAGCAATTTCAGCTGGCACGGCGATCACACGGTCAAGACCGGCATCAAGTTCAAGGACATCAAGCTCGAGCATCGCGACGCCGGGACGACCCCGTTCTACTCGTTCTACGTCAGCCCCACTCCTGCCGGCGCCGGCGTCGAGGCGGATCCCTTCCAGGTGACCTTCGGTGCGCAGGTCGGCAGCAATGCGCCCACCACATCGACCTCGAAGAACCGCCAGTATGGCTTCTATCTGCAGGACGACTGGGCCGTGAATGACAAGCTCACGCTGAATCTCGGCGTGCGCTACGACTACGAGCAGACGCCGAACTACACCGATTTTGTCACGCCGCAGCGCTTCGTGGATGCGCTCAACGCCATCGATACCAACGGCTGCGCGGACCAGACAGACCCCGCTTGCCCCTTCTTCTTCAGCGGCGGCTATCACGGCGCGCAGCCCGGCCAGACGTATGCGCAGACGCTGGCCATCGGCGGCATCAACATCAACGACTACATCAGCAACGGCCACAACCGCAAAGACCAGAGCGATCAGATCGCGCCGCGGTTCGGTTTTTCCTACGACCTCAACGCCGACCAGCAGCATGTGATCTTCGGCGGCGCCGGTCGTAGCTACGACCGCAACGTGTTCAGCATCCTCCAGCACGAGACCAACAAGGCGACGCTGTATGTTCCGACGATCCAGTTCTGGAACGCCAACAACGCCGGCTGCCTGCCCGGCACGACAGGCAATCCCTTCTGCATCGAGTGGAACGACAGCTACCTGACGCAGGCCGGGCTGGCATCGATCGCGCCGGCGCAATTCGGCGAGATGCACCTGATCAACAACAACCTGAAGACGCCGTACTCCGATCAGTTCAGCCTGGGAATGCGCAACGCGCTGGGCAACTGGAACACGAGCGCCACGGTCGCCTACATCACCAGCTACGACGGCGTAATCGCGAGCAGCGGCAACCGCTTTGGTGATGGCACTTGGTACTGGTACGACTCCTTCGCATACGCGGTCGACAGTGCCCAGGTGCCTAATGTCGGCAGCGGCCTGTTCCTCTTCGACAACGCCAAGGCGACTCGAACCACGCAGCTTCTGCTCTCCGCCGACAAGCCGTACACCAGCGAATCGGGCTGGTCGGCGAGCTTCGCCTACACGTATTCCAGAGCGAAGGAGCGGATGCAGTTCAACGGCGACTACCAGTTTGACTATGCGTTCCCGTACTACTCGCCGTACGTGCTGTCGGCTCGCGTTCCCAAGCACCGCCTCGTGGCCCTCGGCAGCTACGATGCGCCGTGGGGCATCAATCTGGGCGCCAAGATGGTGGTTGAAACGCCGAAACCTTTGACCGCATTCGATGGTATCGGCACCGATCCGCCGAACGGCCTCAACTACAACTTCCTCAAGGTCTCGCAGCATCCCGAAGACACGATCGGGTATTTCTCGCTCGATCTGCAGGTGACGAAGACTTTCGAGTTCTTCGGTGACTCCGCCGTGCAGATTCGGGTCGACCTGCTCAACGCCACCAATCGCAAGAACTTCGCGACACTGTTCGACGGCTTCCCGGGCAAGCCGTTCTACTTCCAGGGTGGCGATCTGCAGGGCGTGCCGCGCACCGTGCGGTTGAGCTTCAACGTGGGGTTCTGACGAAAGCATGCTCAAGACAGTTCGAGCGCTGGGTCTTTGTCTTCTCCTGACGGGGCTCAGCGCTCGTCCCGCCGCCGCGCAGTCCGATTACTACCGCCACGTATTTTTCGACAATAGCCAGCAGGTCAGCGTCTACTACCAATCGAGCGCGGCTGCGACAGAACCGAGCCAGCTCAAGTCGATCGGCTATCGCCTGCCGGTGGAATCGAAGTTGTTCCGCACGCCGCCGAACGCCATGCGCATCGAGTGGCAATCGGCGCCCGGCGGCAGCTGGGATGCGCAGATCCAGCTCGTCACTTTTCCGAATCGATATCCGGAGCTGTCCGGCAGCACTCTTTACTTCTGGCTGTATTCCCCGGAGCCCATTGCGGCCGCCGATCTGCCCGGCGTCGTGCTGTCGGATGCACTCAACGGCCTGCAGGTCGCGACATTGCCGGGCAGCTTCACAGCCGACGTACCGCTGGCGTCCTACACCGGCGACCTTCCCGCAGGGCGTTGGGTGCCGGTGCGCATTCCCATGACGGAGTTACGTTCGGCCTCCGTGTATCCGTTTCATCCGGAGCGCCTGCAGAGCGTCATCTTTCACCAGCGGCGCGCCGACGGTGCGAAGCACGTGCTGATCGTCGACGACGTTCGGATCGACGATGAGCCGGCGGCAGGCGTTGCCGCAGCGGCGCTGCCCGTTCCCGACTCAGTGTCGGCCAAGGGTTACGACCGTCACATCGACGTGCAATGGCGCGCGCCCGCGGCGAGCAGCGCGGAGTACTACGTCGTGTATCGCTCGATCGATTCCCAGCCGTTCGTCCCCGTCGGAATTCAACGGCCGGGCGTGAATCGCTTGGCGGACTTCATCGGCCGTTCCGGTGTCACGGCGAGCTACCGAGTTGCAGCCGCGGACTGGCAGGGCCGCGAGTCGGCGCAGTCGGCTGCCGTTACTGCGGCGACTCGTGAGATGAGCGACGACGAACTACTCACCATGTTGCAGGAAGCGGCATTCCGCTACTACTGGGAAGCCTCGGGCGTTCATTCCGGCATGGCGCACGAGAACGTTCCCGGAGACGACCGCATCGTCGCCACGGGCGCGACGGGGCTCGGCATCAGCGCCCTGGTAGCGGCCGTCGACCGCAAGTTCATCACGCGCGACCAGGGGCTCGAGCGGCTCGAGACCATCGTGTCGTTCCTCGAGCGCGCGCCGCGCTATCACGGCGCCTGGTCGCACTACTACAACGACGCAACGGCCGAGACGATGTCGCTCTTCGGCATGTACGACAACGCCGGCGACATGATCGAGACTTCGTACATGATCCAGGGGCTGCTGACCGCGCGCGGTTATTTCAATCGCAAGAGCTCGCGCGAGCAAGCTCTGGGCCAGCGCATCACCGCTCTGTGGCACGCCGTGGAATGGGACTGGTATCGCGATTCGCCCACGAGCCCGTTTCTCTACTGGCACTGGTCGCCGCAATGGGGATTTCAGATCCATCATCCGCTGATCGGATTCAACGAGACCCTCGCGACCTATCTGCTCGCGATCGCATCGCCCACGCATCCGGTGCCCGCGAGCATGTACTACAGCGGCTGGGCCAGCCAGGACCCGCGCGCCCAGAGTTATCGGGAAGGCTGGTCAGGGAGCCCGGACGGCAAGCTCTATGCGAACGGCCAGACTTACTACGGCATCAAGCTCGACGTCGGTGTCAGCACCGGCGGACCGCTGTTCTTCACGCACTACATGTTCATGGGGTTCGACCCGCGCGCCTTGCGCGATCGATACACGGCCTCGTACTTCGAGAACAGCCGCCGCATCGCTGAGATCAATCGTGCCTACTGCACCGCGAATCCGAAGAAGTTCGCGGGCTACGGGCCGAATGCCTGGGGATTGACGGCGAGCTTCGGGTTCAACGGCTACTCGACGCCCGCGCCGGATCAGTGGAACGACGAAGGCACGATCACGCTCACCGGCGCGCTGGCGTCGTTTCCCTATACGCCGGAAGGGTCGATGGCCGCGTTCAAGTATTTTTACCGGGAGCGTGGCGCCGAGCTCTGGGGCATCTACGGTCCTCGCGACAACTACAACCCGAGTCAGAGCTGGCTCGCCTATCACTACATGGGACTCAACCAGGCGCCGATCGTCGCCATGATCGAGAATCATCGCACCGGCCTGTTGTGGCGCGCGTTCATGTCGAATCCCGAAATCGGCGAGATGCTGAAGAAGCTCGCCAAAGAAGAATAGGGAGCGATGAATCTGCGCTATGTCCTGTTCCTCGCCTGTACCGCCGCAACCGGCGGCCTGCTGTTTGGATTCGACGTCGCCATCATCAGCGGCGCAGGCCCGTTCCTGGCCCGACATTTCCAGCTCGGCGATTTTGGCCTGGGTGTTGCGTTCAGCTCGCTGCTGTTCGGCTGCGCAATCGGCTCCGCCATTGCGGGCCGACTGAGCGATCGTTACGGCCGCCGTTACGTACTGCTGTGGATTGCACTGCTGTTCGCATTCACTTCGGTCGTAACGGCCATTGCCTGGGATTTTCCGAGCTTCCTCGCCGCGCGATTCATCGGCGGTGTTGCCGTTGGCGGAGTGTCGCTGGTCTCGCCGATGTACATCTCGGAAGTGGCGCCGGCGGCTGTGCGCGGCAGGTTGGGCGCGCTCTACCAGATGTCCATCGTCACGGGCATCCTGGTGTCGTATTGCATCAACTACCTGCTGCACGACATTGGCCCGGACAACTGGCGCTGGATGTTCGGCACGGGCGTGATCCCGTCCGTGATTTTTTTCGCGTTGTTGTTGCGTGCCCCCGAGACGCCGCGCTTCCTCTTCATGGCAGGGCGCCACGACGAGGCGCGCGCCGTCATGCACCGGCTCGGGGACTCAGAGTACGAGGTGTCGTTGGCGGCCAGTGCCCCCTCCCTGCCCTCCCCCGCGAGCGGGGGAGGGTTGGGGTGGGGGCGCTCATGGAGGGAAATGTTTCAGCCGGGCGTGCGCCGTGCCGTATTCGTCGGCTTCTGGCTCGCCATCCTGGTTCATTTCTCCGGCATCAATACGGTCATCGACTATGCGCCCGCGATCTTCCTGTCGGCGGGATGGCAGCTGGATGCGGCGCTGCTGTCGACGTTCGTCGTGGGCCTCACCAATTTCCTGTTCACGCTGGTCGCCTTCTGGACGATCGATCGCTACGGCCGTCGCCCGTTGTACATCGCCGGATCGCTGGGAATGGCCGCGATGCTCGCGGCGCTGACCATTGCCGTGCTGCTCGGGCATTTCAGGGGTCCGTTGGTCCTCATCCTGATCCTCGGCTATCTGATCTGCTTCTGCTCGTGCATCGGCCCGGTGTTCTGGACGCTGATGCCGGAAATCCTGCCCACGCGGATTCGCGGCACGGCGATGATCGTGCCCGTGCTGACACAATGGGTGGCGAACGCCGTGGTGGTCCTGTTGTTCCCCGCGGCATTGCATCAGCTTGGGCAAGCGCCCACATTCGCGATCCTGGGTGCATTTTCGCTGGCGCAGGCGTTGTTCACGTGGAAGTACGTGCCGGAGACGAAGAACCGGACGCTCGAGGAGATCGAGGAGCACTGGGCCAGGACCTGAAGAGGAGGCAACCCCTATGGCCAGCGGACCTATCGGCGAGCAGCAAGTCGGCGCGTTCAACGTCGACGGCTTCGTGCTGGCGCGCGGCATGCTCGATGCCGTCGAGGTCGACCTGCTCGGGCGCGCGGCGCGCGCCGACCGAGTGCTCGACCAGCATGCCTTCGGCCGTGCGGACGGCGAGGGCGGTACGGTGCGCCTGTCGCTGTGGAATCATCCTACCGACACGATCTACGGCATGATCGCGCGCTCGGAGTCGATCGTCGGCTCGATGGAAAAGCTCCTGGGCGGCGAGGTGTACCACTATCACTCGAAGATGATCATGAAAGATCCGCTGATCGGCGGTGCGTGGACCTGGCACCAGGACTACGGCTACTGGTACCACAACGCCTGCCTCGCTCCGTGGATGGGCAGCGCTTTCATAGCGGTCGACCGCTCCACGCGCGAGAACGGCTGCCTGCAGGTCGTGCGCGGCTCGCATCGGCTGGGCCGAATCGATCATGTCCTCACCGGCGAGCAGGCCGGCGCCGACATTGAACGAGTCAAGGAGGTCCTGAAGCGGCAGGAGCTCGTGCACGTCGAGATGGAACCGGGCGACGTCCTCTTCTTCCACTGCAACACGCTGCATCGATCGGATCAGAACAAGTCGCAGCACCCGCGCTGGTCGATGATCTGCAGCTACAACGCAGCGCGCAACGACCCTTACAAGGAATCGCAGCATCCTCGCTATACGCCGCTCGTCAAAGTTCCGGACAGCCAGATTCGCGAGTATGGGGAGCGACGCTTCAGCGGCGAGGAGAACAGCGACGTCTGGCTGGCAGAGGAGCGCGACACGACCGCGCGGAACCTGCCTCGCTAATGGCAAGTCACGTGCAGCTGCAAGCCGGCGATCGCTATACGCGTACTGCGATCGTCTTGCATTGGCTCATTGAGCTATCTGCTGTACGTCCTGCTCGGCGCGCATCTCATCGGCGCGATCAAGCACCAGTGGTTCGACCGAGTGCCGACGTTGCAGCGAATGACGTTCCGCGGCGTCGAACGGCAATGATGGCAAGTCGCGCGAGCTCGCTCTGCCTTCTGCTGGGCATGCTGGCCCCGGCGACGCCGAGCGCTGCCAGCCTTGGCGCCGTGCTGTCGTATCAGAAAACGGGACATGGAATCGCCGGACGCACCGCCACGGCCGAATTCTCGGTCGATGTCTACTCGCCCCACATCATGCGCGTGCGCGTCACGCCGCAAGGGTCCGAGCGGCACGTCGGCTATGCCCTGACCACTGACGAAGTGCCTGCTTTCTCGCAGTTCAGCGTGGACGCCGCCGACCCGGTGGTCGTGGTCAAGACGTCGAGCATCACGGCGCAGGTCGAGCTGCGACCCGACCTGCGCATCACGTTCAAGGATGCCGACGGCACCGTCATCAACGAGGATCTGCCCGGCAAAGAGCTCGGCATGACGCTCACGGGCACCAAGATCACCGTCTACAAGCGATTGCAGAGCGACGAGCGCTTCATCGGCATGGGCGAGCAGCTCGGCAATCTCGACCGGCGCGGGACAGTGGTGACGCTCAAGAACACGGACAACTACCGCTACGACGATCCCAAGGTTCCCATGTACGTGAGCATTCCCTTCTTCATGGGGCTGCATCACGGGAAGGCGTACGGCCTCTTCTTCAACAACTCCTATCGATCCGTATTCAACTTCGGCGCTTCCAATCGCCGCTTCGCATCCTACAGTTTCGACGGCGGCGCGCTGGACGAGTTTTTCATGTTCGATGCGTCGGTCGGCAAGATCCTCGAGCACTACACCTCGCTCACTGGGCGCATGCCTCTGCCACCGCGCTGGAGCCTCGGCTACCAGCAGTCGCGGTGCAGTTACTATCCGCAAGCGCAGGTGATGTTCATCGCCAACACGTTTCGCACCAAGCGCATTCCGCTCGACGGCATCGTCCTCGACGCCGACTACCTGCACCAGTACCAGCCGTTCCGCATCAACCGCGAGCGCTTCCCGGACCTCCGGCGCCTCGCCGACACGCTGCGTGGCATGAACATCGAGCTGACAGCCTCGGTCAATCCCGGCATCGCCATCGACGACAGCTACGCGCAATACAAGAGCGGCCTCGAGGACAACGTGTTCCTGCGCTACGCCGACGGCGAGCTCTGGATCGCGGACATCGCGCCCAACACGAATCATTTCGTCGATTTCTCCGACCCGCGCGGGCGCCGCTGGTGGATCGACCAGATGAAGGTCTACCAGGACCTCGGCATCCGCGGCCTCTGGAACGACATGAACGAGCCGGCGATTGATGGCCAGGCCATGCCGGACAATGTGCTGTTCGACTTCGACGGGCAGAAGACCTCGGCGCTCGAAGCACAAAACTACTACGGCATGCTGATGGCGCGCGCCGCATTCGAGTCGGCCGTGCAATATGGCGGCAACCGCCGACCCTTCGTGCTCAGCCGCGCGGGGTTCGCGGGCATTCAGCGCTACGCCGCGGTGTGGAGCGGCGACAATCAGGCCAAGGACGAGCACATCCTGCTCGGCGCTCTGCTCATCAACCAGATGGGATTGTCCGGCGTGCCGTTCACCGGTCCTGACCTCGGCGGCTACATCGGTGACGGCAACAAGGACCTGTACCGTCGCTGGGTCGAAGTCGGCGTCTTTGCCCCGTATCTGCGCAACCACCGCGGGCCGTACACCGCAGCCAACGAACCGTGGGCTTACGGCGAGGAAGCCGAAGCGATCTCGAAGGCGTACATCGGCTTTCGCTACGAGCTGATGCCGTATCTCTACTCGACGTTTTACGAGGCTGCGCAGACCGGCATGCCGGTGAGCCGCAGCCTCAGCATCGACTCTCCCTTTGACGCGAACGTATTCAAGCCGGACTTTCAATACGAATTCCTGTTCGGTCCGGCGCTGCTGGTCAATCCGATGACCAGCAAGGAGCAGGCGAAGTCGACCTACCTGCCGATCGGCGAGTGGTACGACCTCTTCACGGACGAACGTCTTGCTGGCGGCCGCGTCTTCACAGCGGACTACGCAGGCCACAGGATCCCGATCTTCGCCAAAGCTTCCGCGATCGTTCCCATGCAGGGAAAAGTGCAATCGACGCGCGACGATCCGGGGCCGGTGCTCTACGTGCACGTGTTCAACGGCAGCGAGCGCAACGAATTCGTCTACTACGACGATGACGGCGCAACGCTGGATTACCGCAAGGGGAAATTCCGCAGGCGCGTCTTCACATTCGATCCGGCCGCGAGGCAGCTCAGCTTCTCGCGCCCCGAGGGCAACTACGCCGCACGCTTTCGCAGGATCCAGGTGATCCTGCATGGCTTCGAATCTGTCGCCGGGGCGACCGTCAATGGGGTCGCGACTGCCGTGCAACCGCGGATCGTTCGCATGCTCGATCCTCTCGAAGCGCTGAGCGACGTCTACTGGGACAAGCAGACTCTCGACCGCCTGCGGCAAATGGAGCCGATGAAGCCGCAAGCGACGCTGGAATTCGACGACGCGGCGCAAGTCGTGGTGCGCTGGCGCTGAGGCACACAGATGAACACCACCACCACACTCACGAGGCAGGATTGGCACAGCCGCGCCACACAGCTGAAGTATGCGGCCGGACATTTCATCGATGGCGCCCACGTGGCGAGTCGCAAAGGCGCCGCGTTCACGGTCACGAATCCCGCCACAGGCGACCCGCTGTGCGAAGTGGCAGCCGGTGGCGCAGAGGAAATCGATCGCGCCGTCGGCTCGTGTCGCAAGTCCTTCAAGTCCGGCGTCTGGCGGCACATGGCGCCGCGCGATCGGCTCGCAGTTTTGCAGCGCTGCGCACAGCTCATCGAGGCCAATGCCGAGCGCTTCGCGCTGCTCGACACGATATGCATGGGCAAGCCGATACGGGACATGCTCGCCGTCGATATCCCCTCGGCCGTGCAGGCGTTCGCGTATTTCGCGGAGCTGTGCGACAAGATCGAAGGCGTCGTAACGTCGACGGCAGCCGACGCTTTCCACTACATCCTGCGCGAGCCGCTCGGCGTGGTTGGCTGCATCGTTCCATGGAACTATCCGCTGCAGACGGCCTCGTGGAACGTCGCGCCCGCGCTCGCGGCCGGTAATTCCGTGGTGCTCAAGCCTGCCGAGCAATCGCCTCTATCGGCGCTGCTGCTCGCCGAGCTCTTCGTCGCAGCGGGCGGTCCGCCGGGCGTATTCAACGTCGTGAACGGCAGCGGCGAGGCGGCGGGCGCGGCACTCGCTCTGCATGCAGACGTCGCGAAGATCGCGTTCACCGGCTCCACCGAGATCGGCAAGCTCATGCTCGTCTACGCCGGCCAGTCCAACATGAAACGCGTCAGCCTCGAATGCGGCGGCAAGAGCCCGCAGATCTTCCTTGCCGATCTCGAGGATATGGATCGAGCCGTGCGCTACGCGATCAACGGCATCTTCGGCAACATGGGCGAAGTCTGCAGCGCCGGATCACGGCTCCTGATCGACAAGCCGATTGCGGAAAGCTTCGTCGCGCGCTTCGTGGAGCAGGGCAGTGACGCGTTTCGCGCCGGCGATCCGCTCGATCCGGCGACCAATCTTGGGCCGCTGGTCACGGCGGAGCATCGCACCCGCGTGCTCGAGTACATCGACCAGGGCAAGCGGGACGGTGCTCGTCTCGAATTCGGCGGCGACACGCCGGGCCGACCCGGTTGCTACGTCAACCCGACGTTGTTCTCGCAGGTGAACAACGCCATGACGATCGCGCGGGAGGAAATCTTTGGTCCTGTAGCTGCGGCAATCGAGGTCGACGGGATCGAGGAGGCGGTGAGCATCGCCAACGATTCGATCTATGGGCTCGCGGCGGGACTGTGGACGCGCGATCTCAACGCCGCGCACAAAGCTATTCGCGCTCTCGAGGCGGGAGTCATCTGGGTCAACTGCTTCGACCACGGGGACATGACGCAGCCCTTCGGCGGATACAAGCAGTCGGGTCAGGGGCGCGACAAGTGGCTCGAAAGCCTGCTCGGCTACACGCAGACGAAATCCGCGTGGCTGCATATCGGGTAATTGTTCGGCCAGCAGGCTTCGAGCCAACGTCAGCGTTGTTTGCCGCGCGTTCCGGCGACCTGACATAAATCCGGGATGCTGGTCACCGCGGCGGTCACACATATATATGTATGTGCAGCCCGTGATATCCCAACTCTTTGCGCACGCGCCTACCAATCGATCGCCAGCAGATGCTCCGCAATCCGCTCCGCGCCGTCGCGGATGGGATCGCAGCAAGGCAAGCCAGTCTGCTGAGAGATCGCGTCGGCAATCGCAGCACCTTGCGCGGGCTGCAAGCGCGCGGTGTTGATGCTGATGCCGACCATTCGGGCGCGTGAATTCGTGAGGCGCGCTGCCGCGACATTCGCCGCAATCGACTTGCGCAAAGAAGCGACCGGGTAGGGCAGGCCGAGCAGATGCGTGCGCCCGGGCTCATGACACAGGACGAGCGCGTCCGGTTGGCTGCCATGAATCAGCCCGAGCGTGACTCCTGCATACGCCGGATGAAACAGCGAGCCCTGGCCTTCGATGAGGTCCCAGTGGTCCGCTTCGTTGTCCGGCGAGAGCCACTCGGCCGCGCCGGAAATGAAATCCGCGATGACGGCATCGACGGCGACTCCGCGGCCAGCAATCAGGATGCCGGTCTGCCCGGTCGCACGAAAGTCTGCTTTGACCCCGCGAGCTCGCAGCGCGCGCTCCAGCGCCAAGGCCGTGTACTTCTTCCCGACGATGCAGTCGGTCCCGACGGTCAGCAGGCGCAATCCGCTGCGCTTGGCTCCAGTACCCGCACCAAACGTGCGCTTTGGCTGACGCACATCATGCAGCGTCCGCCCAAAGCGAGCGGCTGTCTCGCGCAACAGCGACACATCTGCGAGCCGATGGTGCAACCCCGCCGCGAGATCGAGTCCCGTCTCGAGTGCGCGCGTCAACGTCGGAATCCATGCCTCCGCCATGTATCCGCCCACGTTGACGATGCCGACGACGAGCGTCTTCGCGCCCACCTGCTCCGGCGACATCTCGGGCAGACCAACGTCCACAGATCGTCGCCCGCATCATGCTGGCGCCCATGCCGAAGCAGCGGTTCATCGAGATGGACGAGCTGTGCGGCACGGTCGAGTTCCTGCTGAGTCCCGCTGCGCGCTCCATCACCGGCCAGTGCATTGCTATCGACGGTGGCTGGACAGTACATTGAGGATCACGGCCGGACTGCGGGCGCCGTGTCATCCCGTTCAAGAGGAACTCGTCATGACTGCAACTTCGCTGCGCGCCTTTGCCGCGCTAGCTGGGCTCGTGCTCGCTTCAGGCATTGCGTCGGCAGCGACCAAGGATGCGCCCAAGTTCACAGGCCCGGGAAACCGCGACTGCGCCGAGTGCCCCGAGCTCGTCATCGTGCCGGCAGGCGAGTTGCGGATGGGATCTGCCGACGGCGAGGCGGGTCGCCTGCCGAACGAAGGGCCGGTGCACACGGTGACCTTCGCGCAGCCGTTCGCGATCGGCAAGTACGAGATCACGTTTGACGAATGGCAAGCGTGCGTCGTCGCGCAGCGCTGCGCAGCCGTCGGCGATGACGGTTGGGGTCGCGGCCGTCGACCCGTCATCTACGTGAACTTCGAGATGGCGCAGGGCTATGCGAAATGGCTGAGCGAGAAGACTGGAGAGCAGTATCGCGTGCCGAGCGAGGCAGAGTGGGAATACGCGGCGCGCGGCGGCTCGGCGACGCCCTGGTTCTGGGGCACGGACCCGAAGCAGGCATGCGAGTTCGGCAACGTCGGCGACGAGTCGATCAAAGAGGAGCACCCGGACTGGCCGCGCCACGACTGCAACGACGGTTTCAACAAGACCGCGCCGGTCGGCAGGTTCAAACCCAATGGCTTCGGCGTGTACGACACGGTTGGCAACGTCTGGGAGTGGGTCGAGGACTGCTTCAACCCCTCTTACGAAGGTGCGCCCTCCGACGGTCGCGCGTGGTTGACCGGCGACTGCATTCGCCGCGTCGATCGTGGCGGCGGCTGGTACAACAAGCCGGAGGCCGTGCGCTCTGCGCTTCGCTACGCGGGTGACGATCCGAAGCGGCAGAACAACACGCTGGGCTTTCGGGTCGTCAGAAGCTTGCCGTGATGTGCGCAGGACAGATGGCGCCGTCAGTTCGGCGCGGATGCGTTTGCTATAGTGACCGCCTCTTGTGCCACACATCTCCTGGGCATGCTGTCGGAGCGAATCGATGCGCGGCTGGAAACACCTCTGTACATGCAGGTGATCCACGCGCTCATCCACGAGATTCAGCGAGGACGATTGCTGCCGGGCGCGACGTTGCCGAGCAGCAGGCAGCTGGCGCACATTCTCGGCGTCAATCGCAAGACCATCGTGCTCGCGTACGAGGATCTGATCGCGCAGGGCTGGCTCACATCAGTCGGCACTCGCGGCACGATCGTGTCGCCTTCGCTGCCTGATCTCGCAGCGCGCAGTCCGCAAGTGAAGTTCGGGGAGCACGCGACCAGCGCCGCGGTGGCGCAGTATCAATTCAAGGTTGCCGGTCCCATGCAGCCGTTGATGGCTGCCCAGTGGCTGAAGCTCGACGAGGGTTCGCCGGACGGACGACTATTCCCCGCCGAGGCGCTGGTGCGCACGTATCGCGCAGCGATCTACCGGGCGGCGCGCGAGAATCGCCTGTCGTACGCCGATCCGCGCGGCTCGATGCTGTTGCGTGAGGCGCTGGCGACGATGCTGCGCACGCAGCGGGGCGTGGTTGCCGAGGCGGCGAACATCTGTGTCACTCGGGGTAGTCAGATGGGGGTCTACCTCGCGGCTCGCGCGCTGGTGCGTCCTGGAGACACAGTGCTGGTCGAGGCCCTGACCTATCAGCCGGCTGTCGCCGTCTTTCGCGAATGCGGCGCGCACATCGTGCCTGTCGGACTCGACGAGCAGGGCGTGAACGTCGCAGACGTGGAACGCATGTGCCGCCTGCATCGTGTCTGCGCGATCTTTCTTACGCCGCACCATCAGTTTCCGACGACGGTCGCCTTGCAGCCGGACCGACGCCTGCGGCTGTTGGAGCTGGCGCGCCAGTTCGCCTTCGCAGTCATCGAGGATGACTACGACCATGAGTTTCATTTCGAATCGCAACCGCTGTTGCCGATGGCGAGCTATGCACCCGAGCGCGTGATCTACATCGGCTCGCTGTCGAAGCTGGTGCTGCCGGCGCTGCGGATCGGCTACGTGGTGGCGCCGACCCGCGTGGTGGATGCGCTCGCCCAGGAAGTGATGCTGTTGGACAGCATGGGCAACACGCTGACCGAGGACGCAGTCGCGGAATTGCTCAACAGCGGCGAGGTGCGCCGGCAGGCGCGCGCGGCGACCAAGGTTTATGCGCGGCGGCGCAAGACGTTCGCCGCCGCTCTGGCCGACGAGATCGGCGACCTGGTCGATTTCGACATGCCCGACGGCGGCCTGGCGTTCTGGGTGCGCTTCCGGGACCAGGATCTGCTCGACCGCATCGATGCGAAGGCCGCGAGCAAGCGGCTCTGGGTGGCCCCGTCGCGCTCGTTCGTGGCGCAACCGGGCGTGCAGCGCGGCTTGCGGCTTGGGTTCGCGAGCCTGAATGAGCGGGAGGCCCGGGAGGCCATTCGCCGTCTGCGGTCCGCTTCGCGCCGATAAGAAGGAGGTGCGCCGGTCGTTGGACCCCTTCACTTCCAAAAATTGGATGTTTCCAGTACGCCAGCCCGCAGTACTCTGCAGTCGGAGCCTCACCATTCGACAATTAATGAGGAGTCACGACCATGTATCCGCAGCCTGAGCCCTGCATGCACCGGCAACGTCGCCGCTCCCCCCTGGCCTCGAGTGTAGGTGCGCTGCCTCTGCTCCTGTGCGTGCCGGCCGCGTACGCGCAGTCGCAGTCGCAGTCGAGCGCCGATTCGAACGAAGTGCTCGAGTACGTCATCGTCACCGGCTCGCAAGTGGATCTCGTGCCCGACTATGCGGGCGGGCAGGTGGCCAGGGGCGGCCGCGTCGGTCTGTTCGGCAACCTCGACATGATGGATACGCCGTTCAACAGCACCAACTACACCGCCGACTTCATGCGCAACCAGCAGGCGCGCAGCGTCGCCGATGTCGTGCAGAGCGATCCCGGTGTGCGCGTCGCACGCGGCTTCGGCAACTTCCAGGAGCTCTACGTCGTGCGCGGCTTCCCCGTGTATTCGGACGACATGAGCTACAACGGTCTGTATGGCTTGCTGCCGCGACAGTACGTCGCTGCCGAATTCCTCGAGCGCGTCGAAGTGTTCCGCGGCGCCAACAGCTTCCTCAACGGCGCCGCGCCGAACGGCAGCGGCATCGGCGGCTCGTTCAACCTGGTGCCGAAGCGCGCGCCGGATCAACCGCTGAATCGCTTCACCGCGGGCTACGAGAACCAGGGTCAAAGCTACCTGGCTGCTGATTTCGCGCGCCGCTTCGGCGGCTTCGGCGTGCGTGCCAACGCCGTACGCCGCGACGGCGAGACCTCCGTTGACAACCAGGATCGCGAGCTGAGCGTGTGGTCGCTCGGTGTCGACTATCGCGGTGAGCGGGCGCGCTTCTCGGCCGATATCGGTTGGCAGGATCACCGGCTCGATGCGCCGCGCCCGAGCGTGACGCCTTCCGGAGTCGGCGGCGTGCCGCGCGCAGCGGATGCGTCGTCGAACTTCGCGCAGAACTGGACCTTCAGCGCGGAGAAGGATTTCTTCGGCGTGGGCCGCGGCGAATACGACATCACCGAGAACACAAGCCTCTGGGCAGCAAGCGGCATCCGCGACAGCACAGAGCACAACGTGCTGTCCAACCCGACGGCGAACGCAGATGGCAGCTCCTCGTCTTACCGCTTCGACAACTATCGCGAGGATCGGGTCACTACCAGCGAGATCGGCGTGCGTACGCGCTTCGACACGGGCGCGGTGGGACACCGGCTGAGCGTGCAGGGATCGATGTATGACATCGATTCCAAGAACGCCTATGCGTTCTCGAGCTTCTTCCCCGGTTTCGCCAACGACATCTACCATCCGACGCAGGTTGCGCCGCCGGTGGCGGATTTCTTCACCGGCGGCGTCCTGTTCTCGCCGTTGACTACGAGCAAGATCAAGACCTCGAGCGCAGCGCTCGCCGATACGCTGATGTTCATGGACGAGAAAGTGCTGGTGACGCTCGGCGCGCGCTACCAGGTCATCGAGCAGAACACGTATGACTACAACACCGGCGCACGACAGACCCACTACGACGACAACATCGTCACGCCCATCTTCGCCGTGGTCGTGAAGCCGTCACAGAGCGTCTCGATCTACGGCAACTACGCGGAAGGCCTGATCCGCGGCGACGTCGTGCCGAACGTGATCAGCACGCCGACGGGACCGGTTACGCCGGTCAATGCGAACGAGATCCTGAATCCGTTCGTGTCGAAGCAGTACGAAGTCGGCGCCAAGTACGACAGCGGTGCCCTCGGCGGCACACTGTCCGTGTTCCAGGTGACTCAGCCGAGCGCGATCCTGGTGGGCGATGTCGTACGCGACGATGGTGAGCAGCGCAATCGCGGAGTCGAGTTGAGCGTTTACGGACAGCTGTCCGAGACGCTGCGCCTGCTCGGTGGCGTCACGGCACTCAACGCCGAGTACACGCGCACGCAGTTCGGCATCAACGAGGGCAAGGACGTGATCGGCGTGCCGGACACGCAGGCCAATCTCGGCGCCGAGTGGGACATCGCCGCACTGAACGGCCTCACTCTCGATGGTCGCCTGGTCTATACGAGCTCGCAGGCTGCGAGTGCGGACAACACCCTGACCATTCCCTCGTGGAGTCGCCTGGACGTTGGCGCGCGCTACGCGCTGCAGGTCGCCTCGACCAACATGACCCTGCGCTTGCGGGTCGACAACGTCACCGACAAGGACTACTGGGGATCGGTCGGCGGCTCCTTCGGCGCCAATTACCTGGTGCTCGGCGGGCCGCGCACCTTCACGTTCTCAGCCTCTGTCGATTTCTGACGGACTTGAAACGAACCGGACGCGTGATCGCTGGCGCCGCCGTCCCCCGGCGGCGGTGAGCGATCGGGGCGGGCGTGATGCCATGAAGAACCTGTTCGAACCCCGCAATGCGTCGGATGTGCTCCGGCTGATCGATGAATACCCGCTCGCGTGGATCGTCTCGGCGGCGGGCACGGGATTCGCCGCGACGCCGCTGCCGCTTTTGGCCGAGACCCAGCCGTCGGGCGCGCTCGAGTCGCTCCTGGGACACTTTGCGCTGTCAAATCCCCACGTCGCGCAACTGCGCGAATCCCCCTGGGCAACGATTCTGTTCAGCGGACCGCAGGGCTATATTTCGCCGGAGGCGGTGTCGCAGCCGGGGTGGGCGCCGACGTGGAACTATGCCGTCGCACAGTGTGAGGTCTTTATCGAGTTCCTGCCGGAGATGAACCACGAAGCGCTCGGGCGGCTGGTGCGCAAAATGGAGACTGGCCGACGCGAGCCGTGGACGATCGACGAGATGGGCGAGCGTTACGCCGTCATGGTGCAGCGGATCATCGCGTTTCGCGCCCACGTGCGCGGCGTGCGCGGACGCTTCAAACTCGGGCAGGATGAAACGCCGCAAACGCTGACGGAAGTGCTTGCAGAGCAACGCGACCCGACGCTCGAGCGCTGGATGCGCGACTTCAACCCCGGCCGCGACACGTCGACGAAAGGGTAGCCGCCAATGAAATCATGCCCGCGTCCCAACCGACGGCAGTTCATCGGTGCATGCGCCGCAATCCTGCTGACCCCTGAGTCGTTGTTCGCCCGGGCATCGCGACTCGACACCGCGTATATCAACGCCCGGATCTGGACCGGCGTCCCCGGCGCGCGCATCGCGACGGCGATCGGTGTCGCCGGATCGAGAATTGCGGCCGTCGATGCCGGTCCGGTGCAGCAGTTGACCGATCGAGGCACGCGGGTCGTGGACCTCAAAGGGGCCTTCGTCGTTCCGGGCTTCATCGACAATCACACTCACTTCCTGCTTGCGGCCGCGACGCTCGCGCCGCCCGATCTGCGCCAGGTGAAGTCCCGCGAGGAGTTCGCCAAACGTGTCGGCGACGCCGCGCGGCAGCTGCCAGGTGGCGAATGGGTTCAGGGCGGCAACTGGGACGCGGAGCTGTGGGGCGGGGAGTTGCCGACGCGCCAATGGATCGACGCCGTCACGCCGAACACTCCCGTCGCGGTCACCCGGCTCGATCAGCACATGTGGCTGCTCAACTCCGTCGCGCTCGAGCTCGCGGGAATCGATCGCCACACGCCTGAGCCCGCCGGCGGTCGCATCGTGCGCGATGCACAGGGCGAGCCGACCGGCATTGTGATCGATCTCGCCAAGGATCGCGTGGAGCGTGCGATGCCGCCGCCGACGCACGCGAAGCTCGAGCGGATGTTCCGCGACGGCATCGTCTTCGGGTTGCGTTACGGCGTGACTCAAAGTCACCTGATGGGTCTCGACTGGGTGATGCACGAGACCGTCGTGCGCCTGCGCGCGAAGGGCGAGACCGACATGCGCTTCAACTCGCTCGTGCCGCTCAAGGACTGGCAGCACATGGCAGAGATCGTACGGCGCGAAGGTCGGGGCGATGACTGGGTGCGCTGGGGCGGGCTCAAGGTGCTGGCGGACGGTTCGCTCGGCTCCCGCACCGCGTTGTTCCACGAGCCGTACGACGACGCTCCCACCACGCGGGGTCTGACGGTCACCGCCGAGAAGGATCTGCTCGAGTGGATGACGCAGGCCGACAAGCTCGGCATGCAGGTCGCCGCTCACGCGATTGGCGATGCGGCGAATGACCTGGTGCTGGACGCGATGGCCGAGGTCGCACGGCGCAACGGCCCGCGCGACCGGCGCTTGCGCATCGAGCACGCACAACACCTGTCGCCGCAGGCGATTCCGCGCTTCGCGAAGCAGAATGTCATCCCGTCGATGCAGCCGTATCACGCCATCGACGACGGCCGCTGGGCGATCAATCGCGTCGGCCCGGAGCGGCTCAAGGGAACGTACGCGTTCGGCAGTCTGCTCGCAGCAGGCGCGCGCGTCAGCTTCGGCTCGGACTGGCCGGTCGCGCCGTTCAATCCGCTCACAGGCATCGCCGCTGCAGTGCTGCGCCAGACGATCGACGGCAAGAATCCGCAAGGCTGGATGCCGGAGCAGCGGATCACCGTCGAGCAGGCGCTCACTGCGTATACCGCGACGAATGCATACGTCGGTTTCCAGGATGACCGGCTCGGGCGTCTGGTCGCCGGATATCTCGCCGACTTCGTCGTGCTGGATTCCGACCTGTTAACCCTGGATCCGCAGAAGATCACTGACGCGCACGTGCTGCGCACGGTGGTCGACGGCAAGGAGCGCTTCACCGTTTCCTGAAGGCAACCAAGAAGAACGTATGAAGAACTCGTGTGGCGTCTGGAGCGGCGGCTGCCTGGCAGCGATCGCGATTCTCACGACAACGGCGGTGGGTGCGGCGCGTCCTCAGCCGCCGTTCGCCGTCGATCCCAATCCGAGTACGTATCAGCCGCTGCCGCGCGCCGACACGCTGATCATCAACGCGATAGTGCTCGATGGCGCCGGCAGGCGCATCGACAACGGTGAAGTGCTGATGCGCGATGGGCGCATCGCCGCCGTCGGGCATGGGCTCGAGCGCAGGAACGCGACCGTGATCGATGCCAGCGGACGCTGGGTCACGCCCGGCATCGTCGACGTGCACACCCACAACGGCACGTTCTCGATGCCTCAAACCTCGCTCGACCGCGAGTCCTCGGATGTCTCCGAGACCAGCGACCCGAATGCTGCCGATACCTGGATCGAGCATGCGGTGAACCCACAGGATCCATCGTTCGCGGCGGCACTGCAAAGCGGTGTGACGACCGTGCAGATCCTGCCCGGCTCGACGCCGTTGTTCGCAGGCCGCTCGGTGGTGTTGAAGCCGATCCCCGCCGTCGACGTGCAGTCGATGAAGTTTCCGGGCGCACCGCAGGGGCTGAAAATGAGCTGCGGCGAGAACGCCAAGAGCTACTTCGGCGAGAAGCACGAGAAACCGAACAGCCGCCAGGGCGAGATCGCGATCGTACGCGAGGCCTTCGCTCAGGCGCAGGAGTACCGCGCCGAGTGGCGAGCCTACAGCCGGGGATCGATCAAGAAGCCGCCGCCGCGCGATCTCAAGCTCGACACGCTTGCCGCCGTGCTCGACGACGACATCCCGGTCCATGTCCACTGCTATCGCGCCGCCGACATGGCGGTGATGCTCGGCGTCGCGCAGGAATTCGGCTTCCACATCACCGCGTTCCATCATGCCGTCGAGGCTTACAAGATTCCCGCGCTGCTCAAGCGGTCAGGCACGTGCATCGCGGTTTGGTCCGACTGGTGGGGCTTCAAGGTTGAGCTGCTCGATGCGATCCGCGAAAACGCAGCCATGGTCGATGCCGCGGGCGGCTGCGTGATGATGCATTCGGACTCGGGCGTGGTCGGACAGCGGCTCGCCATCGAAGCGGCGAAGGCGGCGGCCGCGGGCAGACGCGCAGGATTCTCGTTACCGCCGGAGCACGTCATCACATGGGTGACCAGTACGCCGGCGCGGGCGCTGCGGCTGGGCGAACGCATCGGCACGCTGGCGCCGGGATTCAATGCGGACGTGGTGATCTGGTCGGGCGATCCGTTTTCGATCTATAGCCAGGCAGACCAGGTGTATGTCGACGGCGCCCTCGCATATGACCGCGCTGCGCCGGAGCGCGCGAGGCGTGCCGACTTCGACTTGGGTCGTCCGGAAGTGGGAGAACAGCCATGAACCGCGTCTGGCTCATGGTCCTGGCTTCGCTGTCTGCTGCGACGGTACACGCGGAGGCGGTCGCGATCGTTCACGCAACCGCGTGGACGCTCACCAGCGACCAGCCGACGAAGGACGCCACAATCGTCATCGACAAGGGTCGCATCGTTGCGGTCGCGGCCGGTGCGGCGCCTCCTGCTGGTGCTCGTGTCGTCGACGCGGGCGGCCGCCCTGTCACACCGGGGTTGATGCACGCGGCGTCCCAGCTCGGTCTGATCGAAGTGAGCTCGGCCACGGAGACCGTCGATCACAGCGCCAAGCTCGCAGTGCCGGGCGCGGGGTTCGATATCGAGACCGCGATCAATCAGAACTCGCTGCTGATTCAACTGGCGCGCACCGACGGCCTGACGCGTGCCGTGAGCTATCCAGGCGCAAGTCCGGTGCCGCCGTTCGGCGGCATGGGTGTGCTGCTCCATCTCGTCGAGGGCGGCGACATGATCGAGCGCGCTCGAGTAGGAGTGTTCGCGAGCGTGAGCGGTCGCACGGCTGCCGCAAGCGTCGGCTCGCGGGCTGCTCAGTGGCAACTGTTGCGCACGGCGCTCGAAACCGCGAAGGCAACTCTGGCGGCGCCCGCAACACCGGCGCCGCGGCCGCCGGATGTGCAGGCGCTGGAGCCGGTGCTCGGTGGCAAGATTCCGCTCGCGATCTCCACGAATCGCGAATCGGACCTGCGGGAGGCGGTGAAGCTCGCGCGCGACTTCAACATCCGCGTCGTCGTCATTGGCGCAGCGCAGGGCTGGCGGGTTGCCGACGAGCTTGCCGCGGCGAAAGTCGCTGTGATTCTCGATCCAATGGCGAACCTGCCGATCTCTTTCGATGAGCTCGGCGTGCGCCTCGACAATGCGGCATTGCTGCGCAAGGCCGGTGTGACCATTGCGATGGCCTTGCAGGGTGTGCAGGGCTACAACGCCGGCTCATCGTTGCGTGAAGGCGCCGGTCTCGCCGTGGCGCACGGTCTGCCTTACGTGGAAGGCTTGCGTTCGATCATCAGTGCGCCGGCGCAGATCTGGGGCGTCGCGGATCGCTACGGCACGATCGCCCCCGGGCTCGATGCGGACCTCGTGGTGTGGGACGGCGATCCGCTCGAGCCATCGTCCCTGGCCACGACGGTGTTCATCGACGGCAGGGAAGTTCCACTCGTCACGCACCAGAGCGAGCTGCGGGATCGCTATCTGCCGCGGGTCGAGGCGGCGCGAGCGGCAGGGACGCAATGAAACTCGGACCGCTCTGGGTCGCCATTCTGCTCGCCAGCAGCGGAGCCTTGGCGCACGAAGAGGACTTCCCGCTCCCATTGCTCGCGCAGGAGACCGCAGTACCCCAGACGAGTGCCGAGACGACGCCGACCCGCCCGCGACAGCAAGCGGGACAGGGGCTGCCTCTGCGTCCGACGCGACACATCCGCTTCGACACTGACGAAGGCACGTGGATGTCGGTCGACCGCTCGCCTGAGGGGTCACACCTCGTCTTCGATCTCCTTGGCGATCTGTACACGCTCGACGCGGCCGGCGGCAGGGCGACGGCGATCACGCGCGGGTTGGGGTTCGACACGCAGCCGACCTATTCGCCCGACGGTCAATGGATCGCGTTCGTCAGCGATCGGTCCGGCGCCGAAAACCTCTGGGCGATTCGGCCCGACGGTTCGGGTGCGAAGCAGATCAGCTTCGGCGATGACGACACCGTGCTGAGCTCGCCGGCGTGGACGCCCGACGGCAAGGCGCTCTATGTCAGCCGCTTCCGGTGGAGCCTCAACAACTACGAATTGTGGCGCTATGACCTGGACGGCGCCGAAACGCTGGTCGTGCCGATCAAGTCGGCAGAGCAGGGACGCGACGCCGCCGTCAGCAGCCTGGGTGCCGTGGTCACGCCGGATGGTCGCAGCATCTATTTCGCGCGGCGCACGGGCAACCCGGATGAGGGCAAGTGGTCCATCGTCCGTCGTGATGTGACCGGCGGCGCCGAGCAGACGATCGTGCCCGAGCCGCTCGGTCCCGGGCGCAGCGCCTACACCGGAATGTACTTCAGGCCGGTGTTGTCTCCAGATGGCGCCTCGCTCGTGTACGCGACACGTTTCAAGGGGCAGACCGGATTGCGCCTGCGCACGCTGGCGACCGGCGAAGATCGTTGGCTGGCATTTCCCATCGAGCACGATCAGGTCGGCACGCGCAGCTGGCAGGATCTGGCGCCGCGCTACGCATTCACGCCCGACGGCAAGGCGTTGTTGCTCAGTCGTCGCGGCAAACTGGAGCGCTTGCCGATCGATGCCGGCGCGCCGGCAACACCGATTCCGTTCACAGCCACTATCGACCAGCAGCTCGGCCCGCTCACCCGCGTCAAGGTGCAGCAGGAGACGGGGCCGGTGCGCGTGCGCTTGATGCAGACGCCGGAACAGTCGCCCGATGGAGCGTTCGTCGCATTCTCCGCACTCGGCCGCATCTACGTCATGCCGCTCAGCAAGGGAGCCGCGCCACGCGCGCTGACTCAGAGCTCGACGCCCACGTTCCATCCGAGCTGGTCGCCCGACGGGCGCAGCATCGTCTACGTCACCTGGACTGCGAAGGAGGGCGGGCAGGTGTGGATCGCGCCGGTCGACGGCGGCGCGCCGCGCCAGCTCAGCGACAAGGCGGCGTTCTATACACGACCGGTGTTCACGCCCAGCGGTGAGGCCGTGCTGGTCGTCCGCTCGAACCAGCACGGCAGGCTGCAGACCGGCATGGACTACGGCAGCCTGCGTCAGGGCGAGCTGGTGTCATGGCCGGCAGCGGGCGGCAGCGAGCGCGTCGTTTACTCCGGCGTCGTCGGCGGCAAACCCCATTTCGGCCGGGCAAAGGACGCGGTGTATCTGCAGGGGCCCACGGGACTGGTCAGCGTCGATCTGACCAGCGGCGAGTCGCGAACCGTCGCGCACGTCACTGGACCGGGTTGGTATTTCGTGGACGGTCCGGTGGCCGTCGACGACAGTCGCATCAGCCCCGATGGGCGTTGGCTGCTGGTGCAGGTCGCGCAGCAATTGCACGTGCTGGCGATGCCGACTTCGGACCAGCCGGTCGATCTGTCATCGCCGCACTTGCCACACCGGCGCATCACCGCTATCGGCGCAGATTTCTTCGAGTGGGCGGACGGCGGCAAGACCATCACCTGGTCGATCGGCAGCACGTTCCAGCGTCGCGCGCTTTCGGACATCCGTCTCAATCCCGCGGAACAGCCGAGCTGGCTCGCCGATGCGCCCTCGATGAGACCCGGCGTCAATGCGTTCGAGTCCGTGATCAACGTGCCGCGAGACACGCCGCGCGGCGCTGTGCTTCTGCGCGGCGCGCGTGCGATCACGATGCGCGGCGACGAGGTGATCGAGAACGCCGACGTGCTCGTCCGCGATGACCGCATCGCCGCCGTCGGAGCGCGCGGCACGTTCGCAGTGCCGGCCGATGCTGCGATCCGCGATGTCTCCGGCAGGATCATCCTGCCTGGGTTCATCGACATCCACGATCACGTTGCCGACGTCCGCCGCGACATCCTTTCGACCGACAGCTGGGGCTTCCGCGCGCGCCTCGCGTACGGCATCACGACTTCGTTCGATCCTTCCTCGCTGAGCATCGATATGTTCGCCTACCAGGACCTGCTCGATGCCGGAATGGTCGTCGGCTCGCGCGTGCCGACGACCGGCATGGCGATGTTCTCGTTCAATCGCCTCGCCAGCCTGCAGGAAGCGCAGGCGCTGTTGACGCGTTACCGCGACTACTACCGAACGCGCAACGTGAAGCAATACATCATCGGCAATCGACGTCAACGGCAGTGGCTGGTGCAGGCCGCTGCGCAGCTGGGCGTGATGCCGACGACCGAGGGCTCGCTGGCGCTCAAGCTGGACCTGACGCAGGTGTTGGACGGGTACTCAGGCAGCGAGCACGCGTTGCCGGCGCCGCTCTATCGCGATGTGGTCGAACTCGTAGCCCGCAGCGGCACGAGTTACGACTGTACGCTGCAGATCGCGAATCTCGGTCCAGGCGCGCAGGATTTCTTCGTCGCGCGCGACCGCCCGTTCGAGGATGCGAAGTTCATGCGGCTGCGCCCGTATGCGGTGGGCGCCGGCTCGGTGTTGAGCCGCCCATGGACCGATCCAACGGTGTTGCTCTATCCACGCGTCGCGGGCGACGCCGCGAAGATCCAGCGCGCCGGCGGCGTCGTCGGCATCGGCTCGCACGGGGAAATCCCGGGCTTCGGTTTCCATTGGGAGATGGAAGCGCACGTACAGGGCGGCATGACGCCGCACGAGGCACTGCGCGCCGGCACGATCGGCTCGGCCGAGGCGATCGGCCGCGCCGCCGAGTTCGGCAGCATCGAGCCGGGGAAGTTTGCGGATCTCGCGATCCTCGACGCCGATCCGCGCGCGGACATTCGCAACAGCCGCAGCGTCGTCCAGGTCATGAAGAACGGCCGGCTGTACGACGCTGTGACGCTGAATGAGCTCTGGCCGCGTCAGCAGCCGCTCGCGCCGGCATGGTTCGTCGGTGAGGAGCCAGCGCCGCGCTGAGCACACGTAAGAGCAGTGATGATTGTCAAGTGGAGTATTCGATGAGCATGCGCTCCGTCAGTCGCGTGGCTACCGTATCCAGCAGAGTGGGGCAGGCGGCGCTGCCGCGCGTCGAGCCCCGACGCAGCTCGCGCGGTGCCGACTACCAGGACGTGCCGCGGCCGATCGTCGGGCTGGCCCATGAGTTTGCCGCGGGCTTCAGCGATCCACGGCACTCGCACAAGCGTGCCCAGCTGCTGTACGTCGCGTCCGGCGTCCTGCACGTGACGACGGATGCTGCGACGTTCGTCATGCCGGCGCATCGCGCTGCCTGGATCCCGGCCGGCGTCGCACACGAGGCCCGCTGCTGGAACAGCGTATCGGTGCAGACGCTCTACATCGACGCCGATGCGTGCGAGGGCCTGTCGGACACGTGCCGCGTGTTCGACGTGTCGGTGCTGCTGCAGGCATTGATTCTCGAGGCGACCACTCTGCCCATCGAGTATGACGTCAGCGGACGCGACGGGCGCATCATGGCGCTCATTCTCGATGAGATTGCTGCGTCCACCAGCGTGCCCTTGCGCGTGCCTATGCCGCGGCATCCGCGGCTCCTGCGAGTCTGTCGGAGCATGCTGGCGAATCCGACCCAGCAGCTGACGCTCGATGATTGCGCTCGCCTGTGCGACATGGGACGACGGACGTTTACGCGGCTGTTCCGCCGCGAGACGCAGATGAGCTTCACCGCGTGGCGACAGCAGGTGCGGCTGATGGAAGCGTTCGGCCGGCTCGTTGTCGGCGAGTCGGTAGCGCGCGCGGCAGGAGACGTCGGCTATCGCAGCCCGAGCGCCTTTGCGCGGATCTTCCGCCACGCGTTCGGCGTCCCGCCGACACGCTATCTCGCAGCACCCGGCGCGTCTCGCACCTCGTCCTGCAGCGCGTCCGGAACGTGAGTCGCCACCCGCGGATTCCAGGCCAGCGCGGCGCTCGGGGAAGCGATCTGGACCCGGACATTCGCCGCTTCGTCACTCGCATGGGCGAGGCGTGGGCCCAGCATCCCGCTCTCGACCGGGTGTCGCCTGCCGAAGCACGACAGATCGCCGAACTCGTGCGGGCGCCGTGGGCACGAGGCGGTCCGGTCATGCACCGGACGCGGGAAGACTCCGTTCCCTGCGGCGAGGCGTGCGTCCGAATCCGCGTGCACTATCCACTCGACTGGCCGCTCGATCGCCCGCTCGGCCCCGCGCTGGTCTACCTGCACGGCGGCGGCTGGACGATCTTCAGCATCGACACCCACGATCGTCTCATGCGCGAATACGCGCATCGCGCGCAGGTGGCTGTCGTCGCCGTCGACTACTCGTTGTCGCCGGACGCGAAGTTCCCGCGGGCGTTGCAGGAAACGATGGCGGTCGTGCGCTGGCTGCGCGGGCACGGCGCGACGCTGGGCATCGACCCTCGCTCGGTGGCCATCGGTGGCGATTCCGCCGGGGCGAATCTCGCGATCGCGACCGCGCTCGCATTGCGCGACGCTGACGCGGGCGATGCGCTGCGCGGGATGATGCTCAACTATGGCGCGTTCGATAATGCGTGCGACTATCCAACGTACACGGTTTTCGGCGGCGCCGGCTACATGCTGGGCGATGCGGAGATGTCGGCCTTCTGGCGCAACTATTTGGATGACGACGGCGGCGAGGTGAGTCCACTCGCCTGTCCTCTGCAGGCGCGGTTACAGGGGTTGCCGCCCGCTTACCTGGCGGTCGCAGAATGTGACGTCCTCTACGACGAGAACATCGCCATGATCCGCCGCCTGAAAGAAGCCGGTGTGGCTGTCACCGCAAATATCTACGCAGGCGCGTCACACAGCTTCCTCGAAGCGGTGTCGATCAGCCGGCTGGCCGAGCGTGCATTCGACGACGCGGCCACCTGGCTGCGATCCATTCTGTAGATCATGAGTGTTTGTCAGAAGCGGAGCCGGCCACGGGCTTGCGTCCGTGCAGCATGGCGGCGACGAGATTTTCCCGGTGGCGGAGCGAGGCGTACAGCACGCCGGCGACATGCAGCCCGACGAGCGTCCACAGAGCATTCGCAAGCCACCGGTGCAGCTGCTCGACCCACTCGACGCCCCAGAAGCGATCGGTCGTGTAGAGCCAGCCGCTCACACCCACCAGGATGACGGTGACGAGCAACGCGAGAATCATCCAACCGCCGAGCGGGTTGTGTCCGAGCGTGCGGGGCTCACGTCCGCCGAGCAGCGCCTGCGCATAGGCGAGCGTCGCGCGGGGTCCCTGCACGAATTGCGCGAACCGCGCGTGGTGCGAACCTCGCCAGCCCCACACGAGCCTCACGGCGACGATGGCGAGCGATGCGTAGCCGATCCATTCGTGCCACGGCCCCGGCCTGTGGCGCATGAGCCATGCGAACAGCACGCTGAGCGCCAGCAGCCAGTGGCCGAGGCGCACGAGCGGATCCCAGACCCGGACCGTGCGCGCCGCGATGGAGCCCTCGCTCCTCATTCCTTCTTGGTGGGCACGGCTTGGAGCGTCTTCGGATGGAAGTACGCCTCGACGCGCTCGCCCTTCTCGTTCAGCGCGTACACCTCATAGCAACCGCCGTCGATCTTGATCTTCCGCACCTGCCAACCCTTCTCCTTGAGCTGCTGCTCGAGCTTGGCCTGCGGCTGCCAGGACTCCTGCGGGCCGGAGTCGCAGGTCGCGAGTCCGGTGGCGAACGCCGGGGTGGTCAACAGGCCGCCGAGCAGCGCGAGCGTGACGATCGAACCTTTCATGAGAATCTCCTTGCGAACGTTGCAGACACAGTGCGCGGCGGCTCAACGCAGCGCGACTGCAGAAAACTCCAGGCGCAGGCCGAACGCCAGACTGTCATCGAGCGCAGGGTCGGCACCGGGATTGAAAATGTACTGGATGTCCGGCTGTATCGTGAGCCAGTCGCTGATTGCCGCGCGGTACGTGAGCTCGAGCGCCGCCTCGTAGCGATCGCGCCCCGCGCCCGCGGCGCTGCCCACGTCGGCGCGCGTGTAGGCGATGCCGAGCTCATCGTCCGGGCGGGCGACGAAAATACCGCGGCGGCGCACGCCCACGCTCCACGAATCCGCGAACTCATTGATCCGATCCTCGGCGCTGCCGTACCGCGCAAACGCCAGGGTTGCAGGTTCCGCGGCGGGCTCCCGGTCGAGCGCCACGTCGATTCCCGCGTAGGTGCCGCGGTTGTCGTCGGCGCTGTATCGCCAGTGGCCCAACGAGAGTTTCCTGATGCGCTCTGCGGTCCACTGCAGCTCCGCGATCCCGAGGGCGCCGTCGTCGCCATCGAATACTGCGAGCAGCACACGCCATTGCGGCGCCGGCGACCACGCTGCACGCAGCGCGAGGGACGTGACAGGAAAGATCGAAGGGCCGTTCGCCCCCGTCTGACCCAACTCGTGGCCGACGCCATGCGAGCTGTGAATGAAGAGCGAGCGGCTGTCGCTCATGTCGAATTCCGAGTTGAGGTCGTACAGGCCCAGACGCAGCGACAGCGCATGCAGCGACGCGCTTTCCCATTGCACCCACGCTTCGTAGAGACGCACGGCCTGCGGCGCATCGATGTTCGAGACGGTCATCGCGTCTCCGACGTAGCGTTCACTGAACCGGGCGCTGTTGTTGTACAGCGCGTCGACGAACGCGCTCACGCCCGGGAATCCCCAGGCACGTTCCGCGTCCACTGCGAGAGTGAGATCCAGGTTGTCGAGATATGTGTCACCAGTGCGCAGGCCGCCGCTCGCGTTGCGCCAGAGGTCACCCGTGTACACCGCCGCGAACTCGTACGCACGATCGTCCGAACCGTCCGCATCGCGCTCGCTTGCATCCGCGGCGCCGGCGACGTGAGTGGTAAAGAGCATCGTTACCAGTCCGCTCCTCAGTTGCATCGTTCTCATCGATCGCCGCTGTTCGCATCACAGGCTGACGCTGACACCGACTATAGCGGCGCGTGCTGCAGTCGTTCCGCTGCTGGCCCGATCTCGCCGAAGATTGACCCGCTCGAACGTGTCGCCAGATTCGCCATGCCGAGCACACCAGCATCGACCCGGTAAGCACCGCGGAACTCTGCTGCGCTGACTACAATTGCAGCGCGAGGTAGTGATGAGCGAAGCGAGGTAGATATGCATTTCGAGACGCAGGCGCGCAAGTCGGCAATGTCGGCCAGCGCGGCGGATCGATGGCCGCACGTACTGGTCATCGCGGCCCTGCTGACGACGGCGCCCGCAACGGCGGAAACGGTGGAAGAGTTGCGCACCGAGATTCAGGCGCTGCGCGCTGAGCAGGCACGCATCGACGAGCTGTCGCGTGCGTTGCATGCGAAGCTGCAGACGCTCGAGGCCCGTGCCGGCGCGGATCCAGCGCCGTCGGTCGATAGTCACGAAGCCGAACCGTCGCGACTCACCGTCTCGGGCGATCTGCGTCTGCGCTCGCAAGGAGACTACGCCGACAACGCGCGCGACCGTGAGAGCGCGCAGGTTCGTGGGCGGCTTGGCGCAACCTACAAGATCAGCGACAGCGTCTCGCTGGGCGCCCGGCTCGCCACCGGCGATCCCGACGATCCCAACAGCAGCGACGTCCAGCTCTCGAACTTCGATGACGACCTGCAGTTCACGCTCGATCAGGCGTACGTGCAGATCAACGTCGGCGATCTCAGGCTCTACGGCGGCAAGATCCCGCAGCCCTTCACGCGCACGGACCTGGTGTGGGATAGCGACGTGAATCCGCAAGGCGGGAGCGCGGTCTACAAGCGATCGCTCGGCGGCGGCGCGGCGTTCCGGGCCAATGGCCTGTTCTTCATCGTCGACGAGGACGCGGTCGCGGCGGACAGCACGATGGTCGGCGCGCAGCTCGGCTACGACTTGACTGCCAGCGATACGCTCAAGCTCGATCTCTCGCTCGCGTACTACGACTACACGCTCGGCAGCGTCGTGGGCGGCGACGCGGGAGATTTCCGCAGCAACCTCCGCAATCCCGACGGCAGCTATCAGTCCGACTTCGATCTGGGCGATGCGATCGTGGGTGTGACGTGGACCGGCCTGGGCAACCGCTGGCCGGTGCGAGTCGTCGGCGACTACGTGCACAACTTCGGCGCAATCAACTCGCAGGATACGGGCTACGGTGTGGATCTGGCGGTCGGTCGCGCGAGCCAGGCGGGAGATTGGCGCGTGACCTACGGATACTCGGTCGCGCAGACGGAGTCCGTACTCGCGGCGTTCTCGCACGACAACATCGCGCTCGCGACTGACTACAGGCTGCATGCGCTCACGTTCGACTACGTGCCGATGCCGAAGACGCTGCTGAGCGCTATTTGGTATCACTACAAGCCCTACGAGCCGCTTGGCGCCACAGCTGCTGCCGACTGGATCGAACGCATCCGACTTGCCTTCGCGGTGAGCTTCTGACCACCGGCGTCAGGCCGTCGCAGCCTGACCGCGCTCGCGCGGCACCTTCACGAACGGCTGGCGCTTGCCGCGCGCGAGCGAGCGCCAGAGCCACTCGAGCGGGCCGTACTCGAAACGCTCCAGCCACGGCTTCGACCACAGCAGGATCAGCGCCCAGACCGGGAACACGACCAGGTAGCTCTGCCAACGCTCGAAGTGGCCGTACCAGCCGAGCCCGTAGCCGTTGAAGAACAGCGTGACCACGATGCTGGTGCCGAGATAGTTCGTGAACGCGGCGCGCCCCGCCGCGACCAGTCGCTCCGCCAGCCAGCGCGCGTGCCCCGACTGCATGAAGAGGACGACCACCGACGCGTGTGCGAGCGTGAGCCAGGGGCGCAGGAACGTGAGATGAATCGCTTCCGTCACGTGCAGCGTCATCAGTGAGAAGCGGGCACTGTCGTTCCACGCGATCAGGGGCAGATAGAGCGGCAGACAGATGACGTAGCCCCACACGGCGATCCGCCGATAGGTGCGTGGCGACCAGGCGCCAGAGAAGAAGCCGAGACGGAACAGCGCCATGCCGATGAGGATCAGCCCCAGCGTGTCCGCCATCGCCAGGGGATGGGCGGAGGTCAGGATGTAGATCGTGAGCGGCGTGCGCGTCTTGAGCGCGTCGAGATAGCTGCCGCGATAACCTGCGAGCTGACTCTGCACGGACGGCAGCTCCAGCTCCCGCTGCAGTTCTGCCCAATCCTGCCGCGCCTCGACCGTGGCGTTCGGCGCTGCACCGAGCTCCTGGATCTCGCGCATCGAGCTGTAGGTCATGCTGGCCAGCACCACCTTTAAGACCAGCAGCGCAACACCCACGCCGATCAGCGCGCGGGTCGGCCAGCGCCAGGCGATGTAGGCGATGGCGCCGCACACGGCGTACAGCACGAGGATGTCGCCGTACCAGATGAGCCAGACGTGGATCATGCCGAAGACGAAGAGCCAGAACATGCGCGAGAAGTGCACTTTCGCGGGGCTCTCGCCGGATTGCAGCGCGCGCTGCGCGATCAGCGCCGTGCTGGCCCCGAACATCATCGTGAACAAGCCGCGCATCTTGCCGTCGAACAGCGCGTAGTTGAGCGCCCAGGTGAGGAAGTTCACGCCCTCGGAGCCGCCGTAGTAGTACGGGTTGTAGTAGGCATAGCCGGGCATCGCCATGTCGACGATGTTCATCAGCAGAATGCCCATGACGGCGACGCCGCGGATCGCGTCCAGGGTCTCTATGCGCTCGAGCGAGGGCGGTTCGGTCATGCGGATGATCGTATCGGGCGGCGGCGCGCCGCGCGCGGCGCGTTCTGCGAGTCACGCGGTGCGCGAAGATCACCGTCCTCTCCCGAGAACGCGCCTTCTCAACCGGCCAGCGCTCCGCGATCATGGGCGGGTCGGTCTGGCCGGAGGGGCGAATGCATAGGCGAGTGATTGGTTTTCTGTGCGCCTGGGTCGGCGTCGCAGGCGCTACTGAGCAACCAGCGTGGCAGGACGTGACCCTGAGTCTGACCGAAGGCACCTGGATGAGCCTGGACGTAAGTCCGGACGGGAAGACGATCGCGTTCGACCTGCTCAACGATATCTATGTGATGCCTGCGGCCGGCGGCGAAGCGCAGCCGATCCATACCGGCCCGGCCGTGCAGCGCAGTCCGCAATTCAGCCCGGACGGCACGCAACTGCTGTACCTGAGCGACGAGAGCGGCGCGGACAACCTCTGGATCTCCGCGCCCGACGGCTCGAATCCGCGTCAGATCAGCAAGGAAACGCTCGCGATGATCACCGGGCCGGCCTGGGCCCCCGACGGCAAATCACTGCTCGCGACGCGCACCAACGCGACTGTGTTCGAGATGCGCACCTCGGAGATTCATCGCTACACGCTCGCGACCGGCGCTGACGAGCAGATCGTCGAGCCGCCGCAGAGCGGCAAGGATCTGCAGGAAGCGCGCCTGTCTCCTGACGGCCGCTATCTCTACTACACCGAGCGTCGCGGCGGCGAGCACTACGTCTACGTCAACTCCGGCCTGCCCAACTTCCTCATCCGTCGCAAGGATCTGCAGACCGGCGTGAGCGTCGACCTGATCGCCGGGTTCGGCAGCGCCACGACGCCGCAGGTGTCGCCCGACGGTCGCTTCGTCGCGTTCATCCGGCGCGTGCAGGCGAAGACCGTGCTGTTCCGTTACGACGTCGACTCGCGCACGCAGCACCCGGTCTTCCAGGAGCTCGACCGTGACCTGCAGGCTGACTACATCCCGCAGGAGCACTACTACCCCGCGTTCGACTGGTTTCCCGACAACCGTCACGTCGCGATCTGGGGCAAGGGTCGGCTCCTGCGGGTCGACATGCAGACCGGAGAGGCGCAGCAGATTCCGTTCCACGCCACGTCGACGCAGCGCATTCACGCATCGATCCGACCGCGACAGGACGTTGCACCCGAGCGAATCGCAGTCAAAGTCGTGCAACAGCCGGCACTCGCGCCACGCAGTGATGAGCTCGTATTCCGTGCGCTCGGCAAGCTCTGGCGCCAGGATTTCGCCGGCAAGCGTTCGCCGCAGCGGCTGACGTCATCGCAGCAGGCCGAAAGCGAGCCCGCCTGGTCGCCCGACGGACGCCAGATCGCATTCGTCGAGTGGAACGACGAGCAGGGCTCGTCATTGAAAGTGCGTGCCGCGAGCGGCGGTCGCGCAACCATCGTGGCGCACAGCCGCGGCATGATTCGCGAGCCCGTGTTCGCACGCGACGGCAAGCGGATCGCGTATCGGATCATGGAGCCGGATTCGTCTCTCGGCGGTGCGGCCGACACGGTGGGCTTGTACATCGTCGGCGCCGACGGCAAAGACGGCCGCTTCCTGGCGCCGGCCACAGGTGTTGCGCAATTTTCGAGCGACGATCGTCGCGTCTACTTTTTCGGCACGCCGGACTACTCCGCGCGCAAGGCCGTCGTATTGCAGAGCGTCGGTGTCGACGGCGGCGAGATCAAGGAGCACGCCCACGCGCAGACGGCCGATACGGGCGACTTCACGCTGAGTCCCGACTTCAAGTGGATCGCGTTCAAGGAGTTCAATCAGCTCTACGTGATGCCGTATCGGGAGGCCGAGGCGTCCGTGGCGATCAGCGCCGTCGGCAACCCGTCCGCCCGGCAGCTCACCGAAATCGGAGCCTATGAACCGGTGTGGAGCGCCGACTCGTCACGACTGGCCTGGATGCTCGGTCACGATCTCTACGTTACGTCGCCTGGCGCATCAGGACTCGTGCCCGATCCCACGCGCGCGATCGTGCTCTCCGCGAAGACCGATGTGCCCGAAGGCACGGTGGCCTTCGTCAATGCACGGATCCTGCCGATGACCGACGAGCAGATCATCGAGCGCGGTGTGGTCATCGTCGAGCGCAACCGCATCAAGGCCGTCGGCGCCGCCGGCACTGTGACGGTGCCGTCGGGCGCCAAAGTGATCGATCTCGGCGGCAAGACGCTCATGCCGGGATTCTTCGATGCGCACGGACACATCGACTGTTGCTTCGGAGCGGGCGTGATGCCAGTGAAGCAGCCGACGCGGTACGCCGCACTGGCCTACGGTGTGACCACCAACTTCGATCCGTACTCGAACGAGCTGACGAGCTACGAGAGCGCGGAGATGACGCTCGCGGGCGAGAACGTTGGACCGCGCTGGCTGAGCTCCGGCGCGGTGATCTACGGGCGGTCGGGCAAGCCCGACCGCGTCTACAACCGCATCGCCACCATCGAGGATGCGCGGAACATCGTGCGCCGCAAGCTCGCAATCGGCGGCAACGTCCTCAAGAGCTACAAGCTGACGACTCGCCGGCAGAAACAGGATCTGTTGCAGGCCGCTGCCGAGCGCGGGTTGATGGTGGACCTGGAGGGCGCGGGTCACTTCTACGACAACGTCACCGCGATTCTCGACGGCTACACGAACCTCGAGCACAACCTGCCGGTGGCGACGTACTACGACGACCTGCTGCAGCTGTTCAGGAGCTCGACGCTGTCCAACACGCCGACGCTCATCGTGACGTTCGGTGAGCTGTTCGGCGAGAGTTACATCTACGAGCACCAGGAGCCGTGGAAGGAAAGCAAGGTCCGGACGTACATCCCCGGCGTGAACAACGCCTACAACCCGATCGCCGGTGCCGGCGATGCGCCGCTGTACGTGCGGGCGATGCAGTCGATCCACCAGGCCGACGAGCTCTACGACATCGGCTTTCGCTCCGTGAGTCGCTCCGTCAAGCGGCTCGACGACGCGGGCGTCACCATCAACGTGGGCTCGCACGGCCAGGCCTCGGGCATCGCGATGCACTGGGAAATGCAGCTGCTGGCCGAGGGCGGCATGGCGCCCATGCGCATCCTGCGGGCGGCGACGTTGAATGGCGCGAAGACCTACGGTCTCGATCACCAGCTCGGCTCGATCGAGCCCGGCAAGCTCGCCGACCTGATCGTGCTCGACAAGGATCCGCTTGCCGATATCCACAACACCAACAGCGTTCGCTACACGATGATCAACGGCCGCCTCTACGACGCCGAGACGATGAACGAGATCGGCAACTACGATCGGCCGCGCAGCAAGTTCTTCTGGGAGCTCACCGATCGTCACGGCATCGACTGGAGTCCGGCGTGGACGGGAGGCGGTCCTTGAGCCTGCGAACGATACGAAGGGTTGCATTGGCTGCGAGCTTGCCACTCGCGGCGTGGGCAGCTGAAGGTAAGGACTGCGCGCAATGTCCGACGCTGGTGACAGTGCCGGCCGGTGCCTATCAGATGGGCCGAACCGTCGACTACGGTTACGGCGACATGGACGGTCCGACGCACACGGTGCGGCTGGCTCGACCGTTCTCGTTGTCACGAAACGAGGTCACGCTGGCCGAGTATCGCGCATTCATTCGCGAGACGCGCTACGCGCCGGAGCGCAAGTGCAACGTCTACAAGCAGGACGCCAAGTGGTACATCGACCCGAAGCGCAGCTCGGACGATCCGGGGTTCGGGCAGGAGGACGATCATCCCGTCGTCTGTGTGAGCTGGCGCGACGCGCAGGCATACATCGGATGGTTGAATGGCAAGACCGGCCGGCAGTACCGCTTGCCTTCCGAAGCGGAGTGGGAATACGTCGCAGCGCTTGCCGATCTCGGCGATTCGCGCGCCGGCGGCGGTGTCACGCACGAGAACGCGAACATCGGCAAACCGGAGTGCTGCGGCGGTGAAACGGGCGGGCGCGACGTGTGGCTCTACACGGCACCGGTCGGCAGTTTCCCCGCCGACAAGTTCGGCCTCGACGACATTCGCGGCAACGTGTGGGAATGGCAGGGCGACTGCTACGAGCAGGACTATCGCGACGCGCCGCTCGACGGCCGCGCCCGCGAATCGTGCTCGGCGACCGGCTATCGCGTGGTGCGAGGCGCGTCGTATGGCGACGGTGGCGAATATCTCTCGGAACGTCTGCGTCTGCGCGGGACGGAAGACCACGGCTACTTCACCGTCGGCTTCCGCCTCGCCGAGTCGCTCGACCGTGCTGCGCCAGACGCGGGCGCAACCGTCACCTCGGCGCAGATCGCGCGTCCGGTCATCGAAATGATGGAGGCCACGCGGCAGCGGAACCTCGACGCCCTCGATCGGCAGCTCGCGCGCTCGATCGACCCGGAGATCCTGTACTACTGGGGCGAGAAGGTGTCGGGTCGCCTCGCGATCCGCAAGTGGCACAGCGAATGGTTCGAGGAGTCCGGTTGGTCGCTTGCGCCAGAGAAGATCGATCATGTCTTCAACGACGACCGGCTGGCGGTCGTGAGCTACACGATCGAGTACATCAAGAGCGCGCAGCGCAAGTTCCGCATTTACATCGCTTGCACGCTGGTTCGCGAAGACGAGGGTTGGAAAGTCGCGCGCATCCAGCAGACGCTCCTGGAAGGTCCGAAATGATGCTGAGGCGCCTGGCAGTCATGACACTCACGCTGGTGCAAGTCGCTCACGCCGATACGGCGGACACGTTTCGACCGACGCCCGAGGAGCAGCAACGGCTCGCGGTGATGTCGCGCCCCGAGCAGTGGTTCCTCGAGAACCTCGCGGGTCCGCGCGAGCTCATCGACGGGCAGCTGCTCGATGCGAAGCTGCAGTACTCCCTCGAAGAGCGGCGCCGGCGCACGCCGCAGACCGTGCAACGCGGATTGGCGATGTTCGACGATGCCGAAGAGCGCGCGATCGTGCGCGACCGGCTCGCGCGCGAATGGGCGCTGTTCAGCAAGGTGACGGCGCCGATGCGTTCGGTCGAGGATCGGCGGATCGCGGGTCCGCGCGGTCAAATTCCGATCCGCATCTACACACCGGATGTGAAGGACACGGGACCGTTGCCGATCCTGGTCTATTTCCACGGTGGCGGCTGGCTGTACAGCGGCATCGAGGCAGCCGATCGCAGTGTGCGTCTCATCGCCAACGAAGCACGCGTCATCGTGATCAACGTCGAGTACGCGCTGGCGCCTGAGCATCCGTGGCCTGCTGCGAATGACGACGGCGAGGCAGCGTTCTTGTGGACGCGGGCGAACGCGACGAGTCTCGGTGGCCATCCGGACCTCATCGGGGTCGGCGGCGACAGCGCCGGCGGCAACATCTCGCTCACGATCTCGCAACGGCAGATCGCCGCGGGACGCCCGACGCCGCTGTATCAGCTGCTGTACTACACCGCAACGAGCTTCTCGCCGAACTACGAGTCCGCGAAGTTGTTCGCCCACGGGTACGGACTCGACTCGACCTTCCGCGAGTTCATGCTGCCGCGGGTCTATGCGGGCGAGGGCACGCTGGACAAGGCGATGCAGGAACTGCGCGGGCTCGAATTGAAGCGCATGCCCGCGACGATCGTCGTAACGGCAGGCTTCGACATGCTGCGCGACTCGGGAAGGAGCCTCGCGCGCAAGCTCGAGCGCGAGGGCGTGTCGGTGGTCTATCTGAACTATCCAACGCTCATCCACGGCTTCCTGCAGTGGTCCGGCGTCGTGCCCGATGCTGAGCGCGCTGCCGTCGACAGCGCGCGGCTGCTCGGTACAGCGATTCGCAGTCGCTTGCCGGTGCTGCGCAATGCTCTAATGCGCGAGTAACACGCCTGCGCGTCGGTCCGATGACATGACTCAGCTTCGTAACGTTCTGCTCGGCGCGCTCCTGTTCGGTGTGTCCGGCACCGTGCCGGCTGCAACGGTGCAGGACTCGTTGCAACCGGTGGTCAACAGCGCCGGCAAGTCGCTCGAGTTCGACTGGCCGATGATTCGCATCGGCACCGGCGAATACGAGGAAGGCCCGACGGGTGTGACCGTCTTTCATTTCCGGCGCAAGGTGCTCGGCGCCGTCGACGTGCGCGGCGGCGGACCCGGCACGGTCAACACCGACTACCTGCGACTCGGCTACGAAACGCCCGAGCTCGACGCCGTCGTCTTCGCCGGCGGCTCCTGGTATGGACTCGAAGCGACCACGGCAGTTGCGACGGCCCTCAAGGACGACGGCTCGCGCGACGGCGGTTGGATGAGCCTGGCGCTGTCGGTCGGCGCGATCATCTACGATCTCGGCGAGCGGCGGCTCAACGAGATCTATCCCGACAAGCGCCTCGCGCAGGCAGCGTTTCGCGCAGCGCGTCCCGGCGTCTTTCCGCTCGGGCCGCACGGCGCGGGCCGACTGGCCAAGACGGGCGGATACTTCGGCTGCAACGCGCACTCGGGGCAGGGCGGTGCGTTTCGCCAGATCGGGGAGCTGAAGATCGCAGCGTTCACTGTCGTCAACGCGCTGGGCGTGGTGACCGATCGCAACGGCGCCATCGCCGCATGCTTTCGTGATGCCTCGTGGCCCCGGGACGTGAAGGCGATCGATCTCGTCAGCGGGTTGCCGGACAGCCGCAAGCCGGGCTGGCGCGGCCCGACGCTGTCGAGCGATGCCAGGCGCAATACCACGATCAGCCTGGTCGTTACGAACCAGACGCTGAATCCGGCGGAGCTGCAACGCCTCGCGGTGCAGGTGCACACATCGATGGCGCGCGGCATTCAACCGTTCGCAACCGAATTTGACGGCGATGTGCTCTACGCGGTCAGCACCGGCGAGCTCGCGAAGCAGGAGTCGCCGGCGATCACCTCGGCCGATCTCGGCATCATCGCCTCCGACGTGATGTGGGATGCGATTCTGGCCTCGGTCCCGGAGCAACCCCTGGCGCCGCGTGCCAACTCGCGGCTGAAACCGAGCGCGGAGGCTCTGCAGCGTCATGTCGGCCGCTATGTTTTCAGCGCTCCGGTGACGATCGAGGTCAGTGTCAAGGAGGGCAAGCTGTACGCCCAGGCGACAGGCGCGCGCGATGCCTATGCGATCAAGCGCGCCGCACCGGTCGAGCTGCTGCCGGTCGAACCAGATGTCTTCACCGTGCCCGGACGTTATCCGTTCACGATCCGGTTCGAGTCGTCCGCCGTCGTGCTCAATCCGGGACCGTGGCAACAGATCGGGGCTCGCATGCCGTAGCGCGGCGCCGCTCGCGCGAGCTATTGGTCGATGCCGAGACCGGCCATCCAGCGCGCGATCTCGTGACTGCCTTCGTCGTTGCGCTCGAGGAGGTGCTGCATCACCCGGACCCGATCCCCCGGCGGATGAGTCTGGCTCAGCTTCGTGACGCCCTCGATCCGCTCCACGCGCAGCCGCAATGAGCGAATCCTCGGCATGAGCTCATCGACGCGACCCGGCGGTGCCTGTTCCAGCGTCCAGGGCGTCGGCGTATCGCTCTCCATCATGCGCGCCGTGAGCCGCAGGATCGCTCGCTGTGCCGCCTCATCGTCGATCGGCTCGATCGTGCCGCGGACATGGGCCGTCACGTAGTTCCAGGTCGGCACGGTCGGACGATCCTGGTACCAGCGCGAGGAAATGTAGGCGTGCGGACCCGCGAAAATCGCCAGCGCACGCTGGCCCGACTGCAGAGCGCTCGCATGCAGATTACGCCGTGCCAGGTGCCCCACCATGGTCGCGGTGTCGCCGTCACGTTCGAAGAACAATGGAATGGCCGTGGCGAGCAGGTCCGTCGGGCCGGCCGAGATGAATTGGGCGAAGGGATAGCGGCGCACGATCGCGACGGGATCCGCCGCCGCATAGGCGTCGGGCGCAAAGAGTAGTCGTGGCGGGGTCATTGGGCTCACAGCATCGCAGGGGCGCCGCCGCCCGGGGATTGCGAAACGGGCCGCCGTCGGTGTCCAGGCCGCACCGGGCCAGCCGGCGGTGACCCTGGCTCACCGCCGGGCACGCCATTCGCAACCGCTGCCTTCCGGGCGATGCGTATAAATGAGACCCGAGCGCAGTCCGATCCTTGCGCGTGTCGGGAGGCCTTGCTTGTCTCGGGAACGTGGATCACTCGAGGTTGTCGACGCAGTCGGTGTTCGCTTCGTCAGCAGCGCTGCCGTCGTCGAGCCGGCGCGAGCCTGGACCGACGATGAGGAGGCGAGGCGAGCCTACGCGGGCAAGCTTCTCCCTGCGACGCAGTTGCGCCTGTTCCGCGATCCGCACTGGGTGTTCGCCACCCGCAAGATCGCGCGCGGCAAACACGTCTTTCCGTTGCTGCGCGCTTCCCGGCAGCTCAGCGATCTGCCGGTCCGGGCCAACGACACGCAGTACGACCTCGCCGACTACATCTCACGCAACCGCGTCGTCGGCCTGCTGATCCTGAAGCACGGTCGCATCGTCCTCGAGCACTATGAGGCCGATATCGACAGCGAGAGCCGCTGGATTTCCATGTCGATGGCGAAGTCGATCAGCACCACGCTGATCGGCGCGGCGATCCAGGACGGGCTGATTGGCAGCGTCGACGATCCACTGACACGCTATCTGCCGCAGCTCGCCGGCGGGGGTTATGACGGGGTCTCGATCAGGCATTTGCTGCAGATGACGTCCGGTGTGCAATGGGACGATACGCATACGGATCCGGCCTCCGAGCGGCGCCAGATGCTCGAGTTGCAGATCGCCCAGCAGCCGGATGCGATCCTGCGCTTCGTGGCGAATCAGCGGCGCATCGCCGAACCGGGCATGGTCTGGAACTACAGTACCGGCGAGACGCACGTCGTCGGTGCACTGGTGCGCGCCGCCGTCGGGCGCTGGGTTGCGGACTATCTCTCCGAGAAGATCTGGGCGCCGTTCGGCATGCAGTCCGATGCCACCTGGTGGCTGGAGTCCCCGCACGGGCTGGAAGTTGCAGGCAGTGGCATCAGCGCCACGCTGCGCGACTATGCGCGCTTCGGCCAGTTCATCCTGGATGATGGCATCATCGGCTCGACGCGCGTCCTGCCCGAGGGCTGGATTCGCGAAGCGACGGCGCCGCGGCAGGTCGGCGGTCAGCCGCTGAACTACGGATACATGTGGTGGGCCGTGCCTGCGCGCGGCGGCGGGTTCGAAGACCGCGCCTTCAGCGCGCGCGGTATCTTCGGCCAGTACATCTACATCAATCCCGGACAGGGACTCGTGGTCACCGTGCTCAGCGCGCGTTCGAAGCCGCGCGGCGCGGAAGTGATTCTGGACAACGATTTCTTCAACAGCGTGGTCGAAGCACTGCGATGAACGTGATGGCGGACGTATCGGCCCCGGCAGCCGCGAACGGCAACGAGCGTACGTTCTTCGGTCAGCCGCGCGGACTTGCGTACATCGTCTTCACCGAAGCGTGGGAACGCTTCTCGTTCTACGGTATGCAGGCGCTGCTGGTGCTGTACATGACCGGCCACCTGCTCAAGCCCGGCACCGTCGAGGGCGTGATCGGCTTCGCCGGGTTGCGCACGGCCGTGGCAGCGGTGTTCGGACAGCTTTCGCTGCAGGCCTTCGCAACGCAGCTCTTCGGTCTCTACATCGGCATGATTTATTTCGTGCCGGTGCTCGGCGGTCTGCTCGGCGATCGCGTACTCGGTCGCAGCAAGGCGGTCATTGCCGGCGGCGTGCTCATGGCGGGCGGCCACTTCCTGATGGCGTTCGAGTCGGCGTTCCTGTTCGCGCTCGCCCTGCTGATCCTCGGCTCCGGTCTCTTGAAGGGCAATCTGGCGGCGCAGGTCGGCGGCCTGTACGCGAAGAACGATTCGCGGCGTGACACCGCATTTTCCCTCTACTGCATGTCCATCAACGTCGGCGCTTTCGTGGCACCGCTGGTGTGCGGGACGCTCGGCGAGCTGTACGGTTGGCACTACGGCTTCGGCGTCGCCGGCGTCGGCATGCTGATCGGCATCGTGATCTATCTGCACGGTCGCGACTACCTGCCCGTCGACGCCGTCAGGGCGCGCGGTGAGCGAGTCAGGCTGCAGTCCGGCGACGCACGCACGATCGCGGCGCTGCTCACCGTGCTGGCGATCACCGGGTTGTTCTGGACCGGCCAGACGCAGGTCTGGAATACATATCCGCTGTGGATCCGCGATCACGTCAACCGGGAGCTGTTCGGTGCTGAGATTCCGGTGACGTGGTTTCAATCGCTCGATTCGCTGGCCGTGCTGGTCTTTGCGCCGGGAGTCATCTGGTTCTGGCGCTGGCAAGCCAAGCGTCGCAGCGAGCCCGGCGATCTCGTCAAGATCGCGCTCGGCTGCGCCTTCTTCGCGTTCGCCTGCGTGCTGCTCACGATCGGCGAATGGACCGCAGGCGCCGGCCGCACGGCACTCATCTGGCCGACGCTGTTCCACTTCGTGTGTGCCGCCGCATATCTCTACGCCGGACCCATCGCGCTTTCACTCGTATCGCGCGCCGCGCCGATCTCGGTCAACGCCATGATGGTTGGGGCCTACTACCTCGCGTTGTTTGCGGGCGGCATCGTGAGCGGCTGGCTCGGCCGGTTTTTCGAGGTGGTCTCACCAGCTACGTTCTGGTTGCTGCACGCTGCGATCGTCGGCGCCGGCGCCGTGCTCATCTTGCTCTTGCGCCGTCCGCTGCTGCGCGAGATGAAACTGGCGAGCGACCGACCCGCCGCGGAACAGGGCGCGGGCGCATGAGCGGCTTGCTGAAGCGCAGCGTCCTCGCGCTCACACTGGGCGCCGTGACGCTGGGTGCGGCAGCCGGCGGCAGCTATCGCGTCACCGGCAGCATTGCCGGTCCGGACGGTGGCTACGACTACGCGTCGGTCGACAGCACAGCTCAGCGCGTGTTCATCGCGCGCGAGTACGGCGTGATGGCGATCGATCTGCGTACGCGCACCCTGATCCCGAAATTGATCGAGGGCAATGATCTCTCCGCCGTCCTCATCATTCCCGACACGACGCTGCTCCTGACGACCAACTGGGGCGCTGACACGGCGACCTTGCTCGATCGACGCACGGGCGCCGCGAAGGCGCAGATTGCTACGGGCAAGCAGCCCGACGCTGCGTTGTTCGAGCCGACCGCAAGGCATGCCTGGATCATGAACGGCGGGAGCCAGGACATCTCGGTCGTCGATATCGCCCGCGCACGCGTCATCGCGACGATTGCGCTCGGTGGCAAGCCCGAAGCGGCGACGGCCGATGGCAAGGGCAGCGTGTACGTGAACATCGAAGACAGTGCCGAGGTCGCCGTGATCGATGTCGCTTCGCACAAGGTCGTGCGCCGACATCGCCTCGTCGATTGCGTCGAGCCAACGGGCATCGCGTACGACGCTGTCACCGGCCTGCTGATTTCGGCCTGCCACAACGGCGTCGTGCGGCTCGTGTCCGCGTCGGATGGCAAGGACCGCGGCGCACTCAGCGTCGGCAAGGATGCGGACGGTGCGATCTTCGATGGCGCGCGACGGCTCGCGTACATCCCGTGCAACGACGGCACGCTGACGATTTTTGGTCTCGATCGCAAAGGCCACGCGACTTTGGTGGCCTCGGTCAAAACGGCACGCGGTGCACGCACGGCAGCGCTCGATGCAACCACGGGCCGCTTGTATTTGCCGACCGCGGACTTCACCCAGGACGAGAAGGGAGAGCCGGTACGCACGCCGGGGACGTTCCGCGTGCTCGAGGTCGCGCCGCAATGAACGTTGCATGCAAGCGCGACGTGCCGCTGCGAACTGCGCAGCCCCGTCGGCGTGGTGCGGTTCCAGCACCACTGCGTGCATGTTTGGCATCTATTCAAGGGACGGCCGCCGACCCTATCGTCACCTCGAAAGCGACATCGCTCCTTGTCGGGGAGGTTCACGAACAATGATTACCACATCGCATCGCTTGCTGATGTTGTCCGTGGCTGCGGCGACGCTGCCGGCGGTCACATGGGCGCAGGACGTTACGCTGGAGGAAGTCATCGTCACGGCGCAGAAGCGCGAGCAGAAGCTCATCGACGTTCCCGTCGCGATCACCGCCCTGAGCGGCACCGAGCTGGAACAGCGCGGCCTGAGCTCAGTGCAGGACATCTCGTTCGCGGTGCCGGGACTCACCATGCGCGAGGACGGGCCGGGCAGCTACACGATCTTCATGCGCGGGTTGAGCAATCAGTACGGGAGCGATGCGCTCGTCGGCGTGTACCTCGACGAAGCACCGCTGTCGCTGACCGGCTTCGATCAGCTCGATTCGCGCGTCATGGACCTCGAGCGCGTCGAAGTACTGAAGGGTCCGCAGGGCACGCTCTACGGGCAAGGCTCGGTGGCCGGCGCGATTCGCTACATCACCCACAAGCCGCGGCTCGACGCGGTCGAGGGCAAGGTCGAAGCCTCGGAGGCGTTCATTGACGGTGGCGACAGCAAGGAGTCGTTCACCGGCGTGATCAACATCCCGCTGGTCGCCGACAAACTCGCGGTGCGGGTCGCGGCCACGCTCGAACAGGGTGGCGGCTGGCAGGATCAGCCTGAAGCAGGGATCGAGGACGGTAACAACCAGGACCTCCTCGCCGTGCGCGCCAAGGTGCTGTGGCAGATCAGCGATGCGTTCACGGCCGATGCGATGGTCGTGCGCCATCGCAACGAGAGCAAGCTCGGCCTCGGCTATGAGAATCCGGATCGCACGATCACCGTCGGCGTCGACCGCGCGCGTGTGCTGATTCCCAAAGAGTTCGACTACGACCTGTACAACCTCAATCTGGTGTACGACTTCGGCGGCGCGCAGCTGCTGAGCGCGACCACGTACATCGATCACCACCACCAGTACCCGTTCTCGTATATCGGCGGGCCGCAGACGTTCTACGAGGGTGCGCTGGAAGGCACCGATAAGCGCTACACGCGCGCGCACGCGACCACCGAGGAGCTGCGCCTCACCTCGAGCGGGGAGGGGCCGTGGACCTGGACCGTGGGCGCGTTCTACAAGTCGCTCGGCGACCAGCTGGAGGCGTACTACGATACGTTGTACGCGGGCAGCTATTTCCCGGAAGCGTACTACCTCGATCGCAATACCTCCGAGTCGTACGCGCTGTTCACTGACGTCGGTTGGAGGATCACGGAGCGCTTCGCAGTGGGCGCCGGCGTGCGCTACTTCGAGGAGGACAAGACGACGTTCGACGGCATGCTGGAAGAGAGCGACAGCTTTGATTCGGTCGATCCGCGCGTGTACGCCTCGTTCAAACTGGCGCAGAACACGAATCTCTACGCCAGCATCGCCAAGGGATTCCGCAGCGGCGGTTTCAATCGGGGCGACCTGCCCAACTCCGATCCCGAATCATTGTGGAGCTACGAGCTCGGCGTGAAAGGGCAGAGCGCCAACGGCACTGTCGGTTTTGAGGCGGCCGTCTACTACAGCGACTACTCCGACATGCTCCGCCGCGGCCTGGTACTCGTGCCCGATGCACAGCCGCAGTTCCAGCAGCTCACGAGCAACATCGGCACCGTCGAGGTCAAGGGCGTGGAAGGCGGCATCACCGTGCGCGCGACGGAGAAACTCGTGCTCAACGCGACGGCGTCCTACATCGACAGCGAGATCACCGACGTCAATGCGACGGATGCGACCAACATCGCCGGCGACCCGGTCGACTACGTGCCCGAGCTCAGCTACACGCTCGGGGCGCAATACCACTTCGACCTGGGCGCGCTGCCCGGTTACGTGCGCGTCGACTACAGCTACCGCGATGCCGTGAGTTATGTGGATCGCTCGAGCTTCCCGGCAGCGAACGTTCCGCAGTTCTCGGACGATATCGGCCTCGTGGACGCGCGCATCGGGCTCGACTGGAATCAGGCGTGGTTCGAGATCTACGGCATGAATCTCACCAACGAGAACAAGTGGATCGATCCGTATCACGACTGGACCAACGCCAACCGCACGCGTCCGCGCGCCATCGGCGTGAAGGTCGGATACAACTTCAGGTAGACGAGCGCAAGCCGCCCTCGCACCGCGAGGGCGGCGAGCGCGGTGGCCGAATGCTCCACAAATTTCCCCCCTGCGCCGGCCTGCTCGCCGGCCTCTTTCTTTCGTGCGCCGCGTCCGCGAAGACGCTGACGGTCTGTGCGGCCGGCCCGCCCCGCGCGGACTGCGAGTACGCAGGGCCCCGTGCCATCCAGGCCGCCGTCGACCGCTCGGTCGATGGCGACACCGTGCTCCTGCGCGCGGGGACGTACGTCCCGGAATCCTTCACCGATGTGCCGTACAAGAAGTACGTGATTCGCGGCTATGTCGCGATTCGCGACAAACGCATCAGCGTTGTAGGCGAGCCGGGCGCGGTGCTCGACGGCGCCAGCGGCCCGCCCGTTGCGGCCATCGTCGTGGAAGGCGGCGAGGTGAGTCTGCGAGGCCTCACGCTGCGCAACTTCCGCGCGGGCAATGCAGAGGACGACCTGTACGAAGGCCACGGCGTGTTCGTGATCGACGCTGCGGCGACGCTCGCCGACACAACCATCGAGAAGTACGCGAAGATGGCGCTCACGGGGCGTGGCACAGCGCGCCTGCTCGCATCGCAAGTCCGCATCCTGGACGGTCACGTCGCGATCTGGCTGGAAGAGTCCGCGCACCTGCACCTGTGCAACTCGATCGTGCGCAACAACGATTCCGCGGGCATCGCGGCCTACGCGAACTCATCCGCCAACGTCTACAACTCGGTGTTCGACCAGAACCGGGACGACGGACTCTATGCCGAGGACGACGCCGCGATTTTCGCGACCAATTCGCTGCTGCTGCATAATGCACCGTATGCGGTGCGCGTGATCGGCAATGCCCGGGCCTGGGTTGCCTACAGCGTGCTGTTCGGTAACGCTGCGAAGGGCAGCGAGCCGCAAGGCAAGCAGTCGATCCGCTGGGGCGAGCAAGTCATCGATCGCGATCCGCAGACGGGCGCGGACTACGCGCTGCAGCCGCCTTTGCCCGGGGACCCGGACGTGCGCAGTCCGCGCGGCGTCGCGTCCATGATCGGGCTCGCCGAGGTGGCCGCCTGCGCGACTCACCGCTCAGCGAGCGCACAATTCGACCGTTTCCGTTGAGGAGATCCAAATGTCAGCGCAAGCCCGCACGACTCTTGAATGGCAGCGGCTCGACAGCGCACATCATGTGCATCCATTCACGGATCAGAAGGCGCTGGAGACCAAGGGCGTGCGCGTGATCACCCGCGCGGATGGGGTTTACGTGTGGGACAGCGACGGCAACCGGATCCTCGACGGCATGGCGGGACTGTGGTGCGTCAACGTCGGTTACGGTCGTCAGGAGCTCGTCGACGCTGCTACACGCCAGATGCAGGAGCTGCCGTACTACAACACTTTCTTCCAGACTGCGACGCCGTCGCAGATCGAGCTCGCGCAGCTGCTGGCCGGGATCACTCCGCCGGGCCTCGATCACTTCTTCTTCGCGAACTCGGGCTCGGAGGCGAACGACACCGTCATTCGCATCGCGCGTCACTATTGGTACCTGCAGGGCAAGCCCAAGAAGCGCACGTTCATCGGCCGCACCATGGGCTACCACGGCAGCACCCTGGCCGCGGTGAGCCTCGGTGGCATGCCGCACATGCATGCGCTCGACAAGGTCCTGCTCCCAGAGTTCGCGCATATCCCGCACCCGCACTGGTACACGCTCGGCGGCGAGCTGTCGCGCGAGGAGTTCGGTCTGGCCTCGGCGCGTGCACTGGAAGCGAAGATCCTCGAGCTGGGTCCGGACAATGTCGCGGCGTTCATCGGCGAGCCGGTGCAAGGCGCGGGCGGCGTGATCGATCCGCCCTCGAACTACTGGCCGGAGATTCAACGCATCTGTCGCAAGTACGACATCCTGCTCGTCGCCGACGAGGTCATCTGCGGCTTCGGGCGCACCGGCCAGTGGTTCGGCTCACAGACCTACGACATCGAGCCGGATCTGATGCCGATGGCCAAGGGACTGTCCTCGGGCTATCTGCCGATCTCGGCCGTCGCGATCAACGCTCGCGTCTTCGACACGGTCAAGGAAGGAGGCCTCCTGGCCCACGGCTACACGTACTCCGGCCACCCGGCCGCGTGCGCCGTTGCCATTGCAAACATCAAGCTGATGCAGCGCGAGCGGCTCGTCGAGCGGGTGCGCGAGGACATCGCTCCGTATTTCCGTGCGCGGTTGCAGGAGCTCGCCGATCAGCATCCGATCGTCGGTGAGCTGCGTGGTGTCGGACTCCTTGCCGGCTTGCAGCTGGTGAAGGACAAGGCCAAGCGCACGATCTTTACGACCGCGGACGACGCTGCCAACAAGTGTCGCGATCTGTGCCTGAACAACAACCTGATGATGCGCGCGGTCGGGCAGGCGATGGTGCTGAGCCCACCGCTCATCATTACTCGCGCGCAGGTGGACGAGCTGGTCGCGAAGATGCGGATCGGGCTCGATCAGACGGCGCGCCACTTCGGACTGATGTAGCTGTCCTAGTCCTGGCTGCTTTCGTCGGTCTTGAACGCCGGATGTTCTCGGGCGATCGTGGAGGCGAGCCAGTGGCGGAAGCGGCGGATCAGGCTGGCATCCCAGCGATCCGCTTTGGCGATGAACTGGTAGGCGCCCATGGCCTTGGGCATGAAGCTCGCGAGATCGCGACCGACTTCGATGAGGCGGCCGGCCGCGATGTCATCGGCTGCAATCAGCATGTTGGTGAGCGACACGCCACGCCCATAGCGTGCGGCGTCGAGCGTCAGGTGCCCCTGCCAAAGACGTGGGCCCGTCAGCTCGACGTCGTCGACCACACGGTGCGCCGCCAGGAAATTGCGCCAACGATCGAAGTTCTCTTCGTGCAGGAGCTGATGGCTCAGCAGGTCGCGCGGCTCGGCGATCGGCGGATGGCTCGTCAGATAGTCCTTGCTGGCGACAGCAATGATCGGCACCCGTGCGAACTCCGTGGCGCGCAGATTCGACGGCAGCTGCAGGGACGGCACATAGGTCGGCACCAGCCGAATCTCGAGGTCCGTATCCTGGGATAGGAATTCCGGGCTGCGATCTGCGGGGCGCAGCTCGACATCAATGCCCGGGTTGGCTTTCTCGAAATCGCCGAGACGGCCGGACAACCAGTGCAGCGCGAAGCCCGGCATGCAGCGGATGTGCAGGCAACGATTGTTGCCGCGTTTCATCAGGTCGACCGTTGCGTTGGCGATGAGATCCATCGCGACCGCCACTTCACGGTGATAACGAACGCCATCCGCGGTCAGCACGGCGCCGCCCGGCGTTCTCTCGATCAGCTTCGCTCCCGTCCAGTCCTCGATGGCGCGCAGGTGACGACTCACCACTGCATGATCACGACATAGATACTGTGCAGCCTTGCGCACGCCGCCGAGCCGGGCGATGGCATCGAAGGCGCGCAGCGCTTCGAACGGCGGCAGCGCTTTGCGCGAGGGCAGGTGAGAGCTGGGCAGTCGGGCTCTGAGCGTCTCTTCGGCGATCATCGCGGCTCCTGAAAACAACATGGGTACCCGGCGACAACCGGTTCTGGCCGGCCGTGAACTCCCTGCTCGTTCCCTTAGGCGCGTGGCGGCTGGAGGCCGCGCCACGCTTCGCCGTACTGCGGGACCCATGGTGCCTGTATGTCACCGCCCCTGCAATGAGATTGAAAATAACGCGAGCACGATCAACGTCCGCCGTCATCGCGCGCAGTGCTGAGCGCGAAGGAAATAGCGCAGTGACGTCGTCTAAGAGGCGTGGGCAGCAAACTCACGCTCGGCGAGCAGGTATCCGCCACAGGCATTGTGCCGCTCGCAACCGTGACAGTGGCGCGCTACTGGCCGTTGCTGGCGCTCGCCCTGCTGATGCCATTGTGGATCATTGGCGTTGTCGGTCGCGCCGTCTGGTCTCCGGATGAGCCGCGCGAGCACGACATCGCATACAACATGCTGCAGTCGGGCGACGTCGTCGTACCGCAGCTGGCGGGTGCACCCTTCATCGAGAAACCCCCGCTCGCGTATTGGGTGCAGTCCGCCAGCATGCGGCTGTTCGGACCGTCGGTTGTCGCGGCACGCTTGCCGAACCTGCTCTGGGCTGCGCTCACCGTCCTGTGCATCGGCGCGCTCGCGGGCGATGCGGCGGGCG
>DASYRK010000003.1:0-25923 GCA_036004505.1 Steroidobacteraceae bacterium
GCCGGCTTCGTGTGACGGTTGTGGTGGAAGTAGTCGAGCACGGCCGAGGCCGTCGTCACGAACGTCGCATTGTCCGCAACCACGAACGCAGGCGAAGCACCCTGTGCATCACCCATCGTCACTTCGATGGTGTAGTTGCCCGTGGTGGCGAGCGTGGAGAAGTCAGCCTTGAAATACTTCTTGCCCGCGGTCCACTCGCTGAATGCCGGCAGTGCCGCGAGCGCGCCGGATTGAACCTTCGCGCCGTCCTTCAGCACTGCAAAGGTGCCGGCAGTAGCGGATCCCGCGTACTCGATGATCGCGGCCTTCGGTCCGGCCCGCTCGAGCGCGACCTGGTTGACGTGCACGAGCAGCGGAGGGTCCGCTCGCGTGCCGGCCTGCGCGAAGCAGGAGGAAAATGCCAGCAACGCGAGCGGAAGGGGGCGCAGCACTCTCATCAGAACGAGTATCCCATCCGCAGTCCGTAGATGCGCGGCGGATCGTAGTAGCCCTTGACCACGCCGCGATTGAAGCCGAAGAAGTTCTTGGTGTCTTCGTCCGTCACGTTGTCGCCGAACAGCTCCACGTAGTAGCGGTCGGCGGGCGCGTTCAGGCGCACGCTGAGGTTGATCTTGGTGTACGCATCCTGCGCCTGCGACAGGTGCGCGCCGTCGTAGTTGAGCGTGTCGAACCACATCTTGCTCTGCCAGTGCAGCGAGGCGAACGGCACGATCGCGAAGCCGGACGGCAGCGTGAAGCGATGCTCGTAGTTCAGCGTCGCCGAGTACTCGGGCGCGAACGGCAGCTGATTGCCGCGAATGTCCGACACCGTCGGATCGCCGCACTCCGGCTGTCCGTAGATGACGCGCTCGGCGCAGGCATAGCCGTCCTGGAAGCTGCCAGGATCCGTGATCTCGGTGTCGAGCCACGCGAGATAGCCGAACAGCCGGCCGTCGGTCCACGGGATCGTGTCGAACTCGAATTCGAGGCCCTTGATCTCGGAGCTCGACAGGTTGTCGGTCGTCCACGCGGTCACCGGCTCGCCGAAGTTCGGGCTGTCCGGATTCGTGTCCGTGCCGATCACCTTGTCGCCGGTGTTTTGCATGTCGGTGTAGTCGCTGAAGAACGCGGTCGCGCTCACGCGCACGCGGCCTTCGAGCATCGTGCCTTTCCAGCCGAGCTCGTACGTCTTCACTTCCTCGGGATCGTACGCCAGCAGGATCGGGCAGCCGTTGTTGCACGCGTCCGCCATCTCGTACATGCCGCCCATCTTGTGACCAGTCGAGAGCGAGGCGAACAGCATGTGGTCGTCGGTCGCGAAGTACTGCGCGCCGATGCGATACGTGCCCTGGCTCCAGCTCTTCTTGACGTTGTTCGGATCGCTCGCCGGCATCACGGTGCCGAGCGGCGCGCCGCTGCCCATGTCGTTCGTCAGGTCGTTCGATTGATGCGCGCGGACGCCCGTCGGCGTGTGTTCGCCGTTGTACCACTCGGCCGAGCCTTCCCAGAAAGCGTAGGTCATGCCGTTCTGGTCGGTCTTCTCGTCGTCGGAGTAGCGATAGCCGAGCGTCAGATTCACCTTGGGGACGATACGATAGTCGAGCTGCGCGAACGCGGCCTTCGACGTCGTCGTGCGCTTCGCCTGATCGAACACCCAGCTGTCGGGCAGGCCGTCCGGGTTGAAGCCGAGCGGCAGGTCCGGATCCTCGAAGAACGACTTGTTCGCCAGCATCTCCATGTCGTAGCGGATCGACTTGTTCTCGTGCAGGTAGTACAGGCCCGCCACGTACTGCAGGCGATTCTCGCCGGTCGACTTGAACTGCAACTCGTGCGTCATCGTGCGGTAGGCGCTGTGCCGGGTGTTCCAGCTCTCGTCCCAGATCGGGTAGTAGCCGGTCTCGGCCGCTTCCGGCGTTGCGGGCTCGCCGATCGACGACCACTGCGCCGCCGGGCGCGTGCCGCCGTCGACGTCTTCGATCTGCGAGCGCTGCTGATCCTCGTACGAGGCGCGATATTCCAGCGCCATGCGATCGTTGAGGCTCGCGACCAGCTTCACCTGGTAGTCGTCGATCGTCAGGTCTTTCTTGCCCGGCACGTTGATGTTCACGTAGCGCAGGCCGTGCGTGCAGGCGTTGACGGTGCCGGCGGCCTGCTCGCAATCGATGAAGTCGATGTCGCCGGCGCCCTGGTCGGAGTAGTGCGAGAGCGTGGCGGTGCCTTCCAGCCAGTCCGTCATCTCCCAGCGCCCGATGAGGCGTGCGCCCCACTCGTCGGCGTTGTTGTACCAGTCGCTGCGGCTGACGTCGCGATTGCGCCGCTGATCGACGTCCGGAATGCCGTCGAGCTCGATGCCGGCCGGCTCGTAGGCGACGTCGGTCGTGTCCTTGCCCTGGGTCAGCTGGCCGTCGTGCATGTTGACCATGAACGCAGCGCGCAGCGCGAACTTGTCGTTGACCGCGAGGTTGAACATGCCGCGGCCTTGCTTCTCGCTGTAGTTGCCGAAGGAAGCTTCGACCTTGGCAAAGCTGTCATTGAAGTCCGGCTTCGCCGGAATGATGTTGATCGTGCCGCCCGAGGAATTCATGCCGAACAGCGTGCCCTGCGGCCCGCGCAGGATTTCGACGCGCTCGATGTCGTACATCAGCGCGAGCGTTCCCTGCGGACGCGGCGAGTAGAAGCCGTCGAGGTGAATCGCGACTGCGCCTTCGCCTACTTCGGTGAAGTCCGTCGAGGTCACACCGCGGATCGTCGCGGCGGTGCCCGAGTCGGCGCCGGTGCCGAGTTGCACGTTCGGAGCCGTGCCGGCCAGGTCGCGCGCGTTGCGGATGCCTTCGCGATCGAGGAAATCCTGAGTGAACGCCGTGATCGCCAGCGGCGTCTGCATCAGGTTCGTTTCGCGCTTCGAGGCCGTGACGATGATTTCTTCGAGCCTGTCATCGTCCGCCGCAAAGGCGGGCATCACGACCAGCGTGGTCAGCGAAGTCAGACATGCCAAGGCGCCGTTCTTTTTGACGGTGAGCATATGCCCCCCTGCAGTGAGCCTGGAGTATTCCCCTTGTTGGAGCCGAACATAGTCCCGGAGCGGAGCGGTGTCAATGATTACATCCAATGGATGTTTTTATTCATGGCAGGCAAAGTAAGGCTCACATGGTCAATCGCGGCACGAACCAGCAGTCGAGCGCCCCCTACAACCGGCGCATCGTCCTCGACGTGATCCGGCGGCACGGCTCGCTGTCCCGGAAAGACATCGTCGACCGCGTTGCTCTCAGCCCGCAGACCGTCGCCAACATCACGTCCGACCTGGAATCCGTCGGACTCGTGGTCGCGCGCCGCTTGAAGGTGCAGAAATCCCGCGGCCAGCCGCCGATCGTGTTCGAGCTGAACCCGAACGGCGGCACGTCGATCGGCATCACCATCGAGCCGGGTCGCGTGCGCGCGGCGCTGGTGAACCTGGTCGGGCAGGTGATCCGCAAACAGGATGTCGAAGTGGACACTCACGACCGTCGCGGCACGTTGACCGTGATGGTTGCAGTAGTGAAGGACCTCGCGGGCGTCGCCGCAGCGACGGGGCGGGTGCGTGGAGTCGGTGTCGCGCTGCCTGGACCGTTCGCCGTCAGCAGCATGAGCTTCGTCGGTCCCACGGTGCTCGAGGGTTGGACCGATCTGTCGGCGCTCGACGAGTTGCATCGGATTACCGGGTTTCCCGTGATCTACAGCGTCGACAGCGTCGCCGGCGCACTCGGCGAATCCCTGTTCGGCACCGCTAAAAACCTCGGAAATTTTTTCTACATGCACTTCGGCGTCGGCCTCGGCGGCACGCTGGTCGCGAACCGTTCGGCCTACAAGGGCGCGAACAGCAATGCGACGGAAATCGGTCACGTGCCGATCGTGCCGGACGGGAAGGAGTGTTACTGCGGCAACCGCGGCTGTCTGGAACGCTATCTGTCACTGCATTCGCTGGCGGAGGCGCTCGGTCGAACGGACGTGAAAGACGGCGCGCGTCAGTTGCTGGTCGAGATGCTCGCAGCACGCGAGCCGACGTTGATGGCCTGGTGTCGCGAAGCCGCCGTCCACCTGCGCAATGCGGTGTGCATGATCGAGAACCTGCTGGATCCCGAGACGATCGTGATCGGCGGCTCGGCGCCCAAGGCCCTGGTCCAGCACATCGTTGCACTCGCGGAGCCGCTGCACGGATCGGTGCGCGCCGGCGTCGCGTCGACTCAGGACCGCATCCTGCTGTCGGAGCACGACGAGGACAGCTCGATCCTCGGCGCGGCAGTGCTGCCCATCTACGAAATGCTGTCGCCGCGCTTCGAAATGCTCCTGCAGAAGCGTCCCGAACAATCCCGCGTCGAAGGATTGCTGGGCGGCCGCGCCGTCGGCGGACTCGGGCGTCTGTAGCGCTCAATTATCACAATGGTTGTTTGTATTCGTTGACAGCCCGGTCGGGCCGACCCTACTCTTCGCCGGGAGGGTTTCATGGACCACCACAATCCGCCCGCGCTCACGGTCATCGGCGACGTCGGTGTCGACGTCGTGCTCGGTCCCATCGACAGCTGGCCGGCGATCGGGACGGAGTCGCTGATGGATCACAGCGAGCTGCGTCCCGGCGGCTCCGCCGGCAACGCGGCTCTCGCAGCGAGCTACCTCGGCGTGCCATGCCGCCTGCTTTCGCTCGTCGGCAACGACAGCCTCGGGCGCTGGCTCGCGGAACAGTTTCAACCGCTGAATCCTGCGCTGCCGGTGTGTGAGCTGGCGACGTCCGTTTCGGTCGGAATCATTCACGCGTGCGGCGAGCGCACGTTCCTGACGACGCGCGGGCATCTGGAAGCGTTCGACTATTCGCACGTCCACCCTTGCCTGTGGCGCGCCAAGCACCGGCCGTCCATCGTGCTGCTCTCCGGCGTCTTTCTCACGCCGAAACTGCGGCGTCACTACGCGCGCCTGATCGACGAAGTCGCTGCGCTCGGCTACCAGATCGCGCTCGACACGGGCTGGCCGTCCGGCAACTGGAACGACGAGTTGCGGCAGGAGATGCTCGGCTGGGTCGAGCGCTGCGATCACGTGCTGCTCAACGAGATCGAGGTCGCGAATCTCGGCGACCGGCCGGATTTTCGCGAGGCGCTGCGCCACGTCAGTCAGCGCCTGAAGCCCGGCGCGACGTTGATCGTGAAGAACGGCGCCAAGGGTGCAGTCGGCTTTCAGAACGGCGCGATTGCGCAAGCCGACGCAGTCGAGACGGCCGTGTTCGACACCATCGGCGCCGGCGATTCGTTCAACGCGGGTTACCTCGCAGCGCGACTGAGCGGACACGATCTGCGCGAGGCGCTCGAGGCCGGGTGCCGGGCGGCCGCGTCGATCATCTCGCGCTTCCCGCGCCGATCGATCGCGGCGGGCGAGCTCGCCGCGCACGTCGATTTGCCGCGGTTGCGGGTCGCGCAGTAGCCGGCGGCGGTTGCCACCATGCGCAACCGGGCACTCATCATCGGCTACATCCTGTGCGTCTGGTTCGTCATCTCGTTCGTGACGAACATCATCGGCCCGCTGATGCCGATCATCATCCGCGAGTTCGGCCTGAGTCTCGGCCTGGCCGGCTTTCTGCCGTTCTCGTTCTTCCTCGCCTACGGCGTGATTTCCATTCCGGCCGGCATGATGGTCGAGCGGTTCGGCGCGCGCGCGATCCTGCTCGGGGCGTTCGCGCTGAATCTGCTGGGCTCCGCGGCGATCGCCTGGTTGCCGAGCTATCTGGTCGTGATCGGCGGCCTGTTCGTGATCGGCCTCGGCATGGCGATGCTGCAGGTGGTGATCAATCCGTTGACGCGCACCGCGGGCGGCGAAGCGCACTTTGCATTCTTCTCGGTGATGGGACAGCTGGTGTTCGGCGCGGCTTCCTTCGTGAGTCCGCTGGCGTTCGCCGCGCTCATGGAGCGAGGGAACGAAGCGCCATGGGTTACGTTCTACGGCGCCTTTGCTGCGGTCTTTGCGTTCGTGATTATCGTGACGCGAGCGCTGCCGCTCCCCAGCGTCGAGCTCAAGGACGACGAGCGCGCCGGCACACGGCAGCTGTATTGGCAGTTGCTGAGCGACCGGCAAGTGCGCCTGTTCTTCCTCGGCATCGTGGCTTACGTGGGAACGGAGCAGAGTCTCGCGAACTGGATGTCGCAATTCCTCAGCACCTATCACGGACTGTCCCCGACCGTTGAGGGCGCACACGCGGTCGCAATGTTCTGGGGCCTGATGTCCGTCGGCTGCTTGCTCGGCCTGTTGCTGCTGCGGCTGCTCGACTCGCGCGTCGTGCTCGCAATGTTTTCGGTTGCGGCAATCGTCTGCATCGCGCTCGCGTTGTTCGGCCCGGCGCGGGTTGCAGTCCAGGCGTTCCCGGCCGCGGGATTCTTCCTGTCCGTGATGTTCTCGATCGTCTTTTCGCTCGCGCTCAATTCGGTGCCGCGTCATCACGGCGCCTTCTCGGGAATCCTGTGCACGGGAATCCTCGGCGGCGCGTTGGTCCCGCTGCTCGTCGGCGTGCTCGGCGACTGGCTCGGCCTGCGAGCAGCACTGACCGTGCTGTTCGCAACGGTCGGCTACGTCCTGAGCGTCAGCTTCTGGGCGCGGCCGTTGATTCGCAACGAGACCGTCACGCTGCGGCGCCTGCTGCCGGCTCCAGAACGACCGCCACCATCGTAATCGGCAGCTCCTGCGCCTTCGCCGCAATGAGGCGGAGCGTCTCGATCGTCATTTCTGCAGGGTTGAGCTCGATCTCGGCTTCGACGTACTCGCAGCCGAGCCGTCGCGAAAGCACGCGCACGGGGGTGACGTTACGGATCTGGAACAGCTGCAGCAGGCGGATCAGAGCGCCTGGATCGGCTTCGACGATCGCTTTGAGCCGCAGCGCCGCGGCATCGGGTGGGGACATGGAAGTGTGCCTCGCATCAAGTCTGGTTCGAATTCGCAGCGACGCCCGGCATCCGCGGATGCCGGGCGGCGAATCTGAATCAGCTGTGAGGCGAGGAACGACATGCGGGGGAGTATATGGCCCAGCGCACGAGTCGTGAATGGCCCTTCCGAGGGGCCGGGCCGCGGCCGCACGCTGGACCGATGATCGATCCCCAGCGGCGTCAGCTCTTGACCCTCCTTGCGACCCTGCCCGGCGTCCTCGCGCTCGAGCCGGCCGAGGGCGCGGCGGCGGACTCGGCCGCGAGCGATTTCGACTTCTTCCTGGGCGACTGGAAGGTCCGGCATCGCCGCCTGGCGCAGCGCCTGGTCGGCAGCACCGAGTGGGAAGAATACGCAGGCACCACGCATTGCCAGGCGATCCTCGGCGGCATCGCCAACTTCAACGACAGCATCGTGCACCGGTCAGGCGCGACGTATCGCTCGCTCGGACTGCGAGCTTTCGACCCCACTACCAAGGTCTGGACCGACTGGTCGCTCGACGGGCGCAATCCCACCCAGGTGACCGTCGACGGAGTCGGCCGATTCGCCAACCGCATCGGCACCTTCTTCGCCGACGACACCTTCAACGGTAAGCCGATCCGCGTGCGCGGCACCTTCACACCGCTCACGGCGGGCTCGGCGCAGTGGGAACAGGCGTATTCAGCCGACGGCGGCCGCACCTGGGAGGCGAACTACGTGATGCACTACACGCGCTAGCGATCGGCGGTACGATGCACCCGGGAAGAAGAAGAGGGTGCAGGCATGCAAACCATCGCCCGTTGGCTGATCGTCCTCGCCTTGAGCGCGTTGTGGAGCGCTGCCTGGAGTGCAGACGAGACAGCATCGCCGGAAAAAGCCGCGGAGCTGATGGACGCGGGCAACTACGTGGAAGCGTTGCGGCTGTACGAAATCCTGGCGGCCAGCGAGCCCTCCAATGCCTCCTACGCGGAGCGCCTCGCGCACTGCCTGTTCGTCAAGTTCTCGACGTTGCCAGACGGCGAGGAACGCACTGCGGCCTTCGAGCGCTCCAAGCGGGAAGCGCAGCGCGCGAAGTCGCTGGGCAATAACAGCAATCTTCTGCAAGGCCTGCTCGAGCGCTTTGAACAGCCAATCGGCAAAGCGGCCGACGAGACGATGCAGGCCGCAGAAGCTGCTTTCTCGCGGGGCGATCTCGACGCGGCGCTCGCTGCGTATCAGGACATAGCGTTGCGCGATCCGGTTTCGTACGAAGCGCGGCTGTACGCCGGCGACGTCTACTTTCGAAAGAAGAATCTCGCCGCCGCGAGCGAATGGTTTCAGAAGGCGATCGCCGTCGATCCGAATCGCGAGACGGCGTATCGCTACTGGGGCGACGCCTTCATGGAGTCCGGCCAGGAAGCGGCGGCGATGCACAAGTTCATCGATGCCGTCATCGCGGAGCCGTACTCACGAGCGTCGTGGATGGGATTGCAGCAGTGGGCCGAGCGCACCGGTCATGGTCTCACGCATCCACGCATCGAGGCGCCGGCCGGGCCGACCGCCAAGTCCAAAGACCCCGCGACGAAAGACGTCACGATCAATGTCAATGTGGACGGCGCCGGTGCGTGGCTGATCTATTCGGCCTACCGGGCCACGTGGCGGACCGAGGAGTTCGCCAAGACCTTCCCCGACGAGAAACAGTATCGACACACGCTTGCCGAGGAAGCCGGAGCATTCCAGGTGCTGCTGGCGATGCTCGAAGAGTCGAAGGATCTGGGCGATGCGAAGAACGAGAGTTTCCGCAACTTGGCGGCGCTGCAGAAGGACCAGATGCTCGAAGCATATGTGCTGATCAGCGCCCCGGACGAGGGCATCGCGCAGGACTATCCAGCGTACCGCGATGCGCATCGCGACGTGCTGCATGGGTACATCGAGAAGTACGTCGTTCGCGAACAGAAGAAGAAATAGCGTCGTCGCGAATCACTCGCGATAGTGACTCAGCACCAGCCCGTCTTTCTTGAGCTGGTCGTGACACGCGAAGCATTGCTGCGGCGTCGGCGCTGACGCCAGCTCTCTCGTGTCCTTCACGAAGCGCTGGAATCCCCAGCCGCCGGTCGCTGCGAAGCGCTGCGAATCCTTCACCATCACGTCGACCTGGCGCCGCGGACCTTCGAGGAACGCGCCGTCCTTCTCGGCCCACTCCAGCCACTCGAACACGATGACTGAGGCTTCCGGAAAGTTTCGCGTGCGATAGCCGGCCATGGCTTCCTTGTTGGCATACACGTGGTGAATACCGCCGACGCTTGCGAAGTTCTTGTGCTGCGGCCCGATCACGCCGCTCTTGACGTGCGACCAGGTGCGAAAGCCATCCGGATACGCAACGGTTGCTCCGGCGTCAGCGGAAACGGACTCGCGTCCGAGGAGCATGAGGCCTGCGACCGAGGCTGCGAGAACGAGTGCTGCGCGCTTCATATAGATGAGCATGATAGACGTGTTCGGGCCCGGCGGCTTGTGCGACGATAGCGAACATGAACACGACGATGCTCACCCTCGCTGAACAATCGAACTTTCGCCTGACCGGCCGGCTCGATGAAGTCGAAGCGCTTGCCGCCGCATTCGTTGCGCGCTGGCCGGACGCTGTCCACTCGTTCGTCTACGGTCAGTCGGCCGAAGGCCGGCCGATGCGTGCGTTGCTCGTCACGCGCAAAGGCGCGCGGACTGCGCAGGCGCTGCGGCAGAACGCAATCCCGCTGCTCATGCTCCAGGGCGGCATTCATCCGGGCGAGAGCGACGGCAAGGACGCGGGCTTCATCGCCCTGCGAGAGCTCCTGAGCGCGCCCGCGCCGCACCTGCTCGATCAGATCGCGGTGCTGTTCGTGCCGGCGTTCAATGCGGACGGTCACGAGCGCGTCGGACGCTGGAATCGGCCGAATCAAAACGGCCCGGAGGTTACCGGGTGGCGCACGACGTCGCAGAACGTGAACCTCAATCGCGACTACACGAAGGGCAAGACGCCCGAGATGCAGGCGATGCTGCGGCTGATCGACGAATGGGATCCGCTGATCTGCGCCGATCTGCACGTGACCGATGGCGCGGACTTCGAGCCGGACATTTCGCTGCAGGTCGAGCCGATCAACCAGGGCGCGCCAAGCCTGCGGCAAAGCGGCGTGTCGATGCGCGATCAGCTCATCGAAAAGCTGGCCGCGCAGGGCTCGCTGCCGCTGCCGTTCTATCCGGATTTCGCGATGACCGACGATCCGTCGTCCGGTTTCGTGCTGACGGTGTATTCGCCGCGCTTCTCGACGGGCTATTTCCCCCAGCGCAACCGCTTCACCGTCCTGGTCGAGACGCATTCGTGGAAACCGTACGACCATCGCGTGCGCGTGACGCGCAACACGATCGTCGGTCTCGCGGAGCTCACTGCCGTGCATGGCGCGACATGGTTGCGACAGGCGCAGCAGGCGGACGTCGAAGCGAGTCGACTGGGTGGCAGTGAAGTTGTACTCGACTATGCATCCGGCTGGCGCGAGCCGTCGAAAGCGGGTTCGTCCGGGAAGGCGCTCGATGACGCCGGCGCGCGCAACATCGACTTCCGCGGCTACGCGTACACGCGCAAGCCTTCGACGATCTCGGGCGCGCTCGTCACTGTCTACGATCCGCAGACGCCGCAGATCTGGACCGTGCCGTATCGCGATCGCATTCAGCCGTCGGTCACAGTGACGGCGCCGGCGGGCGGATATGTCGTTCCGCCGGGTCATGTCGCAGTCGTGCAATCGAAGCTGGCTCTGCACGGCATCCAATCCCGCGTGATCGAGAGCGCGATCGCGAACGCGTCCGTGCAGGCATTTCGGGCGGAGCGGGTCGAATTCGCCGGCGCGCCGTTCGAAGGCTGTCAGCGGGCGACGCTGACCGGTCAATGGCGCGATGAAGTGCAACCGATCGCAGCGGGATCGTTGCTCGTTCCCGTCACGCAGCGTCTCGCGCGTCTCGTCATGGCATTGCTCGAGCCGCAAGCGCCCGATTCGCTCGCGGCGTGGGGCTTCTTCAATGCCTCCTTCGAGCAGAAGGAACAGATGGAGCGCTACGTTGCCGAGCAGATCGCACGGGAAATGCTGGCCGCGGATCCGGCGCTGCGCGCAGAGTTCGAGCGAGCCGTGGCGAGCGACGCCGGCTTCGCCGCGGACGCGTCGGCGCGCCTGGACTTCTTCCTGCGCCGCCATTCGTCGTGGGACACGCGCTTCAATCTCTACCCGATCTTGCGCCTGCCGCGCGCGCTGACGTCTTGATGCACTCATTCTAGGGCGCTCGCCCTAGACGCAGGCCATCCTCGTATTGGAAGGAGCCGGGCACAGGGATACAGTGCCGTCGATGGCCGAAAGATCTTTCACCCACGAAGTCGGCAAGCTCCGCCTCGGCGCCGGACAGGAGTTCCGCGGCGAGGGCATCCTGGCGGTTACGAAGGCGCTGCTGCAGTCCGGCGTCGGCTATGTCGGCGGCTACCAGGGCGCGCCGATCTCGCACCTCATGGATGTGTTGTCCGATGCGCAGGAGCTCCTGAAAGAGCTCGGCATCCACTTCGAAGCCAGCGCCTCTGAGGCCGCGGCGGCGGCGATGCTCGCTGCCTCGGTCAACTATCCGATCCGCGGCGCGGTGACGTGGAAGTCCACCGTCGGCACCAACGTTGCGTCGGATGCGCTCGCGAACGTCGCGTCCGGCGGCGTCACCGGCGGAGCGATGGTGATCATCGGCGAGGACTATGGCGAAGGCTCCTCGATCATGCAGGAGCGTTCGCACGCTTTCGCTATGAAGTCGCAGATGTGGCTGCTCGATCCGCGCCCGAATCTGCAGAGCATCGTGACGATGGTGGAGCGCGGCTTCGAGCTGTCGGAGGCGTCGAATACGCCCGTCATGCTGGAAGTGCGGATCCGCGCGTGTCACGTGTACGGATCGTTCATCGCCGCAGACAACCGCCCGCCGCCGTTCACTTTGCAGGATGCGCTGGACAATCCGGTGCGCGACGTGAATCGCATCGTGCTGCCGCCCGCGAGCTTTCTGCACGAGCAGGAAAAGATCAATCGGCGCTGGCCGGCGGCGGTCGAGTACATCGTGCGCAATCGGCTCAACGAATTTCTCGGCGGGACCCAGGGCGAGGTAGGCGTCATCCTGCAAGGCGGCCTGTACAACACGCTGATTCGTGCGCTGGAGTTGCTCGGGCTCGCCGACTCGAGCGGTGCAACGCAACTGCCGCTGTACGTGTTGAACGTGACCTATCCGCTGATCGAAAGCGAGGTCGTCGAGTTCTGCCGCGGCAAGCAAGCGGTGTTGATCCTCGAGGAAGGTCAGCCCGAGTACCTGGAGCAGAATCTCAATTCGATCCTGCGCAGGGCGGACAACGCCACGCGGGTCGTCGGCAAAGACGTGCTGCCGAAGGCGGGGGAGTACACAGGTGACGTGATTCTCCGCGGCCTGCGCGCGTTCATGCGAGCGTACGCGCCCGAGCATCTCGAACGCGCAACGCCGCTGCTGCCGCCGCCGCCCGCGGAAGTGCCGAAGGAAGTTCAGGCGCTGGCGCCGCTGCTGCCGATTCGCCCGCCCGCATTCTGCACCGGCTGTCCCGAACGACCGATCTTTACGGCGATGAAGCTGCTGCAGCGGGAGCTGGGTCCGCTGCACATCAGTTGCGACATCGGCTGCCATCTGTTTTCCATCTTGCCGCCGTTCAACCTGGGCAACACCACGATGGGTTACGGGTTGGGCGCGGCCGGCGCATCCGCATTCAATACGCCGCGTAACAAGCGCGCGATCGCAGTCATGGGCGACGGTGGTTTCTGGCACAACGGCCTGACCTCGGGCGTCGGCAACGCTGTGTTCAATCAGAGCGACAACGTGCTCGTCGTCGTCGACAACGGTTACTCGGCTGCGACCGGCGGCCAGGACATCCTCTCTTCGCGCGCCGGCAATCGGTCGAAGAGCACGCAGCATCCGATCGCCGCGGCCGTCAAAGGCGTCGGCGTCAAATGGCTGCGCGTCGTCGACCGTACGTACGACATCGGTCGCATGCGCGACGTGCTGCGCGAGGCGATGACGGCGCCGGAGAAGGGACCGAAGGTCGTGCTGGCTGCATCCGAATGCATGCTCAATCGGCAAAGGCGCGAGCGACCCGCATTCAACAAGGCAGTCGCGGCCGGGTCGCGCGTCGTCCGCGAGCGTTTCGGCGTCGACGCGGACACGTGCACCGGCGATCACTCCTGCATTCGTCTGTCCGGCTGCCCGTCGCTGACGATTCGCCCCAACCCCGACCCGCTGCGCCAGGATCCGATCGCGCACGTGGAGAACTCGTGCGTCGGCTGCGGCGTGTGCGGCGAAGTGGCGCACGCAGCGGTCCTGTGCCCGTCCTTCTATCGCGCGCAACTGGTGTTCAATCCGACGCGCTTCGACCGCGTACTGCAGAAACTGCGCGCGAGCATCATTGGCTTCTTCCAACGGCGCGCAGAACGGCGCGGGCTGCGACATGCGTTCTGAATCGCGCCCGATCTCGATCGCGATCGCCGCGCTGGGAGGCCAGGGCGGAGGCGTGCTGGCGGACTGGCTGGTCGCGGTGGCGGAATTGCACGGCTGGATCGTGCAGGCGACTTCGGTCCCAGGTGTCGCGCAGCGAACCGGGACCACGGTCTACTACGTGGAGATGAGCCCTGCGCCGCGCGATCCGGGGCAGCGACCGGTGTTTGCGCTGATGCCGGTGCCGGGCGACGTCGATCTCGTCGTCGCGGCCGAGCTGATGGAAGCGGGGCGCGCTGTCGTTCGCGGGCTCGTGACGCCGGATCGGACGACGACCGTCGCTTCGACTCATCGCATCTACGGCATCACCGAGAAATCGGCCCTGGGCGACGGCATCGTCGACGCCAACGCTGTCTTCGCGGCGCTCGAAGCGCGCTCGAAACGGCTGATCAGCTTCGACATGCAGGCTGTGGCCGACGAGCAGCGCAGCGTCATCAGCTCGATCCTGTTCGGCGCCATTGCCGCATCCGGCGTTCTGCCTTTCGCGCGGGCGCTGTATGAACAGGCGATTACCCAGTCGGGTGTGGCCGTTCAAAGCAACCTGGCGGGCTTCGCTGCGGGCTTCGAGCGCGCGCTGACCCGCTCGCCGCTGACGAGTCTCATGCCGCCGGGCGCTGCTCCCACGACCGAGCTCGGTCGCACGCTCGACGCGCGGATCAAAGCGGAATTTCCGGCGCATCTGCACGGTCTGCTGCAGGAAGGCGTCCGGCGATTGGTCGACTACCAGGACGGTGACTATGCAACTGCGTATCTGGATCGGTTGCACGAGATCCGCGATTGCGATCAGCGCTCGCAAGGCGCCGGCGGCCACTACGCGCTGACCGCAACGGTCGCACGTCACCTGGCGCTCTGGATGTCGTACGAGGACACGATCCGCGTCGCCGACCTCAAGACCCGTCGCAAGCGCTTCGACCGCGTTCGCAACGAGGTGCAGGCGCAGTCGGAACAGATCGTGTACATGACCGAGTTCATGCATCCGCGCTTCGATGAAGTCTGCGAAACGCTGCCCGCGGGGCTGGGTGCGAAGTTGTACGCGAGCAGCAGAGCACGCCGCTGGTTCGCGCCACTGTTTCGCAAGGGCCGGCACATCCAGACGGCGCACGTCGGCGGATTTCTGTTGCTGTACACGGTCGCAGGATTGCGACGCTGGCGCCGCGGCACGTTGCGCTATCGGTGGGAGCAGGAACGGATCGGCGCCTGGCTGGCGCGGATCGAAGCGCTCGCGACCCGGCCCGGTGGCTACGACGCCGCGATCGAGCTCGCGGAATGTCAGCGGCTGGTGAAGGGCTACAGCGATACTCATGAGCGCGGACTGAAAAATTTCGGGTTGGTTGTCGAAGCCGTGCAGCGTCTGAGCGACAGAGCGGACCTCGCTGCAATCGTCAAACGCCTGCGCACCGCTGCGCTGGCGGACGAAGAGGGCAGGCAGCTGGGCGCGGCGTTGGACGAACTGAAGATGGCAGGTTGAGCAAGCATGGAACCGGATTTCGCAGCGCTGCGTCGGGAATTCCCGTTGTTGCAGCACATGACTTACCTGAACAGCGGTTCGTACTGCGCATTGGCGAAGGACGTCAAGGCGGCGTTCGACAGCTATCTGGAGGATCGCCTGCAGGTGGGTGCGAACTGGGATGTGTGGGTCACCAAAAACGACGCCGTGCGTGCTGCGATGGCCCGGGTGCTGGGCGCGACGTCCGATGAGATCGCCGTCACCGCGTCGGCGTCGGCGGGTCTCAACGCGCTGGCCACCGCGCTTCAGTTCACGGGCGATCGCAACAAGGTCGTCACCAGCGACTTCGAGTTTCCGACCAACGCGCAGATCTGGCACGCGCAGGAGCCGCGCGGCGCGCGTGTCGTGCACGTGCGGCGCGACGCGGATGGCTACATTCCGTCCGAAGCCTTTGCGCAGCATATCGACGAGCAGACGCGGCTCGTGGCGATCACGCACGTCTGCTTTCGCAACGGCGCACGCCTCGACATTCCGGGCATCGTGCGGCTCGCCCGCGAGAAGGGCGCGCTGGTGCTGCTCGACTGCTATCAGTCGGTCGGCTCGGTCGATATCGATGTGAAGAAGCTGGACGTCGACTTCGCGGTCGGCGGCATGCTGAAGTACCTGCTCGGCACCGCCGGCATCGGGTTTCTCTACGTGCGGGATTCGCTGGTGCGCGCGCTGCACCCGACGCACAGCGGCTGGTTCTCGCAGGAGAATATTTTTGCGATGGACATCACCGCGAACCGGCCCGCGTCCAACGCCCGCCGCTTCGAAGCCGGCACACCGCCGGTCGTGAACTGCTATGCCACCGAAGCCGGATTGAAGATCATCCTCGACGTCGGCACGCCGGCGATCGAGCGGCGCATTCGCGCGCTGACGCGGCGCTGCATGGATCAGCTGCGCGAGATCGGCTGGGCGAGCATCACGCCGGCGGCGGATGAGCGGCGCGGCGCCATGATCTGCGTGCCCTCGCGGGCGAGCGGCCAGCTGTCGCAGGAGCTGATGCGGCGTAACATCTACACGTCGAACCGCGACGACAACCTGCGCATCTGCCTGCACTTCTACAACAACGACGAGGACGTGGACGTGCTCGTCGCGGCCTTGCGCGCGCTGCGCACGCAGTTCGCGCCCTGAACGAGAGAGAACCCGAGAGGAAACCCGTATGGCCACGAATTCTGCGCTGCTCGCCGATCTCGCCGCCGGCATCCTCGGCGGCGGCATCCGCGTCGTCGATCTCACCGTGCCGCTGGAGCCGGCGACGCCGACGATCCAGCTGCCGCCGCAGTTCGCGCCCTCGAAGCCGTTCTCGCTCGAGGAAATTTCGCACTACGATCAGCGCGGCCCCGCCTGGTACTGGAACAACATCGCCTGCGGCGAGCACACCGGCACTCACTTCGACGCGCCGATCCATTGGGTGACGGGCAAGGACTATCCGAACAACGCCACGCACAACATCCCGGTGCAGAAGTTCATCGGCCCGGCGTGCGTCATCGATGTCACCGAGCGGGTGCGCGAGAACGTCGATTTCCTGGTCACGGTCGAGGTGGTGAAGGCGTGGGAGCAGAAGCATGGTGGGATTCCGCGCGGCGCCTGGGTGCTGATCCGCACGGACTGGTCGAAGCGCACCGGCGCGCAGAGCTTCCTCAACATTCGTGAGGACGGGCCGCACACGCCCGGCTTCCATCCGCAATGCGTGCCGTTCCTGGCGAAGGAGCGTGACATCCTCGGCGTCGGCGTCGAGACGGTCGGCACGGACGCGGGCCAGGCGGCGACCTTCGACCCGATGTTCCCTTGTCACACGATCATGCACGGCTCCAACCGCTTCGGCCTCGCCAGCCTGATGAACCTCGACCAGCTGCCGCCGACTGGAGCAGTCGTCATCGCACCACCGCTCAAGATCGTCAACGGCTCGGGGAGTCCTCTGCGCGTGCTCGCTCTGGTTCCGAACTAGCGCTGCACCTGGATGGACTCTCGCCAGGACCGCCAAGAAGAATCGGAAGATTCTTTATTCCGAAACCCTGAACCTCCTTTTCTTCCTTGGCGATCTTGGCGAGAGATATTCTGGCTCCCGTTCCGCTCCGCTAGCGACCAGATGGACTGGGGACCACGCGGTTGAAAGGTGGTCTACGGCGAAGATAAGAGAAAGAAATTCTCTCGCCAAGATCGCCAAGATCGCCAAGGTCGGAATTAGGAATTTTGATGTCGGAGTTCGGATCTCAGAGCAAGCGGCCGAGCTCGGCGAGCAGGCGCTCGACGCCCGACTGCGTGGTGACGATGCCGGGAGAGAGGCGCAGTGTCGTGCCGCGACAGTCTGCGTAGAGGCGGGCGGCGCGCAGTGTGTCGATGAGCGTGCGCGGGTCCTGAGACGCGGGGACTTTGAGCATGACGCTGCCGCCGCGGCGTGACTGGTCGCGTGGGCTCACGAGATCCAGGCGAAGAGCATTCGTACCTTCGATGATCGCGTCGGTCAGCTGGCGATTGTGAGAGAGCAGGGCATGGGCGTCCTGCTGCGCGTGCCAGTCCAGAGCCGGCAAGGTTCCGGCGCACGCAACGACCGACGGAGTTCCGTGGTCGAAGCGGCGCGCGTCGGATGCATAACTGAAAGCGTGCAGATCCCATGAGAAGGGATTGGGTTGACTGAACCAGCCGCGCAGCAGCGGGCGGCATTCGTTCAGCAACGCTGCGCGTACGTGCAGGATGCCTGCGCCCGCTGTGCCGCCGAGCCACTTGAGGCTCGTCGAGACGGTGAAATCGACCTCCGGAGCCTGCGCGTCGTAGGGCACCAGCCCGATGCCTTGCGTCACGTCGACGCCGATCACGCTCCCAATCTTGCGGCCGTGTGCGACCAGCGCCGGCAGATCGCAGCGATACGAAGCAGTGGAAGTCACCTGCGTGATGAGCGCAACGCCGACGTCCGCGGTCCAGCGCGCGATGAAATCCTCGTCGCGCACCCAGCTCTCGCCGGCGCGCAAGGGAACTGTGTCGAGCGTGAAGCCGTGGTGCTCCGCCAGTCCCGACAACAGAAAATGCAGGCTCGGGAAACAATCGGCGGCGACCAGCACCCGACGCCCGTCGAGATGGCGAGCAGGCAGGGAGCCGATGAGGCTGTACAGCGCCGTCGTGACGTTCTCGGCGGTCGTCAGCGTGCCAGGCTGCGCGTTGACCAGCCCGCGCCAGCGCTCGATGAACCGCTCGCGGATCGCGAGCGCCTGCGGCCACTGCGAGTCGTCGGGAGTACTCCACAGCTGCGCGTACTTGCGCAGGCCATCCGCGATCAGGGCCTCCTTGCCCGGAAACATGCCGATGGAGTGATAGAGGAAATATCCGGAGCCGTCTGCGGTCGTGCTCATTACGCTCATCGGGGCGCCGGGAAGCGTGCGCGCTGCTTGCCGCCGGCAAGCGGCAGTTTGCTCTCGTCGACGATGGCGCCGTTCTTCATGACGAAAGCGATCGCCTTGACGTTGTCGATGCTGGCGCCGGGATCTGCGTCGAGCAGCACCAGGTCGGCGATGCGGCCGGCCTGCACGGAGCCGAGCTGGTCGGCTTTGCCGAGAAACAGCGCGCTGTTGTACGTCGCAATCCTGATCACATCGAGCGGCGCGATGCCGGCGGCAGCGAGCAGCTCGAGCTCGCGATGCACAGCCGGGCCGCTGCTCTGGTCAGTGCCGCACGCAACGATGCCGCCGGCAGCATGGATCTTGCGAATGTTCTCCTGCGCGACCGGCGTCATCAGCTTCATCCACGCCGTCCACATGCGCGACTGGTACTCGGCCCGGGTCTCGGTCTTGAGCTTGTTGCGCTCTTCGACCGAGAGCGACGCCGCATACAGCGGCTGCTCCAGGTACTCCGGATGCTCGGCGAGACGGCTGTAGTTCTCGCCGATCGTCAGCGTGCTCGCGAACGGGATCTTCTTCGCGGCCATGAGCTTCACGAACGAATCGCTGACGGGACCCTGGATCACCGGGTGGGCGAGGGTGTCCACGCCGGCGTAGATCGCCTCCAGCGACCGGAACTCATTGGAGACGTGCACCATCGTGCGGATGCCGTGCTGGTTGTAGTAGCGGACGATCTTCTCGGCGAGATCGGCGCTCAGCAGCGTGATCATCGGCCGCGCGCCCCAGCCTTCCTCGTCCATCATCAGCTTCACCATGTCGGGCTGCTGCTCGGCGATGTGAGCGTCGAGCAGGGCCTTGTCCTTCTCGAAGTCGGAGATGCCGATCGAGATGCGATCGCCGTGACTGCCCGGGTAGGTGATCGCGTTGCCCGTGGCGAAGATACGCGGGGCCAGGATCTTTCCGGCGCGCTCCTCGGCGCGCAGCGGCAGGATGAGCTCCTTGCGATTGCCGGCATCGAACACCGTGGTCACGCCCGAATACAGATAGCTCGCCAGCGCTGCGAGCGCCTCGCTGCGGCTCGCATCCTCCCACTTGACGTTCGGTCCGGAAGGCTGCGCCGCGCCGCGCAGATGGATGTGGACATCCATCAGTCCCGGAATGAGGTACTTGCCGCGTGCGTCGATGCGTTTACCGGACTCGCCGCCCGCGAGCTGGCTCGGCGTGACTGCAATGATTTGTGCGCCGTCGATGACGACGGCCATGTCCGGTTGCGGCGCGCGGCCGGTGCCTTCGATCACCGTGACGTGGTCGATGATCAGGCGGTCCGCTGCGCTCGCGAGCAGCGGCAGCAGCAGGGCAGCGATGGCGAGCAGCGATCGGTAGCGCATCAGTAGTTGATGCCTGGATTGTCGCCGGGATGGATCACGCCGAGGACGTCCATGCCATCGGGCGAAGTGCATTGCAGGGAATGGATGTGCTTGCGCGGGAAGAAGATCACGTCGCCCGGCGCGACCCGCGCGCGCACGTTCTCGTTCCAGATGACGCCTTCGCCCGCCACGACGATCACTGCTTCCTCGTAGAGGTGGCGGTGCATCTTCGCTTTCGATTGTGGAATGTGGCCGATGAACTGCACCGCGTCGCGCGCACCGAGCCGACAATCGACGAGATGCTGAAAGAACCGCGTCCCCATGGCTTTGCGCTGTTGCTCATCGATTCGCGCGACGCGGACCGGTTGCGACTCGTCGAACGCCGGCATCGCACGGACCATTTCCAGGCCTGCGACGGAGCAAACGGAGACGAACGCCTGCAGGCAGACCTCTGCATCGGCCGTCAGCCGAAATCCTTCACCGGGGAGCACCATGACTCCGTCCAGAGGACCGACGTCGAATCGCCGCGTGCCGATCTCGATCGCGCCGCTCCCGGCGGAGATGAAGATGATCGTCTGAACAGGCTCGCGCGGCGCCAGCGTGGGAGAGGGCCGGCCGCGAACCTCCAGGTAAACCTGGGTCTGGTGTGCTGCGCCGGTTCCGGCGCCGACGAGCGTGCGCATCCAGAAGGGGCCCGGGTCCGCCGGCCGTGTCGCTGTCGCGCGGATGGTGTAGCACGCGCCGTCCAGTTCATGGACACCGCCGCCGACTTCCGGCGCCCAGGGCACCGAACTCGCCGCGATGCTCTCCGCAGTCTCCTCCGCATAGCCGCCGGGCAGGTTGGCGTGAGTGCCGTCGCAGAACGGCGGTGTGCCGGTCCGCTTGCACATGCAGAACAGTGCTTCTTCCTTGTTGGACCTGGCGACGTACGCAACCGGCTGGAAGCCGGTTCCCGCGTGCGACCCGTCGCAGAAGGGCTGAGTCTTCGAGCGGCCGCAGCGGCACCACATATAGCGGCGCCCCGCGACCAGTTCCTGGTAGGAGGGCGTGGTGCCGGCGATGACCGGCTGCAGGGGTTCGTCCGAATTCATACGTCCAGTTTAATCTCAGGTCAGATCGGACAGCACGTTGCCGAACCGATGAATCTCCGCGACGGTGTTGTAGTGAACGAGCGAGACGCGAACCGTGCCGCTCGCTTCCGTCAGCCCCAGGCGTCGGATCAGGCGCGGGGAATACATATGTCCGTCGCGAATGCCGATCTGCGCACGCGCCATCGCTTCGGTCACGGCCGAAGGCGCGACGCCGTCGATGTTGAAGGCCAGCGTCGGAACGCGCCCCGCGACCCGCGCGGGATCTGCGATGCCGTGTACCTGCGCGTTACATTCGTGCAGCACTCTGAGCATCTCCACCGTCAGGCCGCGCTCGTAAGCGAGGATCGCCTGCATTGCGCGCGCGATGTCAGCGCGCAGATCGCCCTGATCCGGACCTGAGCCCAGAGATCGCCCGAGCTTCGCGAGGTAGCCGACCGCTGCGTCCATTCCGGCGACGCTCTCGTAGCTCACGGTGCCGGCCTCGATCTTCCCCGGCGGCGCATCCGGGATGAAATCCTCGCGGAAGGTCGGCAGGCGCTGGAGCAATTCGTAGCGGCCCCACAGGAATCCCATGTGCGGCCCGAAAATCTTGTACCCGGAGCAGACCAGGTAGTCGCAGTCGAACGCCTGCACGTCCACGCGGCCATGCGGCGCGAAATGCACGCAGTCGAGAAAGATCTCGCCGCCTGCGGCGTGCACCAGGTCGGCGGCGCCGCGGACGTCGACGAGCGTACCGAGCGCATTCGATGCTACCGTGCAGGCGAGCAGACGTGTCCGCGGCGACAGCAGGGCCGCCAGGTCTTCCAAATACAGGTTGCCGTCATCGCGGAGCCGCCACCAGCGGAATTGGGCGCCGAGCGGCGCGAGCGCCAGCCAGGTGGCCACGTTGGCCTCGTGGTCGAGATCGGTGACGATGATCTCGTTACGCTGCGCAAGCGTCTGGCCCACGGCGAGACTGACCAGGCGGATGAACGAGGTTGCGTTCAAGCCGAAGGCGATCTCCTGCGGATCGCGCGCGTTGACGAAGGCAGCGACGCTGTCTCGCGCCCGGGCGATGGTTTCGTCGACGGCGACGCTCTGTGAGTAGCGACCGCCTCGTTGCACGTTGCGCACGAGCAAGTGCTCGTTGATGGCGTCGAACACCGCCTGCGGCACCTGCGCCCCGGCCGCGTTGTCGAAGAATACGCCGGCGCCGGCCCGCTGCAGGGCGGGGAACTCCGCCCGCAGGCGTTCGACCGGGAAGGCCCGCCCGTTCGCGATATTCATTGGCGCGGTACTCATGTGAGGCTCCTGCGTTATCCTATCCAGACGATCCTATGGCCACCCGCGATACGCAGACCCGCATCGTCGACGCCGCGCTGGAGCTCTTCAACCAGTACGGCACCGCCGCGGTATCGACCAACCGCATCGCCGAGCATTGCGGCATCAGCAAAGGCAACCTGCACTACCACTTCCGCAACAAGCAGGAAATCATCCGTTTCCTCTTCGAGCGCGCGATCGACGAGATGGACACCGGCTGGTACCGCGATCACCTGGCGGCCACCCTCGAGCACATGGCGGCCATGTTCGTGCGCCAGCTGCAGCTCATCCGCGACTACCGGTTCTTCTATCGCGAGATGGCGGACCTGCTGCGTCGGGACCGGGTGCTGCGCCTTCGCTTCGCGCGCAACCGGGAGCGCAGGCTCGTGGAAATCGAAAGATTCTTCGCCGCGCTGGTGGCGCGCGGCCTGATGAGGCTGCCGGCGGATCCGCGGCGGCTGCGCTCGATCGTCGACATCACGTGGATCATCTCGGAAAACTGGCTCAACTACGTCGAGTACCATGACCGCGAACTGACCGTGGAGGCGGTGGTCGCCGGGTACGACGAAATCCTCGAAGTCCTGCGACCGTATCTCACGTCCGACCCGCAACGGGTCACCAGCGCGTCCTACAGCACCATCGAGCGTCTCACCGCCCGATCTCCCGCGCCCGGCGGATTATCCGCACAGCGTAGTCGCGCAGGCCCGGAAAATTAGGGCTCCCGGACTAAAGTAGAGGACACGGGCTGCACGGAAGCGGTTAAATCCCTGTCAACGACAGCCGTTCGCGGCGAACCAAGGGGAGGCGGGGCCATGACTACGCGCTGGAAAGTCGATTGCGGCCGTGCGGTAACGGTGCTCTGCGCTGCTGCGTGCGCACAGGCATATGCGGCGGACACATCGCAGGGGCAGGGGCATGCGCTCGAAGAGGTCGTCGTCACCGCTACCAAGCGCGGCGAGACGGACATCCAGAAGACCGCCGAATCGATCTACGCGGTCGGTGGCGCAGACCTGACGCTGAAGCGCGAGACCACGTTCGAAGCCTTCGCCGGCAGCGTACCGGGGCTGCAGTTCCAGAACCTGGGACCCGGCGATTCCGAGTACATCATCCGCGGCATCAACGGCAGCGGACCGTCGGTCGTCGGCGCGTACCTCGACGAGTACGTCATCACGGCTAGCGACCAGCAGGACGGCGGCGGCAAGAACGCGCCGATCCAGCTCGTCGACGTCGAGCGCGTCGAGGTGCTCAACGGCCCGCAGGGAACGCTCTACGGATCGAACTCGATGGCCGGCAACATCCGCTTCATCACGCGCAAGCCGGACGCCACGGCCTTCAACGCTTACGCCGAGGCTGACTGGAGCTCGATCGAGGACGGCGGCGCCGGCTACGGCATCACGGCCGTGATCAACGCTCCGCTGGTGCGCGACAAGCTCGCCTTGCGCCTCGTCGGCTATCGTGAGGACCGCGACGGCTGGATCGATCAGACGCGACTCGAGCGGACGTCGGGCGGCACGACGCTGTTCAACGGTCGCGCCGAGGACATCAACTCGACGGACATCACCGGCGGGCGCCTGAGCGTGCGCTGGACTCCATTCGACGCGCTCACGGTGGACGCCCTGTACGTCAAGCAGAACCTGGACAGCGACGGCTCGCCGCGCTTCACCAGCAAGGGTGTGCCCGCGTATCCGGATCAGCCGCCGGAAATCGCAGCGCTTCCCGGCAACACGGGATTCGCCCCGCTCCCCGGCCTCGACTCGTTCACGCCCGGTCGGGACTTCATCAACACCGATATCACGAAGAGCCCGCGCAAGGACGACTTCGATCTCTTCGGAGCGACCGCACGCTACGACACCGGCATCGGTAACGTCTCGCTGGCGCTCTCGCAGTACAAGCACGACATCGATTTCACGTTCGACAGCACGCCGATCCTGCTGTTCTTCGGCGTGCCGATCGCGGGCATCACGCAGCAGCCGCAGGAATACAAGACGAAGATGGCGGAGCTGCGGTTCGCCTCGGACCTCGATTCGCCGTTCAACTTCGTCGCCGGCGCCTACTACCAGAAGGACGAGAACGAGTTCAACGTGCACGTCGTAACCACCGACGGCAGCGGCGGGCCGATGCCGTTCAATGCGCTGAACTCGGACGATGCTCTGCTGGCCGGCGGCGACACGTTCTTCGGTCGCACGCGCGCGGATGAGGTCAAGCAGAAGGCGGTCTTCGGCGAAGCCACGTTCAAGTTCGCGGAGCGCTGGACGCTGCTCGGCGGCCTGCGCTGGTCCGACGCGGATCTGCAGTCGATCCAGGCGACGTTGCACGCTTTTGCACCCACGGGTCCCGCGCCGGTCGCGGGCGAACAGATCGGGACCACCGTGAACGGCAATGCCGTCGGCCTGCTCAAGCAGGACGGCAGCGCGACGCTGCCCAAGATCAGCTTGTCGCTGCAGGCCACTGATGACGTGCTGCTGTACACGCTCTATTCGGAAGGCTTCCGCGTCGGTGGCATCAACAACGGCAACCAGCCGTTCGCGCCGGGCATCCCCGATACCTTCGACTCCGACGATCTGAAGAACTACGAGGTCGGCATCAAGTCGCGCTGGATGGAGGACCGCCTGCAGCTCAACGCGACCGTCTTCCACATCAAGTGGAACGACATCCAGGTCGAGCCGCGCGATCCGGTCGGCAACATTCCGTTCACCACCAACGGCGGCGCCGCGAAAGTGACCGGGCTCGAATGGTCGCTGGACTCGCTGCTCACCGATCAGGTGTCGTTCGAGTTCACCGGGACTTACTTCTTCGAGCACGAGCTGTCGGAGGATCAACCGGTGCTGCCCGGGGCATCGCCGTTCGTGATCGTCGGCCGCAAGGGCGATGAGATCCCGAACACGCCGGACCTGCAGCTGTACGCGGCGCTGCGCTACCAAGTGCCGATTGCCGGCCGGGAGACCACGTTCTCGCTCGATGCAACCTATCGCGGCAAGACCAACACCGAGTTCGTCCCGAGCAATCCGTTCAACATCGCGCTCGACTCGTTCACGATCCTGAACGCAGTCGCGCGCGTGGATCTGACGGACAAGGTGCAGGTCGGTGTGTTCGTGAAGAACCTGACCGACGAGCTGGCGCTGTACGATGGCGTCGGCACATTCCAGGATCCTGAAGCAGTTGTCGCCGCGCAGCCGCGCACCATCGGTGTCAACGCACGGATCAGCTTCTGAATTTGCTAGACCCTATCGGCACCGCGGAGATCGAGAGCGCTCGCGCTCGACTCCGCGGTGTGATCGTGCGCACACCGACCGTGCGATGTGCGGCCGCGCCCGATGACCGAGCCGTTCATCTGAAACTGGAGAACCTGCAGCCCGCGGGTTCCTTCAAGCTGCGACCGATCGGCAACGCGTTGCTGAGCAGGCCGCGCGGCGCGCTCAGCGCCGGAGTTCACACGTTCAGCTCAGGCAACAGTGCGCTGGCGCTCGCGTGGATGGCGAAGCGCATGGGCATCGCTGCGACTGCAGTCGTGCCGGAGGGCGCCGCGGAATCCAAGCTCGCGCTGATACGGTCGCTCGATGCACGCATCGTCCATCAGCCTTTCGGAGAATGGTGGAACGCGGTCACGTCCGGTCGCTGTTCGCAATTCGACACGACATACATCGACGCCGTCCGCGACCCGGCGGCATTCGCCGGCAGCGGCACGCTCGCAGCCGAAATTCTCGAAGACGTGCCGGACGTCGAGGCGATCTTCGTGCCGTTCGGCGGCGGCGGCCTGGCCTGCGGGATCGCCAATGCCCTGCGTGCAGCGGGGAGCGCCGTGAAGGTCGTCATCTGCGAGCTGGACAGTGCGCATCCGTTCCTGTCGGCGCGCCAGGCGGGCGGCCCGATCGAGTCCCCGTGCGATCCCGGCTTCGTCACCGGCGTCGGCTTCG
>DASYRK010000004.1:0-35080 GCA_036004505.1 Steroidobacteraceae bacterium
ACGTTCAACATCGGCATGGCGTTCGCGGCGGCGCAGACATTGGCGGCGGGTGTGTACGTCGCGATGAACGGACGGGTGTTTCGCGGCGATGCAGTGCAGAAGGATCGGGAGCAGCGCAGGTTCGTCGCCAAGAACGAATGAGGTCATGACCGTCACGCCGGCTGTGCGCCACCTCCAGCGGCTCGACGAGCTGATCAATCGCGTCGTGCGCGATGCCGACTTGATTCACGACTACGTGCAGCTGCGTTTTCACGGCGGCCTCGTGCTCACGCTGAACAACGCGGTCGAGCTCGACGGTCAGGTGCTCTCGAATTCTCCCGCGGGGCGCATCGCCCTCGCGTCGATCGTCGGCCGCGCTGTCAACGACGTGGAGCGTGCAGCCGACCAGATCGTCCTGAACTTCCGCGGTGGTTCGGCGCTGACGATGGGTCTGCAGCCGTCGGCGTGGCACTCGCCGAAAGCGCTGACGCTGTCTCGTCCGACTGCGTCGATGTGGGTGCCTGGATGATTCGGCGACAGCGCGTGTGCTCAGTGCACGTCTCGCCGCTGCTGCGCCGCCTTGCTCTGCAAGCTGAACCGGGGCTCGATGTTCTTGTTCGTGCCATTCACCAGCTGCGCAGCGTAATTTCCCACCGCCGGCCCGTGCTTGAAGCCGTGGCCTGATCCGCCACCGACCAGCACGACGTTCTCCCACTGCGGATGCCGATCGATGAGGAAGTCGCCGTTCGAACTGTTCTCGTACTGGCACACGCGTGACTCGACGAGCGGACGGCTCGCGAGCGCGGGGAATCGGCGCTTGATGAACTCGCGAGCCTCGCCGATCGCTTTCGCGCTCGGCAAGCGATCGCCCGTGTCCGGATCGATCGCCGGGCCATGCTGGTCGTGCGCGATCTTGAAACCGCGCGCCTCGAGATCCGGCATGCCGTAGAAGATGTCGCCCTCGTTGAAGTCCGCCCAGCCGGGCAGGTGCGGCGGCGCGAAGCGCGTGTCGCCGGCCTCGGCGGCGAAGAAGAACACTTCCTGCCGCGTCGGGAAAATGCGGTGACCCAGTACTTCCGGAAACACTTTCGGCAGCCACGGCCCGCACGCGAACACGAAGCGCGACGCGCTGAGCGTTTCGCCAGCATTCGTCTGAATCGAGTCGAACGATGCGTCGGCCTTGGGCGGCACGACCGCCGCCTGGCGATACTCGCCACCGGCGGCGACGAACTCCTGCACCAGCGTCTGCACCGAGCGCCGCGCCATCAGCACCCCACGATCGTGCTCGAGCAGGCCCAGCTCGATGCCGTCGAGAGAGATCTGCGGAAAGCGTTGCGCCAGCGCCGTGCGGTCGAGAACGTCGAGCGGAATGCCGAGGCGCTGATGGACCTCGATGCTCTGGGCGACGTACGGCTCGCGGCGTCCGAACAGAAACACCACCCCCGTTGGATGGAAGATGGGCAACCCCGAACGGCTGGACAGCCACCGCCATTGGTCCAGTGATTCCAGAGCGAATCGCGTGTAGATTTCGTCGCGCCCGTAGACGGTGCGCGTCATGCGGGACTCGCCGCCCGAGGAGGCGCGGGCGTGCGCGGGGCCCCAGGCATCGAGCAGCAGGACCTTGCGGCCGAGCTTGAGCAGATGCCACGCGGTCCAGGCGCCGAATACGCCAGCACCGATCACGATCACGTCGCGCCTGCTGGATTGCACAGCGGCACCGCGCTGTTCGCTCCGCTCTGCGGCCAGCGACTTCACAGCGGAAGTACCGGCAGCCGCAGCGATACCCGTAAGGAGCGTGCGGCGGGTGAAGTGCAAAGAATTCGGCATACTGTCGTTCTCGGGAGTGCGATTTCGTTGTTCATATCGTTCGGGGCGACAATCATTCACCGGGGAGCGGGGGCAACGCAATGACGAACCTGAGCTACGTCTGCGGCGTGGGTGGCGAACCGCTGTTGTACAAGACCGTCGGCGCCGTGCTGGAAGAGGCGGCAGCGCTGTGGGGTGAGCGCGAGGCGCTGGTCGTTCCCCAGCAGAACATCCGCTGGACGTACCGGCAGCTCGACGAGGCTGCGGACCGCCTCGCTGCGGGTTTCCTGCACCTCGGACTCGTGCCCGGCGATCGCATCGGCATCTGGGCGCCGAACCGCTATGAGTGGGTCGTCACCCAGTTCGCGAGCGCGAAGGCGGGCCTGATCCTCGTCACGATCAATCCGGCCTACCGGACGTCCGAGCTCGAGTACGCGCTCAACAAAGTGGGCTGCAAAGCGCTCGTGCTCGCGCCGACCTTCAAGACCAGCGACTACGCGGCGATGTTCGAACAGGTCCGGCCGAAACTGCCGCTGCTGCGCGCCGCGATTCTGACGGACGACACGCCGCGCGCCGGCTTCCTTCGCTACCGCGACGTCGAGTCGAGCGGCACGGCGGAGGATCTCGAACGAGTGCGGCAGCTGCGCCTGCAGTTGCAGCCCGAGGACGCGATCAACATCCAGTTCACGAGCGGCACGACCGGATTGCCGAAGGGCGCGACGCTGTCCCATCACAACATCGTCAACAACGGCTACTTCGTCGCGAAGCGCCAGACGTTCAGCGAACAGGACCGGCTGTGCATTCCGGTGCCGCTGTATCACTGCTTCGGCATGGTGATGGGAGTGCTCGGCTGCGTGACGCACGGCGCGGCGATGATTTTTCCGGCCGAGGCGTTCGAGCCGAAGAGCGTGCTCGATGCGTGTCAGGCCGAGCGCTGCACCGCGTTGTACGGCGTGCCGACGATGTTCATCGCCGAGCTCGAGCATCCGGACTTCAAGCGTTATGACCTCAGCAAGCTGCGAACGGGCGTGATGGCCGGAGCGCCGTGTCCCGTCGAGGTGATGAAGCGCGTGGTCTCCGACATGCACATGAGCGAAGTCACGATAGCGTACGGCATGACGGAGACGAGCCCGGTGAGCTTCCAGAGCTGCCGCGACGACACGCTGGAGCGGCGCGTCGCGACTGTCGGCATGATTCATCCGCATCTCGAAGTGAAGGTCGTCGACGGCGAGGGGCGCGTCACGCCGCTCGGCGAGCGGGGCGAGCTGCTGACGCGCGGCTACAGCGTAATGCACGGCTATTGGGACGACGAAGACAAGACGAAGCAGGCGATCGACCCGCAGGGCTGGATGCACACCGGCGATCTCGCGACGCTGGACGAGGCGGGCTACTGCAACATCGTCGGCCGCGTGAAGGACCTGATCATCCGCGGCGGCGAAAACGTCTCGCCGCGCGAGATCGAGGAGTTCCTGTATCGGCATCCGAAGATCCAGGACGTACAGGTCTTCGGCGTGCCGGATCGCCGCTACGGAGAGGTGGTGTGCGCGTGGATCAAGCTGAAAACCGGTGAGCGCTGCGATGCAGATGCGATCCGTGCCTTCTGCCGCGAACAGATCGCGCACTACAAGGTGCCGCAGCACATCCGCTTCGTGGAGCAGTTCCCGATGACGGTCACCGGCAAGATCCAGAAGTACATCATGCGGCAGGAGATGAGCCGCGAGCTGGCGGTCGCCGAGGAGAAGACCGCCTAGCTACTGCACGTGGCTCATCAGTTCCTGGCGCACGACGGCCGGCGTCATGCCCAGGATCTTGCGCATGTGGCGCGCGAGATGGCTCTGGTGAGCGAAGCCCGCGGCGAACGCCACTTGTGCGATCGACAGGCTCCGATCCTGCAGCAGTAACTTCGCGCGCTCGACGCGCCGGCGCAGCACGTACTGGTGCACAGGCATGCCCGTCGACTGCCGGAACAGCGTCTTTAGGTGTGACACGCTGACGCCGGCGACCGATGCGATCTCCGCGAGCGACAGCTCGCTCTCGAGATTGTCCTCGATGTAAGAAATCACCTGCTTCAGCTTCCACGAGCCGAGCCCGCCGGGAATCTCGCGCATCGGCAGCGAGCGCTGGTTGTGCCGCTGCAGGAGCCGCGCGGCGAGCGCCTTGCCGAGACTTTCGCGGAACAAGCGTCCGCCGGTGCTGCCGGCATCGATGTCGGCCTTCAGCGCCCACGCGATGTGCTCGATCACCGGATCGCGCAGCTGAAAGCGATCCGCGATCTCGATGCTGCCGGGATTGATGTCCAGCTCGCCCGCGACCGCCTTCAGCAGCGTGTCCGGCACTCGCATGATCAAAGTCGTGCCGCCCTGCTTGGTCTCCCACGCCGACGGCGTGCGCGCCGGAATGATGTCGAGATCGCCGGCGACCTCGCGCCCATGGCGCAGCCGTCCGCCGCGCGAGCACGTGACTTCCACCGACGGTCCCAGGTGCATGCAGACGATGGCGTACGGAAGCGCCGGGATCTGCGTGAGCCCTGCCTGGAAAGAGTTGATCGCGACCGTGACGGACGAGTGTGTGTCCGATGCAGTGGTGGTGCTTGTGTTTCTGGCTACGTGTTCACTGACGGAGCTCATGGTTGTTGCCTCCACGCATTCAGCTACTGCTGTGCCGAGAATACAACGAATCAATCCATAGTGCGCCAGCGATTGCCACCAGAGTTCGTCCGTTCATGCTCCTGCTGATCTGAATGTGCAGCAAAAGCCATATTCGGCGCGGGCTCGGGGCCACTTTACCGTGGATTCTTCCCGTCTGTTTCGGCTGATCGCGTCTTAACAGGTGCGCAAGAAATGCCCGTCAGCGATTAACTATTTCGCAACACTCGACCGGGAGGCGTTCTGATGCTGAATTCCAACAACGTTGCAGCCGCAACGGCATCGAGCGGTCCTTTGCTCTCGGGTGGATTGCACCCATGCGCCGCAGCTCGCAGCGGCGCGTTCTCAGGAGGCTGACAATGGCAACTCAGAATCGTCCCTTGCAACGTGCCGTGAGGCACGTGCTACTGGCCAGTGCCGCGGGAGCGGCAGTGGTCGCTCTGCCCACGCAGGCGGCCGACGAAAGCACCATCCAGGAAGTCGTCGTCACAGGTTCGCGCATCAGCACGCCGAACATGACGAGCATCAGTCCTGTGACTGCGATCGCCGCCGAGGACATCGCCGCGACCGGCAAGGTGCGCGTCGAAGACATCCTCAACCAGCTGCCGCAGGCGATGGCTGCGCAGGGTTCCACTATCTCCAACGGCGCCAGCGGCACGGCAACCGTCGATCTGCGCGGGCTCAACGCCAAGCGCACGCTGGTGCTGATCAACGGCCGCCGCCTGATGCCCGGTAATCCGGACAGCGGCCCCGGCGCGAACTCCGGTGCGCCCGACCTGAACCAGATTCCGCGCGCGCTGATCGAGCGCGTTGAAGTGCTGACGGGCGGCGCGTCTTCCGTGTATGGCGCGGACGCCGTCGCCGGCGTCGTGAACTTCATCATGAACACGCGCTTCGAAGGCGTGAAGGTCGAAGCGAACTACACGTTCAACAATCACAAGAACGACAACCCGGCCGCCGACATCGTGCGCGACGCGGGCTATGCGCTGCCGGACAGCAGCGTCAACACCGGCTACTCGCGCGACTTCTCGTTCGTGATGGGCTCGAACTTCGCGGACGACAAGGGCAACGCGACGTTCTACGCGACCTATCGCGACGTCGAAGCGGTGCTGCAAGGCGACTACGACTTCAGCTCGTGCACGCTGAACTCCGGCGACGCCTTTACCTGCGGCGGCTCGGGCACGACGTTCCCGTCGCGACTGCGGCCGCGCGCGCCCGATTCCGCGGGCGGCGGTCTCAGCAACTTCATCATCGATCGCAACACCGGCGCGCTGCGCGCATATAACCCGGCGACGGACACGTACAACTTCGGTCCGCTGAACTTCTATCAGCGCCCGGATGAGCGTTACACGGCCGGCGTGTTCACCGATCTCGAAGTGAGCGAGGGCGTGACTGCGTACGGCGAGTTCATGTTCATGAAGGACCGCTCCATCAGCCAGATCGCGCCCAGCGGCTCGTTCGGCCAGGAGTTCACTGTTCCCTGCAGCAACCCGCTGTTCACAGCCCAGGAGCAGCAGCTGTTCTGCGGACAGTACGGCCTGTCGACCGCGCCGGACTCGACCGATACGGTCAACGTCGTCGTCAACCGGCGTAACGTCGAAGGCGGCGGCCGCCAGAACGACATCGGTCACGAGTCGTATCGCGCGGTCATCGGCTTGCGCGGCGATCTCAACGACACCTGGTCTTACGACGTGTACGGCCAGTACGGCCAGACGAACTTCACTTCGCTGCAGACTGCGGACTTCTCGATCACGCGGCTGGCCCGCGCAATGGACGTCACTCGCGATGCGAACGGCAATCCTGTGTGCCGCTCGGTCGTCGATGGCACCGACCCGGCGTGCGTGCCGTACAACGTGTGGCAGCTCGGCGGCGTGACGCCGGATCAGCTCAACTACCTGCAGATCCCGCTGGTCCAGCAGGGCGAAACGCTGGAGCGTGTCGTCAACGCATCGATGACCGGCGATCTCGGCAACTACGGCATCAAGTCGCCGGCCGCGAACACCGGCCTGATGGTCAACGCTGGTGTCGAGTGGCGTGAAGAGAGCTCGGAGCTGGTGCCCGATCTCGCGCTGTTGTCCGGCGACGGCGCCGGCCAGGGTGGACCGACGACGCCCATCAACGGCGGCTACATCGCGAAGGACGTGTTCGCCGAAGCGCGCATGGCGCTGATCGAAGACAAGCCGTTCGCGCAGAGCCTGTCGATGGAAGCGGGCTACCGTTACTCCGACTACAGCCTCGACTTCACGACCGACACGTACAAGATCGGCATGGAGTGGACGCCGATCCAGGACATCCGCGCCCGCACCAGCTACCAGCGCTCGGTGCGCGTGCCGAACGTCGCCGAGTTGTTCGGCGTGCGCTCGGTCGGCCTGGACGGCACGGTCGACGTCTGCGCCGGCGCGCCGGTGCTGACGTTCGAGCAGTGCGCTCGCACCGGTGTGACCGCGGCCCAGTACGGCAACATCGACGTGAATTCGGCGGCGCAGTACAACGGCTTCGTCGGCGGCAATCCGGATCTGCAGCCCGAGACGGCGGACACGTTCTCGTTCGGCCTGGCGTTCCAGCCGGGCTTCGCGCCCGGCCTGCGCCTGCAGCTGGACTACTTCGACATCAAGATCAAGGACGCGATCCAGAACCCGAACGCGGACTTCACGCTGATGCTGTGCGCGCTGAACGGCGATCCCAACCTGTGCTCGCGCATCACGCGCGACCAGGACGGCTCGCTGTTCCAGTCCGCCGACGGCTTCGTCGTCGACACGTTCGAGAACATCGGCGAGATCCACACTTCGGGCATCGACGTCGATGCGTCGTACTCGTTCGAGCTCGGCAATGCCGGCAAGCTCGGCCTGGACTTCGTCGGCACCTGGGTGAAGGCGCTCGAGACGACGCCGCAGGCTGGCGTGTCGTATGACTGCGTCGGACTCTACGGCAGCGTATGCGGTGTGCCGGCGCCCGAGTGGCGGCACAAGCTGGACACGACCTGGCGCACTCCGTGGGCGGGCGTCGACGTAACGCTGAGCTGGCGCTACTTCGACAAGGTCACGCGCGATGCGGAAAGCTCGGCGGCAGACAACCCGTTCCTGTCGTTCCTCGGTCAGTTCACCGGCGTGCGGCCGACGGACTCCGTGCTCGGCAGCCGCAGCTACGTCGACCTGACTGGGTCGGTGACGCTGGCAGACAAGTACACGCTGCGCCTGGGCGTGAACAACCTGTTCGACAAGGATCCTCCGCTGACAGGCAACCTGACCTGCCCGACGGGCCCGTGCAACGGCAACACCTTCCCACAGGTGTACGACACGCTCGGACGGCAGATCTTCGGCCTGGTCACGATCGACTTCTGATAACACCCATTGGCGCCGCTACGCCTGCGATCGTAGCGGCGCCTTTTTTTGGAGTCGGGCCGAAGCCCGACCTACAATCGGCGGCATGCTCACGCCCGCCGATCGCGAACGCTATAGCCGCCACCTGGTGCTGCGGGAGATTGGCGTCGCGGGCCAGGAGAAGCTGAAGGCCGCGCGAGCGCTGGTCGTCGGCGCGGGCGGGCTTGGCTCGCCGTCGGCGCTGTACCTTGCGGCGTCGGGCGTCGGCACCATCGGCGTGATCGACTGCGACAAGGTCGAAGTCTCCAATCTCCAGCGCCAGGTCATCTACGACAGCGCGAGCGTCGGCATTCCGAAAGCGCTCGCCGCGCGCCAGCGTCTGCTCGCACTGAATCCGCACATCGAGCTGGTCGCGCACCAGGTCGAGCTGCGCGCCGACAACGTGCTCAAACTGTTCGAGCGGTATGACATCGTGCTCGACGGCACTGATCGCTTCGGGACGCGCTACCTCGCGAACGACGCGTGCGTGATCCTGCGCAAGCCGCTCGTGTCCGCGGCGATCCATCGGTTCGAAGGGCAGGCCATGACGTACGTGCCCGGCCAGGGACCTTGCTATCGCTGCCTGTTTCCGGCGCCGCCCGCCGATGGTCTCGTACCGAACTGCGCCGAAGCGGGCGTGCTCGGCGTGCTGCCCGGTGTGCTGGGCACGATCCAGGCGACCGAAGCGATCAAAGTGATCGTCGGAGCGGGCGAGCCGCTCATCGGCCGACTGCTCACGTATGACGCACTCGCCATGCGCTTCGAGGAGTTTCGTTTCAAGCGACGCGCGGACTGCGCGGTGTGCGGCGATCGTCCCACGATCACGACGCCGCAGGACGCGCCGCAGCTGTGCACCGCCGAAGCACTCGAGAGCGTGCGCACTCTGACCGCGGTTCAGCTATGCGACCTGATCGAGCAACCCGGTGGAGGCGTTGCGATCGTCGACGTGCGCGAGCCGCGCGAGTTTGCGGTTGCGCACCTGCCCGGCGCGGTGAACATTCCGGTCGGCGAGCTGCACGCACGCATGGGCTCGCTGCCGAATGGGCGCGTCGTATTCGTCTGTCGCAGCGGTGCACGCAGCCTCAATGCGGCCGCACTCGCGAGTCGCGCCGGCGTCGAGGACATCGCGCATCTGGAAGGCGGTTTGCTGGCATGGGCGAGGGAGGTCGATGAGGCGTTCGACGTCGCACCGGTGTGATGGGTCGAGTTATATTGTCAACACGTAGCGACTTGCTGCGGCTACATCGGGGATCGCGATGAACGAAGTAACGGCAGAGCGCACCGGCAATCCGGACATGGCGAAGATCGTCTATATCCTGTACCTGGTGGGCCTCGTCACCGGTATCACCATGGTGGTCGGCCTGGTCATGGCCTACATCTACAGGGACGAGTCGCCGGAGTGGCTGCGGACGCACTACACAGCACAGATCCGCATGTTCTGGATCGGCTTGCTCTACTGCTTCATCGCAGGCCTGCTGATCTTCGTACTGATCGGCGTCGTGCTGTACCTCGTGATCGCCGTCTGGTGGATCATCCGCTGCATCAAGGGCCTGAAGCACCTCGACCAGAAGGGTGCGTACCCCGACTACCTGGGGTGGGCGTTTTGAGCTAGCCCCCACCGGGGCCGGCCTGCTGCAGGTTGGAATGGACTATCATGGGCACTCCGGATCAACGGAGTGCCTCGAGTTGAACGTCAGCGTCTTCGACCTGTTCAAGATCGGAATCGGACCGTCCAGTTCTCACACCATGGGGCCGATGACGGCCGCCTGCCGCTTCATCCACGAAGTTCAGGAGCGCGGTCAGCTCGCGAAGGTCGCGCGCGTGACTGTCGATCTCTACGGCTCGCTCGCGCTGACGGGTAAAGGCCACGCGACCGACACCGCCGTGACGCTCGGCCTGGCTGGCTGGATGCCTGCGCAAGCCGATCCCGACGCCGCTGCGAAGCTGATCGTGGAAGTGCGCGCGAACGGCAAGCTCGCGCTCGCCGGCTCGCAGTCGATCGACTTCCGGATCGATCGCGACATCCACTGGCACTACAAGGAAAGCCTTCCGTATCACCCGAACGCGCTCACGCTGCGCGCGTACGACGCGAAAGATGGCGTGGTGCACGAAGGCACTTTCTACTCCGTCGGCGGCGGCTTCGTCGTCACCGAAGCGGAAGCGCAGTCGCCGACGACCGTGGTCGCGGGGCCCGCGATTCCGTTCCCGTTCGAGAATGCCGCAGAGCTGCTGGAGATCGCCGAGCGCGAGAAGGTGCGCATCGCCGACATCATGATGCGCAACGAGTGTGTCGTGCGCAGTGAACAGGAAGTACGCGACGGCCTGGATCGCATCTGGACGGCGATGAGTGCATGCATCGATCGCGGCATGCGCCATGAAGGCATCCTGCCCGGCGGCCTCAACGTCAAGCGACGCGCGGCCAAGTTGCGCGAGATGCTCGAAACGCGAGAGCGCAACAAGACTGCCGATGCGCTGATCGCAATGGATTGGATCAACGCCTGGGCGCTCGCGGTCAACGAGGAGAATGCCGCGGGCGGCAAAGTCGTGACCGCGCCGACGAACGGAGCAGCGGGTCTCGTTCCAGCGGTGCTTCGCTACTACGATCGCTATGGCAACGGCACGGCAGAAGGCCGACATACGTTTCTGCTGACAGCCGCCGCAATCGGCGCGCTGTACAAGCGCAACGCCAGCATTTCCGCAGCCGAAGTCGGTTGCCAGGGCGAGATCGGCGTCGCGTGTTCGATGGCTGCGGCGGGGCTCGCAGCGGCGCAGGGCGGCACGAACGAACAGATCGAGAATGCCGCGGAGATCGGCATGGAGCACAACCTCGGTCTCACCTGCGATCCGATCCGCGGCCTGGTGCAGATTCCGTGCATCGAGCGCAACGCGACCGGTGCGGTGAAGGCGATCGATGCGGCGCGACTCGCGCTCATGGGCGACGGCACGCATCACGTCACGCTCGACACCGTCATCGAGACGATGCGCAAGACCGGCGCCGACATGCGCGACTCTTACAAAGAGACTTCGCTCGGCGGTCTCGCGGTCAACGTTCCCGAATGCTGAGGTGAGCTAAACGCTCGCCAGCACCCGCTGATTCGCGCGCGGCTGCTGGAACATTCCCTGCCGCCCGTACACCTTCGGTTGGTTCGCGCGGCCGGTCAGCACGTCCAGCATGCCTTCGACCTTTTTCAGGCGCGCCGTGACCAGGGCGCCATTGCGGTCGTTCAGATCACGGCAGCGGGTTGCGCGCCCGGAGCAGTCGGCGAAGCGCCGCTGCAGCGTGTTCGAGGGATCGCACCAGCGCAGCAGTTTTTCCAGTCCCTGCACGTCGGCGGGAACGTTCATCATCCGGCACAGCGAGCGCCGTTCGTCTTCGACACGCAGCAGCGCGCCGACGCATTGCTGGCGCGCCTCGCCGGCGCTGTCGAGACCGTCGACGTCATTGGCCAGCAGCAGCTCGTGCTCGCGCTCGAGCAGCGTCTCCAGCTGGGTCAGTGCATTGAATTCTTCGGCGAGCAGTTTCTGCAGGTGCTCGCGGCACACGCCCGGATCCACTTGATCACTTCTCCGTCTTCAGCAGTTCCTGTTCCATGCGCAGCAGCTTCTCGGCGATGCGCTCGGGGGAGACTTCGTAACGACCTTCCTCGAGCGCGGTGCGAACCGCGGCGACGCGTGCGTCGTTCACCACCGGCGTGTCCTGCACGGCGCGCTCGAGCGCTGCCAGCTGGCGAGCCTGGTCGGTGATGCGCACCGGAGTCGCGGCCTTGCCTGCCTCGGCCGACTGCGACGCCGACGTCGCCGCATCGCGCTCGCGCGAAACGGTTTTGTCGGCACCGGTCTGCACCGGGCGATTTCCGTAGCCACCGATCTTGTTCGTCACGGTCCCATCTCCTGCTTGTGGGTCAGGCTTCAGCTGACACCTCACGAGGCCTGTAACGGCAGCAGTTCTCAGAACTTTAGCTGTTCGCTCGGCGGCGACCGCATGGGTCGTTCGGGGATTCCCCGAGGCGCAAATGTTCGCTATGACAATAGGTTAAATGGCTACGGGCAGCGTCTCACAAGCCGACGCGCACCACGCTATCGCTTTCGACCACACCCTCGACGACCTTGAGCGAGCTCATGTTCTGCACCCGCACGCGGTCGCTGACGCCGCCCTCGGTGAGGGCATGCCCCTGGGCGCGGATTTCGACCGGGCCGCTCGCGGCGATCAGCGTGACCTGCTGGCCGCGGCGGACCACCACGTCCGGAACGAGCATATCGACCGTCAAAGCAGTGCCCGCGGGCAGGGAGCGTTTGAGCCGATGTCCCTGCAGGCTCGTCGCGTCCTGAATGAAAACCGCAGCCGAGCCCGGCATGCGGCGCGTCTCCGGCTCGACATCGATGATCGCAACACGCGCGCGCCGCGCGAGCGCGCGGCGAAGCACGAGCACTGGTATTTCCACTTCGACGGCAACCGGCACGTACAAGGTCCAGGTATTCGCAGCAGCACAACGCACACCGACCGTGACGCGCTCGCCGAGCGCCGTCGTGTTCTGTTCGAACGTCTGCAGCGGTTGCTCGCACAGCGCGACGCGCAGACGCGGATCCATCTGCGCCGCACTGACAAATTGCTTCGCCTGGCTCGGCGCCAGCCGCGAGCGCACGAACGCTTCGGCAGCCGCCTGCACTTGCTCGATCGGTTGCGTCGCCGTGGCGTACGCCGTCGTTGCGAACAACGCGCACAGGACGAGCAGGAGTTGCGAACCGAATCTCTTCACGACTGCCGGCGAGATGACGCCATCGCTTTGACGGCCCCTGGAGACTAAGCAAGGTGGATGCCAGCGAAGGAAGAGGTGTGCGGGAAGTGTGAGCGGAGTCACACGGGATCCGCACGAGGCTCTACATATATATGGAGCTCTCAGGCTTCAGCGGGACTGTTCTTGCCGTAGCGGCAATCTCTTGCCGCTGGCCGCGTGAGCCTGCTCACAACAATTTCTCTCTCTCACCCCGCGGAGGGCCGCGGGCACGCAGCGAGCGTTCTCTGGCACGTCCCGTGCAACGTCCTCCCGCAGACGGTTTTCTGACGGACAGGCCCATGCCATCGAGCATCGACAATTATCTCGGAGTGCACGCCGCAGCGCTGCAGCTGCGCTCGCAGCGCACCGAGGTGCTGGCGGCGAATCTCGCGAATGCGGACACGCCGGGCTATCGCGCGCGCGACATCGACTTCAAGCACGCGCTCGCTGCGGCCAGTGGCCAATCCAACAACATGAGTGGTGGAGTGCATCTCTCTACCACCAGGGCTGGTCACATCGGCGCTGCGACCGCTAACGGCACGCCCGCGCCGGAACTGAAGTACCGGACGCCGCTCGCGCCCGCGCTCGACGGCAACACCGTCGATGGCCAGCTCGAGCAGGCCGCGTTTGCCGAGAACACCGTGCGTTACCAGGCGACTCTGTCGTTCATCAGCTCGAAGTTCCGCGCGCTGATGACGGCGATCACAGGGCAGTAACCATCATGTCATCGTTCAAGATCTTCGACATCGCCGGCAGCGGCATGAGCGCACAGTCGGTGCGTCTCAACACCACCGCCAGCAATCTCGCCAACGCGGACAGCGTCAGCGGCGATCCGAACCAGGTCTACAAGGCGAAGCATCCGCTGTTCGAAGCGATCCGCGCGAGCCTCGGCTCGAACGCGGCGAGCTCGGGCGTCGCCGTGAAAGGCGTCGTCGAGAGCCAGGCCGCGCCGACGGCGCGCTACGAGCCCGGCAATCCGCTCGCGGATGCGAACGGCTATGTCTACGCGCCGAACGTGAACACGGTCGAGGAGATGGTCGACATGATCTCGGCCTCGCGCTCGTACCAGAACAACGTGGAAGTGATGAACACGGCGAAGGAAATGATGCTCGCCACGCTCCGTCTCGGCCAATAACCCAGTAGTCACGAGTCACCATGTCAATCGCAGACGTCATCAACGGCACCGGCGCAGCAGGCAGCTCCTCGCAGACGAGCGGAACCAAGAAAAAGGATCAGCTCGGCCAGAACGAGTTCCTGCAGCTGATGCTCGCGCAGCTGAAGAACCAGGATCCGTTCAAGGCGATGGATCCCAGCCAGTTCCTCGGCCAGCTCGCGCAGTTCGGCACGGTCACCGGCATCCAGGACATGCAGGCCGCGTTCACCTCGATGTCGGACGCGATGCGCTCCTCGCAGGTGCTCGACGGCGCAAGCATGGTCGGTCGCGACGTGCTGGTGCCGAGCGATACGGTCACGCTGCACGCGGACGGCTCGGTGAAAGGCTCCATCGACGTGCCCAAGGGCCTCACCGGGCTGACGGTCAACATTCGCGACGGCGCAGGCGCGCTGGTGCGCCGGATGACGCTGCCGACTGACAGCGGCAACCAGGAGTTCACGTGGGACGGCCTGCGCGACGACGGCACGCGCGCCGCCGCCGGCGACTACGACATCGAAGCGATCGGCAGCCTCGACGGCCAGTCCGGATCGCTGGAGATGCTGTTCTCGAGCCGCGTCAACAGCGTGACGATCGACTCCTCGGGCCTGATTCTGAACACCAACGACCTCGGTGCGCGTCCGCTCAGCGACGTGCGCCGGGTCATGTAACGAAACGTAATCGGAGACTCCAAATGACCTTTCGTCTTGCCTTGAGCGGTTTGAATGCGGCGCAGGCCGATCTCACCGTCACTGCCAACAACATCGCCAACACCGCGACCAACGGCTTCAAGGGCTCGCGTGCGGAATTCGCCGAGCTGTTCTCGGTTTCGCCGCAGGGCGTGAGCAGCAACGCGATCGGCAACGGCGTGCGCGTCTCCAACGTCGCGCAACAGTTCACCCAGGGCAACATCGACTTCACCGACAACAGCCTCGACCTCGCGCTGAGCGGGCAGGGCTTCTTCATCCTGAACGACGGCGGCGCACTCGCTTACACGCGCGCCGGCGCGTTCCAGGTGGACAACCAGGGCTACGTCGTGAACTCGCGTCAGCAGCGCCTGCAGGTCTATCCGCCGAGCGCTGACGGGCAGTTCAACACCGGCGCGCTGACGGACATTCAGCTCGTGACGAGCGAGAGCGCTCCCGCCGCGACGACCAATGTCGACGTGACGCTGAATCTGCCGGCGAACGCAGCGCCGCCGACGGTCGCCACCTTCGATCCGGCGAACGTCAACAGCTACAACAACGCCACTTCGCTCACGACCTACGATTCGCTGGGCGCCGCGCACACGGCGACGATGTACTTCGTCAAGACCGCGAACCCGAACGAGTGGACGACGCAGCTGTACGTCGACGGTAACTCCGTCGGCACGGCGCAGACGCTCCAGTACGACAACACCGGCGCGCTGACCACTCCCGCGAACGGTCAGATCGCGTTCCCGGCGTACACGCCGGCCACCGGCGCGGCGCCGATGAACATGAACTTCAACTTTTCCGACACCACGCAGTACGGCGGCAACTTCACCGTCAATGCGATCACGCAGGACGGCTACACGACCGGCCGCCTGATCGGCATGGACATCGACTCCACCGGCGTCGTGCAAGCGCGCTTCACCAACGGCCGCTCGCTCGCGCTCGGCCAGGTGGCGCTCGCGAACTTCTCGAATCCGCAGGGCCTGCAGCAGCTCGGCGACACCAACTGGGCCGAGACGTTCGGCTCGGGCCAGGCGTTGCGCGGGCAGGCCGGCAACTCGGGCTTCGGCCTGGTGCAGTCGGGCGCGCTCGAGGCTTCGAACGTCGACATCACGGCGCAGCTGGTCAACATGATCACGGCGCAGCGCAACTTCCAGGCGAACGCGCAGATGATCTCGACCCAGGATTCGATCACGCAGACGATCATCAACATCCGGTAGTAGGCAGTCATGGACCGCTTCCTCTACATCTCGATGTCCGGCGCGAAGGAAACGCTTCGCGCCCAGACTGTCAACAACCACAACCTCGCGAACGCGAGCACGACGGGCTTTCGCGCCGATCTCAGCGCGTTCCAGAGCCGCGCCGTCGCGGGGTCGGGTTATGCGTCGCGCGCCTATGCGACGAATGCGACGATCGGCTGGGACTCGGGCCAGGGCGCATTGATGTCGACCGGCCGCGATCTCGATGTCGGCATCCAGGGACCGGGCTGGATCGCGGTGCAGGGACCGGACGGACGCGAGGCGTACACGCGCGCCGGCGATCTGCGCGTCGATCCGAGCGGAGTGCTGATGAACGGCGCCGGTCAGACGGTGCTGGGCGAGGGCGGCCCGATCAGCGTGCCGCCGAACACGTCGCTGATGATCGCTGCCGACGGCACGATCTCGATCGTGCCCGTGGGCCAGGGACCGGAGACGACATCGCAGGTCGGCCGCATCAAGCTGGTCAATCCGCCCGCGGAGTCGCTGGCGCGCGGCGACGACGGCTTGTTCCGCACGACCGACGGCACGGACGCGCCGCCCGATGCGAACGTGCGGCTCGCTTCCGGCGTGCTCGAGTCGAGCAACGTGAACGTCGCCGATGCGATGGTGAACATGATCGAGCTGTCGCGCCACTTCGATCTGCAAGTCAAGGCCATGCGGACCGCGGAAGAGAACGCGGCCGCGGCGGCGCAACTGCTCAAAGGTTAACTGTAAGAGGTCGTCATGAATCCTGCTCTGTGGGCTGCGAAGACCGGACTCGATGCGCAACAGACGCGCATGACCGTGACTTCCAACAACCTGGCGAACGTCAACACCAACGGCTACAAGAAAGGCCGCGCGGTGTTCGAAGACCTGCTGTATCAGAACCAGCGCCAGGTCGGCGCCGCGACCTCGCAGGACACGCAGCTGCCGACGGGCCTGAGCCTCGGCACGGGCGTGCGCGTCGTCGCGACGGAAAAGATGTACACGCAGGGCAACATGCAGCAGACCGGCAACTCGCTGGACGTCGCGGTCAACGGCCGCGGCTTCTTCCAGGTGCTGTTGCCGGACGGCACGCTCGGCTACACGCGCGACGGCAGCTTCAAGCTCAGCGCGCAGGGTGAGCTCGTGACGTCGAGCGGCTACGCGGTGCAGCCGGGCATCACGATTCCGGATGCTGCGCAGTCGGTCACGATCGGCGCCGACGGCACGGTCAGCGTGCAGCAGGCGGGGCAGAGCTCGCCGACGCAGGTCGGCACGCTGCAGATCTTCGACTTCATCAATCCCGCGGGCTTGCAGCCGCGCGGCGAGAACCTGCTCGTCGAATCCGCTGCGAGCGGTCCGGCGCAGGGCGGCACGCCGGGCCTGAACGGCCTCGGCCTGGTCGAGCAGGGCTCGCTCGAGAGCTCGAACGTGAACGTCGTGGAAGAGCTCGTGAACATGATCGAAACGCAGCGCGCCTACGAGATGAACTCCAAGGCGATCGCGACGACCGACCAGATGCTCGAGTACGTGACGAACCAGCTGTGAACACGAGAGCCAAGCGAAACACCGTGGCCCGAATCGTCGCCGTCAGCGCGGTTGCCGTGCTGGCCGGTTGCGTTTCGCGCCCGCACGAGCCCGACTACTCCGCGACGATGCCGGAGCCGGCGCCGACGCAGGCGCAGGCGAACGGCGCCATCTACCAGGCGGGTCACGATGTCGCGCTGTTCGAGAACTCGGTGGCGCGCCGCGTCGGCGACACGCTCACGATTCGTCTCAACGAGCGCACCAACGCATCGAAGAGCTCGACGACCTCGACGAGCAAGTCGACGAACATCGATCTGCCGGGCCCGACGATCGCCGGCCGCCCGGTCACTGTGCACGGTACGCCCATCCTCGAGACGTCGGTCGAGAACAAGACCGACTTCGACGGCGAGGGCGCAAGCACGCAGAGCAATCGCCTCGAAGGCGACATCACCGTCACCGTCGCGCAGCGCTTGGCGAACGGCAACCTGCTGGTGCGCGGTCAGAAGTGGATCTCGATCAACCAGGGCCAGGAGTACGTGCGCATCCAGGGCATCGTGCGGCCGATCGACATCGACCCCGACAACTCGATCTCCTCGCTCAAGGTGGCCGACGCGATGATCGCGTACGGCGGCAAGGGCGCGATCGCGAACGCGAACTCGCCGGGCCTGCTGGCGCGCTTCTTCAACCTGCCGTTCCTGCCTTTCTGAGCTCGCAATGAAAGTACTTCACCTACTAGCCGCGCTCACGCTCACGCTCCTTGCCGCTACGGCGCACGCCGAGCGCGTCAAGGATCTCGCTTCGGTGGCGGGCGTGCGCGGCAACCAGCTGGTCGGCTACGGCCTCGTGGTCGGTCTCGACGGCACCGGCGACCAGACCAGCCAGGCGCCGTTCACTATCCAGAGCATCCGCAACATGCTCGCGAAGTTCGGCGTCACGATTCCGGCCAACGTCAACCCGCAGCTGAAGAACGTTGCAGCTGTCACGGTGCGCGCGGATCTGCCTGCGTTCGCGAAGCCGGGTCAGACGATCGACATCACCGTTGACTCCATCGGCAACGCGAGCAGCCTGCGCGGCGGCAGCCTGCTGATGACTCCGCTGCGTGGTATCGATGGTGAGGTCTATGCGATCGGGCAGGGCAGTCTCATCGTCAGCGGCTTCGGCATCTCCGGCAAGGACGGCTCGCGCATCGCTCTGAATGTTCCGAGCTCCGGCCGCGTGCCGAACGGTGCGTCGGTGGAGCGCGCGGTCGCGACGAACTTCGCGTCCGAGCCGTACGTCGTTCTGAACCTCAACACGCCGGATTTCACGACGGCGGCGCGCCTGACCGACGGTATCAACAAGCTGCTCGGCGCAGACACGGCGCGCGCGATGGACGCGGTGTCCGTGCGCGTGCAGGCGCCGACCGACACGAGCCAGCGCATTGCGTATCTCTCGACGCTCGAAGCGATCGAGGTCGAGCCGGGCGACGCGCCCGCGCGCGTGATCGTGAATTCCCGAACCGGCACCGTCGTGATCGGCTCTGCTGTGCGCGTGACGCCTGCGGCCGTCGCGCACGGATCCTTGTCAGTCACCATCACCGAGCGGACCGACGTCAGTCAGCCGAATCCGCTGTCGCAGGGTGAAACGGTCGTCGCGCCGCGCTCGGAGATCAAGGTCGAGCAGCCCGAGGCACGCATGTTCGTGTTCCACGCCGGCGTCAATCTCGACGAGATCGTGCGCGCGGTGAACCAGGTCGGCGCGGCCCCGGGCGACCTCGTCGCGATTCTCGAAGCGCTCAAGGAAGCGGGCGCGCTGCGCGCCGAGCTCATCGTGATCTAGCAATCATGACGGCTCCGACCCACATCAACTTCTTCGCGGACTTCCAGGGCCTCGCGGCCCTGAAGAACGACGCGAAGGCGCAGGCCCCGACGGCGCTGAAGGAAGCGGCGCGTCAGTTCGAGAGCCTGTTCACGCAGATGTTGCTGAAGAGCATGCGCGAAGCGAACAAGAGCTTCGGCGAGGACTCGTTGTTCGGCAGCGACCAGGCCGACATGTACCAGGACATGTTCGACGACCAGATCGCGATGCAGATGTCGAAAGGGAAGGGACTCGGCCTCGCCGACATGCTGGTGCGACAGCTCCAGGGCGGCGTGGGCGCAACGAGCCGGGGCCAGGAGGCCTCTGCGACTCCCAAGACCCAGGCCCCGGCGCCTGTTGCGTCTTCGAAGGACGATTTTCTACGCACGATGCGCCCGCACGCTGAAAAGGCCGCGCGCGAGATCGGCGTCGATCCTGACGCATTGCTCGCGCAGGCCGCGCTGGAAACCGGCTGGGGCCGGTCGGTGCCGTGCAATGCGCAAGGCGAGTGCAGCTTCAACCTGTTCGGCATCAAAGCCGGCAGCCAGTGGTCGGGCGCGACGGTCAACGTGCCGACGCTGGAGTTCGAATCCGGGATTCCCGTGCGCAAGGTCGAGCGCTTTCGCGCCTACGACTCGCCGGCGGACAGCTTCCGCGACTACGCCGCCCTGATCCGCGACAGCTCGCGTTATGCCAGTGCCCGCGGCGCCGGCGACAACGTCGAGGCGTTCGCGTCGGCTTTGCAGCAGGGCGGCTACGCGACCGACCCGCAGTATGCGCAGAAGATTGCCGCGGTCGCCGACGAAGTCCGCGCGCGCTCCGACACCCTCAAGTTCGCTGCGGCGATGCCGTCAACGACGTTGACTAAAGAGATCTTCTAATGGCTGACCTTCTTTCGACTGGCGTGTCCGGCCTGCTGGCTTTCCAGCGCGCGCTCGACACGACCAGCCATAACATTTCGAACGTCAGCACCGACGGCTACAGCCGTCAGCGCACGCTCATCGGTACGCGTCCGGCGCAGGGCTACGGCAATGGCTGGATCGGGCAGGGCGCCAACGTCCAGACGACGCAGCGCGTCTACGACCAGTTCGTCGCGATGCAGACGCGCTCGACCTCCAGCAGCCTGCAGCACCTCGATATCTACGCGTCCAACGCCGAGCGGCTCAACAATATGTTCGGCGACTCGTCCACCGGGCTGAGCGCGAGCCTGCAGAACTTCGTCAATGCGTTCCAGAGCGTCGCGAACTCGCCGGCCTCGACGCCGGCGCGCCAGGTGCTGCTGAGCGAGGCCAACACGCTGCAGCAGCGCCTGAAGTCCTTCGATTCGCGGCTCGAAGACATCGGCAACGAGATCAACACGCGCATCAAGGGCGAGGTCGGCGAGGTGAACACGCTCGCCGAAGGCATTGCGCGGCTGAACAATGAGATCACGTCGGCCACGGCCCGCACCGGCGGACAGCCGCCGAACGATCTGCTCGATCAGCGCGACCGCCTGCTCGATCAGCTGTCGGAGAAAGTTGCAGTCAACGTGGTGCGCCAGGACGGCGGCACCGTCAACGTCTTCGTGGGCAGCGGCCAGCCGCTGGTGCTCGGCGGAGACGTCAACGAGCTGACGACCGTTCAGGACCAGTACGATTCCTCGCGGCTCACGATCGCATTGCAGACCCCGGGCTCCTCCGTCGACATCAGCCGGAACATTTCCGGCGGCGTCCTCGGCGGCCTGATGGATTTCCGCACCGAGCAGCTCGATCCGGCGCACAACGCGCTGGGCCGCATTGCCGTTGCGCTCACCGACGTCGTGAATGCGCAGCATCACGAAGGCATCGACCTCTCCGGCGCGCTCGGCGGCGACCTGTTCGAAGTGGGCGATGCCCAGGGGCTGGCGAGCATCCTCAACACCGGCAGCGGCACGCTCAGCGTGACGCGCACCGACGTCGGCGCACTGACCGGCCGCGACTACATTCTCGAAATGACGAGCGGCGGCTGGGAGTTGCGCGATTCCCTGACGGGCGCCTCCGTGCCGATGACCGGCACGGGCACGGCCGCCGATCCGTTCGTCGTCGACGGCCTCGAGATCGAGGTCGGCGGCACGGCGGACACCGGCGATTCGTTCCTGATCCGCCCGACCAGCGGCGCGATCACGGACATGAAGGTGCTGATCTCCGATCCGTCGAAGATCGCGGCCGCCGCGCCGATCCGCAGCGCCGCAGACACTGGAAATTCAGGGTCCGGCGCGATTTCCGCGGGCGAAGTGCTCGACAGCGCCGATGCGCAGCTGCGCTCGCCGGTGACGATCGAGTTCACCAGCGCGACCACGTATTCGATCAACGGCGCCGGCAGCTTCACGTACACCGACGGCGGCAACATCGACGTCAACGGCTGGCGCGTGCAGATCACTGGCAATCCGGCCGCGGGCGACACGTTCACGGTCACGGACAACACCTCCGGCACCGGCGACAACCGCAATGCGCTGTTGCTCGCGGACGCGCTGAAGTCCCCGGTGCTCAACAACGGCACGACCTCGCTCGGCTCGGCGGTCGGCGAATTCGTCGGCGGCATCGGCGTCGCCACGCGGCAGGCGCAGGTCAATCGCGACGCGCAGAACGTCGTCTACGAGGAAAGCCTCGCGGCGAAGGAAGCCGTCTCGGGCGTCAACCTCGACGAGGAAGCGGCCAACCTGCTCAAGTACCAGCAGGCGTACCAGGCCGCGGCGCAGCTGATCCGCGTCGCCGACACCATGTTCCAGACGTTGCTGGCGGCCACGGAGCGCTAGTCCCATGCGCATCTCCACTGCAGGTATTCATCACGCGGCGCTCACTGCACTACTCAGTCAGCAATCGGTGCTGTCGCAGACGCAGGGCCAGATCGCTTCGGGCAAGCGCGTGCAGACGCCCGCCGACGATCCGGTCGCCGCCGTGCACATCATGGAGCTGCAGCGTGCGCTGTCCGAGTCGGACCAGTTCGATCGCAACGCGGACATGGCGAAGAGTCGCCTGACGCTGGAAGAACAGGCCCTGGCCGACGCGAATACGCTGATGCAGCGCGTGCACGAGCTCACCGTTCAGGGCAACAACGCCTCGGTCGATCCTGCGAGCCGCAAGATGCTCGCGACCGAAGTGCGCAGCCGTCTGAAAGAGCTGATGGACATCGCCAACCGGCGCGATGCCAACGGCGAATACCTGTTCTCCGGCTTCGCGACGCTGACGCAGCCGTTCGCGCAGACCGGCAGCACGATCTCCTACTTCGGCGACCAGGGCGCGCGTGCGCTGCAGATCGGTCAGGATCAGCGCGTCGTCGACGGCCATTCGGGCACGGACGCATTCATGGCGATCACCGAGGGCAACGGCACGTTCGTCACGAACGCCACAGCGGGCAACGCCGGTAGCGGCGTAATCGCGGGCGGCACGCTGGCGAATCCTGCGCAGTGGGTGCAGGGCGACTACACGCTGCGCTTCACGTCCGCGACCGGCGACTACGAGATCGTCGACAGCGCGGCGACGGTCGTTGCGACCGGAACGTACACCGAGAACAGCACGATTTCCTTCAACGGCGCGAACCTCGACATGACCGGCATGCCGGCGCAGAACGATTCGTTCTCGATCGCGCGCAGCCGCTCGCAAGACGTGTTTACGACGCTGAGCAACCTGGCCGCGACGCTCGAATCGTCGACGGCGACGACGGCCGACCGCGCCCAGTTCAACTCGAGCATGGCGACGGCGCTGCAGCAGCTCGACCAGGCCTCCGATCATCTGCTGAGCGTGCGCGCCGAAGTCGGCACGCGGCTATCCGCGATCGATGGGGCGCAGGAGGCGCTCGCCGACCGCAAGGTCGAGCTCGAGACGACGACCTCGCAGCTGCGCGACCTGGACTACGCAGAGGCCGTCTCGCGCATGAATCAGCAGCTCGTGGGGCTGCAGGCCGCGCAGGCGTCGTATTCGAAGATCGCGCAGCTCTCGCTGTTCGACTATCTGCGATAGGGTTTCCCCTAACGCGCACTGCGTAGATTTCGCGTTGTTGACGCTTCGATTCTGTCCGTGAATTCCCTCACAAAACCTCACGATACAGCTTCGGTCTCTCAAGTTCCGCCGCGGCGCACCGATACAGCCCCTGCACAGGTTGATGGGCATCGGAATCAACCCGGCTAAGTACGGTAAACATCAGGAGAGACTGCAATGCCTCAAGTCATTAACACCAACGTGATGTCGCTGAATGCCCAGCGCAATCTGTCGACATCCGGTGGCGCCCTTGCCACTGCCCTGCAGCGCCTGTCTTCGGGCCTGCGCATCAACAGCGCCAAGGACGACGCCGCCGGCCTCGCGATCGCGGAGCGTTTCACGACGCAGATCCGTGGTCTCAACCAGGCCGCGCGCAACGCCAATGACGGCATTTCGCTCGCGCAGACCGGTGAAGGCGCGCTGGCGGAAATCACCAACAACTTGCAGCGTATCCGCGAGCTCGCGGTGCAGGCTGCGAACAGCACGAACAGCGTGTCGGACCGCGACGCGCTGAACCAGGAAGTCGAGCAGCGCCTCGCGGAAATCGAGCGCGTCGCTTCGCAGACTTCGTTCAACGGCCAGAAGATCCTCGACGGTTCGTTCGGCACGGCGGCCTTCCAGGTCGGCGCGAACGCCGGTGAGACGATCTCCATCGGCCTGAACACCAGCATGAAGAAGGATGCGATCGGTCAGGTCGCGAAGGCGGTCGGTACCATCAACGTCCTCGACATCAACGATGACGGCACGCTGGACGACCCGTCGTTCCCGCTGTCGCTCGCCGATGACGACTTCACGATCGCAGTGGGCGACGGCACGGCTGTGCAGCTGACCGGCGACTACGACACCGCGCAGGACCTGGTTGACGCGATCAACTCGAAGGTCGCGGGTGCCTCAGCCTGGATCGACGGCGACAACCATCTCGTGATCGCTTCGCACGACGATCTGACGATCGTGACGGCGAACGATGCGACGACCAACCTCGGTGTCGCGGACGCCGCGGTCGCCGACGACACCGACTTCCTGACGGCCATGTCGGTCGAGACGGCGGCCGATGCCAACGACGCGATCGTCCGCGTGGACGCGGCCCTGACCTCGGTCAGCAGCCTGCGCTCGACGCTCGGCGCGATCCAGAACCGCTTCGAGTCCACGATCACCAACCTGACGACTGCCGCCGAGAACCTCACGGCCTCGCGCAGCCGCATTCAGGACGCCGACTTCGCCCAGGAAACTGCCGCCCTCACGCGCGCGCAGATCCTGCAGCAGGCCGGCACGGCGATCCTGGCACAGGCGAATGCGGTGCCGCAGAACGTGCTCTCGCTGCTCCGCTAACGGGCAGCCTGGGATGACGTTTGACTGACATCAGGACGATGGCAGGACACGCGGTGGGCGGTGGCGGTCGCAGGACCTCCATCGCCCGCCGCTTTTGAACTGACAGGAGCAGGCCATGAGCGATGACGGCATGACTGTGAAACCGGTTGCGACGCCGGCGCCTCTGCAGGTTGCTGCAGCGGCCGTGCAGACGCACGCCAAGCCGAAGCAGCCGCCCGTGGAAGTGAAGCCTGCGGACATTCACAAGGTCGCGCAGCAGCTCGAGAGCTTCCTGAAGCGCGTGAGCCGCGAGCTCGAGTTCCACGTCGACGACGCCAGCGGCCGCATGGTCTGCAGCGTGCGCGACGCAGAGACCGGCGACCTGATCCGGCAGATCCCGAACGAAGAAGTCCTGCGCCTGGCGGAGCTGGCGCACGACGAAACGATCGTACTCGTCAACGAAAAAGCCTGAGAAGCGAGAATACTGTGGCAGGCATTCAGGCAAGCGGCGTCGGCTCCGGACTGGACATCAACAGCCTCGTGAGCCAGTTGGTCACGACCGAGAACGCGGCGCGCTCGGCGCCGATCCTGCGTCGTGAGGCTGCCGCGACGACGAAGATTTCCGCGCTCGGCACGCTCAAGGGCGCACTCGGCGCTTTCAAGGGCGCGCTCACGCCGCTGCGCAACCTCGATGTGTTCTCGGCGCGCAAGGCGACGTCGGCGGATACGACGCGCTTCACTGCCACCGCAAGCTCGGCCGCAGCCGCGGGCAGCTACGACGTCGAAGTGATGAACCTCGCGAGCGCGCACCGGCTTGCCTCCAATCCTTATCTCGCGGGTGCGTCGGCCGAGATCGGCTACGGCTCGCTCGCGATCACCGTCGGCGCGGACTCCTTCGACGTGGAGATCCCGCAGGATGCGAACACGCTGGAAGACATCCGCGACGCAATCAACAGCTCGTCGGACAACACCGGCGTGCAGGCGACGCTGCTGAACGGTACCGAAGGCACGCGCCTGATCCTGACGTCGCGCAAGACCGGCGAAGACCACGCGATCAAGATCGTCTCCAGCGGCGGCGACGGCGGCCTCGCGGCGCTCGACTACGACCCGGCCGGCACGATGAACCTCATTCAGAAGGACGAGGCCAAGGACGCGCTGGTGAAGATCTCGGGCTTCGAGGTGTCGAGCTCGACCAACGTGATCGGCGACGCCGTCGAAGGCGTGACGATCAACCTGCTGAAGGCGGAAGTAGGGGTGAAGACCACCCTCAACATCAGCTTCGACTCGTCCAGCGTGCTGACCCGCATCCAGAGCTTCGTCACCGAGTACAACAACATGCAGGCCGCGGTCGCCAAGCTCGGCAGCTACGACGCGGCCAGCAAGACCGCCGGCCCGCTGCTCGGCGATTCGCTGTTGCGGGGCATCGAGCAGGAGATGCGTCGCGGTCTCACGAATCCGGTGAGCGGATTGACCGGCGACTACAGCGTGCTGGCAAGCGTCGGCATCACGACGACCGCCAGCGGCTCGCTGGAGCTCGATACGGCGAAGCTGCAGAAGGCGCTGGATTCGGCTCCGGACGCGGTCGCGCACCTGTTCGGCTCTGAGAACGGCGTCGCGGCGCGGCTGTTCGCACAGGTCGAAGCGCGCCTCGCCAGCGGCAGCGATCTCGACACCCGCAACACCTCGCTCAAGCGCGATCTCGACCGGGTCGCCGACGACAAGGAAGCTCTCGCGCTGCGCATGGAGCAGATCGAGGCGCGCTATCGCAAGCAGTTCACGGCGCTCGACTCGCTGCTGGCGCAGTTGCAGTCGACTTCGAGCTATCTGGCGCAGCAGCTGGCGAGCGTTCCGAAAGCGGGCTCGTAGGCAAGTCGGGCTAAAGCCCGACCTGCAGGGGCCGTTAAACTGGACAGGTAGTTCGCGCACACGGAGTCACGATCATGGCCGCCCAGCCCCACGCCGCAAAACTGGCTGCTTACAGCAGCGCGCAGGCGCATGGCGGCGTCGCAGCAGCCGATCCGCATCGCCTGATCGTGATGCTGATGGACGGCGCGCTGGAGCGTATCAGCACCGCGCGTGGCTGCATGACCCGCGGCGACATGACGGAAAAGGCGCGCCTGCTGAACCGGGCCGTCTCGATCATCGGCGAGCTGCGCAACAGTCTCGATCTGAAGGCCGGCGGCCAGCTCGCCGCGAACCTCGGCGAGCTCTACGACTACATGGGCCGGCGCCTGCTCAAGGCGATGGCAGACAACCGCGTCGAGATGCTCGACGAGGTTTCCAAGCTCCTGCATGACATCCGCGCCGCGTGGGTCGCGATCCCGGCCGAGGCACGCGCCAGATGAGCACCCCGATTGCAGACAGCGTCATGGCTGCGACGTACAAGCTCGTGCAGCAGGCCATGACCGGCCAATGGCAGGAAGTGCCGAAGACGATCCAGGAGCGGCGCGACCTGCTGGACAAGATTTCCTCGAGCGCCCGCCCGCAGGACCAGGAATGGCTCAGCGCGCTGCGCCAGGCAATGACGGAGTCCGACGCGGCGGTGAAGAAGATGGCGGAAGTGGCCGGCCCCCACCCGAACCCTCCCCCGCAGGCGGGGGAGGGCAATGATGTGGCCGTAATCATGGACATGCTCGGCAAGGGAGGCTGACGATGTACGAGGGTCTCGACACAGTCGTTCTCTACGAGGAGCTGGCATACGAAGACGTACTGCCGGTGTCCTGGAAAAAGATGGCGGAGCCGTTCGACCAGGCGCTGATCAGCAGCTACGCCGACCGCAACCTGCGGGTCCTCCAGGCCCTGTCGGCGCTCGACGAGCACGGCCAGCCGGAGAAGAGCGACGAGAGCTCGCCGCACGCCGCGGACATCATGCGGCTCGACCTCAAGGTCAACCTGTTGCTCGACATGGTCGGCGCGCTGCTCGTGGCCAGCCGGCCGCGCCCGCGTCCGACCTCGATCCGCTTCAATGCACTGGGCGGCGTGTGGCAGGCCATCTCGCCGTTCCCGGAGCTGGGCGCCCAGGGCGTCCTGGAAATCTACGTCCGCGACAGCATCGCCGAGCCGCTGCGGCTCGCCGGCCGCATCGCTTCGGTGGGGCCGGACGGCCGCGTCAAAGTGCGCTTTGCAGCGCTGAGCGAGAACGTGGCCGACCTGCTGGAGAAGCTCGCGTTCCGCAAGCATCGCCGGCAGATCGCCGGCATTCGCTCGCCGAAGAAGTAGCACTCGAAGAAAAAGATTCTAGAGATTGAGAACTGTCTGTGAGGGTACGACCGTTCAAGTGGTGACGGCAGCTAATCTGCGCCGACCATGCCGACGACCACGAATGCACTTCGTGTAGCCGGGCGCAGCCCACAAACCATCTCGGTTTCCCGCAATTTTGCGCGCGCGCTTTTTTTCCGGCCCACGCGCAGCAGAAAACCACCTTGTTTTAAGCCTCGCGCGCGCCTCTTCCACTAGTGCGCGCTCAGTCGTTCCCTTAAGCGTGCGCCAAATTTCTGGCAGTAGTTCACGAGTCGGGGGGCGTTCAGGGAGAGTCTTATAGAGCAACTTACACAGACAGACAGAATACCGCCAAGACGAAAGCACTCGCGCACAGAGCGCAAGGATTCAGATGAACTTGAGCGACACGGCAAGACTGCGAACCCTCACCCTGCAGCGGGCGGTCGTCTATGACGGCGATGCGCAGCGCGCGGAGCGAGTGGCGGAGGTCCTGCGTACCCTCGGGCTCGAGCCTTTGCTGATCGATCACAGCGCCCTGATGCGGGCAGTCATCCAGGCGCCGAGCACGCCGCCGGCCCTGCTCATCGGCGACGTAGCCGATTGCGATTGGCGCGAGCTCGGTGCTGCTCTGCGTGAGCAACTCGCCGATGTCCCCGTCGTCGCGTACGGTTCTGCCGCTGTTGCCGACCAGCTGCTCGCGGCCCTCGGTTCCCGGCTGCAGCGCCTGCAGTTCCCGTTCAAGCACACGGTGCTGGCCGCCGCTCTGCGCGTGCCGATCGAAGCGACGCTCGAAGAGGCCGGCAACGTGTCCATGCCGACCGGCTCGTCGTCGGCGGTGCGCGAAGCCAGCGCCCTGATCCGCCAGGTCGCGGCCCACGATTCGAGCGTGCTGATCCTCGGCGAGTCGGGCACTGGCAAGGAGCTCGCCGCCCGCGCCATCCACGACGCCAGCCCCCGCCGGCAGCGTCCGTTCGTCGCCATCAACTGCGGCGCCATCCCGGCCGAGCTGCTCGAGAGCGAGCTGTTCGGGCACGAGAAGGGCTCGTTCACCGGCGCGATCGCCGCCCGCAAGGGCCGGTTCGAGATCGCGGAGGGCGGCTCCCTGTTCCTCGACGAGATTGGCGACATGAGTCTGCCGATGCAGGTCAAGCTCCTGCGCGTCCTGCAGGAGCGCGTGTTCGAGCGCGTCGGCAACCACGCGCCGATCCGCTGCAACGTGCGCATCATCGCGGCGACCCATCGCAACCTGGAAGAGTCGATCGCGCGCGGCGCGTTCCGCGAGGACCTGTTCTACCGCCTCAACGTGTTCCCCATCGAGATGCCCTCGCTGCGCTCGCGGATCGACGATCTGCCGCTGCTGGTGCGGGATTTCTCGGATCGCAACGTCGACGCCGGCCGCAGCAAGGTCGAGCTGACCGCGCGCACGCTCAAGGTGCTGAGCGCCTATCCGTGGCCGGGCAACGTCCGCGAGCTCGGCAACCTGATCGAGCGCCTGTCGATCCTGTGCCCGAACCGCCGCATCGACGTCGCCGACCTGCCGCTCAAGTACCGGCCGCCGGCGGTGCTGGCCCAGATGAACCTGGACGCGATCCCGGACGAGCTGCCGCCGATCGAGCCCCAGATGAACGATATCGATCAGATCGAAGAGGGCGGGCCCATCGACGACAGCGGCGTGATCGCGATGCTGACCGAGCAGGATCCCGCCGATACCTTCGTGCAGCTGCCGGCCGAAGGCCTGGACCTGCGCGACCACCTGTTCACGATCGAGCGCGGCCTCATCCAGCAGGCCCTGAGCCGCTCGGGCGGCACGGTCGCCCATGCCGCGCGGCTGCTCAAGCTGCGGCGCACGACCCTGGTCGAAAAGCTCCGCAAGTTCCAGATGCTCAACGAAGCGGCGGCGTCGGAAGTTTGACGGATGGCACGGAGTGTCAGGCTGAAGCCTGACTCACAAAGAGTGCTGTGGGTCAGGCTTTAGCCTGACAAGCGTGTGACCGGCTCCACAGCTTCACCGCCCCGAGCCTCCCAACTCCTCCACTGGAACAGAACTTGCTCCCTCACTGGCCACTATGGGCGTGATCTCACGAATGGCTGACTACGGGCGCGACGGCGAGGCTTCCTCGCCCGTCACCGGCGCCGCGTCGCCATTCACTTCTTCCACCGACCTGATCGCGACCGCCGAGGCCTCGCGTCGCCTGGCGGAGCTGGCCCGGCGGGTCGCGGCGAGCGACTGCACGGTGCTGATCGCCGGGGAGTCGGGCACGGGCAAGGAAGTCCTGGCGCGCTTCATCCATCGCAACTCGCCGCGCGCCGACCGGCCGTTCGTCGCCGTGAACTGCGCGGCGATTCCCGAGAACATGCTCGAAGCGATCCTGTTCGGTTACGAGCGCGGCGCCTTCACCGGCGCGCATGCCGCGCATCCGGGCAAGTTCGAGCAGGCGCAGGCCGGGACCCTGCTGCTCGACGAAGTCACCGAGATGCCGCTGGGTCTGCAGGCGAAGCTGCTGCGCGTCCTGCAGGAGCGCGAAGTCGAACGCCTCGGCGGCCGCGTGCCGGTGTCGCTCGACGTGCGCGTGCTCGCGACGACGAATCGAAATCTGCGCGGCGAAGTCGCCGCCGGACGCTTCCGCGAAGACCTGTACTACCGCCTGAACGTATTTCCGCTGACGACCGCGCCGCTGCGCGAGCGTCGCGACGACGTGTTGCCGCTCGCGATGCACGTGCTCAACGCGCGTTGCCGCCCCGGCGAGCGCATCCCCGCGCTGAGCGCCGAAGCCGCACACGTGCTGCTCACGCACGCGTGGCCCGGCAACGTCCGCGAGCTCGACAACGTCATGCAGCGCGCTCTCATCCTGGCGACCGGCCCAGTGATCGACGCCGAGCACATCCAGATTGAAGAGAGCAACGTGCAGCCCACTTTCGATCCGTCTCTGCCTGCAGCCTACAGCCTGCAGCCTGCAGCCCTTTCCGAGTCCGTCTCCGCCACCGAGCGCGACCTGATTCTCCAGGCCCTGCGCACCGACAACGGCAACCGTTCCGCCATGGCCAAACGTCTCGGCATCAGCCCGCGAACCTTGCGTTACAAGCTCGCGAAGCTGCGCGAAGCCGGCGTCGAAGTTTGAGGGAGCAATCAATGTCCAACGTACAGATCGATGCAGTGCTCGCCCAGATCCGCTCCATGCAGTCGCAGGTGCGAGGTGCGGGCGGCGCACCGGCGGAGATTTCGCAGGCCGCTGCCGGCGTCGGCAACGCGCTGCAGTCTCCCGCGAGCTCGTTCTCCAATGTCTTGAAGCAGGGCCTGGACCAGGTCAACCAGACGCAGCAGCGCGCCTCCGATCTCGCGACCCAGTTCGAGCGCGGCGTGCCGGGCGTCGAGCTGCCGCAGGTCATGCTCGAGATGCAGAAGGCCAGTGTGTCGTTCCGAGCGATCACCGAAGTACGCAACCGTTTCGTGAATGCGTACCAGGAGATCATGAACATGCCCATCTGATGAAAGAGTTAGGTGAATAGGTCATGAGTACCGAAGCGGCGGCATTGCCGCGTCCTTCCATCATCCCGCCGAGCCTCAAGCCGCTCGCGCTGCTCATCGGCATCGCCGCGGCGGTTGCTGCGGGCGTCGTGATCGTGCTGTGGTCGAAGGAGCCGACTTACAGCCTGCTGTACGGCAGCCTCGGCCAGCAGGACGCGGCGCAGATCGCGCAGGCGCTCGACACCAACAACATTCCGTACAAGCTCGAGGGCGGCACGATCAGCGTGCCGGCCGATCGCGTTCACGATGCGCGCCTCAAGCTCGCGGCGCAGGGTCTGCCCGAAGGCGATGGCGGCTTCGCCGTCATGTCGAAGGAGCCGGGCTTCGGCGTCAGCCAGTTCATGGAAGGCGCGCGCTATCAGCACGCACTCGAGACCGAGCTCGCGCGCACGATTTCGAACCTGCAGCCGGTCGAAGGCGCCCGCGTGCACCTCGCGCTGCCGCGGCAGTCCGCGTTCGTGCGCGACCGCCGTCCGCCGAGCGCCTCGGTGTTCCTGCAGATGAAGCCGGGCCGCCGACTCGAATCCGAGCAGGTGACGGCGATCCTCAACCTCGTCGCGTCCAGCATCCCCGAGCTCGAAGCGGACCAGGTCACCGTCGTCGACCAGCAGGGCCGCTTGCTCTCGGCGCCGGAAGGCAACGACGAGATGGCCGCCCGGGAGAAGCAACTCGAAATCGCGCGCGGCATGGAAGAGCGTTACACGGGCCGCGTCGAGCAGTTGCTCGCGCCGCTCGTCGGACCGGGCCGCGTCCGCGCGCAGGTCGTGGCCGACGTCGAGCTCTCGACCACCGAAGAAGCTCGCGAGCAGTACCGGCCCGAAAGCCAGATCGTTCGCAGCGAGCAGACCGCGGAAGAGACGAGCCGCAACGGCGCCGGCCCGCAGGGCGTGCCCGGTGCGCTGACGAATCAGCCGCCGACGCCCGGTGTCGCGCTGCCGCCTGGCGTTGCTCCCGGTGCGCAGGCTGCGAACGCGGAGCAGACCGTCGCGCCGAATTCGCCGCCTGACAACACTTCGAAGCAGTCGACGCGCAACTACGAGATCGATCGCACCGTCGCGTACACGAAGCAGCCGGCCGGCCGCCTCAAGCGCCTGACCGTTGCAGTGCTCGTTGACAACCTGAAGACGACCGACGACGAAGGCAACGTCACCGAGACCGCGCTGACTCCGGAACAGCTGGAGAACATGACGAAGCTGGTGAAGGACGCCGTCGGCTTCGACCAGGCGCGTGGCGACAGCGTCAACGTGGTCAATGCCTCGTTCAAGGGCGAGCTGAAGCCGGAAGATGTCCAGCAGGAAGCGATTCCCCTGTGGGAACGTCCGCTGGTGCGCGACATCGCGAAGCTCGCCGCCGGCCTGATCGTGCTGCTGGTGCTGGTCCTGATGGTGCTGCGTCCGCTGATCCGCGGGCTGCTCGCACAGCCGCGTATCGCATATGCGCCGGCGGCGGCAGGCGAGGCGGGGGCACTACCGGTCGCGCGCGGCGCGGGTCAGCAGCTCGACTATGACGGACAGATTTCTCAGGCGCGCTCGCTGGTGACGCAGGATGCGGCGCGCGTCGCGCAGGTCGTGAAGACGTGGGTCGGGAACGATGAGTAAGAAGCAGTCACATGACGCCAAGCGCTCCGGCACGGAGCGCGCCGCCATTTTCCTGTTGTCGCTCGGCGAGCAGGAAGCGACCGAAGTCATGCGGCACATGGGCGCGAAGGACGTGCAGCGCATCGGCGCCGCGATGACGCAGCTGCAGAACATCTCGCGCGGCGACGTGAGCCAGGTGCTGAGCGACTTCAGTCTCTCGGTCGAGGGACACACGTCGCTCGGCGTCGGCGTCGACGAGTACCTGCGCAAGGTGCTGATCGGCGCGCTGGGCGAGGAGAAGGCGCGCGGCGTCATCGACCGCATCCTGTTCGGTCGCTCCAGCAAGGGTCTCGAAGCGCTCAAGTGGATGGACCCCCGCGCGGTCTCGGAGCTGATCCGGCAGGAGCATCCGCAGATCATCGCGATCATCATGGCGTATCTCGATGCCGACCAGGCGGCCGACATCCTCGGCAATTTCCCCGAGCCGCTGCGCGCCGACGTGGTGTTGCGCATTGCGACGCTCGACGGCATCCAGCCTTCGGCGCTGCACGAGCTCGACGAAGTCATCGAGAAGCAGTTCGCCGGCCGTGCCAACGGACTCAAGAGCTCGGTGCTCGGCGGCTTGAAGAGCGCCGCGAACATTCTGAATTTCATGGATTCGAGCACCGAGGCGAGCGTCGTCGAGCTGATCTCGAAAGTTGACGAGTCGCTCGGCACGAAGATCCAGGACCTGATGTTCGTGTTCGACGATATCGCCGAGATCGACGACCGCGGCATGCAGGAAGTGCTGCGCGCCGTGCCGAGCGACAAGCTGCTGCTCGCGATCAAGGGCGCGGACGAGCCGCTCAAGGCGAAGATCTTCAAGAACATGTCGCAACGTGCCGCCGATATGCTCAAGGACGATCTGGAGGCGAAAGGTCCGGTGCGTCTGTCCGAAGTCGAAGCGGCGCAGAAGGAAATCCTCGCGATCGTCCGCAAGATGTCCGAGGCCGGCACCATTCAGCTCGGCGGCAAGGGTGAGGAATTCGTATGAGCGCAGTCTCGCGCTGGGACCTGCCGGCGGTTGCGGGCAAGACAGTGCAGGGGCGCCGCGCCGGTCGCACGGTCAGCGAGCTCGAAGACGTCGAGCAGCGCGCGCACAAGGAAGCGTACGCCAAGGGTCACGCGGCCGGAGTCGCGGCGGCGCGCGCCGAACAGGAGAAAGGCCTCAATCAGGTCAAGACGCAGGTCGCGACCATCGACAAGATGCTGTCCACGATCGCGCAGCCTTTCAAGGATCTGGACGGGCAGGTCGAAGAACAGCTGGTGCAGCTTACCGTCACGATCGCGAGTCAGCTCGTGCGTCGCGAGCTGCGGATGGATCCTGCGCAGGTGATCGCGATCATCCGCGAGACCGTCGCGCTGCTGCCGGCAGCGACGCGCGATGTGCGCGTCCATCTGCATCCCGACGACGCGAACGTCGTGCGCGAGAAGCTCGCGACGCCGACGGCTGACCGCGCGTGGACGATCGTCGAAGATCCGGTGATGACGCGCGGCGGTTGCCGCGTCACGACAGATACCGCCCACATCGACCAGCGTCTGGAGACCCGCATCCAGAACATCATGGCCGCAATCCTCGGCGAAGAGCGCACCGATGCCGGACGCGGCGCGTAATTCCACCATCGCGAGCCTGCTCGAAAGGCACGCCCGGCGCGTCGAGCAATTGCCGCCGCCGCCGGTCGAAGGCGTGCTCACGCGCATGGTCGGCCTCGCGCTCGAGGCCGCGGGCTGCCAGGCCGCCGTCGGCGATCGCTGCGACGTGCTCGGAAACGACGGCGCGCGCATCGAAGCCGAGGTCGTCGGCTTCTCGGGCGACCGTCTCTATCTCATGCCGACCGGCGACATTCATGGTCTGAAGCCGAACGCCCGCGTCGTGCCACGCACGGGCGCTGAAACGGTGGGCGTCGGTCCGCAATTGTTGAGCCGGATCATCGACGGCGCCGGCGCGCCGCTCGACGGGCTGGGCCCGATTGCTTCTGAAGAACGCATCCGCTTGACCGGTACGCCGATCAATCCGCTGTCGCGCCAGCCGATCGAACAACCGCTCGACGTCGGCGTGCGTGCGATCAATTCTCTGCTGACGGTCGGTCGCGGCCAGCGTATCGGCCTGTTCGCGGGCAGCGGCGTCGGCAAGAGCGTGCTGCTCGGCATGATGGCGCGCTACACGAGCGCCGACGTCATCGTCGTCGGTCTGATCGGCGAGCGCGGACGCGAGGTCGGCGACTTCGTGCGCGCGGCGCTCGGCGCGCAAGGGCTTGCGCGATCGGTGGTGGTCGCGGCGACGAGCGATACCGCTCCGCTCGTGCGCGTGCGCGGCGCGTTGCGGGCAACCGCGATCGCCGAGCACTTCCGCGATCAGGGGAAATCCGTGCTGCTGGTGATGGACTCGGTGACGCGCTTTGCGATGGCGCTGCGCGAGGCGACGTT
>DASYRK010000005.1:0-39666 GCA_036004505.1 Steroidobacteraceae bacterium
CGGGCGAATTGCCGCTGGGCAATCTCGTCGGCGTGGCGGTGGCGGATGAGGATGTGGAGATCGCGCGGGAGATCATCAGCGAATGGGAGAAGCTGATGAGCGAGCCGGACGGAGAAGAGGAAGGAGAGTCGGGCTAAGACCAATGGCGCTTAGATATGCCTCAGCGAGATACGCGAGGCTACGGTTGAGGAAGAAGAGGAAGGCTGACCTGGATTGGTAGGATGTTGTTGCGACACATCCACCCAACCAACCCAGGAGGCCAGCCTTGGTCGATCGTAATGTCCGCTTTCGATCGCGGCAACATCAAGATCGCATTCGTCGGCAAGCGCATCGAGCTGGCGCGGTCGATTTCTTCAACATGCTGACCGGAGCTGAGTTGCTGGAGGCGACGGAGGCGCATCTGCCCGAGCATCGCGAGCGGCTGTATCCGCCGACCGTGACCCTGGCGATGTTCATGAAGCAGGTGCTGGCAGCCGATCGCTCCTGTCAGCGAGCGGTGAACGCGTGGGCGGCACAACGCGCGGTGGAGGGGTTGAGGGTGCAGAGCATCCGCACTGGTGCCTACTGCCAAGCGCGCCAGCGCTTGCCGCTTCAGATGCTCACAGCGCTCACGCGCGCGAGCGGGCAACTGCTGTCGAGCCAAGCGCAACGCGGCTGGCGCTGGCGCGGTCGCTGCGTGAAGTTGGTAGACGGGACCGGCATCTCGATGCCCGACACTGCTGAGAACCAAGCTCGCTATCCGCAACCCACGAGCCAAGCGCAAGGCGTGGGTTTCCCGCTGGCGCGGCTGGTGGGACTGATTTGTTTGTCGACCGGCGCCGTGCTCGAAGCAGCGATGAGTGCGCACGAGGGTCAAGGGCACGGGGAGCTGGAGCTGTTTCGCAGCATTCTGGCCGCGTTGCGCGCAGGGGACGTACTGCTGGGCGATGCGCTGTACTGCGATTACTTCACGATCGCGATGCTGCAGGCGGCCGGCGTGGACGTCGTGTTCGAACAAAATGGAGCACGCATCACCGACTTTCGTCGCGGCCAAGCGCTGGGCAAGCGCGATCATGTGGTGCGCTGGCCGAAGCCCAGGCTGCGCCCGCTGTGGATGACGCCGCAGCACTACGCCAGCTTTCCCGAGCACATCACCGTACGGGAACTGAAGCTCGACGGTGAGGTGCTGGTGACCACGATGCTCGATGCGCGCACGGTGTGCAAAGTGGAACTGGCTGAGCTCTACGCTCGACGCTGGCACGTGGAACTGGACATCCGCAACATCAAAACCACCTTGGGCATGGAGGTACTGCGCTGCCTGACCCCACAGATGGTGGAGAAGGAGTTGTGGGTGTACTTGCTCGCTTACAACGTGATCCGCTTGCTGATGGCGCAGGCAGCGTGCGACGCGGGTGTCCATCCGCGCGAGCTGAGCTTCAAACATACCGTGCAGATGTGGACCGAGTGGACCTCGAAAACGCTATCGGCCGATCCGACCCGCAGGATCGAGTTCTTTCGGCTCATCGCGCAGCTCACTGTCGGCAACCGACCAGGACGAATCGAGCCACGGGCGCGCAAGCGGCGACCGAAATCCTACCCGTGGCTAAAAGTGCCTCGGGCTGAAGCCCGCCGACAGATGTGCACTTATGGTCATCTGCTATGCGCTTAACTAAGCGCCATTGACCCTAGGGCCACAAAGGGGTCGAGGTTCTCGGGGGCGATTTCGAGCCAACGCGCACCCCACTCGCCGAGTGACTGGCAGACCGCGAAGAGGTCGTGGCCCGCAGAAGTAAGTTCGTAGTGGTGCCCGCGCCCGCCAGGCTTGGGTGCCGACTCGACGACACCGAGCCGTTCGAGCTGCTTGAGCCGCTGCGAGAGCAGAGTACGGGAAAGTCCGGGCGCGCCCTCCAGGATCTCACTGAAATTTCCGCAACCAAGGTGCAGGTTGCGGATGATCAGCGGAGTCCAGCGCTCGGCGAAGATCTCGGCGCCACGGGCGATGGGGCAGTACTGGCCGTACGTCCTCATGACGCCAGTGTTCTACCAACGCGTTCAGTTGTGAAGTCCAGATTTTTGACTTTTCGACCGCGGTCCGCGGTGGTTCGATATGGCCGTCGAGAGAGGAGTGACAAACGATGACTACACCGATCATTACCAGGCGGGAATTGATGAAGCTGGGGACTGCGGCCGCTGCCGGGCTGCTGTTGCACGAAAGCGCGACAGCGCAAGACGCGCACGCGCCCGCGAAGGATGCCTCGGTCGACTGGGCGGTGAATGCGACAATTATCGATGGCTGCAGTTGCCGTTTACTGTGTCCATGTATCTTCGGATCGACCGCCGAAGTCGGCACAGTCGGAACCCACAAGCATGACGGAAAAACGTCCTGCTACTTCAACGCAGCGTTTCGGGTCAACAAGGGAAATTTTGGCAAGACCAAGCTGGATGGCATGGAGTTCTGGTTCGCCGGAGACAAGGGCGACGCCAAGACCGTCGAACTCACCTTCGAGCCTTCCGCGACCCAAGAGCAGCGGGAGGGAGTCCGCGTGTTCTTGTCCCATTTCCTGCCCCAAAAGTGGACGTCTCTCACCGAGGGACCCGATGCGAAGATCGATTGGACAGCCAACGCGACGCACGCCGAGGCCAAGCTCGATGGCGGAAAGGCGGCTGAAGTAGTGATGAGCCGATTCTCCGGCGCCATAGGGAAAGGTACGACCGTCATCAAGAACATGAAGTACTTCGCCGCACCCCGAAATGACGGGTTCAACATCATGCCGGTCGACCAGCTCGCCTATCGTCGCGGACCCAAGCCAGCACCGTTCGAGTTTCGTGGTAGCTCAGGATGGACCATCACCATCGACATGGACTCCACGGATGTGGCTGCGGCGCGATCGACGGGTTCCGAAGCCGGCTGATGAGTGCCGACCATGCCGACTACGACATCGCCCGTGCAGTCTGGAACGGTGCCATCGACCAGCGCCCGCGCCTGATTGCGTGGTGCATCGGGGCCGCCGCCGTGGTCGCGGCCGTGCGTTTCGCCCGCGACCACGACCTGGAGATCCCCATACGGGGCGGAGGCCACAAGGTGGCGGGCACCGTCGTTTGCGACGACGAGATCGTCATCGACCGCTCGGCGATGCGGGGCGTGCGAGTCGATCTCGTCTGATTGCGCGGGCATACGGCACGCCTAACAGCAAGCCGAACAACAGAACGATCGACGCATGGAAGACGAGATGACGTGCGGCTGTGTGCATTGCTGGACGAGCGAAAAATTGGCCAGGTGATAAGCCAATGATAGTCGGTAGGACTGCAAGTCGGCGAGGCCGGTGTCTTTCCGATCCAACTGTTATCGGTGGCCGGGCGAGCGGAATGGAGGAGCGCTCGACAGGTCGCGATCGGAACAATGCGGACGTCAGCAGCACTCGATGGATGCAGAAAATCTCGTAGAACCGATTTGCTCCTGCGCCGGCGTGGCAAATCGCCACGGCGCCGCGAACTCGCCGTTGAAAAAGTGCGCGCCGGCGACGCGTACCGCGCGCATGGCTTCCGACAGTGCATCCATCCGGCAAATCTCCTGCTCCGAGGGCCGCTGTGCCGGCGAAGGCGTGGCGCAGCGGCAGTTCCCGCGGAGGATATCAGCGCGAGTCGGAGCCCGATGCGTCGCGCACGGCCGTGCCCACGGAGGCATCGCCGGACTTCGCGTAGCCGAGCGCTTCCACGATCAGGCCATCGCGCAGACGCATCAGGGTGACTCCATGGACGGATTGCGAGAGCCCGGGACCGAAGCGATAGCGCCAGCGAATATTCGCGCGATCGCCGAAGACCACGACGTCTTCCACGGCGAACTCGCCGTCCCTGTTGCTGGCCAGATTCTGCCAGAACCTCAGATTGGCGGCGCGTCCGACGACCCGAGTGCCGTCGGGCGCGATGCGTGTCTCGAGGCGATCCGCCAGTGGCCCGCCGCGATGCGCGTCATCGAGTCGGCGGGCGCCTGCCATTGAAAAGAATTTTCCCGAGAGTTGACGGACTGCGTTCTTCCAGCTGCAGCGAGATCGCCGCTCGCCTAGTCCCTCAGTCGCGCGATTGCACGCCGCAATACGATCGAAAAATCGATGTCGAAGTCCGGGCGTTCCTCTGGCCGCAGCGCCGCCCGCACTCGTATGTACGCGAGTGCGCGCGCGAACGTGCCGACACGGACGGCGAGCGCGAATGCGTCACGGAGATTGCCGCACCACGGCTCGAGATGCGCGTCGCGCAGCCGGGCGAACCACATCGACGCGTCGCCCCAGTCAAGCACCCGTAGACGGCTGTCGCGCCCGTACAGGTTCGCGTGATGGAGGTCGTCGGTGCGCCACGATCCAATAGATCACCACCAGCAGAACGGCCGCCGCGTCATAGGTACAAAACTTGCCGTATCGATAGAACGGCATGAAGCGATAGATTCCGAATGGCTCGATGACGATCTGCTCGAAGAGAACCCATGCCGCGAGGATGCTCGCAGCGCTAGTCGCTCGAACGATCATGGGCATGTCGCGAAAACGCAGTTTGTTCATGTCGGTTAGCTCCAAGTCAGTCTCCAGCGGCGGCGGAAACTACCCTCGATGGCCTGCGTCTGGATTGAACTTACGATAGACCTTGAAGTCACTTGAGGTTCAAGCCCTCTGAGGAGGAACCTTCCGTGGCCTTGAAGATCGGCAAGCTGGCGAAGCTCACGCATACCTCTGCGCCGACCATTCGCTACTACGAAAAGATCGGCCTCTTGCCCCCTGCCAATCGTCAAGACGGTGGGCAACGGTGCTATGGCGAAGAGGATGTCCGACGGCTGACATTCATCCGGCGCTGCCGGGACTTCACGTTGCCCATCGAGCAGGTCCGAATGCTGGTGTCGCTCATGCGGAACGGTGACCGCTCCTGCACGGAAGCGCGTGACGTGGCCCAGCGCCATTTGCTGCTGCTGCGTGCCAAGCTCGCCGAGCTCGATGCACTCGAGCGCACTATCACCGGACTTGTCCAGTCCTGCGACGCTTCTCGCGCGACTGCTCCCATGCATAGCTGCGAGGCCTGGCGGGAAGCTCAACGCTAGTCCGGACATCGCGGGCACGCGCATTGCGCTCGACCCGCCAATCAGCCAACAGCTTCGGCTCGCATTGGGCGTGTCATTTTTTGTCTTCGCAAGTAGATCACTTGCGCCGTGACCCCGACGATCAGCGCGACGAGCAGGCTTGCTTGCGCTCCTACGAGGAGCGGCGAATTCAGGTCTGTAACCAATGGATGACCATCCGGCACGCGGCGTAAAGTCTCGCTGACAGTTGGAACCATCAGCAAGAACGCGGTGAGAGTGAGGCAGATGGTTTCTATGTAGACGCCTGCGCGCCCGAGTCTCTGCGTGAGGCCGACGCCGTAACCTGCGAGCAGCAGTATCAGCGTGACTACACCGATCGCGTAGCTCACCGGCTGATGCGCCACCAGGAAAACCGTGGCAGCGCCGATCACCATCGAAACGAGATAAATCGTGCCAGGCCGGGATCGAGGAACGATGCGGCCGTGGCGGGCGAACATGTAGATGGCCAGAGGAATTGCCGGCAAGCTGCCGAGTGTGTGCACCCAGCCTGGAGGAGAGATTCCAAACATCGCGTTGCTCCTATGTACTTCGGATGATCTGCCTAGCTGCCTGCCCCGAACGCATGTCGCGACTCCGGAAGCAGCGCAGTAATCGCTATGCTGCAGGCGGTAAGCTAGTGGCAGGCCGCCGGCATTGACATGATGAAATCGCTGGAAGACTTGATCATTCGTCCGGAGCTGCAGCTGGAAGGCATCGCGGCGGGAGATTTGTTGTCGCAGGTGCTGTCGCAGATTCGCCTGACGGGGGATCGTGTCTATTTGTCCCGGCCGCAGGTCGAGGAATGCGTTGAGCTGGAGGCGCGGGCTGCCCACGTTTGTGTGCTCAAGGAAGGACGCTTGAGAGTTACCAGCGGCAGCGAGCCTGCGGCGCTGATCGATTCGGGCGATCTTTTTTTACTACCGCGCGACCCAGAGGAGCTGGCCATCACGGTGGTCGATGGGCCTGCTACGTTGGTCGTTTGCCGCTTTTGGTTCGATGCCAGTAGTCTGCGAGCGATGCTGTTCGCCTTGCCGTGGCTGATTCATATAAGGCGGGCGGAAGCCGCGGCTTGGCTCGAGGGTTTGGTGCACTACTTGCTGCTTGAAGCGGACGATGGACAGCCGGGAGGGGCGTTGATGATCTCGCGCCTGATCGATCTCATCGTAATTCGCACGTTGCGCACCTGGGTTCATCAGGGCCGCGCGGCCGGGTGGCTCGGTGGGCTTTCCGACGCACGCGTGGCTCGTGCTCTGAGAAAGATTCATGAACAGCCGCTGCAGCGCTGGAGCATCGATACGCTTGCCAGGATCGCGCGAATGTCGCGGTCGAGTTTCAGCGAGCGCTTTACTGCGCTCGTGGGACGCTCGCCGTTGCGTTATCAGAATGAATGGCGTTTGACCTTGGCGAGAGACATGTTGGCCAATCGCAGCGCTCGCGTCGGCGAGGTCGGCATTGCGATCGGTTACGAGTCGGAAGCTGCGTTCAGTCGCGCCTACAAGGCTTTCTTCGGTCGCACGCCGCGCATCGATTACAAGAGGTCCTCTCGCAATGTCCGCGCCGCACGAAGATAGAATCTCTGCGCCCGCGCGCAATTACCGCCAGCCGGCGTCCACGAAATACTCGTGGCCGGTACACATCCGGGCGTCATCGGAGGCGAGGAACAACACCATGGCCGCAATGTCCGTGGGCTCGATGCGAGCCTTCAGGCATTGCTGCGCGACGATGCGGGTTTCCTCTTCGGGCGTGTGCCACAGCTTCATCTGCCGTGGGGTGCGCACACCGCCCGGTACGACGCAGTTCACGCGGATGCCGTGTACGCCGAGATCCCGCGCCAAGGCACGCGTCATGCCTTCGATGCCTGCCTTGGCAGTTTGATAGATCGCGAGGCCCGGCAATCCCAGGTGCCACGACACCGAGCCGAGATTGATGATTGAGCCGCCGCCCGCGGCCTTCATGCCGGACACGACTGCCTGGGCGCAGAAGAAATAGTGGCGCAGGTTGACTGCGATGCGTTCGTCCCAGTACTGCAGCGTCGCTTCGTCCAGTTGATGACGATCATCGTTGGCGGCGTTGTTCACGAGGATGTCGCATCCCCCGATCTGCTCGCCGATGTGCCGGAAGGTCTTTTGCACGGCGGGGATGTCGCGCAGGTCACACGGAAAAAAGCGCGGCGGACAGGGTTGCTCCGCCAGTCGGCGTTCGAGCGCGCGAGATTCGCCTTCTGCGATATCGACGAACGCCACGTGCGCACCCTGTAGCGCGAACGACTCCACGATCGCCGCGCCGATGCTGGAACCGCCGCCGGTGACCACGGCACGCTTGCCGCGCAGAGAAGGATAAGTAGTGTGAGGCGTAGTCATGGTCGGATGCGGGCGGCTTCGATCTGCATCGCGCGCTCGAGCGCCATCGCTGTATCCGTGCGGCCATCCGCGAGCGCTGGTGCCGTATCAAGCAAGCCGCGCCGCGCGAGGTTGCTCATCAGCTCACCGATACCGACAGACCAGGGCGGAGCCGCGGCGCAGGTCGTCACCTGGTTCTCGAGGGTGCCCAGAGTCGGCGAGGACACTCTCACGATGTCTCCGGGCCGGTGGGTGAAGCCACGCCCCGGCGCATCGCGATCCTCAGTCGGGGCGAACATCGTGCCGAGGAACAGCGCAAAGCCGTCGGGGTAGTGATGGTCCGCCATCGTCTGGCGCACCAGTTCCAGCGGATCGCGGCTGATGAAGCCCATCGAGCTCTCGCCTCGCAATCGGAAACCGTCCGCACCCACGACTTCGAGCGTCACGATCGCCGTGCGCACGTGGTCGATCCGGAACCGCTCGTCGAACATGCGAATGAACGGTCCGATCGCGCAGGAGGCGTTGTTGTCCTTCGCCTTGCCGAGCAGCAGCGCGCTGCGCCCCTCGATATCGCGCAGATTGACGTCATTGCCGAGCGTCGCACCCAGAACGCTGCCGCGGCCATCACAGGCAAGCACGATCTCCGGTTCCGGATTGTTCCAGCTCGAATCGGCGCGCACGCCGATCCACGCACCCCAGCCCACGGAGGAGAGCACCGGCGCCTTCGTGAACACCTCGGCATCCGGCCCGATGGCCACTTCGAGGTACTGCGACCACAGTCCATCGGCAATCAATGCGTCCTTGAGCCGGGCCGCTGCCGCCGATCCCGGCACGACCGAACGCACGTCCGTGCCCACGCGCTCGCGCAGCGATTCGCGGATCGACTGGGCGCGCGCGGCGTCGCCGCGGGCCCGCTCTTCGATGACGCGCTCCACCGCGGAAATCGCGAAAGTGACCCCGCAGGCCTTGATGCACTGAAGATCGAACGGGCTGAGGAGCCCGAGCGCAGGCTCGCCATCGAACGCACGGCCGATGCGCAGCTCGGAGGGCGGCCCGAGATCCTCACCAGGCGGGACGGTGCCGTTCCATTTGTTCAGCAATTGAGCAACCGTCGGCGCAACGCGCGACACGTCGCGCACGCGCCCGTCGGCGATCACGATGGGCGTGGGACCTGCGCGGGTGTGCATACGCCCGACCAGTACCGCATTCCGCCAATCCAACGGGAGAGCGTCGATCATGAAGATTGCGTGCTCAGCAACGCCTCCTGGCGCAGGCGCATTCCCGGATCCCTTGTCCGGGCGCCATACCAGTGAGCAGCCTAGTGATAGCGGTATCAAAATTCAAGTCGGCAGGCCAACAGCGGCTGCGGCTGCCGCTCAAGCCTTGCGCGGCGGTGCGACCGAATCCCGTTTGACGAGTGTGTGCGCGACCACGTGGTCAGCGACGACGCGGTTCTCACTGGCGCTGCTCTGGCGGATGCTGCGCAGGAGCAGGCCGAGGGCAGACTCCGCCATGGCCGCGATAGGCTGGCGGATCGTGGTGAGCTCGGGCCACACCGTCGTCGCGATTGGCGTGTCGTCGAACCCGACGACCGACAGGTCGCGCGGCACATCGAGCCCGCGGCGATGAGCGACCGAAATCGCCGCCGCCGCCATGTCGTCGTTGCTGGCGAAGATCGCTGTCGGCAGGCGCTTGCGCCCGAGCAGCGCTTCGGCAGCCTCCAGCCCTGAGCGATAGCTGAAGTAACCCTGCTGTACCAGTGCGTTTTCCACGCTCACCCCGGCCTCCTGCAGCGCGGCCTGGAAGCCCTCGAAGCGGCGGGCGCTCGCGGTCTGGTTGGGATGTCCTTTGATGAAGGCGATGCGCGTGTGGCCGTGCTCGAGCAGGTGCTCGGTCATCTCGTGGGCGGCACGAAAATCGTCGATGCGCACGCAGGAAAGATCGGCGCGGAACCGTCCCGAGGCGATCGCTACGACGGGGATTTTGGCCTGCTGGAGCTCCGAGCAGATGGCGCGCGATTCGCACAGCGGCGGCGGCAGGATCACCCCCGCGACGCTCTTGGCGAGATTGCGGGCAGCGGCGCGCTCGGCGGCGGCGCTCTTGTCGTCCCAGCTGTCCAGGACCAGCTGGGCCGCGGCGTGACTTGCCCCGGCCAGCGCCCCGACGAGCAGCTCGCTCAGATAAGCGGAGCTCGGGTTCGTATAGATCAACGCGATGCGCGTGCCCTGTGCCGCTGCCAGCGAGCGGGCTGCAGGGTTCGGCGTGTAGTTGAGCTCTCGCACCGCGCGCATCACCAGCTCGCGCGTCACGTCGCGCACGTTGGCATTGCCGTTCATGACGCGCGATACCGTCATCGGTGAGACGCCGGCGTGGTGCGCCACCTCATGGATCGTCACCGCACCGCCCTTGCGGCGTACGGTCCTCTCGACCACCTTTCGTCCATCTGCTGCTGTCATGCCCTGCAAGACTAGCGCAATTGCGGCTCGATTCTGAACACCAGGTAGGAATGCGGCTCAATTGTCACGGCGAACGTCGCGCGGGACGGTTCCCTGTTGCTGCTTGGTGAGCCGCCTGGCGCGGGTTGCGGCAACACCGACGGGCGCAGCCGCGCATCGTTCGCCAGGTTGCGCAGCTGCAGATTCTCCCCGGCCACCGATACGTTGAGCGCAGCGGGCGCATCGCGAAACGATTGCACGATGAATGTGTCGTTGTCGTACGCGAACAGGCTCACCAGCGCCGGCGAATCGATGCGTACCTGGGCGTTGCGCTGCAGATAGCTCTTGATTCGCGTGAGCACGCTCTGCGGCAGCTCATACAAATCAGCGACGTTGTCGGGAATGTTCAGCACGTACAGGACGCCCCGCGAATAGCGGTTCATCAGCAGGATGGGGAATCCGCGTGCGCCGGCGACCGCACGGATGACCGGCCAGGAATCGTTGGTGTGAAAGCGCAGCTCTGCAAACGAGATGGCCGGGCTCTCATGAGCGGCGTCGTTCAGGCGCGTGCCATTGCCAGCGCCATAGCCGTCGATGAACTCGCGGACCGCGACGGATCGTCCGGTGTAGCCGATCTCCGCGATGCGCTCGATGCCGCGACCCTCCAGGGCCCGCAGCAGGCCGGACGTGATCACGACGCTCTTGCCCGCGGTGAGCTGACCGTGAATGCGCTCGACGATCTGCGGATCGACTGCCGCGGCCTGCGTCAGCAGCACGGTCTCGGCGTGCGCAGGAAATGTCGGCGTGAGCTCGATCGGGATGCCGACGTTGCCCAGATAGTTGTGCAGGAACTCTTCGCCGCTGGCGTGCGGTGGCCGGTAGCTCCACACTCCGACGGGCTGGCCGAGCTGGCCGAGAAATCTGTCCACTTGCTCGAGCGCGTAGCCGGCCACGCGTCCCCATCCTGGGCCGGGGTCGGTAGCGGCCGCCGGGCGGTGGGAGCGCACCATCTCGCTCCAGTCGAAACTCGTAGGCCGATCCTGCCAGGCGCTGCGCTGGCCGGGCGCGACCGGCCGCATCTCCGACATCGGTTGCCAGCTGAACAGCGTGATCTCGGGGGCCTTCGCGAACATCGTGTCCCACAACTGCTCGGCGTAACGGTCGACATACTGCGTGCTGAAGGTGTCCACCCAGCCGCCGCGATTGCCTCCGTCGGGGCGCACATTGCTGAAGTAGCGGAAGATCAGGTAGCTCTCGTACTGTTGCAGCAATTGATCGGTGATGAACGGGTCGCGGGTTTCAGTGCCGGTATAGATGGCGTCGAACATGTGCGGCTGGCGTTCCAGGTCGTAACCGAGGCCGTGGAAGTGCTCGTACCAGTTCGGATACTTGATGATCATGCGAATGTCGCGATTGATCGCGCGCGCGGGTTTCAGTACCAGCTGTTCGCTGACCTCGCGCATCCTATCCAGGCGATACTGGCTCCAGCTGCGCTTGCCGCGAGCGGCGATGTCGGCATCGCTCTTGCTCGTATAGAAGAAAAAATCGTCCAGAATCACTTCGTCGAAATGGCGCGCCGCCAGCTCGACCGCTTTGCGGCACTCCGCCATATCCTCGGGGCGCTCGTAGTCGAACGTGCCGAATTGCCCGCCCTCGCCACCGGCTGCGAGCGTCACGCCGCCTGCAACCTCGATGCCATGGCTCTCGAACGCCCGCTTCACGGCCGCAATCTCCGCTTCGGTCGCGAACTGGCGGTTGCGGTAGACCTCCAGATACACCTTGTCGAAGCGCACCTGCGCCATCGCGCGCGCGAGCTCCCGCTCGAAAACCTGCGGGTCGGCCAGGCGGCGCGCGGAGCCCACGGCGATGTAGATGGCAACCCGGAAATTCTCGTACTGTCCCCGCTGGGCAGGAGCTCGCTCCTGCGCAGCAGCAGCGGGCGAGCTCAACGCGAACAGCAGGGCTAGCACTGCACGGGAAATCGACACTCTCATGGAAGCATTCCTCGGCGCTCTGCGAATCCGCGGCGTGAGACTAGCCAGCCGTAGCCGGCAACGACCAGGAAGCAGGCGGCGGGCACCAGGAACGCGACGGCAGTGCCCTGCGCGTCGGCGATGCGTCCCATCAGATACGGCACGACCGCGCCGCCGACGATCGACATGATCAGGAAGGACGAGCCGCGTTCGGCCTGCGCACCGAGCGGTTTGACCGCCAAGGCGAAGATCGTCGGAAACATGATCGACATGAAGAAGAAGATCGCGATCAGAGCGAACAGTGAAAGCGACGCGACGGCGGCTACGACCACGATGCTCAGCGCCACGTTGACGAGCGCGTAGCCCGTCAGCAGTCGCGCGGGCGGAATGCGCGCCATCAGCGCCGTGCCGGCGAAACGTCCGAGCAGAAAGCACAGCATCCCGATCGACAGCAGCCGCGCCGCATCCGCTGTGCCGATGCCAATATTCAGTTCTGTGGCGTAGTTGATGAAGAACGCCCCGATGCATACCTGTGCCGCGACATAGCAGAACTGAGCCACGACGCCCCAGACGAGCAGCGGTTGCGACCACAAAGATGTCAGGCTGGCGCGGTTCGCGATGCCGATGTCCTTGGCCGGCGGCATGTCGGTGCGCCACGTGAGCAGGGCAAGCAGCAGGACGACAGTCGCGATCGTCGCGTAGATCAATCGCACCGGACCTTGACCGGCTGCAGCAGCAGCGGGGGAGAACAATGCTGAAGCAGCGATGAGGGGTGCGATGAACTGGCCCAGGCCATTGAACGACTGCGCCAGATTCAGTCGGCGTTCGGACCCCGACGGATCGCCGAGCAGGGTCACGTATGGATTGGCCGCCGTCTCGAGAAAGGCGAGTCCGCTGGCAACGACGAAGATGCCGCCCAGGAACAACGGGAAGCTGGCGGCGAAGGTCGAGGGAATGACGAGCAGTGCGCCGGCCGCGAACAGGCCCAAACCGCACAGAATCGCTGGTTTGTAGCCTCTCGCTCCGATCAGCGCCGCTGCCGGCAGCGCCATCAGAAAGTACGCGCCGAAGTATGCGGCCTGTAGCCACGCCGAGCGCGCGCGCGTGACGTGCAGCGTCTCCTGGAAATGCTTGTTGAGCACGTCGAGCAGGCCGTACGAGAGCCCCCACATGAAGAACAGGCTGGTCACGAGTACCAGCGCCAGTCGATAACGGCCCGCGGTTGCGCGCGCCGGATCTGCCGAGGCGGCCAAGGGAATGCTCATGACGAGATCGCCTTCCTGTCGTTCATGTCAGCGCGCGATCAAGATGGGTGTAGCCGCCGTCCACGAACAGCCACTGTCCAGTCACGTGCGAGGCACGTGCTGACAGCAGGAACACGACTGTGTCGGCGATCTCTTCGGCCCGTGTCATGCGTGCGCCCAGTGGGATCTTGCGGACAATCGATTGCAGCTTCGCTTGCGGATGGTCGAAGCTCGACAACCACGAGCGGTACAGGGGAGTCATGACTTCGGCGGGAACGACCGCGTTGACTCGCACTGCATGCTGTGCGAGCGCCGCTGCCCATTCGCGCGTGAGCGCGAGCTGAGCGCCCTTCGCCGCGCAGTAGCCGCTCGTCCCGCCCTGGCCGGTCAGCGCGGTTTTCGAGGAGACATTGACGATAGCGCCGCGACTCGCTTGCAGATGCGGCAGACAGTAGTGGGCCATCACGTAGTAGTGGATCAGGTTCGCTTCCAGCGAGCCGACGAATGCCGCGCGGCCTGCCTGCAATGAGACGTTGTCGTTGATCCCGGCATTGTTCACCAGCCCGTCGATGCGGCCGAACTCGGTGTGCGTGCGCGCGACTGCTTGCGCGCACGCGGGCTCATCACGCAGGTCCAGCTGATGAAACTGCGCTCGCGGCTGCAAAGCCGACAGGCGCCGCGCGAACTCAGGCTCGAGGGCGCTGCGCCCGATGACCACCGGTAGCGCGCCTTCCTGCGCGAGTGACAGAGTGATCGCGGCGCCGATGCCGGCACCGCCGCCGGTGACGATGATGACGCGGTCTGTCAGTTCGAGATCCACAACTCACCCCTGTCATTGCAGGCCATAGATTCTCCGCGCCGTCTCGCCCCAGATGGCGTCGCGTTCATCGACCGACAGCCGTTCCGCCCACCGCTCCACGATTTCCACGACCTGCGGATAGGAGGCGGCGAGCAGGCAGACTGGCCAGTCGGATCCGAACATCAGGCGGTGCGAACCAAAAATCTCGAGCGCCGTATCGAGATACGGCGCGATCGCTGCGGGCTCGATCTCGCCGTATGCGTTCATCGCTTCGGTCACCAGGCCGGAGATCTTGCAGACGACGTGCTGCATGTCCGCCAGCGGCAGCACACGCGTGCGCCAGGTCCGCAAGTCGCGGTCGCGAATGGCCGGTTTGCCGAGATGATCGAGCACCAGCCAATACCGGTCGCTGGTCGCGCAGAACTCCGGCACCGGCGCGAGTTGACGTGCGTGGACGAGAATCTCGTAGACCCGCGATTGCTCCTGCACGCGTGCCACTCCGCGCAGAAAGCGCGGATCGGCGAGCAGCGTCGCCACGTCCGGTTCGTCCTGTACCAGGTGACGAAATCCGGCCAGCTTCGGCGCCATGCCCCAGCGCTCCAGACGTGCCGGCAGATCGGCGGCACGCAGATCCGCCCAGCCGACCACGGCCGCGATGCAGTCGTGCTGCTCGGCAAGGTGCAGCAGGAACTGCGTTTCGATTTCGCTACCGCGCGCTTGCACGGCAACGCAGCGGTCGAATCCGCAGGCGCGCAGCAGCGGCAGCAGATCTTGCGGCAACCAATCCTGGCGCAGAACGGTCATGTCTGCGCCCATCCACGCATGGTCTTCTGCGCGGTAGCGCCAGAAGTGCTGATGGGCGTCGACTTTCATGACGCCAGCGTGCTCACCGGACTTCCTGGCGCTGCTCGCCCAGGCCGTCGATGCCGAGGCGCACGACGTTGCCCGGGCGCAAGTAGACAGGCGGCTTGTGTCCGAGCCCGACGCCCGCGGGAGTGCCGGTCGAGATCACATCGCCCGATTTGAGACTCATGATCTGGCTCAAATAGCTGATCAACCGCGGCAGCCGGAAGATCATGTTCGCGGTATTGCCGTGCTGGCAGCGCCGGCCGTCCACCTCCAGCCACAAGTCGAGCGCATGCGGATCGGCTACTTCGTCGGCCGTCACCAGCCAGGGCCCGAGCGGGCCGAACGTATCGAAGCCCTTGCCCTTGTCCCAGGTACCGCCGCGCTCGAGCTGGTATTCGCGCTCGGACACGTCGTTGACGACGCAATACCCGGCCACGTGCGACAGGGCGTCGCGCTCTTCGATGTAGCGGCCGGGCTCGCCGATGATGACGCCGAGCTCGACCTCCCAATCGGTCTTGAGCGAGCCGCGCGGAATCTCGATCGCGTCATGCGGCCCGCTGATCGCGCTCGTCCATTTGGCGAACACGACCGGCTCGGCCGGCGGCTGCAGTCCGGATTCGGCCGCGTGATCCAGATAGTTGAGCCCGATGCAGACGAACTTGCCGACCTGCGCAACGCAAGCCCCGAGCCGTACCGGCGCAGCGACTCGCGGCAATTGGCTTACATCCAGATCGCGCAGCCGCGCGAGGCCATGCGGCCGCAAGGTCTCGCCCGCAATGTCATCGACGATGCTCGACAGGTCGCGAATCACGCCGTCGGCGTCCAGCACTGCGGGCCTTTCCTGACCGGGTGCGCCATAGCGCAGCAGCTTCATGTCGATCTCCGGTGACGGCTCAATTGCACCAGCCGCCGTCGATGATGTGGATGGCGCCGGTGGTGAACGCGGATTCGTCGGCGGCGAGATGCACTGCGAGCGCTGCGATCTCCTCCGCACGACCCAGGCGACCCAGCGGCTGGCGCGCCTCGAACTGCGCTTGCACCGTCGCGACGCTCGTCCCCTGCGCACGCGCCTGAGCCGCAATTCGTTGCGCGAGCGAGGGCGTTTGCACGGTGCCGGGACAGATGGCGTTGCAACGAATGCCCTGGCCGATGAAGTCGGTCGCCAGCGATTTGGTCAGCCCGATGACGGCCGCCTTGGTGGTGCTGTAAGCAAACCGGTTCGGCACTGCCTTCACGCTGGATGCGACCGAGGACATGTTGATGATCGAGCCGCCGCCGGCGGCGATCATTCCCGGTAGCAGCGCCCGGCAAATCCGGTACATCGCTGCAACGTTCACCTCCCATGCGAGCTGCAGCTCGTCCTCGGCGCATTCGAGCAGCGTTCCGGCATGAACGATACCGACGCAGTTGCATACCACGTCGAACGCAGTCGCGGCGGATTGGTGCGCACGACCCAGCGCCGCGATCGCGTCACGATTCGTCACGTCCAGCTGCGCGACGCTCAGCCCGGCGTGATGCTCGGCATCCAGCGCGGCGAGGCGCTCGGCGTCGATGTCGGTGGCGAGTACCGTTGCGCCGTTGCGGGCGAAGGCAATGGCGGTCGCGCGGCCGATACCTTGCCCCGCTGCGCTCACCAGGGCACGTTTGCCGCTCAACCGCGACGCAACTGTCGTCATCTCGTGGACTCCCCGCGCCATGCGTACCGCTCGCGCGACGCGGCTTTCATGGTGATGGAAAATCCCGGCGCCTGCGGCGGCATGTACGCGGCGCCGCGCACGGTGCAGGGGTCCTCGAAGTGCTCGTGGAGATGGTCGACGTACTCGATCACGCGACCCTCACGCGTGCCTGCAATGCACAGATAGTCGACCATCGACAGATGTTGCACGTATTCGCAGAGCCCGACGCCGCCCGCGTGCGGACAGACCGGCAACCGGTATTTCGCAGCCATCAGCATCACGGCGAGCACTTCGTTCACGCCGCCGAGCCGGCACGCGTCGATCTGTACGATGTCGATTGCGCCGCGCATGAAGAATTGCTTGAACGCAATGCGGTTCTGGCACATTTCGCCGGTCGCCACTTTGACGGGTGCGACGCTCTCGCGAATGCGACGGTGACCTTCGACATCGTCCGGGCTGGTCGGCTCTTCGATGAACCAGGGCCGGGCAAACGCAAGCTGCCGCACCCACTGGATCGCCTGGTCGACTTCCCAGATCTGGTTCGCATCGATCATCAGCTGCCGATCGGGTCCGAGCACCTCGCGCGCGATGTGCAGCCGGCGGATGTCGTCGGCCAAGTCGCGGCCGACCTTCAATTTGACGTGCGAGTAACCCGCGGCGACCGCTTGCTCGCACAGCAAGCGCAGCTTCGCATCGCCATAACCGAGCCAGCCGGCCGAGGTCGTATAACAGGGATAGCCCTCCCGTTCGAGCGCGCGCAGCCGATCCTGTTTACCCTGGGCCCGCTCGCGCAGCAGCTCGAGCGCTTCGTCAGGCGTGATGCAATCGGTGAGGTAGCGGAAGTCGATGCAGCGCACGAGTTCGGCCGCATCCATGTCGGCGATGAGTCGCCACAATGGCTTGCCGGCAGCCTTTGCCCACAGATCCCAGACGGCATTGACGACTGCGCCGATCGCGAGATGCATCGCGCCCTTGTCGGGGCCGAGCCAGCGCAACTGGCTGTCGGAGGTGACGTGGCGCCAGAACCGGCCCATGTCTTCGCAGATCCATTGCAGATCGAGACCGACGACGCGATGCGCGAGGGCGGCGATGGCGGCACAACAGATCTCGTTGCCGCGACCGATCGTGAACGTCAAACCGTGCCCTTCGAGTTGAGCTTGCGTGGTGTGCAGCACCACGTAGGCCGCGGAATAGTCCGGATCCGGGTTCATCGCATCGGAGCCGTCCAGCTGCCGCGAGGTCGGGAAGCGGATGTCGCTCACACGCAGCTCGGTAATCCTGATCGACATCTCGATGCATCCGGCGCTCACGCGCGCCGCCCCCGTCCTACTGCGATTGACACTCGGCGGCCGGGCAGACTAGATTGCGACCGCAGATGTGACCGGTAACATTTTGTAGAACACCCGCTCAATGAGCAAGGGTCGAGCGGTGCGAAATGCGCCGTTCAGCAGGGTGTTCATGCTTGCAGGGGGCTCAGTGCGGCGTTGTTGCGCGCTTTTCGCAGTCTTCATCGCCGCCATGGGGCCGTGCATCGCATACGGCGCTGCGAGCGAGCTGCCGCGACTCGTCGAGCGCGATGGTCGGCACGCGCTGCTCGTCGACGGCGTCCCCTATCTCGTGCTCGGCGCGCAGGTGAACAATTCGAGCGCCTGGCCGACTGCGCTGCCGAAGGTGTGGCCCGCGATCGAGCAGATGCATGCCAACACGCTGCACGTGCCGATCGCGTGGGAGCAGATCGAGCCGATCGAGGGTCAATTCGATTTCTCCTTTCTCGATCTGCTGCTGCAGCAGGCGCGCGAGCATCAGGTGCGCCTGGCGCTGCTGTGGTTCGGAACATGGAAGAACAACGGCCCCAGCTATGCGCCGGAATGGGTCAAGCTCGACAACAAGCGCTTTCCGCGCGTCATCACCGCCAAAGGCGAGATACTGAACTCGCTGTCGCCGCACGCGGACGCGACGCTGCAAGCCGATCGCAGGGCGTTCGCTACGCTGATGCGTCACTTGCGGCAGGTGGATGAACAGCGCACGGCCATTCTGATTCAGGTCGAGAACGAGCCGGGCACGTATGGCAGCGTGCGCGACTACTCGCCGCTCGCCGAGCAGGCGTTCCGGCAACAGGTGCCGGCCGTCCTGTTGCAACAGTTCCACAAGCAGAGCGGCGCGTGGCAGCAAGCGTTCGGCGCTGCGGCAGAGGAGATCTTCCATGCCTGGTCAGTTGCCAGTTTCATCGGCCAGGTTGCCGCCGCCGGTAAGGCCGAGTACTCGCTGCCGATGTATGTCAACGCCGCGCTGCGCGATCCATTCAACCCGGGCACGCCGGGCGGTTACGCGAGCGGCGGTCCGACCGACAACGTCATCGACGTCTATCGGGCGGCTGCGCCTGCCATCGACCTCGTCGCTCCTGACATCTACATGCGCGAATCGGCGAAGTATCAGCGCGTGCTCGAGCTGTACAGCCGGCCGCACAACGCCTTGTTCGTGTCCGAGACCGGCAGCGACAAGGCTTTTGCGCGCTTCATGTTCGCGACGCTCGGTCGGCACGGCATCGGCTTCGTGCCGTTCGGCATCGACTTCACCGGCTACTCGAACTATCCGCTGGGCGCCAAGCACGTCGACGCGCAGATGATCGAGCCGTTCGCCGCCAACTACCGGCTGCTCGGGCCGATGGCGCGCAAGTGGGCACAGCTGAGCCTGGACACCGAACTATGGGGCGCAGCGCAGCCTGATGACAGCACGGAAGTGCAGCTCGATCTCGGCCGCTGGAGCGCGAGGGTGAGTTGGAACGAGTGGCAGTTCGGAATGAAGGAGTGGACCTGGCTCGGCAAGGTGGACCCGCCTGAGGGGCGCGAGATCCCGGACGGCGGCGTACTCGTCGCCCGGCTCGGCGCCGACGAGTATCTGCTCACCGGACGCAATGCGCGTGTGTCCTTCGGACTCGGCGCGGGCAGGCGCGCCGACGGCGTGCTGTTGGCACGCGTCGAGGAGGGCCGCTACGACGAGAGCGGCCGCTGGATCTTCGAGCGTGTATGGAACGGCGATCAGACGGACTACGGCCTGAACTTCACTACTCTGCCGCAATGGCTGCGCGTGCGGCTTGCCACCTATTGAATGCCTTAGCCGGAGACGACTGTGACCTCAGCCTCACGCTGCAATCGCAATATCTTGTTCATAACTGCCGCGTGCAGTGTGTTGCTTGCAGCCAGCGAGGTTGGTGCAGCGACGGGAAGCTTCGAGAAGACCTCCAGCGGCATCGTCGTCGTGCCGGCCGACGGCGTGGCGAAGCGAGTGCGCCTGACGGTCATCTCCGACCGAATCATCCGCGTCACCGCCGTGCCGGGCGAGAGCCTGGAGTTGCCCGAGAGCCTGATGGCGCTACCTTCGGCGACACCGCCGGCAAGCTTCAGCACCGCCACTGCACCCGGCAAGGTGATTCTCAAGACCGCGCAAGTTACGGCCGAAGTGGCGCTGGCCACGGGCGTCGTCAGTTTCCTCGATGCAGCGGGCAATCGCGTGCTCGCCGAACGCGATCGCGGAGCTTTCGAACCGGTGACGATTGCGGGCGGCGGCAGCTTTTACCGCATCCGCCAGCAGTTCAACCCGGGTACCGATGAAGCGTTCTACGGCCTGGGCCAGCATCAGAACGCACAGATGAATTACAACGGCGAGGACGTCGAGCTCCTCCAGCACAATATGGACATCGCGATTCCGTTGGTGCTGTCGAGCCGCAACTACGGCGTGTTATGGGACAACAACTCCATCACGCGGTTCGGCAACCCGCGGCCCTACGGCCTGGCCTCGCGTGACCTCAAGATCTATGACGCGAACGGCCGGCCGGGCGGTTTCACCGCTCGCTACCTGATCGATGGCAAGCTCAAAGTGGAGCGCGTCGAGCAGGACATCAACTATCAGTACATCAAGGACCTCGCGGCGTGGCCCGAGGCAACGCTCGTCCAAGAAAAATCGAACACGACCGCCGCGCGCACGACCGCACCCAATCAGACGGTCGTGTGGGAAGGCAAGATCGAATCGGCCAGGAACGGCGTGCACAAGTTCCGGCTGTTTGCCAGCAGCTATTTCCAGCTCTATGCCGACGGCAACGTCGTGCTCGACGGCTGGCGCCAGAACTGGAACGCGTGGTACCACAACTTCGAGCTGCCGATGAGCGCCGGTCGTCCGATCGCACTGCGCATCGAGTGGGTGCCCGAGAACGGACACATCGCCCTGCTGCACAACGATCCGCTTGCGTCGCTCGATCAGCATTCGCTCTCGCTGTCTTCGGAAGTCGCACACGCCATCGACTACTACTTCATCCAGGGCCGCAATCTCGACGAGGTGATCGCGGGCTATCGCCGGATCACGGGCAAGGCCGTGATGTTGCCGCGCTGGGCTTATGGCTTCTGGCAAAGCCGCCAGCGGTACAACACGCAGGAGGAATTGCTGGCAGTGGCTCGTGAGTACCGCAAGCGCGGGCTGCCGCTCGACAACGTGGTGCAGGACTGGTTCTACTGGCGTGAGAACGACTGGGGCTCGCACGAATTCGATCCGGCGCGCTACCCCGATCCGCGAGGGCTGGTCGAGCAGCTGCACGCGATGAACGTGCGACTGATGATCTCGGTGTGGCCGAAGTTCTATCCGACGACGCGCAACTTCAAGGAGCTGGACGCAAAGGGCTACATCTATCGGCGCAATCTCGCGATGGGCGCGAAGGACTGGGTCGGCAAGGGCTACGCTTCCTCCTTCTACGATCCGTATTCCGCCGCAGCGCGCAGCATCTATTGGCGGCAGATCGATGAGCGGCTCAACAAGCTCGGCATCGATGCGTGGTGGCTCGATGCGACGGAACCGGATATCCATTCGAATCTCGACCCGGCGGAGATCGAGCGCCGTATCGGGCCGACGGCCCGGGGGCCGGCGGCGGAGTTCTTCAACTCCTATGCGCTGATGACCACGCAGGCCGTGTACGAAGGCGAGCGCAAGTCGAACCCGGATACGCGCACGTTCATCCTCACGCGCTCGGGCTTTGCCGGGCTGCAGCGCCATGCCGCCGCCGTGTGGAGTGGCGACGTCGCTTCGCGTTGGGCCGACCTCTACAACCAGATCGCTGCCGGCACCAACCTGTCGATGAGCGGCATACCGAATTGGACATTCGACATCGGTGGCTTCGCGCTCGAAAAGCGCTTCGAGAAGCCCGACGCCGGCACTGTCGCGGAATGGCGCGAGCTCAACCTGCGCTGGTTCCAGTTCGGCGCCTTCGTGCCGCTGTTCCGCTCGCATGGCGAAGCGCCCGCGCGCGAGATCTACAACCTGGCCCCCGCCGGCACGGAGGTCTATGAGAGTCTCGCCGCCTACGATCGCCTGCGCTACCGGCTGATGCCGTATATCTACACGCTCGCCGGCGACATGTTTCACAACGACGGCACGATGATGCGCGCGCTGGCCATGGACTTTGCGGCGGATCGCCGCGCTCGCAACGTCAACGACCAGTATTTGTTCGGCCCCGCGTTCCTCGTGAGCCCGGTCTACAAGTACCAGGCGCGCTCGCGCGAGGTCTACCTGCCGGCCGGCGCACGCTGGTTCGATTTCTACACGGGCGCCATGCACGAAGGCGGCCGTGCGGTCGAGGCGGCCGCGCCGCTCGCGCGGCTGCCGCTGTTCGTCAAGGCCGGTTCGATCGTGCCGATCGGGCCCGCCATTCAATACACCGGGGAGAAACCTGCTGCGCCGATCACGTTCTACGTCTACCGAGGCGCGAACGGCGCTTTCGAGCTCTATGAAGACGACGGCCTCACGTACGGCTATGAGCGCGGCGCCTATTCGCGCATTCCCATCCGCTACGACGCGACCACGGATACGTTGACGATCGGTGCGCGCAGCGGCGGCTTCCCGGGGATGCCGGCACAGCGGACGTTCGCGGTGCGTTGGATTGCCGCCAATGAGCCCCAGGCGGCCGATTTCGACGTCGCACCCGACGCGACCATCGAGTATTCGGGGCGGCCTGTCAGTCTCAAGGGCTCACAATGATCAGATGGCACCGCTGTGGCAGCGTCCTGCTCGCCGCGGCGGCAGTCGCGCTCTGCGCGGGATCGGCAGGGCGGGCGGTGGCAGGGGAGAGCGCAAACGGCCTGGCTCATCCTGAGAAGTGGCCGCAGACGCGCAGTCGCGGCCTCATCGATGCAAAGACCGAGGCCTTCGTCAGCCAGTTGCTCGCGCAAATGTCGCTCGAGGAGAAGGTCGGCCAGATGATCCAGGGCGACATCTCGAGCGTGAAGCCGGAAGACCTGCGGCGTTATCCGCTCGGCTCGATCCTCGCAGGCGGCAATTCGCCGCCGCTCGGCAGCGACGATCGTTCTGCCGCAGCGGCATGGATCGAAACCGCCCGAGCCTTCCGGACAGTCTCGATGCAGGCGCGCCCAGGCCATACGCCAATACCGGTGATCTTCGGCATCGACGCCGTGCACGGCAACAGCAACGTGGTAGGCGCGACGATCTTCCCGCACAACATCGGCCTGGGTGCAGCGCGCGATCCGGAATTGATCCGGCGCATCGGGCGGGCGACTGCGGCGGAAGTCGTCGCGGCCGGGATCGACTGGGCGTTCGCACCGACGCTCGCCGTGCCGCAGGACGACCGCTGGGGACGAGCCTATGAAGGCTACGCCGAAGCGCCTGACGTGGTGCGTCAGTACGCCGCTGCAATGGTGCGCGGGTTGCAAGGCGAACCCGGTGCCGGCTCGCTGTTGCAGCAGGGTTTGGTTGCCGCGTCGGCCAAGCACTTCCTGGGAGATGGCGGTACTGCCGGCGGATTGGATCAAGGCGACGCGCAGTCGAGCGAGGACGAGCTGATCCGTAGCCACGCTGCCGGTTATCCGGCTGCGATCGATGCGGGCGTGATGACGATCATGGCGTCTTTCTCCAGCTGGCAGGGCGTCAAGATGCACGGCAACCGCAGTCTCCTGACCGACGTCCTGAAGCGACGACTGGGGTTCGACGGATTCGTCGTCGGCGATTGGAACGCGCACGGGCAAGTGCCGGGATGCACCGAAGAGAGCTGCGCGAATGCCGTGTTGGCAGGCATCGACATGCTGATGGCGCCAGCGAGTTGGCAGGGCTTGTACGAAAGCACGCTGGCTCAGGCACGCTCCGGTCAGATTCCGCCGGAGCGCATCGACGATGCCGTGCGGCGGATCCTGCGCATCAAAGCGCAGCTTGGGCTGTTCGACCCCGCTCGACCGTGGGAGGGCCGGACGGGCGTCATCGGCGCCAGCGAGCATCGCGAGCTCGCCCGCGAGGCCGTGCGCAAGTCGCTCGTGCTGCTGAAGAACGAGCACAGCGTGCTGCCGATCAAAGGCACGGCGCGTGTGCTGGTCACCGGTGCAGGAGCCGACGACATCGGCCAGCAATGCGGCGGCTGGACACTTTCGTGGCAAGGCACCGGCAATCTGCGCAAGCATTTTCCCAACGCACAATCGATCTATGAAGGGTTGCGGGATGCGCTCGCGGGCAGCGGCGGCAGCGCCGCGCTGAGCACCGACGGGCGCTATGACGTGAAGCCCGACGTCGCGGTGGTCGTATTCGGCGAGACGCCCTACGCGGAAATGCAGGGCGATCTGCTCACGCTGGAATATCAAGCGGGCGACAAGCAGGACCTCGCATTGTTGCGGCGGTTGCAGGCGGAGGGGATTGCCGTGGTCTCGGTATTTCTCTCGGGCCGGCCGCTGTGGACCAATCCGGAGATCAACGCTTCCGACGCATTCGTCGCTGCCTGGCTGCCCGGTAGCGAAGGCGGCGGTATCGCCGATGTGCTGATCGCGGATGCCGGCGGTCGACCGCGCCGCGACTTTACCGGCAAGCTTTCCTTCTCGTGGCCGAAGAGCGCCGCGCAAACCCGGCTCAACGTCGGCCAACCCAAGTACGAGCCGCTGTTCGCCTATGGCTATGGGCTCAGCTATCAGCACCCTGGCAGCGTCCCGGTCCTCTCCGAAGAATCGGGCGTCAGCGCAGCGCAGTGGAACGTGGACAAGTACTTCGTCGGTGGGCGTACACGTCCGCCCTGGAGTTTCTCGCTCGCTCCGGAACGGGACGTTGTCTCGATGCGATCAGTCGATGCGGGCGGTGTCCAGGAAGCAGGGCGCCAATTCACCTGGAACGGCACGGGCGAGGGTGCCGCCGTGGTGGTGGGTGCGATGCCGATCAACCTCGTTCGTCAGACGAACGCTGATCTGTTGCTGGAAATGGAATACCGCGTCGACGAAAAACCGGCATCGCGTGTGCAGCTCACGATGAGCTGTGGCGCGGCATGTGCGGGTACGCTCGATCTCACGCCGATCCTCAGCGCCGCGCCGCTCGCGCAGTGGCAGACGCTGAAGGTCAGGTTGTCGGACTTCCGCAAGGCAGGCGCGGACATGTCGAAGATCGCACAGCCGTTCGCGGTTACCACGGCGGGGCCTTTGGCACTTTCGCTCAAGTCATTGCGTCTGGGCAGCGAGCCGGCAGGCGCAGTGAAACTCGCGCCGGTGCAACCCTGACACGAGGCTCGTGAATGCAACGCTTCATTCGAGTGCAGTCAATCGTGGCAGTGCTATGCCTGCTGCCGATCGTCGCGAGCGCAGGCGAGGAGTTGTTGCATCCACTGTTTCAGGATCATGCAGTGCTGCAGCGGGATCGTCCGGTGCGCATCTGGGGCATGACGGCTCCCGGAGCCGAGATCGTCATCGAGCTCGCCGCGACCAGAACGACGACGCAAGCCGCTGCGGATGGAACCTGGCACGCGCTGTTGCCGCAGCTCGCGGCGGGCGGCCCGCATGAGTTGACGGTTCGTTCCTCGAGCGGCGAGACGCGCACCCTGCGCGACGTGCTGATCGGCGATGTCTGGTTGTGCTCCGGGCAATCCAATATGGAGATGCCGGTCCGTCGAGTCACGAATTGGGAAGTCGAGCTCAGCGAGTCGGCGCACGACCAGATCCGGCTATTGACCGTACAACAGGCGAGCAGCCCGGTCGCGCTGCGTACCTTCGGCTCAGCTGTCGCGTGGCGTCCTGCCGCTGCAGGCACCGTCGACGGGTTCTCGGCCGCTTGCTACTTCCTGGGTCGGGACCTGCACAAGGCCAGCGGTGTGCCGCAAGGTCTCATTCATGCTTCCTGGGGTGGCTCCATCATCCAGACGTGGATCAGCGCCGCGGGGCTGCACGAGCTGGGCAACTACGATGACGGCATGCAGCTGCTCGGGTTGTACGCCAGATCGCCGCAGCAAGCCGGCGCCCGCTGGCTCGAGACCCTGGATGCATGGTTTCAGCGCAACGACCCGGGCGCGGCTCAATGGCCAGCACTCGCGCTGGACGATGCCGACTGGTCCAGCATGGAGCCTCGCGGACTCTGGGAGAACGCGGGCATCGCCACGCTGCGCAACCGCGACGGCGTAGTGTGGTTTCGCAAAACAGTGCTGTTGACTCGCGCGCAGGCTCGCGACGACGCAACACTGTCGCTCGGTCCGATCGACGATTCGGATACGACCTGGATAAACGGCGTGCGCGTCGGGGCCACTGAAGGCTGGAACGTGCAGCGTCTTTATGCAGTCCCACGCGGCGTGCTGCGGCCAGGCAAGAACGTCATCGCCGTGCGAGTGCTGGATACGGGCGGCGGCGGCGGAATGTGGAGCGAGCCGGGACGCAAGTCGCTGCGCTTCGCGTCGAGTCCGGCCGTGGCGCTCGATGGCGCCTGGCGCTACCGCATCTCCGGCTCGCTGACGCAGACAGGCTTGCCGCCCCATACGCCGTGGCTGTCGGCCGGCGGGCTCACGACGCTGTACAACGCGATGATCGCGCCGCTGGCCGGCTTTGCATTGCGCGGTGTCGCTTGGTATCAGGGTGAGGCGAATGTAATGGAAGCGGGCGAATATGCGCGCCTGCTGCCGCTGCTGTTCAAGGACTGGCGTGCCGCGTTCGGCGCCGACTTGCCCTTTCTGGTCGTGCAGCTGGCGAATTTCGGACCTGCCAGCAGTGAGCCAGGCGATTCGCAGTGGGCCGCCGTGCGCGAGGTGCAGCGGCGCACCGTCGACACTGATGGGAACGCCGCACTCACCGTTGCGATCGATATAGGCGACCGCTATGACATTCATCCCACCAACAAGCAGGAAATCGGGCGGCGGTTGGCGCTGGCCGCGCGACGTCTGATCTTCAAAGAGGACATCCTCGCGGCAGGCCCCGCCCCGACAGACGCCCGGCGCGTTGGCGATCAGATCGTCGTGAGCTTCACCAATGTGGGCGGAGGGTTGATCGCATACGGCGCCGCTCGACCCATTGGATTCGAGCTGTGCGATGCTCGAGCGCACTGCCGCTTCGTCGATGCGACAGTGCGCAAGGACCAGATAGTGCTCGACGCCGCCGCTTTGCCGGAAGCTGCGAACGTGCGATATGGCTGGGCAGACAGCCCGATCTGCAATCTCTACAACTCGAATGAACTGCCGGCAGTGCCGTTCGAAATTCCGGTGCACCCATGACAGGAACAGCCGTTACGTTTTCAGCTCTCGATTGGGCGGTCGTGGCGGCGTATTTCGTCCTCAATACCGTGATCTGTATCTGGGCGGCGCTGCTGAAAGAGAAGGACACGACCGACTACTTTCTGGCGAGCCGCGACGCCGGCTGGTTCCTGATCGGCTCCTCGATCTTCGCTTCCAACATCGGTGCCGAGCATCTGATCGGTCTGGCCGGTTCCGGCGCCGACTCCGGCATGGCGTTTGCGCACTGGGAGCTGCACTCCTATCTGGTGCTGGTGCTCGGCTGGGTATTCGCGCCGTTCTATCTGCGGGCCAAGGTGTTCACGACGCCGGAATTCCTGGAACGACGCTACACGCCCGCAACGCGCACCTTCCTGTCGCTGATCTTCTTCGTCAGCTACATCCTGACCAAGGCGTCCGTGACGATTTTCGCCGGCGCATTCGCGATCCAGACGATCCTGGGCTATCAGCAGGTCCAGGTGCCGCTGCTCGGCGAGGTGGATTTTTTCTGGTTCGCCGCCTTCTCGCTGGTGACCATCACCGGCATCTTCGTCGTCGTCGGCGGCATGAAATCCGTACTGTGGACAGAAGCCATGCACGTGCCGGTGCTGCTGGCTGGCTCGGCGGTACTGCTCATCGTCGGCCTGACGCAGATCGGCGGCCTGGATACGCTGCGCGCGTCGAATCCCGAGACGATACATCTCTGGCGTCCGCTCTCGACCACTGCTGCGACCCAGGGATTTCCGGGGTTCCTGTTCGATCCGAGCACGACGCCGTGGCTCGGCGTGCTGCTCACTTCGCCGATCATCGGCCTGTGGTACTGGTGTACGGATCAATACATCGTGCAGCGAGTACTCACTGCCAGGAACCTGAAAGAAGCACGGCGCGGCACGATGTTCGCCGGCTATCTGAAGTTGGCGCCCGTCTTCATTTTCCTGCTGCCCGGCATGATCGCGGTAGCGCTGTGGAAGCAGGGCGCGCCCGGCTTCGAGTCCATAGGCAAGAACCCGCAGGGCGCATTCCCGGTGCTGGTGTCGAATCTGCTGCCGGTCGGCCTGCGCGGCCTGGTGCTCGCGGGCATGTTGTCAGCGCTGATGAGTGCCCTGGCTTCGTTGTTCAACTCGACAGCGACCTTGTTCACTGTCGATTTCTACAAGCGCCTGCGACCGCAATCGAGCGAAAGACACCTGGTGTTCGTCGGTCGCGTCGCCACTGCAGCGGTCATCCTGCTCGGCATGGCATGGATTCCGTTCCTGCAGGATCTCGGCAAAGGCCAGCTGTACACCTACCTGCAATTGGTGCAGTCACTGCTCGCGCCTTCGATTGCCGCGGTCTTCATGCTGGGAATCTTTGCCAACGGCGTCACGCCGCACTCCGGCCTGATCGGGATCGCCGCAGGCTTCGTCATCGGCATGAGCCGCCTGGTGTTGCAGGCTTTGCACGAGGTGTACCACGTCCAGTGGCCGGGCCTGGTGCAGGATTTCGTCGACATCAATTGGCTGTATTTCAGTTTCCTGCTGTTCGTGGTCAGCTGCCTGCTGATCCTGGCGGTGAGCATGGTGACGAAAAAAGCACCGGCCGAGCAGCTCGCCGGCCTGACTTATCGCTCCGTCACCCGCGAGCAGAACGCAGAGGATCGCCAGAGCTACGGCTTCTGGGAGATCTTCCACACCGGCATGATCCTCGCGATCATCGTGGCGATCTACGTGTACTTCTGGTGAGCGCCGCTCGGCACGGATTCAATTGTCACGCGCAATGTCGCCGTAAACGATGCCGCGACCGTCCGTTCCCACGTACACACGCCCGAAGATCCGCGGGTCGCCGGCGATCACGCGATAGCGGCGGCCATACTCGTGCTGGTCGTCGTTCACCCGCAGCCATGTCACTCCCGCGTCATCCGAACGCCAGATCGCATGCAGCTCGCCGCGGCTGCCGATCGCATAGAGCGCAGGATACGCACGTCCCGGCGGTGCCTTGCCGAAGCCGAGTACGGCTACGTCGACGTCCGAGGGCACGCGCGAGAACGATTGACCCTGATCGGTCGAGTGGAACAGTCCTGCGCGGGACACGAACCACAAGTCGCCGCTCCTGTCGGGAGCGGCGAGTAGCGGCCAAGGCGTGTCGACGCGCGTCGGTCGATCGTCCTGGATCGCATGCGGCAATCCGCGCGTGGCAGGCGCAGTGAAGCTCGCACCGCCGTCATTGCTCACGTGAATGAGCGCGCGAGCGAAGTCCACCGCGTACAGGAGGCGCGGATCCTTGCGATCCGCAATCACACGCAGGTTCTGTGGCAGGCCGCGCGTTTCGGTCCAGGTCGCGCCCCGATCGCGCGTGATCGCCGGGGTCGGTGTCATCACGACGAATGCAGCGCCGTCGGCAGTGACAGTGATTGCCGTTCCACCGCTTCGGTCTGACGCTCCGGGGGGCCGCAATGGCAGCCAGGTTCTGCCCTGATTGTCGGACCAGGCGAACGCGGCCGCATCCTTGGTGTCGTTGCCCCTCGGGACGCGCGGCGTGCCGGCGCGCACCAGGACGTGCGGCGCGAGCGCGGCAAAGTCCAGAAAGACGGTGTTGTTGAAAGTGGGAGTCACCCACATCCTCGCCGGCGAGGCGTCGAGCTGCTCGTGAGTGAAACCGCTGATGTCACCGAAGCCGCTCAGCAGCGGTGCGCCGCTCGGCGGGCTCGCGAGTGCGATGACCGCAGTCTCTTCGATGCCCTCAACCCAGGGCTGCCACTGCATCGATCTGCCCGCGTCACCCTGCCGCAGGTCGCGCGTAACGTAAACGGTGGCGCCGGTCGTGTAGGCGATGCGCCGTGAATCGAACGGATCGATCGCGACACCGCTCATCCAGTGACCGAACTCCGGTTCTGCTCCACCCCATTTGAGAAACGGCACGTGCTGCGTGTCTCGCTCGCTCAGCTGTGCAAGGCTGCGCCAGGTGCGGCCATCGTCCAGCGTGCGCCAGATCGTGTCGCCGGGCCGCCATCGATTGACAGTGGCAACGACCAGCGCCCCGGGCAGCTGCCGGTCGAGGCTCAGTCCCATGTAGCCGCCGGGCGGACGGGTGCTCGCCTTGTCCGGGGTGATCTCGCTCCATTCATCCGTTCGCGAATCGAATCTGTGCACCGCGCCCTCGCCAATGCCGTTCGGGCCGGGTCCATTCGCGTAGGTCACATAGAGCACTGCGCGTACATCGAGCTGCGCTTGCACCGGCAGCAGTCCCTGCGGTTGTTGCGGCAAAGGTGCCCAGCTCTCGCCGGCATCGTTCGAGCGGTAAACGCCGCGGCCTTGTTCATCGGCCACGCCAGCGAAGAGGACTCGCGTTCGCGAGCCTGCGCGGCCACTTGCCGGATCGAAGATGACGAAGCTGATGCCGGCATGAGTCGAGCCGTGCGCCGGCGCGCCGCGACCAGCGACAGGGAACGCTGCGACCTTCGCCCAGGTGCGGCCGCGATCGCCACTGCGTTGCAGTCCGTCATGACGCGATCCGAAGTAGAGGATCGATGTGTCGTTCGGATCGACGGCCAGCCTTTCACCGAGGCCGCGGCCGTCTTCATTGCCACCCATGCGAAAGGCGGTGGGGAAGATCTGCCACGTGGTGCCGCGATCCGGCGACCTGATGAGGGCTGCCGGCCCGCGGTGATACATACCGACCGCCGCATACACCACCTTTGGGTCGCGCGGGTCCGGCGCGACGCTCTCGACGCCGAAGTAGTTCGATTCGGCGAAGGCATCCTGCAGCGGCACCCAGGCCTTGCCGGCAACATCCCATCGGTACAGGCCGCCGATGTCGGTACGCAGGTACGCAAGGTCCTTCTGCGCGGTGCTGAACACGATGCCGGGCGCAAACCCGCCGCCGCCGACGCGAACGCTGTGCCACAGGTACGCCGCAGTCGCAGGCCGGGCGGCGCAGAGAACGAATAACGAGCTGGTGGCCGCGAGTGTCCGGAGCAGGGCGTTCATCGTCTGGTGAGGGACTGCTTTGGTTGCGCTACCATTCTTAGCACAATACCGCCGTGGAAGGGCGCCTCGGACCCATGAAAGCATTGACCCGCCGCGTGCTCGCAGTCGCCTTGCTCATCAGCGCAGTCGCCGGGGCTGAACCGGTCGCGCCGACGCTGTGGTACGCCGCGCCTGCCGGTGACTGGGAGCGCGAGGCGCTGCCCATCGGCAACGGCGCGATGGGCGCCATGATCTTCGGCGGTGTCGAGGTCGATCGTCTGCAGTTCAATGACAAGACGCTCTGGACGGGCGGTCCGGGCAGCAGGAGCGGTTATGATTTCGGCATCCCGCAGCAGCGGACGTCGGCTGCTGTAGCAGAGGTAGCAAGGCGTATCGAGCGATCATCGAGCGTTGCAGCCTCCGAGGTCGCGCGTAGTCTCGGACGGCGCGCGCGCGGGTATGGCGACTACCAGAACTTCGGCGAGCTCGTCCTCGCCTTTGTGCCGTCTACGGCAGCCGTCCGGGAATATCGCCGCGAGCTGAATCTCGAGCGTGCAGTGGCGAGCGTGAGCTACGAGCAGGACGGAGTGCGCTATCGCCGCGAATACTTCGCCTCCTATCCCGACAACGTGATCGTGGTGGCACTGTCCGCGGACCGGCCCGGGCGCATCAGCTTCCGCGCGCGGCTCGACATTCCGGACAACCGCACTGTCGACATCAAATCGAACGCGGGCCGCATCCTGGCTACCGGCGCGCTGCACGACAATGGACTCAAATATGCTGCCGCCTTGCAGGTTGCGACGCGCGGCGGTTTGCGAGCCGACCTGCCCGGCGGGCAAGTGAGCGTTACGGGTGCCGACGCGGCAACGATCGTTCTCAGCGCCGGCACCGCCTACCGGCAACACTATCCCGACTATCGCGGCGTGGATCCGCTCGAAGCGGTGGCTGCCAGGACCGATCGCGCAGCCGCAACCCCGCTGCAGGAATTGCTCGAGCGGCACTGCAACGATCACTCGGCGCTGTTCGACCGGGTCGCGTTGGACATCGGTCAAATGCCGAGCTCGCTGCCGACCGATCAATTGCTGGCGCGCTATGGGCAAGGCGCCGCGGCCAGCGATCGCGAGCTCGAAGCTCTGTATTTTCAGTACGGCCGCTATCTGCTGATCGCATCTTCGCGGGCCGGCTCACTACCCGCGAATCTACAGGGCGTGTGGAACCATTCGAACGCGCCGCCGTGGAACGCGGACTATCACGTCAACGTCAATCTGCAGATGAACTACTGGTTGGCGGAGTCGACCAATCTTGCCGAGACCAGCGCGCCGCTGTTCGATTTCATCGACAGCCTGGTCGAGCCGGGCAGCCGCTCGGCACGACAGATCCTGGGAGCGTCGGGCTGGACGGTGTTTCTCAATACGAACGTGTGGGGGTTCGCCGGTGTCATCGATTGGCCCACGGCCTTCTGGCAACCCGAGGCGGGCGCCTGGCTGGCGCAACCCTACTACGAGCACTATCGCTACACGCGAGATGACGAGTTCCTGAGACAGCGCGCCTGGCCGGTCATGAAGGGCGCCGCGCAATTCTGGCTCGATGCGCTGCGGACCGATCCTCGCGACCGCTCACTCGTCGTGTCGCCGAGCTACTCGCCGGAGCATGGCCCGTTCACTGCGGCGGCGGCAATGTCGCAGCAGATCGTGTATGACCTGTTTACGAACGTCATCGAGGCTGCGCCACAAGCGGGTGACGCGGCGTTCGCGGCGCAAGTGCGCGCGGCTCTGGCGCGACTCGATCCCGGCGTGCGCGTCGGGTCATGGGGCCAGCTGCAGGAGTGGCGAACGGATCTCGATGATCGCCGCGACGAGCACAGGCATGCGTCGCACCTGTTCGCGCTTCATCCCGGGCGCCAGATTTCGCCGGCGGCAACGCCGCAGCTGGCACGCGCCGCACGCACGTCTCTGGACGCGCGCGGCGATGGTGGCACGGGCTGGAGCAAGGCATGGAAGATCAACTTCTGGGCGCGGCTGCTCGACGGCGATCGTGCGCACCGGCTGCTGGCCGAGCAGTTGCGCGGGAGCACGTTGCCGAATCTGTTCGACACGCATCCGCCGTTGCAGATCGATGGGAATTTCGGCGCGACGGCTGGAATTGCCGAGATGTTGCTGCAGTCCCAGCACGATGAGATTCACGTGCTGCCGGCACTGCCGCGAAGCTGGCCGGCGGGATCGGTAACGGGCCTGCGAGCTCGCGGCGACGTGACAGTGGACATCCGCTGGTCGAATGGCAGCGCCGCAGAGATCATCCTGCAGACCGGTCGGGCAGGGCGCGTGTCGGTGCGTACCACCCTGTTCCAGCGAAGCTATGAGCTGATCGATACGCTGTCCGGCGCGAGCGTCGCAACGAACGGAACCGAAGAGGCGCGCTCGTTCGAAGCACGAGCGCAAGGGCGGTACTTGTTGCGACCGAGCAGCGCGTCGAACGCGCGTCTGTAGCCAAACGACTCAGCCGCAAAAAATCGCAGGTGCTCAGGCAGCCTTGCAGTTGTTCTCGATGAACTGCGCGTGGGTCGGCATGCGTGAGATCGCCTCGTGGAGTCTGTTGCGCAGTCGTTCGGCTTGTTCTTGCACTTCAGCGAGCGGCATGACATCGGCCAGCGGATCCCACTGGCGCGGCCGGACGCCTTGGCCGAGCATGATCGCGATCCAGCTCGAGTCGGAAAAGAGCTGCCCGTCGTGGCGCGCGACCTTGCCGCGCGCGCGGAACAGATCGAGCCGGTGCGCGAGGCTGTCAGGCAGCGACATGGTGCGGCAATAGCGCCAGAACGGCTCGTCGCGTTCGTTGGCCGCGTAATGCAGGATGATGAAGTCGCGGATCTGCTCGAACTCGGCGATGCTCAGCCGGTTGAACTCCTCCTCGGCGGTCGGATCGGCAGTAGCGGACAGCGGCAGCAAGGACAGGAAGCGGAAGATGGCCGACTGCACCAGGTGCAGGCTGGTCGATTCGAGCGGCTCCATGAAACCGGCCGCGAGCCCGAGCGCTACGCAATTGCCGTTCCAGAATTTGCGCCGTCGGCCCGTTATGAACCGCAGCGGCCGCGCGTCCGCGAGCGCCGCCCCGTCCAGATTGGCGAGCAGGACGCGGGCAGCTTCATCGTCGCCGATGAAGTCGGAGCAATAGACGTGGCCGTTGCCGGTTCTGTGCTGCAATGGAATCCGCCACTGCCAGCCGGCGTCGCGTGCAGTCGAACGCGTGTAGGGGACGAAGTCGCCCGGATTTTTCTCGCAAGGCACTGCCAGCGCGCGGTTGCAAGGCAGCCAGTGCGACCAGTCCACGTAGCCGGTCTGCAGCGTTCGCTCGATCAGCAGCGCCGCGAAGCCGGAGCAATCCAGGAAGAAGTCCCCGGCGACCACTCGACCGTCCGCAAGACGCAGCGCCTCGAGCAGACCGCTTGCACCGTTGCGATCGACATGAGCAATGCGGCCCTCGACCCGGACCACGCCGCGCTGCTCGGCGTAATTGCGCAGGAAGCGGGCGTACAGCCCGGCGTCGAAATGATAGGCATAGGCAAGTTGCGGCATGTCCTGCGGCATGCTGGGGAAGGGCGGCAGAAAGCGTCCGTGACTCGCGGCGATCGTCGCCGGCGCGTACTCGCCGATGGGTACCGCGTGTCCCTGTGCGGCCAGTCGCAGCCAGAACTGGTGAAAAGAGATGCCATCGATGTTGGCGCCGATCTCACCGAACTGATGGAAGTAGCGGTGACCGACGTGTCCCCAGTTGTGGAATTCGATGCCCAGCTTGAAGCTCGCCTGGGTCGCGCGGATGAACTCGCGCTCGTTGATGCCGAGCACCTTGTTGAAGAATTGCAGCGGCGGAATCGTCGCCTCGCCGACGCCGACGGTACCGATCTCGTCGGACTCGACCAGGGTCACGCGCTGCGAGCCCTTCAGGGCGTGAGCGAGAGCAGCCGCCGTCATCCAGCCTGCCGAGCCGCCGCCGACGATCACGTAGTGCATGAGGTGCGCCTTGCGAAAATTGCAATCTGCGAGGTGTCCGGCAAATTAGCGTGGAACCAGCATGTCGTCCACACGCCCGCGCCGCGGGCGCAGCACTGCCGTTTTCCCGCCGCGGCTATTAATCATACAAGAGAGCGTTGCATCGGCCGACGGGACGGCGCTATCATTGGTAACGCTAACATCACATCGCTGTCCAGCAGGCTGACACAGCCTTGCGGCAGCCCGCGGCGGACGGCGAGTGAGGCAGGGGGAAGGCGGCAGCGCTTGCGGCTGAGCGTCATGAAGTGGCAGTCCCCCGATCGACGAGTCTGACAACACTAGGGGGTCTCATGGGTGTGGTGAATCCACTGTGTGTGCGCTCCAGCGGAATCGTCGCGGCTGCGGTTCGTGCCGCGCTGCGCAGCCGCGAAGGCTCGGCCCTCTCGGCCCTGGCCCTGGCGCTGGCCGTGTCGGGCGCCGCTAACGCGCAAAGCCAGACGCCCGCGAGCACGACTGGCCTCGAGGAGGTGGTGGTTACCGGGATTCGCCTGCAGCTCGAGACTTCGCAAGCGCGCAAGCAGAACGCCGAAGAGATCGTCGACTCGATCACCGCAACGGAGATCGGCGCATTGCCCGACCGCAGCGTGACCGAAGTGCTGCAACGCATCCCGGGGTTGGCGATCGGCCGGGTACCCGAGCCGCGCGATGCGGACCGCATCGCCGTCGAGGGATCGGGTATCACGGTGCGCGGCCTGACCTGGGTGCGCAGCGAGCTCAACGGACGCTCTTCATTCTCGGCGAAGAACAGTCGCACCGTCGGCTTCGAAGACGTGCCGCCCGAGCTGCTCGCGGCGGTCGACGTATACAAGAATCCATCGGCGGCGATGATCGAAGGCGGTCTGTCGGGCACGGTCGATCTGCGCACGCGCCTGCCCTTCGACCGTGACGGGCGGGTCATGGCCGTCTCGGGCGAGTACTCGCTCGGCGATCTCGCGGATGAATGGCGGCCCGCCGGCTCGCTGCTCTACAGCGATCGCTTCGACACGGGAATCGGCGAGCTGGGCTTTCTCGTTTCGGTGAGCACCTCCGAGCTGACCAGCCGCACCAACACGTTCCACATCGACAAGTACTACGAGCGCACCGACCTGCCTGGCTTCGAGGGACAGACCGTCTTTGCGCCGGGCGGCATGGGTTGGCGAGAGCTCACGGTGAACCGCGAGCGCACCGGCGCCTCGGCGGCCCTGCAGTGGCGACCGAGCGACAAAGTCGACGTGTCGCTGCAATATTTTCTGTCCGACGCCACCTTCGAGCAGGACGAGAACGCTGCCTGGAACATTCCGGGCGCCGGCTTGACCGGCAGCAATCTCGTGGTACGCGACGGGTTCCTGGTCGAGGGTGATCTCAACGACGCAGGGTTCCAGGGTTCGTCGCGCTACAACAAACGCGACAGCCGCAACCACGACGGCGGACTGCATGTGACGTGGCTGCCGGCGGACCATTGGCGCTTCGACACTGACGTGCAGCGCGCGACAGCAAACAGCAAGATCATCGACCTCACGATGGGACCGAGCGTGGGGCCCGGCTTTCAGACGACCGGGCCTTACCATCTGGCGCTCAACGGCGACGACGAGCCGACCATCGTCATCCCGCCCAACAACGTATTGAACGATCCGTCGATGTTCTTCCATGGCTGGGCCATGGATCATCACGAGAACAACGACGCGGATGCGTGGGCCTATCGCGCTGACGGCGAGTACACGTTCGACAACAGCGATTGGCTCGACCGCATCCGCTTCGGCGTCCGCCACGAGGATTTCAACTCGACCACGCGCGAAACCGGCTATCGTTGGGGCTCGATCAGCCAGAACTGGGCCGGCGGGCCCGCGGTCTTCACGGGTGCCGGTATTCCGAATATCTATCGGCAGCAGGGCTTCTCCGACTGGTTCCATGGCGGCCATGCGCCGAGTCAGTTCTTCTACCAGAACACCAACCTGTTCCGCAGTTATCAGCGGTTCGCGGATGCGGTCACCGGCATCATCAACACCGCCGGCGTCACGCCGGGATGTTGCAACTGGACGCAGTGGGACGGCGATTACTCGGGCACTTCCCCGGCCGCCGACGGCTTGGGAATCAATCCGCAAAACCAGGACACCTGGGCCGGCTACAGCATGCTGTTTTTCAAGCACGGCAAGCTGGACGGCAACGTCGGCGTGCGTTACGTCGCAACCGACGCTTCCGGTCAGGGGCTGGTCAAATTCGACAACAATCTGGGCCCGGGCGCCTCGCAAGCCGATCTCGATTTCTCGAACGGCGCGATCACGCGCGTGACGGACGGCAACAGCTATACGGACGTGCTGCCCAGCCTGAATCTGCGCTACAAGGTGCGGGACAATCTGTTCCTGCGTGCAGCCGTTGCGCGTTCGCTGACGCGGCCGAATTTCCCGCTGCTGCTGCCCGCGATCACCATCTCGCCCGAGGGCGGACGCCTGGTGAACGGTGTCTGCACTGAAAAGGCGGCGGGTGATCCCACGCCTGGCGACTGCATCTTCCGTTACAACGGCTTCTCCGGCAATCCGGACCTCGAGCCGATGCGCTCCTGGCAGTACGACGTGACAGCGGAATGGTATTTCAGCCGCAGCAACTCATTGACCGCCGCGTTGTTCTACAAAGACCTTTCCGGCTTCCTGGAGACGACGCTGAACAGCAGCGTGTCTTATACGAACAATGGCCAGACCCGCGATGTGCGGGTGCTGCGGCCGGAGAACCAGGGCGATGGCAAAGCGCAGGGCTTCGAGGTCGCCTACAACGGCTTCTTCGATTTCCTGCCGAGCTTCTGGAAGAACTTCGGCTCGCGGGCGGCGTTCACGTATGTCGAGAGCAGCGGGGCGCGCAACGTGGCGCCGAATCCTTACGATGCGAATCAGCAGACCAACTCGCGCCTGCAGAACTATCCGCTGGAGGGATTGAGCAAGACCAGTTACAACGCGGAGCTCTACTACAGCGTCAACCGCTTCGAGGCACGGCTGGCCTACAACTGGCGCGAGAAGTATCTGCTCACGACGGCAGCGGCGAATCTGAACATTCCCGCGTGGGCCGACGACTACGGTCAGGTGGATGCCTCGGTGCAGTTCGGCCTGACTGACAACGCCACCGTCGGCGTTCAGGTCGTCAATCTGACGGACGAGAAATTCCGCATCCTGATCGATAACCTCAACGGCGCCGGACTCACGTTCCACAACTGGGTCGATGCCGACCGGCGCTACAGCATGTTCGTGCGCTTCAACTTCTGACGCGCACGCCGCTTACGCGGTGCAGGTCGGGTTGTGTGCCCCGGCCTGCGCCGCATGCGAGTGTGGTGACGCGCAGCGATGCAATGCCGCAGATTCTACCTGGCACGTTTGCGCGACGGCTGGGATTGCGGAGTATCGCCGCGCGCCAGATCGATCAGCCGGGCCATCGCCGCATGTGCAGCCGGCGCATCGCCCGCTGCAACGGCGGCATAGACGCGCGCATGATCGGGCAACGAGTCGCGCGACAACGCACCGCGACGTTGTTTGAATATCGTCGTCCAGGTAATGGCCGCGCTCACTCCGCTGGTGAGGGAGATGAGAAATGGATTGCCGCTGGCGCGCAGCAGCGCCGAGTGGAATTCCTGGTCGGCAATTCTGCCGGCTTCCACCTGCAAGGTGTGACGTGCCATGTCCTCCAGCGCCCGTTGCATCGTACGCAGATCGTCCTGCTGGCGTCGTGTTGCCGCCAGCGCCGCTGCGTGCGGCTCGACGATCTTGCGCAACTCGAAGAGGCTGGCGAGGAGCGCATCGTCCGGCCCGAACTCGAAGATCCAGGACAGCACGTCCGGATCGAGCAGATGCCAGCGACTGCGCGGACTCACGCGCGTGCCGATTTTCGGGCGCGACTCCACCAGGCCTTTGGCCGCGAGCATGCGGACCGCTTCCCGATAAGGAGTGCGCGACACCTTCAGTCGCACGCTGGCGTCGATCTCGCGCTTCAGCACGTCGCCCGGCTGGTACCGGCCCGACAGGATCTGCACCCCCAGGTCCTGCGCAATAGCACCGTGCAGGCGCAGCGAACTACGGTTCGCGCGAACGCGCGGCTTCGCGCTTGTCTTCGTGCTTCGCATCGACGTGCGGCTCCGGTTCTCCGTTGCGATCGCCGTGTAGTGTACGCAGCCGCAATGACCAGCGGCGTCCGGACGCATACATATATGTGTGTGAAGCGGAGCTCCCCTGAACTCCGCGCTAGTGACATTTTGTCTGAGTATTGAAATACTGCCCGCGCACTGACGCGAAGGACATCGGAGGCGGCATGGGGGCAACCCCAACCAGGCATTGGCTTGCGGCAATCGTGCTACTGAGCGGAGTCGGCGGAGCAGCCCCCACGCTGGCGCAGGTGGCGGCGAAACGCGTGGATTTCGGCGTGCTTGCCGACGGCGTGCCCGTGCCTGCCGTCGAACTCGTCAACCGCAGCGGCCTGTCGGTGCGCATCATCGCGCTGGGTGCGGCAATTCAATCGCTCAGCGTGCCGGATCGTAACGGGACCGCCGCCGATGTCGTGCTCGGCTACGCTTCGGCCGCGGAGTATGTCGAACGTCCGCAATATTTCGGGGCGACCATCGGGCGTTATGCGAATCGCATCGCCGACGGCAAGTTCACGCTCGACGGCAAGCAATACCAGCTGGAACGCAACGACGGCAGCAATCATCTGCACGGCGGCTCGCGCGGGTTCGACAAAATCCTGTGGCAGATCGAGTCCGTGTCGAGCGGCCCGACCGCGCGCGTCGTGCTCACTCACGTCAGTCCGAGTGGGGCCGGCGGCTATCCCGGCGCCTTGCAAG
>DASYRK010000006.1:0-31723 GCA_036004505.1 Steroidobacteraceae bacterium
ACGCCTCGGCCGCGCGCGCTTCGACAACGTCGAGCTGATCTGGGACTACGACTCCATCGCCGCGCTGAAACGCGTGAACGCGCCGGTGCTGTGGGTGCTTGCCGGGCAGGATCGCGAAGCGCCGATCGAAACCACTCGCGCGGCGCTGTTGGAACTGAAGAAATCAGGCAAGCCGATCGACGTCTACCTGTTCCCCGACACGGACCACGGCATGATGGAGTTCGTCGCCAATCCGGACGGCTCGCGCAGGATCACCCGCGTCACGGACGGGTATCTGCGCCTGCTCGGCGACTGGATCAAGGGCCACGTCGCCGGCAAGTACGGCCGTGGACAGAAGCTCGAGTGACGTCCGCTACTGCTTGATCTCGGCTTCGACGAGCTGGGTGAGCAGCGTCAGCGACTCCTGCCAGCCGAGGTAGCACGCTTCCAGCGGAATCGCATCGGGCAGGTTTTCCTGCACGACGTTGATCTCCACGCCGACCGATACCTGCTTCAGCGTCACCGTCGTCATCATCTCGCCCGGCAGGCCGGGATGATCGAACTTGTCCGTGTAGCGCAGGCGTTCGTTCGGCACCAGCTCCAGGTACTTGCCGCCGAACGAGTGGCTCTCGCCGGTCGTGAAGTTCTTGAACGACATCTTGTAGGAGCCGCCGACGCGTCCGTCCATCTCGTGCACCTTGCCGGTGAATCCATGAGGCGGCAGCCACTTGGCCATTGCATCCGCATCGAGGAAAGCGCGATAGACGCGCTCCGGCGTAGCGCGCAGGACGCGGTGCAGCTTGACGGTATTCGGCATGGGACTCTCCTTCGGAATGAATGTGGCTTGCTAGCCCAAGGACGCTCGGGCTGCACTCCAGCCGACAAATGAGTGTCTGTCCATACGGGCGGATCTCCGTCTATCCGTGTCCGGCAGTAGAAACCGCGCCCGCCTGGCCGTCATTGTCATGAGTACCGCCAGAGGAGTCCGCCATGTGTCCGATCTGTCTGACGACCGCAACCGTCGTCGCCGCCAGCACCACCTCCGGTGCCGGCGTGCTCGGTTTCATCGCGCTGCGCTTCCGCGCCTGGCGCCGCAAGCTGTCGAGGAGAAATGACCATGTCTGAACTTCCCACGGTCGTCGATCGCAGCGCCTTCCAAACGGAAGTGGACAACCTGCGACTTCGCGAGAAGGCGCACACGCAGGAGAGCGACGCCATCGCCGCTGCCCGTCGCCGGCTACCGATGGTCGAAGTGCATGGCACGGCGCAACTCGTCGGCGAGCGCGGCACGGTGACATTGCTCGAAGCGTTCGAAGGGCGCCGCATGCTCCTCGCGTATTACTTCATGTGGTACCCGGGCAATGCCGCGCCGGAACAGTGCGAAGGCTGCACGTGGTTTACCACTCAGGTGCGCGAGTTGTCGCACCTTCATTCGCGCGACGTCACTTACGCGACGTTTTGCCAGGGTCCGTACCCGGAGAGCGCGCGATATCACGCCTTCATGGACTGGAAGATGCCGTGGTACTCGATCCCGAAGCACTCGCTGGAAACGCTGCTCGCCGGACGCAAGGCCGGCCTGATGTACCTCATCAGCTACGTGCGGCAAGGCTCGAAGGTTTTCGAGACCTACTGGACGACGCGGCGCGGCGTCGAGGTCATGGACAACACGTTCCACCTGCTCGACCTGACCGTTTACGGACGGCAGGAGAAGTGGGAGGACTCGCCCAGCGGCTGGCCGCAGTTGCGCGAAGGCAAGGCGAACATGCGCGAGGAAGGACGTCCGATCTCGCAATGGTCGCGGCTGGAAGCCGGGCGGTCCGACGAGCTGCAGGGCGGCAGGCGTTCCTAGCGGTCCAGCGTGTCGCGCGCCTAGAATCCTCCGGCCACCCACCGCCGGAGAAGAGCGTGACACAGTCCAACGTCGCAAGCGGCCTGCAGCTCAGGTCCCTCATCAGGAAGTCAGGTGTCCTCGAGCTGTCGCTCGTTTCCGTGCCAACGCCCGAGCCGGCCGCCGATGAGATCGTGATCCGGGTCGAGGCGACCCCGATCAACCCCTCGGATATCGCGCTGCTGCTCGGCCCGATCGACCTGAATACCGCCAAGCAGGCGGGCACGGCCGAGAGCCCGGTCTTCACCGCCAATGTTCTGGAGCGCGCGATGCCGGCGCTGGGCGCACGCTTCGATCAATCGATGCCGGTCGGCAACGAGGGCGCCGGCACCGTAGTGAAGGCCGGCTCGTCGCCGGCTGCTCAGGCGCTCGTGGGCAAGCTCGTCGCAGTGGCGAGCGGCTCGATGTACTCGCAGTTCAAGATCGCGAAGGCCGGCGAGGCGCTCGTGCTGCCCGCGGGCACGACGGCATCGCAGGCCGCCTCGTGCTTCGTGAACCCGCTGACGGCGCTGAGCATGGTGGAAGTCATGCGTCGCGAAGGTCACAAGGCGCTCGTGCACACCGCGGCGGCGTCCAACCTCGGCCAGATGCTCAACAAGATCTGCCAGAGCGAAGGCGTCGGCCTGGTGAACATCGTGCGCAGCGCCGAGCAGGCGAACATTCTCAAAGGCATCGGCGCGAAGATCGTGCTCGATTCCACCTCCCCGCGCTTCGTGGCCGACCTCATCGAGGCGGTCGGCGCAACCGAAGCGACATTGGCGTTCGATGCGATCGGTGGCGGCATGCTCGCGAGCCAGATCCTCACCGCTATGGAAGCTGCGGCAGCGGCGCGCATGGCTTCCTACAGCCGTTACGGCTCGAGCACGTTCAAGCAGGTGTACATCTACGGCGCGCTCGACGTCGGCAAGACCGAGCTGACGCGCACCTTCGGGCTGTCATGGTCGGTCAGCGGCTGGCTGCTGACCCCGTTCCTGCAAAAAATAGGCGGGGCGGATGTCAACCGACTGCGCCAGCGCGTCGTTTCTGAGCTGACGACGACCTTCGCCAGCCACTACACGAAAGAGATTTCGTTGCGTGAAGCGGCGTCGGTGAACGTCGTGCAGGCGTACAGCAAGCGGGCGACGGGGGAGAAATACCTGATCGTCCCGAACCGCTGACGGGGTTATGATCGGGCCGACATCAGTGGGGTGCGCTGATGAATACCGCCGCGAATGTGCTGAACGGCCGCAAAGTCCTCGTCGTCGAGGATCAATACGCTGTCGCGCTCGATTTGTGCGAGGGCCTCGATCGCGAGGGCGCGAGCGTCGTGGGCCCCGCGTCGTCGGTCGAGGACGCGCTGGCGATGCTCGAGAGCGGCCGGCCGGACGTCGCAGTGCTCGACATCCAGCTGCACGGCGGACTGGTCTATCCCGTCGCGGACAGGCTGCAGGAGCTCGGCGTGCCGTACCTGTTCACCAGCGCCTGCGAGCCTGACGAGATTCCCGAGCAGTACCGCTTCGCACCGCGCTTCGATAAACCCATCCGCCTCAGCTCGATCATCGCCGCGATTCGCGCGCAGATCAGCGCCGGATAGGCCGCGGACCGCCGGCCTGCGGTTTCGAGCCACTGTAGAAAATCCTCGCCGCTTCTTGGCGGCTCGTGATCGATGTCACCATCGCGCGTTCGCAGCGTATTCTGAGCGTATGCACGTGGACACTGCGCGCACCGCTGACGTGGACCGGATCGTCGGACTCGTGAACGACGCCTATCGCGGCTCGTCGAAAACACCCGGCTGGACGCACGAGACCGCCTTGATTACGGGATACCGCACGGACGCCGCGACAGTGACCGCGATGATCGGGCAGCAAGACTCGAACGTTCTCGTAGTTCGACACGAGGGCAATGTCGTCGCATGCGTGGCGCTGCAACGACTCGATGACAGCAACTGGTATCTCTCGCTGCTCGCCGTCGATCCCGAGCACCAGACGTACGGCGTTGGCAAAGGCATCATGGCCAGCGCCGAACGCTATGCGGGCGAGCGCGGCGCCCGAAGCATGAAGATCTCAGTCATCAACGTGCGCGAGGCGCTGCTCGCGTGGTACGAGCGGCAGGGCTACGTCCGCACCGGCGCGGTCGAGCCGTTCCCCTACGATGACGCGACGGTCGGGACGCCTTTGCGCAGTGACCTGGCGCTGGTCACTCTCACCAAGACGCTCCGACCGATCGGCTAGCCCCGGCGCTAGTCGAAGCGAACCGCCGACGAGGTCGAGCACCCTGTCGTCAACAGCAAGCCGTCGCTGTTGAACGTCTCGGCGGTGCCCGCGGACGTAAAGCTCAAGCCGTACGCCCCCAGCACGACGTCGTGGCGCACGATGCGCCAGCCCGTCGTGACGCCGGCGGCGTCGAACAGGAAGAACTTCTGGGCGAACTCATATTTGTTGCCGCGAACGTGGCGCCAGTAGCCGAAATGCGCCGATTGGGTCGCGGGGTTGGTCGAGTTCGTGTCCAGGAACGTCCCATCCGCCGCGAAAACATTGGTCGCGTCGAAGCTCGCAAACACGACAGGCCCGGGAACGTTGCCGGGCAGGCAGTTCGTGATGTTGACCCGTGCGCTCCAGACGCCCCTGATCCGCTTCGGGGCGTGGTCGCCGGCCCAGGCAGTCGGTTGACCCAGCAGCAGCACCAGGGCACCCGCCGCGAGCCAGCGCGACGTAAAACCAATGCGAGTCGTATTCATGGTCGATCTCCGGGAAGTTGACGAGGCCGTTGCGGTGTGCAGCGGCGGCTTCCTTGTCGCCCGGCGCGCCCCCGGATGTAGTTAGAATCGCTGAAGGTTTCTGCGAATTTGTGAGAACGCCTCCTGTGAGCGCCGGGACCGCCGAAATCTGCCAGTTCCACGGCTATCGTCTGGATGTCGTGCGGCGCCAGCTGCTGGATCCGGACGGCGCGCCGGTGCCGCTGATGCCGAAGGCGATCGAGACGCTCGTGTACCTGGTCGCGCGTGCAGGGCAGACCGTGAGCAAGGAAGAGCTGCTGCGCGCGGTCTGGCCGAACGTCGTAGTGGAAGAGAACAACCTCACCCAGAACATTTCCGCGCTGCGCCGCGCCTTCGGCGAAACGCTGGCCGAGCGCCGGTTCATCGTCACGATTCCGGGACAGGGCTATCGGTTCGTGGCGCCCGTGAACCGGGTTTCCGGCCCGGACACTCAGCCGGTCCCCGCGGCGGAACCGGTTCCGGCCGCTCCACCGAAGCGGCGACTGCTGATCCGCGCCGCCGCACTCGTCGTTGTTCTCGTGGCCGGCGTGCTCGCCTGGCGCCTGGCGGCGATCAAGGAAGGCGCAATTCCGTCGCAGCCGCGAACGATCGCGATCCTGCCCTTCGCGCCTGTCGTCGCGAGCAACCGCAACGAGGCGCTGGAGCTCGGCATGGCCGACAGCCTGATCATGGAGCTGAGCCGCAGTACGCACCTGATCGTGCGCCCGCTGAATGCCACGCGGAGTTTCGTCGCTCTCGATCAGGATCCGCTCGCAGCGGGGCGACAGCTCGAAGTCGATGCGGTCGTCGACGGCACCATGCAGGTCGTCGACGGTCGGGTGCGCGCTCAGGCGCAGCTGCTGCGCGTCGCCGACGGCCGGCAATTGTGGGCCGGCAAATTCGAAGAGCGGTTCTCGCACATCTTCGACGTGCAGGACGCCATCGCGCAGCGCGTGGCGGCGGCATTGCAGATCCAGCTCGAGCCGCGAGCGGATCATCAAACCGAGAATGTGCAGGCGTATGAGCTGTACATGCGCGGCCGGCTGCACGCGCTGCGCCTCGTCATGCCCGAAGTGCTGCGCGGCATCGAGTACTACGAACGCGCGATCGCCGCGGACCCCTCCTATGCGCTGCCCTACGCGGGAATTGCCGAGGCGTTGCGGGCTGCAGTCCTGAGCAACGATGCGCCACCCGCCGAGATGACGCCGCGCGCCGTGGCAGCGGCCAACCGTGCAATCGAGCTCGCACCCGACCTTGCGGAAACGAACTACGCGCGCGGACTGGTTGCAATGTGGCTCGAATGGGACTGGCGCGCGACCGAGACCTATCTCTCCCGCGCCGTCGAGCTCGCGCCGAACAACGCCGACGCTCACATTTTCCTCGCGCACCACTACTCGAACCTGGGCCGCAAGCAGGAAGCCCTGGCGCAGGCCAAACGCGCGCGCGAGCTGAATCCTGTCAGCCCAATGATCAGCGCGCTCGAAGGCCTGTTCCTCACGCACCAGCACGAGTACGACGCAGCGGTGCGGCGGCTTCGCGACGCGGTCAGCCTCGATCCGCAGTTCTGGCTCTCGCACCATCTGCTCGCGAACGCACTGATCGACGGAGGTCAGTACGACGCAGCGCTGCAGGAAACCGCAGAGGCCAAGCGGCTGTCGCCGTTGCAGACGCTGTCCGACGCATTCGGAGCGATCGCACTCGCGCGCCTCGGCCGCAAAGACCAGGCCCGCGCGGTTTTGCAATCGCTGTCGGAGACTGCGCGTCATACATATGTACCGCCCACGCATTTCGCCTTGATCGAAACCGCGCTGGGCGAGCGCGACCAGGCGTTCGCGCACCTGGAGGCGGCATTCGCCATGCACGACGCCCGCCTCGCGCTGCTGAAGATCGATCCGAAGTGGGACGACCTGCGTTCCGACCCGCGGTTCGACGCCCTCCTGCGCCGCCTGAACTTCTGAAGAAGGTGGCGCGCTGCTGCTGGTGCTCAGCGGATCTGGGTTAGAGATCCGCACGCAGCGGCGATCAGCAAACCGCCGATGAGCGCGAGATTGGTTTTCCAGGTGCTGACTGCGCCGGCACGCGCCTCGCCTTGCTTGTTCCAGAAGTCCAGGAACATGAGCGACGCGACGACCGTAAAGAGCACGAGCCCCAGCGCAGCCCACGCCGGGCAGAACCCGAACATCAACGCCAGACCGCACACGGTCTGAAAAATCGATCCGATCACGAGAACGGCGCGCGCGGCCGGCACCCCGCGCGCCGTCATCGACGCTGCGATCGGCGCCAGCGAAGTGAAATGATGGAGGCCGGCCCAGGCGAAATACGCGCCGAGCAACAGGCGCCCAAGCAGCCCCATGAGTTCGGTACTATTCACGGGCATGGGTGAAGCAGACACCAACGAAGCGCAGCCCGCAAGCCAGAAGGAGCCCCCGGTGGAAGGTCCGGAAGTTCATCAGCCGCACAAGCATCACGGCGGCGGACTGCCGCGGTGGCTCGAGCTCGCGATCGCGATCACTGCGCTGACCACATCGGTCAGCTCGATCGTCATCGCGATCCATCATGGCAAGACCATGGAGAAGCTGGTCGAGGCGAATTCGCTGCCCTACATGCAAGCCGGAGTCAGCGACGTCACCGCCGAGGGCGCACAGATCCTGTCGCTCGACATCCTGAACCGCGGCGTCGGACCGGCGCACGAGAAAAGCCTGCGCGTCAAGGTCGATGGGCAGTACGCCGCATCGGTGGACGCTCTGATTGCAGCGTCCCTGACGCCGGACCAGGCAGCCGAAGTGCAGAAGGCGCGCGACGACAGCGTCCTGGTGATCACGAAGAACAACGTGAAGCATCGCTTCGTCCCCGGCGGCGCCGAGCAGATGATTTTCCGCACGATCCGCACGCCGGAAAACGCGCGGTTCTGGGATCTGCTGGATGACGCCCAGAAGAAATGGTCGATCGAGTTCTGCTATTGCTCGGTGTTCGACGAATGCTGGTACGTCGCCAACAAGTGGGCGGAGCCGGAGCCGGTGAAGCAATGCACGCGCGACGAGCCGAACGAGTTCACGCCCTGACGAGCTGCGGCTAATCCGTCTCGAGGAATTCGGGCGGCACGTCCGTGCCCGTGAGCGTCGTAAATGGCGGCTGCTTCGCTTCGAATCTCGCTCGCGCTTCCGTCTGCGCCAGCGCGGCGGACAATGCAGAGCTCAGCTCGTACGCCCGAGTGTCGTAGCCGCGCTCCTCCAGCGCGCTGCAGAACGCATCCACGTGCGCACCGCCACTCTGATACACGAGCGGCGCGAAGTCAGGATCGATTTCGGTGTCCTCCGGGCGCTCGTATGAAGCGCGACACCCGGTCACGTCGGTTGCGTGATAGTTGCGACACGTCTGCGGCCGCGCCTCGTAGATCGAACAGCGTCCCTGCGAGAGGAACGGACACTTCACGTTGCGCTTCATGCGCTCCAGCTCGCTCAGGTCACGCAGCAGCGCGCTGTTCGCTGCGATCTCCCGTTGCACGCGCACCTGCTCCTCCGGGCTCAGCTCGCGTGTCATGAAGTCGAGGATGCTGAAGGCTTCGACGGCGCGAACGTCGACGGTGAAATAGCAGCACCAATAGCAACCGCTCTTGCACGCGAGCGTGTGCACGTCGGGCGCAGCACTCAGGCGTGCATCGTGCCGGCGGCGCGAGCTTGCGTACGCGGCGATCGGTCCGAGCCGGGCGATGTCCGCTCGCGCCTGTTGCGTTTCCTGCGTCACGATTTCTCGCACACGCCGTTCGTCGACGATGATTTCCAAGGGCAGCTCCTGCAGCGGTGCGCAGTTTACAATCCCCGCCGCATGCACGATATCACCCTGCAACTCGTCCGTACGCTCATCGAGCAGCAGTTTCCGCAGTGGGCGCGTTTGCCGATCATGCGGTGGTCGATCCTGCGGTGGATCGAAGGCGACCCTGTGTCGTCGACCACCGTCGAGCCCAATGCGCTCGCGGCGGATCTGGCGCGCTTTCTGGTCGCGCTGCAGAGCCTGAATGCGCAGGATGGCCCTGCACCCGGGGCGCACAATTTCCAGCGCGGCGGCGCGCTCGCGGTGTACGACGAACAGACGCGTCGGGCCATCGAGACGCTTGCGCGCGAGATCAACGCGGCGCGAGCCACAGAAATCTGGGATGCGGCACTCGCCAGATCATGGGATCGAGCGCCCGTGTGGATTCACGGCGACGTCGCTGCCGGAAATCTCCTCGTGAAGAACGGCCGATTGCATGCAGTGATCGATTTCGGCTGCTGCGCCGTCGGCGATCCGGCTTGCGACCTGGTCGCGGCGTGGACGCTGTTCGAGGACGGCAGCGCCGGGATTTTTCGCAGGGACTTGCGGCTGGACGCGGCGACGTGGCAACTCGCGCACGGCTGGGCGCTGTGGAAAGCGCTCATCACGCTGGTCGACCCGCTGCAACAGCAGGGCCCAGCCGTCGACCGCACTCGTGCGCTGATCGCAAAGATCCTGCGCTGAAGCCTCATGCCACCCCGAGCAGTCGCCGGAAATTCTGCTGCCCTTGCGGGGTGATGCTGACCAGGCGCGAGCGGCGATGACGCTGCACCCAGCCGTGCTCGACGTAAGCGTCGAGCAGCGCCTCGCCGAGCGCTCCGCCGAGATGGGGCCGGCGCTGTGTGAGATCGATACAGGCACGCGCGAATACGCGTCGCGGCTGATGCACCAGCGCGAGATCGACGCCCAGCGACGCGAGCTCCTTCTCGCCCGCCGCGCTCACTGTGAAGTCCTGACCTCGGGCGGTCAGCCACTTGCGCTTCAACATGCCCTCGAGCGAAGCCACCGCGACCTGGCCTGCGAGATGACCGTAGCAAGTCCGCGCATAGAGAAACTGCTGCGGCTCGCCCGGAGGCGCTGCTACCGGACGTGGGCGTCGCGGGCGCGTGCCGGCTGCTAGCGACGCCATGCCTTCGACCGTGCTGGCAACATCCGCGCTCGCGAGTCGAAAGTACCGATGCCGACCGTGCGCTTCCGCATCCAGTAATCCGCCGCGAACCAGCTTGGCGAGATGCGCGCTCGCCGATTGCGGGGAGATGTTCGCGGCATACGCGAGCTCGCCCGCCGGCCGGGTCGTGCCGTCGATGAGCGTCCAGACGATCCGCGCGCGGGCCGGATCCGACAGCAAGTAAGCAATCCGCGCGATGTCGGGCAATTCATCCATACTTCACCTGCTCGTGAAGCGTCCACGATATGCCATCGGCACAATCGACGCCATGCACTATCTCGAAATCACTGAGCTCGCAGCACGCATCCGGAAGCGCGACATCTCACCGCAGACAGCGACGCGCGCACAGCTCGACCGCATCGCGTCTCTCGACGACGGGCTCAAGAGCTACGCATTCCTCATGGAGGAGGCCGCGCTGGCGCAGGCTGCAGCAGCGCAAGCCGAGATCGAGGCGGACAGATATCGCGGACCGCTCCACGGCGTGCCGGTTGCGGTCAAGGATCTCTGCTGGACGAAAGGTGTTCCCACGGCGGCCGGCATGAGCCTGTACAAGGACTACCGCCCCGCGAGGGATGCCACCGTAGTGCGACGACTGAAGGATGCCGGCGCCGTGCTGTTGGGCAAGCTCCAGCTCACGGAAGGCGCGTATTCCGATCACCACCCCTCAATCACGCCGCCGAAGAATCCATGGAATCCCGCGGACTGGCCGGGCATCTCTTCCAGCGGCCCGGGCGTCGCGACGGCAGCAGGCCTGTGCTACGGCTCGATCGCTTCCGATACGGGTGGATCCATCCGCTGGCCGGCCGCCGCGAATGGCGTAACGGGGCTCAAGCCGACCTGGGGGCGCGTCAGTCGCTACGGGGTCTTCGAGCTTGCCCCGACGATGGACCACATCGGGCCGATGGCACGCAGCGCTGCAGATTGCGGCGTGGTGCTGCAAGCAATCGCCGGCAGTGACGCCCCCGACCCGACTGCATTGCCGGATGCCGTACCCGACTATTCTGCGACGACTGCAGATGTGCGGGGCCTGCGCGTGGGCATCGATGCCGTGTGGAATGCGGAGGATGTCGACACGACGACGCAGGCGGTAGTGTCGGAGGCGGCCGCGGTACTGCGCTCGCTGGGCGCGATCCTCATCGACATCAGCTTCCCGCAGATCGCTGCGGCGAGCGCCGACTGGTTCCTGAATTGTGTGGTCGAGGCCGCGGTGGCCCATGCCGCAACGTATCCTGCGCGCAAGCAGGAGTACGGTTCCGTTCTGTCCGCGGTGCTTGAGGCGGGGCGATCGATGCCGGCAACCGACTATCACAGGGTTCTCTTGCGCCGGCTCGAGCTGCGCGGGCGCGTCGCGGCATTGTTTCGGACGATCGACGTCCTTCTCATCCCCGTCCATCCGTTCGCACCGCTGACCCTGGACGCGATCCGCACGCTCGGCGAACAGCCGGAGCTCATCGCGAAGTTGCAACGCTACACGTGCCCGTTCGACATGACGGGGAATCCGACGATCACCTTGCCGGGCGGCTTCACGCCGGCGGGATCGCCGATCGCATTCCAACTCGTCGCCGCACACCTGGATGAAGCAACTCTCATCCGCGCCGGCGCCGCTTTTCAAACCGTCACCTCGTGGCATCGTCGCCACCCGATCCCGTGAGACGCGTGTTCTATGGCTGGTTGGTCGTGGCCGCGGCGTTTGCCGTGACCTTCGTCGGCTTCGGCAGCGCCTACACCTTCAGCGCTTTCGTCGATTCGCTGCAGACCGAGTTCGGGGCATCGCGCGGTTCGGTGTCGCTGGTGTTTTCGCTGGCCGGTTTTCTCTATTTCAGCTTCGGCATCGTCAGCGGCCCGCTCGCCGATCGCTGGGGCTCGCGACGTCTCGCCGTGCTGGGAATGATCGTGATCGGCGCCGGCCTGGTGCTTGCCGGCCGGGCGCAGAGCCTGTCCGCGGTCTATGCGGCGTATGGCCTCGGCGTCGGCCTCGGCGTCGGCTGCGCCTATGTTCCCGCGCTGGGCGCAGTTCAGCGATGGTTCTCGAAACGTCGTGCCTCCGCCTCTGGCATAGCAGTCAGCGGAATCGGCGTCGGCACGCTCGCCCTCCCGGCGCTGGCCGCGCTGCTGATCCAGAAGCTGGGATGGCGCGATGCGTACCTCGTGCTCGGCTGCGGCGCTGCCGTGATCGGCGGCGGACTGGCGCTGCTGATCGTCGACGATCCGCACGAGCGCGGGCTGCTGCCGGATGGAGAGCCGCGTTCGGCGAGCGACAGCCCGCCGGCGCGGTCGGGCGCATCTGTCGGCGCCGCCATCCGCTCCCGACCGTTCCTCATTCTGTATGCATCGTGCCTGATCTGTTCTTTCGGCGTCTTCGTGCCGTTCGTCCACCTCGTTCCCTATGCGACGGATCACGGCATCCCGCAGAGCTCGGCGATCCTGCTGCTCGGGGCGATCGGTGTCGGCAGCACCGCGGGGCGATTCTTCCTCGGCGGCATCGCGGACCGCGTCGGTCGCAGGCTCACGCTGGTCGCGATGCTCGTCGGGATGGCCGCCGCGCTCGCCCTCTGGCCGATGTCGACGGGGCTGTGGTGGCTCGCCACGTTCGCGATGCTCTACGGATTGTTCTACGGCGGCTGGGTCGCAGTCCTGCCCGCGCTGGTCATGGACTCCTTCGGCGGACGCAACGTGAGCGGCATCATCGGCATCCTCTACACCAGCGTTGCGTTCGGCACGCTCATCGGCCCGAGCTCGGCGGGCTGGATGTTCGACGTCACGGGCAGCTACACCGCGCCGATTGCCGCGAGCGTTCTCGCGACTATCGCGTCCGCTGCCATCGTGAGCATCTTGCTGAAAACCGCGAAGGGACGCTCAGGTGTCCGGCATGAGCGGACTGATGATACCGGCAGCGCGCTCCAGTCCGACGAGCGCACCGAGCAATCCGTAGCCGAGCGATAGCACGACGGTGACGCGCAGCGCGGACTTCCACAACTCTTGCCGCTAGCTGCGCGTAGCGAGAGCGGCCATGCGCGCAAGCGCCTCCTCGTACTCGCGCGCGAGGCTGTCGACGACTGCGCTCATCGGCTCGATCGCGCGGACCGCGCCGATGCCCTGCCCCGCCGACCACAAGTCTTTCCAGCGTTTCGCGACCTGCTGCTGCTGGCTGCTGTCGTAGTTGCGTTGCGGCTTGTCGGGCATCTGCTCGGGATCGTAGCCGCAGCGGCGCAGGCTCGGCTTCAGCCACGTTGCGGGGGTGCCCGTGATCGAAGCGCTCACCAGCAGATCGTCGAGCGTCGAGTCCACCACCATCTTCTTGTAGTCCTCGACCGCGCGACTTTCGCGCGTCGCGATGAAGCGCGTGCCCATGTAGACGAGGTCCGCGCCCGCGGCAATCGCGCCGGCCACGCCATACCCGTCGGCGATGCCGCCGCCGACGATCACGAGGCCATTCGTCAGCTCACGGGCCGCGGAGATGAATGCGAACGGCGAAATGAACCCGGTGTGGCCGCCAGCGCCCGCCGATACGCATGCGAGACCATCCGCGCCGGCGTCGATCGCTTTCTTCGCGAGCGTCAGATTGACGACGTCGGCGATCACGATGCCGCCGTACGAATGCACGAGCTCGATCGCCGGCTTCGGGCTGCCGAGCGCCGTGATCACGAGCGGCGGGCGATAGCGCGCGACCAGCTCGAGATCCTGCGGCAGCCGCTGATTGGTCGAATGCGTGATGACGTTGGTCGCCCAGGGCGCGACCGCGCCGTCGCGCAGCTCGGTGGAGATGCGGCCCATCCACGCATCGAGCTCCTGCGTGCTGCGCGCGTTCGTCGTCGGGAATGCGCCGATGATTCCCGAGCGGCAGGCCTCGATGACCAGCTCCGGTCCGGAAATGAGGAACATGGGGGCCGCCACGACCGGCAGCCGCAGCCGACCGTGGCCCGCAAAGATCGAAGACGCCACGGCGCCGATGTTCAAGTTCCTAGTCACTTGCTAAACTGTACTGACTCTGACGCGCGAGTCAATCGGATCGGACCCCATGCAACAGTCCGCACGAGCCCTGCCTCCCCTGGATTTCGACGGTTTGCGCCCGCCGTCGCCGTTCATGACCGAAGTACACGCCCGGTGGTGCGCCCGGGTCCGCGACTTCGTCACTCGCGAGATTGAACCGAATCTGCCCGCCTGGGAGGCGTCCGGCACGTTCCCGGACTCGCTCTACGAGACCGCGGCGCGGGCCGGGCTGCTCGGCGTGGGTTTCCCGGAGCGCCTCGGCGGCAACACTGAAAACGCCGACCCCTGGTTCCGCGTGATCTTCTCCGAGGAAATGCACCGGCCCGGCGCCGGCGTGGTGTTCGCGGACCTGGCGACGCATTGGATCGGGTTGCCGCCCGTCGTGCAGTTCGGTGCGCCCGACCTGCAGGAATCCATCGCGCGACCGGTGCTCGCAGGCAAGCGCAAGATCGCATTCGCTGTCACCGAGCCGAGCGGCGGTTCCGACGCCGGCGCACTGCGCTCGCGCGCGGAGCGTCGCGACGGGCACTGGCTGGTCAACGGCTCGAAGACGCTCATTTCGGGAGCGCTGCGCGCGGATTACATCCTTACTGCTGTTCGCACCGGCGGGGCCGGAGCCGGCGGCATCTCGTTGCTGCTGATCGATGCGGCGAGCGCCGGCATCGAGCGGCGCATCGTCCCCGGCCTGCGCTGGTACAACTCGAGCATCGGCACGATCGAGTTTCGCGACGTGCGCGTGCCGCTGGAGCGACTGATCGGGCCGGAGAACAAAGGCTTCGCCGGGCTTGCCAAGCAGTTCAACATCGAGCGCTTGAGCGGCATCGCCGCGACGCTGGCCATGTCGCGCACGGCCCTGGCCGACGCGATTGCCTGGGCGCAGCAGCGCGAGGCCTTCGGTAAGAAGCTCGTGGAGCACCAAGCGCTGCGCCACAAGCTCGTAGACGCAGTGCGCAGCATTCGCGTCGCGTATGCATATCTCGACCAGTGCATCTGGCGCCTGCAGCAGGGCGATAGCGCGGTCGCCGACATCGCGATGCTCAAGGTGCAGGCGACGCGTACGCTCGAGCGAGTCTCGCGCGAGGCGATGCACGTGCTCGGCCAGCACGCCTACGACGGCGCCAATCGCGCCGAGCGCATCTATCGCGAGGCGCGCATCTTCGCGATCGGCGGCGGCACCGAGGAAATCCTCAACGACCTGGCCGCGCGCCAGCTCGGCATCTGACGCATCTTGACGAGGGCAATCACCATGACCCAGTACGCAGAGACTCTGAAGGAAATCATGGCGGCCGCGCTGCAGCCGGACGTCGAGCGCTTCGTCGGCTTCCTGACCGACGACGTCGAGTATCACTTCCACGTCAGCACGCCGCCCGTGCGCGGCAAAGACGGCGTGCGCCGCTTCATGGCGAAGTACGGCACGATCGCCGGCGACCCGCTGTGGCGCGTCGATCGCGTCGCCGAGGCCGACGGCTGCCTGTTCATCGAGGGCTACGAGGAATACACGGACAAGCGCACCGGCGAGCGCATCGCGCATCCGTACATGGGGATCATGGAGTTCCGCGACGGCAAGATCTCGAAGTGGCGGGATTACTTCGAGATGAATCATAAAAAGAAAGAGTAGCTTCCGGCAGGGATTTGCAGTTTCTTCGTCTTACAGCTTCGTCCGCCGCACCGCGATCCCCGCCGCAACGCGATCCCAGCAGTCTGCAGTAACGCCTTGTTGGCGGATCTCGACCTTGCGCACCTTGTTCGTCGGCGTCTTCGGCAGCGACTCCATGACGCGCACGTAGCGCGGCACCATGTAGTGCGGCATGCGCGGGATGAGGAATTGCAACAACGCGGCCGGATCGACAGCTGAACCGGCAGTCGGCGCGAGCGCGACCAGCACTTCTTCCTCGCCTTCGGGGCTCGGCACACCGACCGCGGCCACTTCGGCGACGCCGGTGAACGCGAACACCTCCGCTTCCACCTCCATCGACGAAATGTTCTCACCGCGCCGCCGGATCGCGTCCTTCAGGCGATCGACGAAAAAGAAGTCGCCGTTTTCGTTGCGATAGAGCAGATCGCCGGTGTGGAACCAGCCGTTGCGCCACGCGCGCGCATTCGCTTCAGGCTGATTGATATAGCCGAGCGACGTGGTCCACGGCAGGTCGTTGCGCACGATGAGCTCGCCGGTCACGCCCGGCGGGCACTCGATGTCGTTCGCATCGACGATGCGGCACTCGCAGCCGGTGCGCGGCCGCCCGCAGCTGCCCGGCTCCGACACGTCGATGTCGGTGACCAGCGGCACCGACAGCTCCGTCATGTTGAATCCCGAGCAATAGTGAAAGTCGAAGCGCTGCGCAATTTCCATCGCCTGGCGCGACAGCGGCATCACGGCGAAGCGCAGCGGATTGTCCTTGTCTTGCGGCGTCGGCGGCAGCTTGGCGAGGAAGGCGGGCATCGAGCCGATCAGGCCGCTCGTCGTAGTCGCACCGTACTTGTGGACGCGCTCCCAGAAGCGCTCGGTGCTGAAGCTTTCGCACAGGACGGCGCAACAGCCCGCGATGAGCGTGCCGCTGATCGAGCCAACGCCGCCGATGTGAAACATCGGCAGCTCGATCAGCATGCGATCGTCGGCGGTCATGTAGCCGTACTGCGCGCGCGCAGCCGTATGAATCTGCAGGTACGTGCACAACACGCCTTTCGACGGGCCGGTCGTGCCGGACGTGAAGATCAGCATCTGCGCGTCCCAGCGCTCCACGACCGCATCGGGCGCGCCGTCGTCGTCCTCGTCGAGCACGTCCGGCGCGTACACCTTCAGCTGTTTCGCATCGATGCCTTCCAGACGCTCGAACAACCCAGGATGCGCGATCATGACTGTGGCGCCAGACTCTGCGATCGCGTGTTCGAGCAGTCGGCCGCGATAGGCAATGTTCAGCGGCGCGAAGCACGCACCGACGAGATTCGCGCCGAACCACGCGCGTACGGCATCGGGTCCGTTCGGCAGCCACACGAGAACTTTGTCGCCCGCCCGCACTGCGCGGCGACGCAGAGCCGCAGCTGCGCGACGAGCCAACGAGTACGTGTGGCCGTAGGTCCAGCGCTTGCCGTCTTCATACAGCAGGAAATCGCGATCGGGCGTAGCGGCCGCGCGTGCAGCGAGCAGCGATGGCAGCACGCATTGCTCGCGGTTCGGCATCGCGGGATCGAACCATTGCGGATGATGAGCAGCCATAGGCACTCAACGCGCTGAACGAGCGGGGCGTCGTCTCTCGACGTCCTGGGGTCGCAGCTCTTCGTGGCAGTGATTGCAGACGACAGCGCCGTCTGCCGTTTTTCCGCAGGATCGGTGCACGAGCCGCAACGGCGCGGTGCGCCCGCGCAGCAGCCAGCGATCCGCCCATTGGTGCAGCGTGAAGGCCGGCAGGTACAGCTCGCGCCCGCGCTCCGTCAATCGATACTCGTAGCGCGGCGGACGATCCTGATACTGCAGCCGCTCGAACACCCGCGCCTGCACGAGCATGCGCAAACGGTCCGCGAGCGTGTTCGTCGATACGCACAGCGCCGCCTGGATGTCGGCGAAGCGATGCAGACCGAAGTAGCTCGATGCCTGCACGAGCGCGGCCCAGCGATCGCCGATGACGTCGATGACGTGGACCGTGCCCTCCTCGAGCTCGCGCCACGAGTTGGCGCCGACGTGCAGGCAATGCTTCGGCAGGCTCACTTGCCCGTCGTCGGGGTCCGCGACCATCTCGACGCGGATGCTGCGGATGTCGATCGGCTCGCGGCAGCCGCGGCAGATGAGCAGCGGCGAGGTCTTCTTGCCGCACGGCCGGTGTACCAGCTCGCGCGGAATTTCCGACTGACTGCCGCCGTAGCGACGTTCCCAGAGCCAATACATCAGCGCCGTCGGATAGAGATCGGCGCCCATGCGCGTCAGGCGATATTCGTAGCGCGTCGGGCGCACCTGGTAGGGATGGCGATGCAGGATGCCTTCGTCGACGAGCGAGCGCAGACGCGAAGTCAGCGTCGCACGATTCGCACCGGTCGCGGCGACCAGCTCCTCGAAGCGGCGCGCGCCGAGAAAGATCTCACGCAGCATGAGCGCGGACCAGCGGTCGCCGAGCGCCTCGAACGCCATCGCCACCTGGCTACTGCGCAGAATCGCGCCGGCGCGCTCCGGCCCGACGCGCGCGGCAATGCCGGCGATGCCTTCGTGCGCCTTCGGTTGCTTGGCGGCGGCTTGCTTCATCCCTGGCGCACTATAGTGAGCGTGCCGGCGCAACACCACAGCAATGGGGAATGTCCCCATTTCTCACTGGGCCGGGACGCGGGCGCTGTTCTCGTTGATGACGAGCCAGGCGTCGCCGACCTTGCGGAACACCTGGCTCGTGCAGCCGGCGACGTTTTCGCGCGGCGTGTCGTGCGTCCAGCGGTACAGCGCGATGCCGAGGTCGTCGGCGAGCATCTGCACTTCGACGTCGAAGATCGCCGTGATGCCCATCGCACCCGGCGGATAGTCGGCGCCGTAGATCTCGTTCATCGACGACCAGCCCTTGTACCAGACGCCTTTCATCGACCAGCGCAGGTCGTCGCTCTTCCAGTAGTGCGTCATGTAGCTCTGCTGGTCTGCGCGATTCCACTGGTCGAACATCGTCGCCAGCGTCTGCCTGATCTCCTGTTGCGGCGTCATGGGTCTTGCTCAGAACGAGTACGAGAAGTCGACGCCGTAGGTGCGCGGCGGACCCCACACCTCGACCAGGTCGCCGAGGAACGGCAGGCCGAGCTGCGAATACAGCTCGTCCGTGAGGTTCTTGCCCCACAGCGTCACCGCCCAGTTCGCCGACGGCGACTGCAACCGCACCGATGCGTCGAGCAGGCCGTAGCCGGGCTCGAAGCTGATGTTGTCCGGCGCCCAGTACAGCTTGCTCTGATGCGTGTAGTTGACGCGCGCCTCGAGCGCATCCGGCCAGTTCGGCAGGTCGGTCGAGTACGCGACGCCGAGGTTGTACTTGAACTTCGGCGTGCGCTGCATCGTCTTGCCGTCGTAGATGTGACCGGCACGGTCGTTGTAGTCCTGGTACTTCGGATCGAGCGCGGTGAACGCCGCGTTCAGCGTGAGGCCATCGGTCGCAGCGGCCGCGACTTCGAACTCGACGCCGCGGATGCGCGCGCTGCCCGCGTTCGACGTGATCAGGCACAAGCACGTGAGATCGGTGCGCTGCGCCTGCAGGTCTTTGTAGTCCATCTCGAACACCGCAGTGTTCACGCGCAGACGCTGGCTGAAGAGATCCGACTTCAGGCCGACCTCGTAGTTCGTGACCTTCTCGGGATCGAAGGAAATCTGCGCGGCCTCCGGCGTCGGCGGAATGAAGTCCCAGCCGCCGCCCTTGAAGCCTTGCGCGATGCTCGCGTACACGAGCGCCGAGTCGTTGATGCGGTACTCGACGTTGCCCTGGCCGGTCACTGCGTCCCACGTCTCGCCGTAGCTGACGTTCCAGTGCGTGCCCACCGGTCCGCGCAATGGCGTCACGCATGCACCGTCGCCGCCGTCGTCGAGACAGGTGACGTCCTTGGTGCCGGACTTGTCGTCGTTGAGGTAACGCACGCCGCCGGTCACTTTCCAGCCGTTGCCGAAGTTGTAGCCGAGCTGACCGAACGCCGCGGCCGTCTTGATCTCCGCTGACGCGTTGTAGAAGCTGTGGCCGCTGAATACGGCGAGCGCGGTCGCATGCGCGTCGTGCTGGTACGGACGCTTGATGTCGTCGTTCTGGTAGTACGCGCCGACCAGCCACTCGAGCGGCGAATCCGAGTTCGACGTCAGCCGCACTTCCTGGCTGAAGGTCTTCGGCATCTCGGTCTGGAACACGAACGTGTCGACGATCGACGGCGGGCTGTCGAAGCCGATCTGGTTGTAGCCCCACTCGGCCTTGGAATCGCGATACGCGCTGATCGAGGTCAGCGTCGCGTTCTCGAAGGCGTCCCAGTCGACGCGGAAGCTTGCGCCGATGGAGCGGCGCTTGACGTACTCCGCCTCCGGGCTCATGTCCTGCCGATCGCCGAGGCCGTTGGCCTGGCGGAACGCGGCGAGCGAGCCGAGACCGGCGACGGCCGGATCATCGATGGCAGCGCGGATCGTGCCGTTGCTCTCGTCGCGGCCATACTCGACGGACAACAACGCGCGCAGCGCGTCGTCGGGATGGCCGAACTGCAATTGCCCGCGAGCCTGGTAGGACTGCAGATCGTCGAGGTCGCGATTCAGCAGCACGTTGCGGTTGTAGCCGGAGCGATCGCGCACCTGGAACGCGAAGCGCGCAGCGACGTTCTCGGACAAGCCGCCGGTCAGGTGGCCGTTCGCCATGAAGCTGTCGTAGTTGCCGTACGAAACCGTCGCGGCGCCAGCCGGGGTCCAGCTCGGCTTCGCGGTGATCACGCTCAGCGCGCCGCCGACGACGTTCTTGCCGAGCAGCACGCCCTGCGGGCCGCGGATGACTTCGATGCGATCGAGGTCGAAGAAGTCGGTGAACGCCGAGCCCATGCGCGAGACGTACACCTCGTCGACGAACAGGCCGACCGAGGGCTCAGCGGAGGCGTCGTTCAGCTTCACGCTGACGATGCCGCGGATGTTGAGCTGCTGCGACACCGCCGAGTCCTGCGTCATGTTGACCCACGGCACGCTCGCCGCGAGCGTGTACAGATCGGTGACGCGATTGGCTGCGAGCGCTTCGGCGCTGACTGCGCTGATCGCGATCGGCACATCCTGCAGCCGCTCCTCGCGCTTCTGCGCGGTGACGACGACCTCTTCCAGGGATGGCCCGGTCGAGCCCGTGTCCGTAGCAGGCCCCTCCGCGCCCCATGCAGCAGTGATCGGCAGACCCAAGAGACTGGCCCAAGCGATGACGCGGAGCCTTCGGTCCAGAACGGACATGGTGATCCCCCTCCACGGTTGTTCGGCTCCGTTGTAACTTGCGAAACTAGACTCGTCAAGTCAATGATCGAGCGCCCGATGCGACAGGGTGCCTGCGCAAGACAGTTATCCACTGCCGCGGCGGCTGCTTATATACTTGCCAGAACGAACTGATCACGACGTCACCGGGGATCGAGCATGGCCGTGGACCCGCAGCGACTGTTGGGGCTGGCGCTTGGCGAGCACGAGTGCGCCTGGACGCAGCGCGATTGCCAGCTGTACGCGCTGGCGACCGGCTTCGGCCAGGACCCGCTCGACGAGCAGGAGCTGCGCTATCTGCTGGAAGGGCCGGGATTTGTCGTCAGTCCGACGGCGGCCATCACGCTCTACTACGACGACCGCTGGATGCGCGAGAGCGGCGTGAACCTGTCGATGTCGCTGCACGGTGAGCAACGCAATATCTTCCACCGGCCGATCCCGCCGGAGGGCCGCGGCCGCGTGTCCTCGCGCATCACCGGGATCTACGACAAAGGCGCCGGACGCGGTCTGCTCGTCGTCTGTGAGCAAGTTTTACGCGATGCGTCGAGCGGCGAGCCGATCGCCACGAACATCATCACCAATTTCGCGCGCGCCGACGGCGGCATCGGCTTCTCGAGCGGCGCCGCGCCGACCCCGCACGCGATGCCAACCCGGCCGGCCGATGCGGTCGTCGAAGGCGTCACGCGGCCGGAGCAGGCCCTCGCCTATCGACTGTGCGGCGATCGCAACCCGCTGCACGCAGATCCCTCGACCGCGCGCGCCGCGGGCTTCACGCGACCGATCCTGCACGGCATGTGCACGTATGGGTTCGCGGCCCGCGCAGTCCTGCGAGCCGCGTGCGGCTACGATGCGCGACGCCTGACAGGGTTTGGAGCGCGCATCAGCTCGCCGGTCTATCCCGGCGACGTGCTGCGCACCGAGATCTGGCAGGATGGCGCGGTGGTTTCATTCCGTACGACCGTACCCGCGCGCGACAACGTCGTCGTGATCAACAACGGACGCGCCGATGTCGTCACCCGCGCTTGAGCAAGCCGCGCCCGCACCGTTGACGCAGGAGAAACCCTGGGTCAACCCGCTGTACGCGTGGTTCGTGGTCATGGTGCTCACGCTCGCGTACACCTGCTCGTTCATCGACCGGCAGATCCTGACGCTGCTGATCGAGCCGATCCGCCGCGACCTGCACATCAACGATACGCAGGTGAGCCTGCTCGGCGGCCTCGCCTTTTCGATCTTCTACACGTTCCTCGGTATTCCGATCGCGATGCTCGCGGACCGCACGCACCGTCGCAACCTGATGGCGGCCGGACTCGCGTTCTGGAGCATGATGACCGCGGCCTGCGGCCTGGCGCGCAGCTTCTGGGGCCTGGTCGGAGCGCGAGTCGGTGTCGGCGTCGGCGAAGCCGCGCTCTCTCCCGCCGCGTTCTCGCTGCTGGCGGACTACTTCCCGCCGCGCAAGGTCGCGCTCGCAGTCAGCGTGTATTCGATGGGCTTGTACTTCGGCGCGGGCCTGGCGCTGATGATCGGCGGCTCGGTCGTCAAGGCCGTCTCGAATGCGCCGATGCACGAGCTGCCAGTAGTCGGCGAAGTATTTCCGTGGCAGCTCACGTTCTTCATCGTCGCCGCGCTTGGCCTGCCGGTGTTGTTGCTGATGTTCCTGATCCGCGAGCCCGCGCGACTCGCCCACGGCCGCAAGCCCACGACGACGGGCGCCGCAGCGAGCAGCCTCGACGCGTTGGCCGACTTCATGCGCCAGAACGTGCGCACGCTCGTCTGCCACATCTCCGCCTTCACGCTGTTCGGAGTCGGGATCAACTGCTATCTGTTCTGGTCACCGTCGATGATGATCCGCACGCACGGCTGGGATGCTCCGCACGCCGGGTTGATGATCGGCGGGATGCTGTTCGTGCTCGGCACGGCCGGCGTCTACTGCGGCGGCTGGGTCGCGGACCGGCTCGCTACGAGCGGGCGGCGCGATGCCATCCTGCGCGCTGCATTCTTCGGCATGCTGGCCGGAATTCCGTTTCTGCTTGCAACGCCGTTGTTGCCCGATGCCCGGCTCGCGACGATCACGCTCGGGGTCGCGGTGTTCTTCATGGCGTATCCGCAGGGATTGCCGGCGGCCGCGTTGCAGGTGATCACGCCGAATCCGCTGCGCGCGAAGATGACCGCGATCTACTTCTTCATCGGCAATCTCATCGCCAGCGGTCTCGGTCCGACCGTCCCTGCACTGCTGACCGACTACGTCTTCCGCGATCCGGCGCAGCTGCGCTATTCGTTGTTCATCGTCGAGCTGGTCGTGCTGCCCGTGAGCATGCTGTTCCTGTATTTCGGTCTGCGTCCGTACGCTGCCAGCGTCGAACGCGCGGAATGACGCGCAGCTTCACGTTCGTCCCGCCGCAGAACCCTCAGCCGCTGGGTCAGATGCTCGATGTGCAGGCCGCGCGCGATCCGCAGCGGCCTGCGCTCACTTGCGGACCGACGACGCTTTCGCGCAGCGAGCTGGCATTTCGCGCGCGCGCACGCGCGCATGCGTTGCGGAAATCAGGGGTTCAGGAAGGCGACTTCGTCGCGATTGCCTTGCCGACAGGTACGGCGGTGCTCGAGCTTGCGTTCGGTTGCTGGATGCTCGGCGCGACGCCGACACCGTTGTCGCATCGGCTCCCGCCGCTCGAGTTGCAGGCGATGCTCGACGTGCTGCGGCCGCGGCTCGCAGTCACCGATGAACAGAGCTACTTCGATGAAGCGGACGCGAACACGCCGCTGCCGCCGCGCATCTCGCCGCACGTCAAAGCGATCGCCAGCGGCGGCAGCACAGGACGTCCGAAGATCATCGTCGATCACACGCGGGCGGTGCTCGATCCCGATGCGCCGTCGGTCGGCATGCGCGCGACCGACACCGTGGTCATTCCCGGTCCGATGTATCACTCGGCGCCTTTCGGACTCGCCTACCAGGCGCTCGGCTGGGGCTGTCACGTCGTGATCATGGCGCGCTTCGATGCGGCGGAAACGCTGCGCATCGTCCAGGAACATCGCGCCGCATGGCTGTACCAGGTGCCGACGATGATGCACCGGATCTGGCGCCTCGATGCGGCGCGCGCGGACTACGATGTTTCGTCGCTCGAGATGGTCTGTCACATCGCGGCCGCGTGCCCGCCGTGGCTGAAAGAGAAATGGATCGAATGGCTCGGCCCCGATCGGCTGTGGGAGGTGTATTCCGGCACGGAGGCGATCGGCGCCACCGTGATCGGCGGTCGCGAGTGGCTGGCGCATCGCGGCTCGGTCGGACGGCTCGCGCCGGGTGCGAGCGTGCGGATTCTCGACGAGGCGGGCAACGACGTGACGCCGGGCGAAGTCGGCGAGATCTATTTCCGGCCGGCCGGCGGGCTCGGCTCCACGTATCACTACCTCGGCGCGCAACCGCGGGCGCGCGGCGAGTGGGAAACGTTCGGCGATCTCGGTCGCCTCGACGCCGAAGGCTATCTGTACCTCGCGGACCGGCGCACCGATCTCATCATCAGCGGCGGCGCGAACATCTATCCCGCCGAGATCGAGGCCGCCATCGATGCGTTCCCGGGCGTGCTGGCGAGCGTCGCCATCGGTCTGCCGGATGAAGACCTCGGCCAGAGCGTGCACGCGATCGTCGAAGTACGTCGCGACGAGCCGTTCAACCTCGACGCGCTGCGCGATTTCCTGGCGCAGCGCCTCGTGACCTACAAGCTGCCGCGGAGCTTCGAAACGACGATCGAGCGCCTGCGCGACGATTCCGGCAAAGTCCGGCGCAACGCGCTGCGCGAAGCCCGGATCAAGCAGTAACGACGAGCTTGCCGAGCGCGCGACGCGCCGCGACCTCGGCGATCGCGCGCCCGCCCTCGGCCAGCGGAAAGCTCGCCGAAACATACGGCTGAATCGCACCGCGCGCATACAGATCGAACAGCTCGCGAGTCTCTTCCTGCACGGCCTGCGGATCGCGTTGCGCATGCGCGCCGAACAATGCGCCCTGGATGTCGCATTGCTTCAGCAGCGGCAGGTTCAGCGGGATCTTCGGAATCGCACCGGCGGCGAATCCGATCACGAGATAGCGGCCGCCCCACGCGATCGCGCGCAGCGCCGGCTCGGCGTAAACGTCGCCGACCGGATCCAGAATCACGTCGACGCCCTGCGCGCCGATCTGCTCCTTGAAGAACTGCGACAGCGCCTTGCCGTCGCGCGCCGCCTCGCCGGTCGGATACACGAAGCCCGACGCTGCGCCACGCGCCAGCGCGAGATCCAGCTTCTGCTGGGTCGATACGGCTGCAATGACTCGTGCGCCGGTCGCACGACCGAGCTCCACGCCGGCCAACCCGATTCCTCCTGCCGCTCCCAGCACGAGCAACGACTCACCGGATTTCAGTCGCGCGCGCCGGCTCAGCGCGTAGTGAACGGTGCCGTATGTCGCCATGAGCGTTGCGGCGTGCTCGAAACTCATCGCATCGGGCAACCGCGTGCAGGCAGTCGCCGCGACTTTGACCAGCTCAGCCATGCCATTCCATCCCGGCATCGCCAGCACGCGATCGCCGGCGGCGAAATCGCGCACACCCTCGCCGACGCTGCCGATCACGCCTGCGATCTCACCGCCCGGCGCGAACGGACGCGGCGGGCGCAATTGATACTGATCGGCGATCAGCAGCGCGTCCGGGAAATTGACGCCGCACGCGCGCATCGCGACGACGACTTCGCCCGGGCCGGGGCGCGGATCCGGCGCGTCTTCGAGCGTGAGCGTTTCCGGCCCGCCGGGACGCGTGCTGAGCAATGCCTTCATGTGTTGCTGCCGGGCGCAACGCCCGCCTCCGCGGCCGCCCTCTGCAGAAATCGCAGTCCGGGGCCGCCCTGCTGTTCGCTGTGAATTGCCCCCGCGAGATCGGCGATCTCGCCGAAGCGGGCGGCGATGGTTTCGGGCGTGCGCTCGCCTTCGCGCAGGTACACGCCGCGCGTTTCCTGGATGACGATGCGCGAATAACCGCCCGCGATCGCAGCCAGGATCGTGCGCCGCGGCGCGTGGTCGCTGACGAGGAACACCGCCGCGGCGCTCACGGATTCCGGCGTCATCAGCGCGAGCGCGGCTTCGGGCATCAGGCCCTGCGTCATGCGCGTCGCCGCCGACGGGCACAAGGCGTTGACGCGGATGCCGTACTTTTCGCCTTCGATCTGCAGGACATTCATGAGGCCGATCAGGCCGGTCTTCGCCGCGCCGTAGTTGGCCTGGCCGAAGTTGCCGTAGAGACCCGAGGTCGACGTCGTCATGAGAATCCGGCCGTAGTTTGCCGCGCGCATGTGCGGCCACACCGCGTGGCTGCAGACGGCCGAGCCGTACAGGTGCACGTCGAGCACTTTGCGGAAATCGTCGAGCGTGCCCTTTGCAAAGCTTGCGTCGCGCAGGATGCCGGCGTTGTTGACGAGGATGTCGACGCGTCCCCAGCGCTCGATCGCGCGCGCGACCATGTCCGCGACCTGCGTCGGATTGGCGACGTCCGCGCCGTGCGAGATCGCCTCGCCGCCGCCGCTGACGATCTCCTCGACGACGCGCTGCGCGGGCTCGGACGAGCCGCCTGCACCGTGGACGTCGCCGCCGAAGTCGTTGACCACGACTCTCGCGCCCCGCGCCGCCAGCGCCAGCGCGTGCGACCGGCCGAGGCCGGCGCCCGCACCGGTGACGATGGCGACGCGCCCGTCGAACCGTATACTCATAGCTGCGGCCGCCCCGTCAGTCTCATATCGCAAGTAACTAACCGCAAAGCGCGGCCCATGTCAACGCTGGAGCACCCGTCACCATGAGCTGGGAACGCGAACTCGAAGAGCTGCGGCAACGCCAGGCGCTCGCGCAACAGATGGGCGGCGACGAGAAAGTCGCACGCCAGCGCGCCGCCGGCCGCCTGACCGTGCGCGAGCGCATCCAGGCATTGCTCGACCCCGACAGCTTCCGCGAGCTCGGCTCCATCACCGGCGTTGCGACGCACGACGAAGATGGCGCGATCACGGGACTCACGCCGACGAACTTCGTGTTCGGCCGCGGCCACATCGAAGGTCGCCGCGTCGTCGTCGCCGGCGACGATTTCACGGTGCGCGGCGGCGCGTCCGATGCGTCGATCGCCGAGAAGCAGGTCGCGGCCGAGCAGATGGCCCACGAGCTGCGCATGCCGATCGTGCGGCTCATCGAAGGCAGCGGCGGCGGCGGCTCCGTGAAGTCGCTCGAAACGCTCGGCTACACGTACGTTCCGTATCTGCCGGGCTGGGACCACATGGTGCGCAATCTCGCGACGGTGCCGGTCGTGAGTCTCGGCCTCGGGCCGATTGCAGGCTTCGGCGCGGCAAAGGTCGCGCAAAGTCACTACTCGCTGCTGGTGCGCGGCACTGCGCAGATGTTCGTCGCGGGTCCGCCGGTCGTCGCCGCTGCGGGACAGAAAGTGTCGAAGGAGGAGCTTGGCAGCAGCCGCATTCACGCATCGAACGGCGCGATCGACGACGAAGTCGCGAGCGAGCTGGAAGCGTTCGCACGCACGCGGCGCTTCCTGTCGTATCTGCCCTCTTCCGTATACGAGCTGCCGCCGCGTGCGGCGAATACCGACGATCCCGCACGTCGCGAGGAATTTCTGCTCAGTGCGGTGCCACGCGACCGGCGCGAGGTGTACCGGATGCGGCCGATCCTCGAAGCCGTCGTCGACACGGGCTCGTTCTTCGAGATCGGCGCGCGCCACGGCCGCTCGATCATCACCGGCCTCGCACGGCTCGACGGCTGGCCGGTCGCCGTGATCGCGAGCGATCCGTTCGTGATCGGCGGACTGTGGACCGCAGCGAGCTCCGCAAAGCTGGAGCGCTTCGTCTCCTTCGCGGAGACGTTTCACCTGCCGGTCGTGCACTTCGTCGACAACCCCGGCTTCATGATCGGCAAGCAGGCCGAGCAGGAAGGCACGATTCGCGCCGGCGTGCGCGCACTCACCGCTGTCTATCAGGCCCGGGCGCCGTGGTGCACGATCATCATCCGCAAGGTGTTCGGCGTCGCGGGCGCGGGACACCAGAATCACACGCGCTTCCACTATCGCTATGCCTGGCCCTCGGCCGATTGGGGCTCGCTGCCGATCGAAGGCGGGGTCGAAGCCGCGTACCGAGCGGAGCTCGACGCAGCCGAGGATCGCGAGGCGTTGCTCGCGGAGATCAGCACGCGCCTGAATCGCATGCGCTCGCCGTTCCGCTCGGCCGAGCGCTTCCAGATCGAGGAGATCATCGACCCGCGCGACACGCGTCGGTTGCTGTGCGAGTTCGCGTCGATTGCCGCGCCGCTGCGCGAGCCGGGGCCGGTCGCGTTCGCGTATCGGCCGTAAGTCTCAGTCCACCGAGTACGCAACCCTGGAGCTGCAAGTCATGGCCGTCGTCGATTTCGTCGTTCGCGATTACATCGCAACCGTCACGATCAATCGTCCCGAAGCCCGCAATGCGATGAGCCCGGAAGTCATGGTGCGGCTCGACGACGCGTGGCGCGAAGTGCGCGACTCTTCCGCCATCCGCGCCGCGATCCTCACCGGCAGCGGCTCGCAAGCGTTCTGCGCGGGTGCGGACCTTGGGCTCACCGCACCGCTCGTGACCGGCGGGCGGCAACCCGAGAGCGAATGGGACACGCGCTTTCTGCAACTGATCCGCGGCAGCGAAGGACTGTTCCTGATCTCGCGCGACACGGTGAAGCCCGTGATCGCAGCGATCAACGGACACGCGATTGCCGGCGGCATGGAGCTCGTGATGGGCACTGATATTCGCGTCGCAGTGCCGGGCGCGAAGTTCGGACTGCAGGAGGTCAAGTGGGCGCTGTTCCCCGCGGGCGCGTCGACCGTGCGCTTGCCGCGGCAAATGCCGCGCGCGAAAGCGATCGAGCTGCTGCTGACCGGCGATCTGATCGAGGCGCAGGAAGCGCTGCGCCTCGGCTTCCTCAACTACGTGGTGCCGCCCGAGCAGCTCATGGATCGCTGCCAGGAAATCGCCGGCAAGATCGTTGCGAACGGACCCATCGCGGTGAGCCGCATTCGCCGCTCGGTCATCGAGTGCGACGGACGCCCCGAAGCCGAAGCCCTCGCGCTCGAGAAAGTGCACGCGCAGGCGGTGGTCGCGACGCAGGACGCGGTCGAAGGACCGCGTGCGTTCATGGAGAAGCGCAAGCCGGTCTTCAAAGGGCGGTGAGCGCCTTCGTCGGCGTCAGGTCGAGATATTCGCGCAGCGAAGTCACGCGGCCGTCCTGGACCTTGCAGATCACGCACGCCGCCATGGCGAAGTCCTGGCCCGAGGGGAGCTTGCCGCGCAGCACGTGCTCCTGCAGGTAGCCGTCCGGCAGCTCGACGAGGCTCACGACGTCGTAGTTGATGCCGCTCAGGCGCTTGTGGATCCAGTACATGCCGCGCATGTTCTCGTCGATCGTCTGGTACTTGTCGTCGAAGTTGTGCCAGATGCGCGCGTCCGGCGCGTAGATCTGACGAATCGTCGCCTCGTCTTTGACGTTCAGCGCGCGCACGAAGCGCTGCGCCAGCTCGATGGTGCTCGAATTCGACATCGGCATTTCCTCTACGGGGCCCCTACCCCGTTTGTAACTTGCCACGACGCACGGTCACGCCGTGCGCCTCCCGATCCCACGTGTCCGCGGTGACGCCTTCGCTGCGCAAGCGGTGTTTCTCGACTTTCGCCGTCGGCGTCTGCGGCAGCTCAGCGACAGTGCGGATGTAGCGCGGCAACATGTACGCCGCGACGCGCGGCTCCATGAAGCGCAACAGCGCGAGCGGATCCAGTCCGCCGGCGACCGGCACGACGACGAGCATCACTTCGTCCTCGCCCAGCTCGCTCGGGACCGGGATTGCCGCGGCCTCGCGAACGTCCGGATGCGCGCACGCTTCCGCTTCCACTTCGAACGACGAGATGTTCTCGCCGCGCCGGCGAATCGCGTCCTTCATGCGATCGACGAAGAAAAAGTTGCCGTCCGCGTCGCAACGAAACGCGTCGCCGGTATGAAACCAGCCGTTGCGCCAGGCGCGCACGGTCGCTTGCGGATTCTTGTAGTAACCCTGCGTGATTTCCCACGGCCGCGACGTGCGCACGATGAGCTCGCCGACCGCACCCGGAGCGACCTCGATATCGTGGTCGTCGACCACGCGACACTCGACGCCCGGGCGTGCTCGTCCGCAGGTTCCGAGCACGGGCGGATTGGCCTGCGAGCGGATCGGCGTCGCCAGCTCGGTCATGTTGAACGCCGTGTGCATTTCGATGCCGAAGCGCTGCGCGACCGCGAGCGAATCCTGATTCCACGGCACGGTGATCACCGCGCGCAGCGGATGATCGCGATCGCGGCTGCTCGGCGGCTGATTCAGCAGGAACCGCGTCATCGCACCGACCAGGCAGCAGCCGCTGATGTTGAATCGGCGCACGGTGTCCCAGAACGATTCCGGCTTGAAGCCGTCGTACAGCACGCACGTGCCGCCCTTGATCAGCCGATCCATCACGGCGCCGACACCGCTGACATGAAACAGCGGCAGGTTCGCGAGCAGCCGGTCGTCCTGGCCGAAGTAGTCCATCGCCATCGCGCCGCCGGCCCACGCCTGGATGTACGTGCACACGACGGCCTTCGACGGGCCGGTCGTGCCGGAAGTCAGAATGATGTAGTTCGCATCCCACGGCTGCACCGCCTGCCCGGCTTCGGCGGCGCCAGGCCGATCGAGCACATCGGAGGCGTGCACTCGCGGCCCGTCGATCGCGGGCGGTGATCCGCCGACGCAGACGATGTGCTCCAGCAACGAGAGAGATTCAGGCTCGAGCCGCGGCAGCAGGCTCGCGTGCGCGATCATGACTTTCGCATCGGACAGCGCAACCGCATGCCTCAGGATTGCTCCGCGATACGCAGTGTTCAGCGGCACATACACCGCGCCGAGCAGATTCGCACCGAACCAGCCAAGAATGACTTCGCGCTCGTTTGGCATCCACGACAGCACATGCGAACCGCGCTCGACGCCGAGACGTTGCAGCCCGGCAGCTGCACGCAGCGCCCGCGCTCGCATAGCCGCGAACGTCCAGGCAGTGCCATCGCTGAATTCCAGGAAGTTGCGCTGCGGCTGCTCGCGCGCCCAGCGCTCGAGCAACGGCCCGACCACGCACGTATCGCGAGGCGGAATGTCGGCAGCGGCAGGCATCGGTTTAAGATTTCACAGTCAGTCTCGCAATGCAAGCCAGACCGGGCGGGAAGGGCCTGGTGCTAGGATATCCCCGCGCACCGCAGCTCGGCCGCGCCAGAGAGATCGCCGTGAGCACATCAGCACTGGGACACTTCATCGGCGGCAGCGCCGTCGCTGGCACCTCGAAACGCCTGGGTCCGGTTTTCAATCCCGCGACCGGCGAGACGGCCCGGCACGTCAGCCTCGCGACAGCAGACGAAACACGCTCCGCAATCCGCGCAGCGCGCGCTGCCTGGCCGGAATGGGCCGCGACGCCACCCCTGCAACGGGCGCGCATGATGTTCCGATTCAAGTCGCTGCTCGATGCGCACGCGGGCGAGCTCGCGGCGCTCATCACGAACGAGCACGGCAAGGTGCTGCCCGATGCGCGCGGCGAAGTCACGCGCGGCATCGAAGTCGTCGAATTCGCGTGCGGCATTCCGCATCTGCTCAAAGGCGAATTCTCGGACAGCGTAGGCAACGGCGTCGACAGCTGGTCGCTGCGCCAGCCGCTCGGCGTGTGCGCGGGAATCACGCCGTTCAATTTCCCGGTGATGGTGCCGATGTGGATGTTTCCGATCGCGCTGGCGTGCGGCAACACGTTCGTGTTGAAACCGTCGGAGCGCGATCCCTCCTGCTCGCTGCGCATCGCGGAGTTGCTGAGCGAGGCCGGATTGCCGCCGGGCGTGTTCAATGTCGTCAACGGCGATCGCGAGGCCGTCGAGGTTCTGCTCACCGATCCGGACGTGGCTGCCGTCAGTTTCGTCGGCTCGACGCCCGTCGCGCAGCACATCTACGAAACGGCATCGAAGCACGGCAAGCGCGTGCAGGCGCTCGGCGGTGCGAAGAATCACATGGTCGTCATGCCGGACGCCGATCCGCAAATTGCCGCGCAAGCGCTGATGGGCGCCGCGTACGGCTCGGCAGGCGAACGCTGCATGGCAATTTCCGTGGCAGTCGCAGTCGGCGACGTCGGCGACAAGCTGGTCGCGACCCTGCGCCCGATGATCGATGC
>DASYRK010000007.1:0-69614 GCA_036004505.1 Steroidobacteraceae bacterium
CTGACCCTTGTCGTTGATCCCGAGCGCCTGGCTCAGGCTGTCGCCCGGGAGCACGCCGAGACTCTCGATGCCCCGGCCGCGCGTCCAGCGGAACGCCTGCGCGTTGAAGGCCGCGCCGTCGGCTGCCGAGACGTTCGAGAACCCGACGACGTCGCCGCGCTCATTCAAGGCCATCGGCGTGTTCCACGCGATGCCGCCGAGATTGCCGAGATGGATCGTCCTGCCCTGGTCCCACATCACCGCATGCGCGGCGCTCACGCCGCCGACGGCAGTGCCGCAGGCGCCTGAGATGCCGACCACCTGGCCCTTGCTGTTGATGGCGGTGGCTGCGCTCGTGCGGTCTGTGCCCAGCGGCGGCAATTCCCGCATCTCGTCCTTGCCCGGGCCCCAGAGCGCCGCGCGGAACTGATAGATCTGCGGCTTCACGCACGAAGTGTCCTCGACCTTGTTCTCGGCCCAGCCGACGACCTGGCGGTTGTTGTTCGCGCCGGTCGCGAAGCCGTTGTCGCCGCCGAATGTCGGCAGCGCGCGAATCTTGCCTTCCTCCCACACGACTCCCAGACACGTCGCAGCAGCGCGCGTCGGCGTCGCGAAGAAGCTGCGACAGCTCCAGGTTTCGCCGCGCGGTTGCGGCGTCGTCGTTTGCGCGATGCCGGAGACGAGGCCATTGGTGTTCTTCACCGGCCACGCGATCGTGCTGTTCGGACCGCCGAGCGTGCCGAGATCGAAGCGAAATCCGTAGAGCCACAGCATCGCGTGCCGGCTGTTGTTGTCCGGCAGGTTCGCGAAGCCGCCCACGAGATTGAGATCGTTGATGCTGTTGCCGGCGTTCTCGGCGCCGCCGAGCGAGGAAAGAGTGACGACGCGATAGTCGGAGCGCTTGTGGCGAAAGGTGTCGGTGCTTTCGGCGGCGGCGGCGCCGACCGTCACAGTCGCGGCGGCAGCGACCGCCCAACGCAGGATCGAAGTGTTCATGGCAGTGATCTCCCGGGCAATGTTCTGCTGCGCAGGGATGCGCGAATGCCGCGGGCGCAGGATGCGCTGGAGCGGCCCGGGTCGATGTAACTGCCGTCGCGCAGGTGCTACTCGCCACTTTCGGACGCAACAGGCGCGCACCCGCGACGCCAGCCGCATCGGCCGGAATTCATCGGATCGGACAGCCGCGCCGTACTCGCGCGGAGCAGGAAAGGACTAAGCGATGCCGAACAGCCGCGCGAAGTTCTCCGAGTAGAAGCGCGACTGCGCAGCGTCGTTGCAGCCCGCGAGCGAGGCGCTGAAGCGCTCGAGCGGATGTCGTCCGCCTTCGGCGTGCGGATAGTCGCTCGAGAAGAGATACAGGCGGCTGTCGGACTGGCGGATCAGATCGCCGACGTCTTCGTACACGTACGGCGTGAACGCCATGTGCTCGATGATCTGCTGCGAGGGCCGCCGCGTCAGCGACTGCAACTGCGGATCCGACTTGCTCCAGATGTCCGCGATCCAGTCGAGCCGCTTGATCATCGACGGCACCCAGCCGGCGCCGAGCTCGATCGCGCCGCCGCGCAACGCGCGATGACGCTCGAACACGCCGTCGAGCACGAGCGCACCGACGAACGTTTCGGCGGGCTGATGCAGCGAGGTCATGTCTTTGCCACGGACGTTCTCGCCAGTGCCGAGCCAGTCCGTGGGCACAGCTCGCCCGGTGTTCATCCACGCCGCATCGATCTGCAATGGCACGCCGGCCACGTGCAGCACGAACGGCACGCCGGCCTCGGCGAGTCGCGCCCAGATCGGATCGAGATCGCTGTGACCGGGCGAGCGGCCGCCGCACGGACGATGCGGCACCCACACTGCTTTGAGGTTCAGCCGCAGGATGTGGTCCAGCTCCGCGAGCGACATCTGCGGAGCATCGAGCGGCAGCAGCGCCACGCCCATGAGTCGCGGATCCTTGCCGCAGAACTCCGCCATCGCGCGATTGTGAGCGCGGGCCGCTGCGTAACGCTCTTCGATCGGATGCTCGAGCGAGAACGCGAGTCCTTCGGAGAATGTCGCGAACACGAGCTGTCGCGAGAACCCCAGCAGGTCGAGCGCCTGCGCGCGCTCGTCGCGATTGAATGCGCCGAGCGCCATGTAGCCTTTCGGTCCGCTGATGAGCGCGTCGCCGAGGGCGAGCAATTCGGCGACTTCGCGCTCGCCATGGCGTCGCGTGCGTGCGGCTTCCTCGACGAGATTCGCGAGTCGCCCGACGCGCGGCAACCGCAACGCCGGCAAGCGATCGCGCATGTCCGGATCGGCGTGCTGCGCGAGAAAATCCGGCAGCTCCATGATGTGGCTGTCGGCGTCGTAGAAGGTGCGGCCTTGCGCGTACGTCATGAGCGGATCCCCCGTGCGCGAACCGCTCCGACACTACGCCAGCACGCGCGCGAATGCGACAACGCGGCGCACTGCTCCCGGAGTGCAGAACGCTAGAAGCTGTACTGGGTTCGCAGTCCGTAGATGTTGAGGTCCTGTCCGATGGCCGCGCCGATCGGCGGCGTGCCGGGTGCGGCACCGAATGGCGTGAGATTGCCGGGCCCGGCGGGGTTCAGCCGATCGACGTCGACGTGCAGCCAGTTGCGCATCAGCTTCACGTTGGGGTTGAGGTACGGCGAAGGCCGGTGAAGAAATCAGCGCAGCGACGAGCGCCGCATGAGAGATGCGGAAGGGCGAGTCGGTCACGGTGTGCCCCTCAACGCGGCGGGGTCGGCATGAACCCGTACTTCTTGAAGGCTTCCTGCGCCGGAGCGCTCTGCAGGAATTCGACGAACTGGCGCGCCGCCGGGCGCGCAGTCGCCGTGATCGCAACCGGATAGACGATCGGCGGGTGCGAGTCCGCGGGGAAGAAATCGACGATGCGCACGCGCTTTTCGACGCGCGCATCCGTTTCATACACGATGCCGAGCGGCGTTTCGCCGCGCGCGATGAAGGCGAGCGCGGATCGCACGTTGTCGGCGCGCACGAGGCGATCTGCCACCTCGTTCCACGCGCCCAGCGAAGTCAACGCCGAGCGCGCGTACTTGCCGACCGGCACTGAATCCGGATCGCCGGTGGCGAGCCGCCCGTTGCTGCCGAGCGCGGCGCCGAGCGCGAAACCCGGCGCGATCTTGAGCTCGATCTTGCTGTCGGCCGGCGCGACCAGCACCAGGCGATTGCTCAGGAGATTGCGGCGCGTGGAGCGATCGATCAGATTGCGAGCCTGCACGTAGTCCATCCATTCCAGGTCCGCCGCGAAGAACACATCGGCGCGCGAACCGGCTTCGAGCTGACGCGCCAGCGCCGAACTGGCCGCGTACGAAAACTTCACATGCTGTTGCGTCTGCTGCGTGTACGCGGTGCCGATCTCGTCGAGCACATTGGAGAGAGAGGCGGCGGCGAAGACCAGCAGGTCCTGATCCGGTGCATCGGCCGCACGCACCGGCGCACCGAACGTGCAGAGAACGAGCAGACCGGTGGCGAGCAGGTTGCGAAGTGCGATTCGACGCATGCAGAACTCCCTCGTCGTACGTTATATCTCAGCGGACATAACGATACGAGGCACCGCGGGGCCATGCAAGCGTCGGCTGCCGTTTGGCAGTACCATTCGGCGCCATGAGCAAGCTCCAAACGCCGACGATCCGGCTACGGATCGACTTGAGTCCGGACAGCGCGCTCGGCCCCGGCAAGATTGCGCTGCTCGAGCACATCGCGGCCACCGGCTCGCTGTCGCAGGCGGCGCGCGAGCTGGGGATGAGCTACCGGCGGGCCTGGCTGCTGCTCGATGACGTCAACCGGATGTTCAATGATCCGGCGACCACCGCCAGCGTTGGCGGCAGTGGGGGTGGTGGGGCGCAGCTGACGGATCTCGGTCGCGCTATCGTGAAGGCGTATCGCGAGATTGAAGACGCGGCCGAGAAGGCTGCCAGTGCGCGCATCGAATGGCTCGCGAGCTGTCGGCGCAAGTCCGCGCGTCGCAGTGCTACGGGTCGGCGACCCCTGACGCCGTCTGCGCGCAAAGCGCATGCGTCGCGCAAGTAGCATCGTTCTGCTCGCCAGTGCGATTTGCGCTTCGAGCGCTGTTCGCGCTGGCGACCCTCCGAGCTTCGAGGGGACCTGGTCGAACGCCACCATCACTTCTTTGCAAAGGCCGGAGCGCTACACGTCGCTGGTCATTGCTGCGAGCGAGGTCGCGGCGCAGACAGCGTCGCATCCGCAGGTCGTGCGCCAGCGCACCGACGACGAGCTCGACGAGAGCAAACCGCTGAACGGTTCCGACCTGAAGGACGGCCGCGGCTACAACGCGTTCTGGATCGATCCCGGCACGACCTTCGCGCGCGTCAAGGGCGAATACCGGACGTCCTGGATCGTCGATCCGCCCGACGGGCAGATGCCGTTCCGCGAAGGCGTGCGCGAGCGACTGGAGGGGGCGCGCGGCAACTTCGATGGCCCGGAAGCACGACCGCTCGGCGAGCGCTGCATCATCAACAGCAACAGCGCCGGCCCGCCGATGCTGAACTACCTCTACAACAACAACTATGAGTTCGTGCAGACCGCCGACGCGCTGGTCATTCGCGCGGAGATGAACAACTACGCACGCGTTATTCGCATCGGCGGCCATCATCCGCCGCCGGCGGTGCTGACGTTGCATGGCGACTCGATCGGGCACTGGATCGGTCAGACGCTGGAGGTGGAGACGACCCGCTTTCATGCGCTGCACGCGAGTGGCGTCGTTCCGCTCACCGGCACGGCCCGGGTGATCGAGCGGTTCACGCGCGTTTCACCCAGCGAAATACTCTATGAGTTCACGGTGGAGGATCCCGCTCTCTACGCACGTCCGTGGCGTGGCGAGATGACCTTCAACGCGACGCGCGACCGCGTGTTCGAGTACGCCTGCCACGAAGGCAATTACGCGCTGCCTGGAATCCTCGCCGGCGCACGCGAGCAGGAGCGGCGTCAGGCCGCGACGACGACGCGCTGAGCCGTCGACATCGCCGTTCGCCGGTGCAGTCCGGCGGCTCGCCGGCCGGAACTTCCGCCCGCTGCGCATCCACACCACTATCGCGCGCCGTAGCCTTCGCGGGACGTGCACTGTAGGCTGTGCCAACCGCTTTGCAGGCTTCTTCCGATCTGCAGTTTTCGCGGAACAGAATGGGGGAGATCGTCGTGAAGAGAGCAATTCTTGCGCTGGCGCTGCTGAGCGCTGGCACTGCCGCGAGCGCGGCTACCGACCTGAAGCGCGTCGGAGACTTCTCCCTGCTGGATCAGCAGGGCTACTTCCACCAGATGAGTTACTACGACGACCACAAGGCCGTGGCGTTGCTGGTCCAGAGCAGTGGCCGGCCAGTGAGCGACAAGGACCTCGTCGCCTTCAACGAAGCGCGCGCGAAGTACCAGGACAAGATCGAGTTCTTCATGCTCGATCCGGTCGTGGACGAAACGCGCGGGTCCGTCCAGCAGGAGCTCGACAAGCACGGCGTCGCTATTCCCGTGCTCATGGACGAGACCCAGCTGGTGTCCGAAGGACTCGGCGTCAGCAGGATCGGCGAAGTGTTCCTGATCCATCCCGGTACGACTGACGTGCTCTATCGCGGTCCGGTCAACAAGTACTTCGTGCGTGCAATCGACGATGTGCTCGCTGGCCGCGAGGTCAAGAAGGCGAAGGTCAGCGCCCGCGGCGCAGCGGTCAAGTATGTCGCTGCCGCCGACCGCACTCGTCGCAAGAGCACGATCTCCTACTCGAAGGATGTCGCGCCGATCCTGGCCGAGAACTGCGCGCGCTGTCATCGCGAAGGCGGCATCGCGCCGTTCGCAATGAACAGCCATGCGGTCATTCAGGGCTTCGCGCCGATGATCCGCGAAGTGGTGCTCACGAAGCGCATGCCGCCGGGTCAGATCGACCCGCACGTCGGCAACTTCAAAGAGACCTTCACCCTGAGCGCGCAAGAGCAGCAGACGCTGATCCACTGGATCGAAGCAGGCGCGCAGAAGGACGACGCCGTGGATCCGCTGACCCAGCTGAAGTGGCCGGCCACCAAGTGGGCGTACGGCGAGCCGGATCTCGTCATCAGGATCCCCGCGCAGGAAGTGCCGGCGAGCGGCGTGCTCGACTATCGCTACATCAAAGTGCCGATCGACGGCATGGATCGCGACCGCTGGGTGCGTGCGAGCCAGTACATGGCGGGCGATCGCACGGTTCTGCATCACACGCTGAATCAGCTGATTCCGCCGGATGCGCCGAAGGATCTGCGCATCGACTTCGGGCGCGTCGATCCGAACGCCGCGCGCATCACCGCTTACATTCCGGGCGCGCAGCCGCAGCTCGAGCCGCCGAACACCGGTGGCTTGCTGAAGAAGGGCTCGACGCTGGCGCTGCAGCTGCACTACACGACCAACGGCAAGGCGACCGTCGACGCGGGTGAGATCGGGCTGTGGTTCTACAAGGACGGCGAGGTCCCGACCGAGCGCATGATTCCGGACTGCGCGTGCATCTTCACGCAGGGCTGGGATCCGATCCCGCCGTTCGATCCCGATCACGAGATGCGGCAGACGATCACGATCAAGAAGGACGCGCACCTCTACAGCATGCTGCCGCACATGCACTTCCGCGGCAAGCGCATGCGCTTCTACGCCGAATATCCAGACGGGCGCAAAGAGGAGCTGCTGAACATCGCGAAGTACAACTACAACTGGCAGCTGGACTACGAGCTGCAGGAGCCGAAGTTCATGCCGGCCGGCACGAAGGTCACGGCGGTCGCCGCGTTCGACAACTCGACGCAGAACAAGGCGAACCCGGATCCGTCGCGCAAGGTGCCGTGGGGCCAGCAGAGCTGGGACGAGATGTTCTTCGGCGCCGTCACTTACAAGTTCGTGGACCCGGACAACACGCGCGTCGCCCAGGATCAGAACTGACAAGAAAGGTCGGATCGTGCGAAAGGCCGCCCGCGAACCGGGCGGCCTTTCGCCAGATCCTCAGGCGTTCGCCGCGATCTGATCGCGAATGCGGCGCCAGCCTTCGCTGCGCGCGAGGTGATACGGCGCCGGGAAGTGCGCTTTCGCGCCGAGCATGTCCGCGGCGCGCCATCCCCAGCGAGGATTGTCGAGAAACGCACGCGCCAACGCCACCATGTCGGCCGAGCCTGCTGCGAGGATCTGCTCCGCCTGATGCGGATCCGTGATGAGCCCGACAGCTCGGGTCGGCACACCGGTCGCTTGCCGCACTTCGTGTGCGAGCGGAACCTGGTAGCCCGGCGCGACCGGGACCGTGACCTTCGCGCGAGCACCGCCGCTCGACACGCACACGTACGCGATGCCGAGCTCCTTTGCAGCCTGCACATACGCGATGGACTGCTCGACGTCCCAGCCTCCGTCGACCCAGTCGGTCCCTGAAATGCGCAAGCCCAGCGCGACTTCGCGCGGAACTGCTGCGCGCACCGCGCGGATCACCGCGAGCGGCATGCGCAGTCGATTCTCCAGTGAGCCACCGTATTCGTCCGTTCGTGAATTGACGAGCGGCGACAGGAACTCGTGCAGCAGGTAACCGTGCGCACTGTGAATCTCGATCACTTCGAAACCGATGCGCACAGCTCGTCGCGCGGACTCCACGAACGACTCCACCGTGGCGTCGATCTCGGCGCTGCTGAGCGCATGCGGAACGTGCCAGCCCTCGCCGAACGGCGTAGCACTCGACGACACCGTTGGCCACGGATCCTCGGCGGGACCGAGCGGCGCGCCACCTTGCCACGGCCGATGCGTCGAAGCCTTCCGCCCCGCGTGCGCCAGCTGGATGCCGAAGCGGGTCGGACCACCGAGCCTGCGCGCAGCGTGCAGCGCTCGCTCCAGTGCTGCTTCATTTTCGTCATTGTACAAACCGAGACAGGCGTGCGTGATGCGGCCACGCCGCTCGACCGCCGTAGCCTCGACGACGACGAGCCCGGCGCCGGAGTAGGCGAGTTGCGAGAGGTGCTGCACGTGCCAGTCGGTCGCGGAGCCGTCGCTCGCGCTGTACTGGCACATTGGGGCGACCACGAGACGGTTCGGCAACTGCACTTCGCCGATCGCGATCGGCTCGAACAAACGGCTGGACATGCACGCTCCTGCGGACGGGGGTCGAGACGATTGTAATGAGGAGCGAGTATGATCGCTCGGCGCTATGAGCCGCTCCCCGCCAATGCTTCGCGCGCTGCTCGCAATCCTCGCGTTGCACCGTGTTGCGCTGGGCATCGCCGCCGCGCTGATCATCGTCTATGCGCTCGCGGGGTTCTTCTGGGTGCCGCACCTGTTGCGCGTCAATGCTCAGAAGTACGTGAGCGACGAGCTGGGCAGGGGCCTCGCGCTCGGCGACGTTGCATTCAACCCGTTCACGTTCCGCCTGAGCATCCGCAACGCCACGCTGTCCGAGAAGGCCGGCGAGCCGATTGCGAGCTTCGGGAGCCTGGTCGTCAACGCCGAGCTCGCTTCCATCTGGCAGCGCGCCGTCGTGCTCAAGGAAGTGCAGCTCGATGCGCCGGACGTGAATCTCGTCGTCGAGCGTGACGGCTCGATCAATCTTGCTCACCTGGCGCCGCCGCAGGCGGAGCCGGCGGCCGCTACGAACGAGCCCGCTGCGCCGCTGCCGCGAATCCGCATCGGCAGGCTGGCCGTGAACGGCGGGCGCGTCGATTTTCTCGACCGCACGCGGCCCGAGCCCTTCACTGCGACGCTCGCGCCGATTCACTTCGCCCTGACGGATTTCCGGACCGATCTCAATCACGAGAACGCCTACGATTTCGCAGCCCAGTCTGCGGCAGGCGAGACTGTCAACTGGTCCGGGCGTTTCACCGCGCAGCCGCTCGGGTCCGACGGACAGTTCAGGATCGGGCAGTTGCGAGCGCAGACGATCGACGATTATCTGCAGGGCCAGCTGCCGGTGCGTCTCGCCGACGGCAAGCTGTCGTTCGCCGGGACTTACAAGCTGTCTTTGCAGCCGACCCTGTCGCTCGACGTCGGCTTGCCCGAAATCGCTCTCGACAACTTCGCGCTGGCCGAGCGGGCAGCGGCCGACTCGCCGCCGCTGGCCGTGATCCCGAAGGTTCGCGTCCTCGGTACTCGATTCGCGATCGCGAATCGTTCTTTGCGCGTCGACAAGATCGAGGTCAACGACGCGCGCGTGCGGGCAGCTCGTGAAGCTGATGGGTCGTTGAGTGTGCAGCGACTGACGAAGAGCAACGCGCAGCCAGCACCGGCGGAACCCGCTCCCGCCACGAACGAAACAGCGCCTGCGCCTGCGCCGTGGCAGTGGGCAGTGGGTGAGATTCGAGTCGCGAATGCAACGGCCGATCTCGAAGACCACGCCGTATCGCCGACCGTTCAGCTCACTGTCACGCCGATTGCACTCACGGTCGCGGGGCTGAGCAGCGCGCAGGGCGCCAAAGTGAACCTGAGTGCCGACCTCGGACTGAACGGCGCATCAGTTTGCAAAACCACCGGCGAGCTGCAGCTTGCGCCGCTCACGGCCGCGCTCGCGCTCGATCTGAATGCATTCGACCTGGCGATCCTGCAGCCGTACGTCGCTCAGGCGACGAATCTGACGTTGCGATCGGGCCGCCTGAGCCTGAAAGGCGCTGTGTCCGCGGCGATGGAGGAGGGCGCGTCACCCAGGCTCCAGTTCCGCGGCGACGTGCAGGTCGCCGATCTCCACACCATCGCGGGACCGGCGAACGACGATCTCGTCAAGTGGCGCAACCTTGCGGTGACCGGCATCGACGTGTCGCACAACCCGGACCGCCTCACGATCGATCGCGTCGTTGCGCGCCAGCCGTACGCACGCGTAATCATTGCTCACGACCGCACGCTCAACGTCACGGCTGCACTCAAGCGCGAGACCGGCGATACGACTGAACCTGCCGAGCAAGCGCCACCGCCTGCGAAGTCGCCGCCGACGCCGGTGCGCATCAAGTCGGTCGCGATCACCGGCGGGTCGGCATTGTTCGCGGACAATTCGATCACGCCGTCCTTCGCCTCGGGCATCGTGGACCTGGAGGGAACGGTCACCGGCCTTTCCTCGCAGCCGGATTCGCGCGCGAAGGTGAAGCTTGCCGGCAAGGTCGATCGCTACGCGCCGGTCGACATCACGGGCGAGGTCAACCTGCTCGCGGCAGCCAAGTACTCGGACGTTGCGCTGAACTTCCGCAACATGGAGCTGACGACCTTCAATCCGTACTCCGGCAAGTTCGCGGGCTACAACATCAGCAAGGGCAAGCTGTCGACGGAGCTGCGCTACAAGGTCCAGAACCGCCAGCTCGACGCTCAGCATCACATCGTGGTCGACAACCTGGAGTTCGGCGACAAGACGGATTCGAAGGACGCGGCGCCGATTCCGATCAAGCTCGCGGTCGCGCTGCTCAAGGACCGGCAAGGCGTGATCGATCTGCAGCTGCCCGTCGGCGGCAGTCTCGACGATCCGAAGTTCCGCCTCGGACCGATCATCTGGAAGGCGCTGCTCGGACTGCTGACGAAGATCGTGACCGCGCCGTTCGCGGCACTCGGCTCGCTGTTCGGCGGCGGCGAGGAGCTGGCGTACGTCGACTTTCAACCCGGCTCGGCCGATCTGCCGATGAACAAGATCGAGCAGCTCGGCAAGCTTTCGCAGGCGCTCGTCGACAGACCGCAGCTGCGGCTGGATGTGCCCGTGACGCTGATCGCCGAGCAGGACGGCAAAGCGATCGCCGCCGCATCGCTGTACGCGCGCGTGCCGAAGCTCGCGGACGCGGCTGATGACGCGGCGCTGAAGAAGCGGCTCGCGCAGCTCGAAGCGCTCTACAAACAATCGACGAAGATTGCGCCGGACTATCCGGCGCAGACGAAGACCGAGAGCGGGATCGACCTGAACGCCCGCACCGAATGGCTCGAAGCGCGCCTCCTCGAAGGCATGCAGCCCGACCAATCCGCGCTCGAAACACTCGGGCGGCAGCGAGCGCAGGCGGTACAGGCTGCAATTCTCGCCAACACGGACGTGGCGCCGGAGCGCGTCTTCATTACCACCGATCGCAGCGCCGCTCTGACGAACGACGTCGGAGTGCGCATGGAGATGAAACTGGAGTAGGACCCATGATCACCGGCGCACACGCCATCCTCTACAGCACGAACCCGGAGGCGGATCGCGCGTTCCTGCGTGACGTGCTCGAATTGCGCAACGTCGACGTCGGCCACGGCTGGCTGATCTTCGCCTTGCCGCCCGCCGAGGTCGCTGTACACCCGGGCAGCCGCAACGACACGCACGAGTTCTACCTCATGTGCGACGACATCGCGGCATTCATGGCGCAAATGGCCGAGCACCAGGTCGCGTGCTCGGCCGTGCAGAGCATGGGCTGGGGCCTGCTCACGAAGGTCGATCTGCCCGGCGGCGGGAAGCTGGGCGTCTACCAGCCGCGTCACGCGCGGCCTTGACAGCTGCCTATTGTGACGGCGGCGTCGCGTTGCGCGGACCAGCCGGTGCGTGCTGCGGCAACGCGGGCGGCGCACCGACCATGCCGTCGGGCAGCGCTTTCGCGCGCATCCGCTGATACGCCGGTCGGGCTTCGATCTTCGCTTTCCACGCCGCGACGTTCGGGAACTGCTTCGCATCGACGACGTTGAGCGAGGTTCCGAAGTCGAGCGGGAACTTCATCATGATGTCGGCGGCCGAGAACTCGGCGCCACCGAACCATGGATGCTTGCCGAGATAGTCTTCCGCGAATTGCACGACCTGCTCGGAGTCGACCAGCGGCGAACGCTGCTTCGGCGGCTGCACGCGCCACACGCGATAGTCGGCGATCAGTCGCGAAGCCAGCGAGCCTTCCGCGTAGTGCATCCAGATGAGGTGATAGGGATAGTCCGGGCTGTCGAGCGCGGGCTGCAGCTTGCCGGGCGCATGGCGGTTGAGAAGGGTCTCGATGATCGCGCCCGACTCGACGATCACCAGGTCGCCGTACTTGACCGTCGGCGCGACCGGCATGCCCGGATTGATCGCCTTGATGGCTGCCATCGAGCCGGCGAGATCGCCGCGCTTGAACTCCAGCTTGTAGGGCAGGCCGAGCTCTTCCATCAGCCAGATGACGCGCTCGGATCGGCGTCCCTCGAGATGATAGATGGTGATGTCCGGGAGCGGCGCAGCTGCCGGCGCAGCGGTACTGGCGGCTTGCTGGGTCGCACAGGCAGTCAAAGCAAGGAGCGCGGTCCCTGCGAGCAGAGCGGCTTTCATTGTTCTTTACCCCCCATCGTCGTGCGCAGAGTCTACCGCGGCCAGGACTACTATCCAGGTAGTTGACACGGCGCGCGGCTTACTCCAGCCTACTATCAGGATAGTAGTTGTGAGGTGCAGCAGATGCCGCGACTCGTCTCGATCTGCCTGGCGGGCGTCCTGCTCGGTGCAGCGGCGCCACCTGCGGGCGCGGTCGACGAGCGGGAGCTGCAAGCGCAGCTCGTCGAGCGCGTCGACCTGCGCAAGTGGGGCACGGCCGTCGTCGTCGGGATCAGTTCGCCGGGCGGACGGCAGGTCGTCTCCTACGGCACGCTCGCGCTGAACGACAGCCGCAAGGCCGATGGCGCCACGGTCTTCGAGATCGCCTCGTTGACGAAGGTGCTCACGGCGTTGGTGCTCGCGGACATGGCAAAGCAAGGGCAGGTCAAACCGGAGTCGCCGGTGAGCACCTGCCTGCCGGAAGGCGCGAAGATTCCGCAGCATGGCGGCAGGCAGATTACGTTCGTCGATCTCGCCACTCACAGCTCGGGTCTGCCTTTGCGGCCGACCAACCTCGCATCGCAGACCGCTCGCAACAAGTACGCCGGCTACACGGTCGAGCAGCTATATCAGGGCCTCGCAGCTTTCCAGCTGACGCGCGATCCGGGATCGGCATTCGAGTACTCGAACTGGGGCTTCGGTCTGCTCGGGAACGCGCTCGCTCACTGCGCGGGGAAGAGTTACGAGTCGCTGCTCGCGGAGCGCGTCACCGGGCCGCTGGGGATGCGCGACACCACGTTCGGCCCGACCGGCGACACCCGATCGCGTCTGGCAGCTGCGTACGACGCGAAGCTGCAGTCAGTGGGAAATGAGGGCCTCGGCGCGCTGAACGGCTCCGGCGGCTTGTATTCGACGGTGAACGACATGCTCCGGTTCGTCGAGCTGTTCGTCGGGCGCGGGCCGCAATCGCTGACGACGGCAGGCGCCACCATGCTGGAGCCGCGGCGACCCGGCGATGGTCCCGACACTCGAATGGGACTCGGCTGGCGAGTCACGACGAGCGAAGGCGTTCGCAGGATGTGGAGCAGCGGGCGCGCGGACGGCTATCGGGCTTTCATGGGCTTCGATCCCGTCGCGCGCGTTGCTGTCGTCGCGCTGACCAACGCCGCGACCAACGTGGGCGTCGACGACATCGGCTGGCACATCCTCGACCCGAGCGTGCCTGTCATCAGGGTCCATCCGCGAATCTCAGTTCCCACCGCTGTGCTGGAGCGGTATGTCGGACGGTATCTCTTCGAAGATGGCGTCTACATGACGGTGGCGAGGGAAGAAGATCACCTGGTCGTGCAAATGACCGGTCAGGGTCCGTCGCCGATCTTCCCCGGCGCCCCACGCGAATTCTTCCCGGAAGACATCGAGGCGCAGTTCGTGTTCAGCGAGTCGGACCCGGGACCGGCGCCGTCGCTGGTCCTGAACCAGCAGGGACACAGCTACAAAGCCGTTCGGGTTGCGCCGGAGGCTCCGAAAAAATGAGCGTGACACTCAGCAATCGCGAGGCCGAGATCATGGCCGTGCTGTGGGAGCAGGGGCCGTCCACGGTCACCGAAGTGAAGCAGAAGCTCAGCGATGAGCTCGCGTACACGACGGTGCTCACGATCCTGCGCAACCTGGAAGCCAAGGGCTACGTGGGCCACGAAGCCGAAGGGCGAGCGCACCGCTACGCTGCGCGGATCAAGCAGCAAGCGGCGCGCAAGAGCGCGATCCGCCACCTCGCCGGCAAGCTGTTCGAGGGCTCCGCGGACCTGTTGCTGACGCAGCTCGTCTCGGATCGCAAGCTGAGCGAGGACCAGGTGCGGCGCATCCGCGAGATCCTCGACGAGAAACCGTCCCGGGAGAAATCATGATTGCTGCGTGGCTGGCCTATGCGCTCGTCGTCGCTGCGCTCGTCAGCGTTGCGGCGTTGATTGCCGAGCGGATCGCACGTCTGCGACGGCTGCCCGGTCGCTGGGTGTGGATCTCGGCGTTGCTGCTTTCAGTCGGGTTGCCGCTGCTCTTCGGATGGCAAGGCAATCGCTCGCGCGAGCAGACGGCCGCAGCGCTCGTAGTGCTGGTCGCGCCTGGAGCGCCTCCCGTGTACGCGCAGTCGCCGATTGCCTGGGTGGGAGGCAATACTGCAAATCCGGCGCGACGTGTCACTGTGGACTCGTGGCTGCTTGCGACGTGGGCGGCGACGAGCGCGCTGGTGCTCGCGACGCTGACGATGGGATGGTTGCAACTGCGACGACGATTGCGATCTGGCATCGATGGCATCGTGAATGGTGTGGAAGCAACGGTGACTCGCGATGTCGGGCCAGCAGTCGTCGGAATCGTTCACCCGCGAATCGTCGTGCCACAGTGGCTGCTGCAGGAAGATGCAGCGACGCAAGCGATGGCGATGGCGCATGAGCAGGAGCACATGCGAGCGCAAGACATCCGCGTGCTCGGTGGCGCATTGCTCATGGCGGTGCTGCTGCCGTGGAACCTGCCGCTTTGGTGGCAGCTGCGAAGGCTCCGGTTTGCGATGGAGGTCGATTGCGATGCGCGCGTGCTGAGGGGCGGGCAGTCGGCCTCGCCCTATTCAGCGGTGCTTCTGCGCGTCGCGACCCGGCTGGTGCCGCTGCACGCCGCCGCTGCCGGCCTTTCTGAATCCGGATCGTCGCTCGAGAAGCGCATCAGGATCATGCATACGCCGCTGCGCAGACGCTGGCGCCTGCTCGCTGCATTGTTTGCGTCGTGCAGCGTTGCATCGATCGTCGTCGCGGCAAGTGTAGCGTCGCCTCCGGTCATGGCGCCGACGTCGGACGAATTGCCGTTGCTGCCCACACCGGTCGCGGTGTGGAAGGACGACGAAGCTGCGCTGGCGCGCGCAGTCGCCCATTTCTTTCCGCAGCTGTTGCAAGGCGAGCAAGCCGGTCGGTCGTACGTGTGGGCCGTGGTCAACGAACGCGGCGAGGTGTCGCAGATCGACATGGACGTTCGTCCCACATGGGACAGAGACGATCAGTTTGCCCGCAGCTGGGCGGCGTACCTGCAAAGCCACGGCGTGGAAGCTGCGCAAGTGCGTCAGCAGCTCGTCCTGCAGGTTCCGATCGGTCCGAACTCTGTCGTCGCCGTGGCCTGGGCGATGCTGCCGGGCGCCGTGGCTCGCGATGCGGCCGCGCCGACGTTCGAGATCGCCCCGCGACAGGCGCATGCGATGGAAGCGCGCATGCTCACGACGATCGACGCGCAGCGCCGCGTGATCGAACACTTCGATCCGGCCGCGCTGAGCGAAGGTGTGCCGTCGGGACAGGAGCTGTGGTTCCTCATCGATCCCGACGGCAAAGTGCAGCGCGCCGGCCGCCGCGCAGTGATCACCGATCCGCAGGCGGCGCGTCTGGCGATGCAGAAGGTGTTTCCGGAAATCAGCATCGGCTACGTGACTCGTGGAACCGTCGTGAAGGACGTGACGGGAAAGAGGGTGCCTGTGAGCTGGCAATGGCGGGAGCAATGAGCCGGGCGCTGATTCTCTGCGCGCTGGCATCGTGGAATCCGGCAGCGAGCAGTGCGCTCGCTGCAGAGCCCGCCATGGAGGAGGTTCTGGTCGTCGGAGAGCATCCGGGTCCGGGACTGTGGAAGGTGTCGAAACAGTCTCACATGCTCTTCATCCTGGGCACGCACACACCGTTGCCGAAAGACCTCGTGTGGCGCTCGCAGGAAGTGGAATCGGCAATCGCTCGATCGAATGAAGTATTGGGCGCCTATTCGGTGGCGCTGCGCGTCGACCAGGAAGCGGCGTTCCAATCCAGACGCGGCAAGCTGAAGGAGATCCTGCCTGCACGAACGTATGCGCAATGGCGCGCGTTGCGCGTCAAGTACATCGGCGAGGATGAGCAAACGGATCGTCTGCTGCCCGCCGCTGCCGCAATGCTGCTGCAAGCCCGAGCCTATGAACGGTCCGGCCTCACCTACAGCGACGCTGTTTGGCGGGAGATCTACCAGCTGGCGCGCAAGCACGGCGTGCCCGTCTGGCCTCAGGACTACGACACCAGGCTCGTTGCAGGCGAGTGGCGTCGGACCGGCAAGGCGCGTCAGAACGGCATCAAGTACCTCGCCGAGACGATGAATCGCCTGAGCTCGGACATTCGGCAAGCGCGCGCGAGCGCGAATTCATGGGCCACGGGAGACATCGCTGCGCTGAGAGACCTGGCAGCGACCGATGCCTCGTACGCGCGGCTTCTGGCCTACAGCTGGCCGTTCCTGAGCGAGCAGGAAGTGCAGCGTCTGCATGCGGAAGCGGAAAACAAGTTGCTCACCGCCATCGAGCGCGCCATGAACCGAAATGAGGTAACGTTCGCGGCGCTGCCGATTCACTTGCTGTTGCGAAAGGACGGTGTCATTGCGCGTCTTCGAGCCGCTGGTTATTCCATCGAGGAGCCTGCCTGAGGCGATGATCCGCCGGCTCACCCGGGTCCTGTGCCTGGGCCTCACGCTCACGGCGCTCGGTTGCGGCGTACAGCCCGCCGGCCGGGTCGATGCAAAACGCATCCCGACGCTCTATCCACACTTCGAGCCCGAGCACGCCTACGACGTGCCCACAGACGCCCGCCGCTGGGCCGCGCAATCGGCAGGTTTGCATGCCGGCTTCGGCGACACGGACAGGAGCTACCTCCGCAGCGAAGTCCCCGTGGTGCGCGAGTCCAGGTCATGGGAAGGGACCGGCTGGCGCGGCGAGCGGCTGAATGCGCTCGTGCTCGTGTGGTCACCCGACTCACTGGAGCAGGTGCGGTTGACGATGACGGATCTCGTAGACGAACGAGGTCACGTGCTGAGCGGCAAGCACATGCGACCGCAGATCGTTCGCTATGTGCTCTCGGACTATCCCTACGGCGCGCAAGCGCCCCGTTGCGAATCGCGAGCCGATCGCGCGTGGCTGATGCCCGACAGGCTCGAGTCGTTCGAACGGTTCGACCTGGCGGCGCGCACGGTCAGGCCGGTCTGGGTGTCGATCGAAATCCCGCAGACGACTGAGCCCGGCACGTACGCAGGCGATTTGCAGCTGACCTCCACTAGCCAGAGCGTCACGCTGCGCGTCAGCGTGAAGGTGCAGCAACCGGTCCTGCCTCCGCCGCACGCATGGAGCTTCCGGCTGGATCTCTGGCAAAACCCATGGGTGGTCGCTCGCTACTACGACCTCGAACCCTGGTCCGACGAGCACAAGGCGCTGCTCATGCGTCACTTGAAGCTGTATGCCGAAGCCGGCGGCAAATACGTCACCACGTACGCCATCGACTCGCCCTGGCAGGACGCTTCGTACACAGTCGAAAACACGATGATCGAATGGATCAGGCAGCGCGACGGCGGCTGGCGCTTCGACTATCGCATCTTCGACGATTACGTCTCACTCGCGCGGCGCGCTGGCATCGACCACTCCATCACGATCTACACGTTGTTGCCCTGGGGCCATCGGTTCCGCTACCTGGATGAGGCGACCGGCAACTACGTGTACGAAACATGGCCGCCCACGTCGCCGGCGTACCGCAGCGTCTGGCACACCTTCCTGGACGACCTGAAGCGACATCTGCAGGAAAAGGACTGGCTCGCGAGCACGTACCTGGGGATCAACGAGAATCCGCTCGAGGACACGCTGGCGGCCATTCGCGTCATCAAGGATCACTCGCCCGAGTGGCGAATCACGTACGCGGGTGACTGGCATCCCGAGCTGAACGGTCTCGTGGACGATTATTCGGCTGCCTTCACCGTTCAGCCGGACGACAACGCGATCGAGGCGCGGGCGGCGCGGGGCGCCAGCTCCACGTACTACGTAGCCTGCTGGCCGCCAACGCCCAACACCTTCGTCTTTTCGCCGCCAGCGGAGAGCCGGTGGTTAGGTTGGTACGCCGTCGCCCGCGGCTACGACGGCTTCTTGCGCTGGGCCTATGACGCATGGCCCGCAGATCCGCAACGCGATGCCCGGCACGTAGCATGGCCGGCAGGCGACACGTATCTCGTCTATCCGGGCGGCGAGAGCAGCGTGCGCTTCGAGAAACTGCGAGAAGGCATCGTCGACTTCGAGAAGATTCGGTTGCTGCGAACGATGCTCAAGAAATCTGCGGATCCGCAGGTGCAGCGTCTCATGGGCGAGTTGGACGGACTCATGAATTCGATCGGCGCGGCGCGCGAGCTCGACGAAGCTCAGGCGATCGAGGCCTTGAGTGTGGGACGCCGGACGATCGCAGCATTGAGCGAGCGGGTCCCACGTTGAAGCGGGTGTCTAACCCTATCTGTATTTGTCATAATATACATTATACGTACTCAGCATCCAGCCGGATCCAGCCAGGAAATGGCTGAAAAGCCGCTGCCCCGTCCGACTCTCAATCCATATCGAAGCCCGCCGAGAGCTCCGCTTTCGTATAGACGCGAAACGCGATCAGCGTCTCCGTGCCCAGGATCCCATTGAGCTTGCGCATGCGATTGCTGATGACGTCCGCAAGCTCCTCGTTCTCGCGTACGCGCACCAGCGCCACCAGGTCGTACTGGCCGGCGACGGAAAACACTTCGGCGACGCCCGGCAGCTCCGCGAGTTGCTCGGCCAGTTCGTTGATGAGGCTCGTTTCGGCCTTGATCAGCACCACTGCATTCACACCAGTCATGGCCATGCTCCCGGTCTACAGACGTAACGCACGCAAAATGCGGTCGACGCCTGCTTGCCTTTCGAAGTTGCAGGAGTATATTCCGGCTCTAGGCGCTTGAGCGGACGTAAGAAAAGCTGCCAAGCGAAGTTAAAGTAATTTCTCATCATTTGCGCACCGTTTGCCCGCCGTGGATTCGCTCCCGCGGTGATCACGGTTCTACTGACCCAACGCGGGGGTAAGTTGCATGAGCAGCGCCTGGGAGCATTTTTTCGCCGCCACTTCGATGCTGGCGTCGAGCGGACCGATCAAGCATCGCCTCGCCGAAGCGTATCGCGTGCATCTGGCGAGTCTGGATGCCGAAGAAGTCCCCAAAGAGATCCGCGACGAGTTCTGTTCGCTGTCGACCTGCATGTCGAGCGTCCGTCCGCTGCGCGGCGAGAACGCGGTCGATGCGACCGTTCGCAAGATGTCCGACAACGAAGCCGGTGGCGTCGCCATGCGCATCGTCAACATGCTCGGCACCATCGCGCGCAATCAGAGCGCGCAGCGCCCGAAACTGCGCGCGGTCGGCGACGACTGATCAATCCAGCTTGAAATCGATCGTGTCCCAGCGCGTCGTGTCCTCGTGACGCGCCTGGCGACGGATCGCGTCCGCGATATCGCGCTCGTTCCACTCCACGATCTCGTCGGCCAGCGCTTCCAGCTGCACCGGCATCTTCTGCTTGACGCCGAACGTCTCGAGCACGATCACCGGCTTGTCGAGCCCCTTGGCGCAGTTCAGCTGGAAGTCGATCCATTCGCGCTGCGTGGCGTACTGTCCCGAGGGCACGAGCACGACTTCGGCGAGCGAGATCTGCCGGCGCAGCTCCTCTTTCAATTTCTCGCGCTCGCCGGTGCCGCGCTGCTGCGGATCGCTGCAATTGCGGTAGTAGAAGTTGTGCGAGCTTTCGAGGTACTCGAACACGCGGTGATAGTCGTCCGACGGCTCGAAAGCGTGGCTCACGAACACGCGCACCGGATTCTGCTGAGAAATGCTCACCTGAGTCGCTCCTCCACTCGCCGGAAGGATTGTACGCGATACGCGAGAACCCTTCCGGCGCGCCGGGAAACCCCTAGTCCTATAAAGAGCCACGCCGAACTGTTGGCGCACCCCGCACGTTCAGCGTATGCGTGGTGCGATAGAATGCCGCGCTGCGATTTGCTGCCTGCAACTGCTCCAGTTCCACGATGCGTTTCGTCTTGTACAACATCCGGTATGCCACCGGTACGGGACCGGCATTTCATCTGCCCGTGCCCGGCGCCGGCTACCTGCGCAGCAACGCCCGTGTGCTCGAGCGCATCACGCAATACCTGAAATCGCTGGATCCTGACCTGGTCGGCCTGATCGAGATCGACACCGGCTCGATCCGCTCCGGACTCGTCAACCAGGCGAAGCAGATCGCCGACTCGCTCGGCCACTACTCGACGTACCAGTGCAAGTACGGCGCGACCTCTATCAACCAGATGATGCCGATCGTGCGCAAACAGGCGAACGCGTTCCTCGCCGCGCCGCGCGTCGAAGGCGAGCGCTTCCACTACTTCGAGACCGGCATCAAGCGCCTGATCATCGAGCTGGAGCTCGAGGAGGTCGCGGTGTTCCTGGTGCACCTGTCGCTGAAATTCCGCCATCGCCACGACCAGCTGCGCCACCTGCACGAGCTGGTCAAGCGCGCCAGCAAGCCGGTGATCGTCGCCGGCGACTTCAACACCTTCTGGGGCGACCACGAGATCTTCCTGTTCATGGAGGCCTCGGGCCTGAAGAGCGCCAACCGCCTCGGCCTGCCCTCCTATCCCAGCCGCAATCCGCGCAAAGAGCTCGATTTCGTGCTGTACTCCAACGGCATCGAGGTCACGCAGTTCGACGTGCCCGATGTGCGCTTCTCGGATCATCGGCCATTGATCTGCGATTTCCAGATACGTCGCGCGCCAACGTGAGCTCATGCAGGCACCCGCAGCGAATCGTTCGACCCACTGGCGGCTAGTCACCGACGCGGACGGCGTCGCCTGGCTGGCATTGGACAAAGCCGGCGCGTCGACCAACAGCCTGTCGCGCGAAGTCATGGAGGAGCTCGCCGCCATCCTTGGCGACATCGCCAGCGCGCCGCCCAAGGCGCTGATCGTCACGTCCGCGAAGCGCGGCTTCATCGCCGGCGCCGACATCAAAGAATTCGTCGGGATCCGCACGCCGGATCAGGCGTACGAGCTGATTCGCCGCGGCCAGGAAGTGCTCGACCAGCTCGCCGCGCTCTCGTGCCCGACGGTCGCCGCGATCAACGGCTTCGCACTGGGTGGCGGACTCGAGGTTGCCCTCGCCTGTCGCTATCGCGTGCTGGTCGACGACCCCGCTGCAACGCTCGGTTTTCCGGAAGTGCAGCTCGGCGTGCACCCGGGATTCGGCGGCACCGTTCGCGCTGTCCACCTGGCCGGACCGATCGCCGCGATGGACCTGATGTTGACGGGTCGAACGATCCGCCCGCAACAGGCGCTCGCCATGGGCCTCGTCGACCGCCTCGCGCCGGTCGCGCAACTCGATACCACGGCGAAGCAGGTGGCGCTCACGCCTCCGCCCGTTCGCGAGCCGAAGCTCCTGCACCGCCTGTTGAACCTGATGCTCGTGCGTCCCGTGCTCGCGGGTCAGATGCGCTCGCAGGTCGCGCGCCGCGCGCGACCCGAGCACTACCCTGCCCCGTACGCCATGATCGATCTCTGGCAGCGCTATGGCGGCCAAGGTAAGCGAGCCTACGAGGCCGAAGCGCGCTCGATGGCGCAGCTCTTGTGCACGCCGACCTCGCGCAACCTCGTACGCGTGTTCTTCCTCCAGGATCGTCTGAAGTCGGCCGGCAAAGCGGGCACCGAGCCCGCGAAGCACGTCCACGTCGTCGGCGCCGGCGTGATGGGCGGCGACATCGCGAGCTGGTGTGCCGCCCGCGGCCTCACCGTGACGTTGCAGGATCGCGGCGAGCAGTACATCGCGCCCGCCCTGGAGCGCGCCCGCAAGTTCTTCGAGAAGCGCTATCCCGACGCGGCGAAGCGCGAGGAGACGATGGCGCGGCTGACGGCCGACGTCGAAGGTCGTGGCGTCCCGAAAGCGGACGTCGTCATCGAAGCGATCTTCGAGGACCTGAATGCCAAGCGCGAACTGTACGCCCGGCTCGAGCCGCAGATGAAACCGCTCGCCGTGCTGGCGACCAACACTTCGAGCATCGTGCTGGAGCAACTGGCCGCGAACCTCGCGGCGCCGGAGCGCCTCATCGGTCTGCACTTCTTCAACCCGGTCGCGCGCATGCCGCTCATCGAAGTCATTCACGCCGAGCGCACGCAGCCGCACAAGGTGCAAGCCGGTCTCGCCTTCGCGCGGCAGATCGACAAGCTCGCGATCGCGTGTCGCAGCTCGCCGGGTTTCCTCGTCAATCGCGTGCTGATGCCGTACCTGAGCGAAGCAGTCCGCGCCGCTGAAGCAGGCATCCCGCTGGCACTGATCGACCGCGCCGCCGAGGAGTTCGGCATGCCGATGGGACCGATCGAGCTGGCGGACGTCGTCGGCCTCGACGTCGTGATGAGCGTCGGCAAGGTGTTCTTCCAGGGCGGCGCCGAAGTGCCGCACGTGCTGTCGATCCGCTACGAGCAGAAGAAGTTCGGCAAGAAGAGCGGCGAAGGCTTCTACGTGTGGCGCGACGACAAGCCGCAGAAGCCGCCCTCCGCCGCCCCCGCGCCGCCGGATCTGCAGGACCGCTTGCTGCTGCCGCTGATCAACGAGGCGGTCGCCGTGCTCCGGGAGCGGATCGTCGAGGACGCGGATCTCATCGATGCCGGCGTGATCTTCGGCGCCGGCTTTGCGCCGTTTCGCGGCGGCCCGATCCAGTACGCGCGCACGCGCGGCGTCGACGCAATCCTCGCTCGTCTCGAAGAGCTGCGCATCGTGCACGGCGAGCGCTTCGCGCCCGACGCGGGCTGGCAATTACTGCGGTAAACCGCGTACCAGTCGAGCTGGCGCGCGAAACGCCTGTGCTACCATCCCGCGCATGGAGAGCAAGCCGCTCGAACTTGGCCTACTACGCTCGTTTTCCCCGCTCGATGGATTGAAGTCCGAAAACCTGCACGCGCTCGCGCGCAAAACGGTTTTGCGCGAGCTGACGACCGGCCGGCTGCTGTTCAAGGAAGGCGACACCGACAAGCGCACGTTCTACGTCGTCAGCGGCGTGCTCGAGCTGTTGCACGAGAATCGCTCCGTGCTGGTCATCCGCGGCGGCTCCCCCGAAGCGCGCAATCCGCTCGCGCCGGGCATTCCGCGCCGCTACAGCGCGCGCGTCGTTTCCGACCGCGTCGACTACGTCTCGATCGACAGCGACATGCTCGACATGATGCTCACCTGGGACCAGACCGGCTCCTACGAAGTGAACGAGCTGCGCGGCGTCGACGAGGAAGGCCCGAGCTCCGATGACTGGATGACGAACCTGCTGCAGACCAAGGCGTTCCACAGGATTCCGCCGGCGAACATTCAGGCGATCTTCATGCGCATGCAGCGCGTCGACTACAAGACCGGCGACATCGTCATCAAGCAAGGCGACGAAGGCGATTACTTCTACGTCATCGTCAAAGGGCGTTGCGCAGTCACGCGCGAGACGCCGCTGAACAAGGCAGGCATCAAGCTCGCCGAGCTGGGCATCGGCGATACGTTCGGCGAGGAAGCGCTGATCTCGGACGCGAAGCGCAACGCCAGCATCTCGATGGTGACCGAAGGGGCGCTGATGCGGCTGTCGAAGCAGGACTTCCGCACGCTGCTCAACGAGCCGATGCTCGAATGGGTCGACCTGGACGAGGCGCGCACGCTCGTCTCGCAGGGCGGCAAGTGGCTCGACGTGCGCCTGCCGAGCGAGTACGAGAACTATCGGCTCGAGGGCGCGCTCAACCTGCCGCTGTACTTCATCCGCCTCAAGCTGAAGACGCTGGAGCGCGACGTTCACTACGTCGTGTGCTGCGATACCGGACGGCGCAGCTCCGCCGCCTGCTACATCCTTTCGGAGCGTGGCTTTCGTGCCTCGGTGCTGAAAGGCGGCCTGATGGCCTATCAGGACAAATAACTAGTCTGCAACCGGAACGGTTCTCCGGGCGTCCAATCGTCCGCATGAGATTCCTGCCGCTCATCTGGTCCGGGATCCGGCGCAAGCCCGGCCGCAGCATCCTGATCTTTCTGCAGGTCAGCGTCGCCTTCGCGCTGTTCGGCGTGCTGCAGGGGATGAAGACCGGCGTCGACGAGTTGATCAGCCGGGCGCGCGCCGACCTGCTGCTGGTGCACGGCAGCCTCAGTCTCATCGACCCGCTGCCGCTCGGCCTGCTCGAGCAGATCAGGACGGTCCCGGGCGTCAAAGCCGTCGTCCCGGTGGAATTGTTTGGCGGCATCTATCAGCAGCCGACCCAGCAGATCGGCATCGTCGCGATCCGGCCCGACGCCGAATGGCTCTCAGCCTTTACCTACACGGTCGCCCCGGACCAGGCAGCAGCGTTCGCCACGACGCGAACCGGCACGCTGATCCGGCAATCCGTCGCGGACAAGTACGGCTGGAAAGTCGGCGACCGCGTTCCGCTGATCACCAACACGGCGCAAAGGGATGGCTCGACGACGTGGTCGTTCAACATCGTGGGCACCTACACGGACAGCGACGTTGCCGGTGGCAGCGATGTCATCCTGATCCAGTACGACTACTTCGACGAAGCGCGGGCGCTCGGCAAGGGCTCGGTCAGTCACTTCAACGCCTCCATCTTCGACCCGCGGCAGGCTGCGAGCGTGGCCGATGCGATCGACCTGCGCTTCGCCAATTCCACCCACGCCACGAAAACGGAATCGCTGCGCGAGCTGGCGCAGATGCAGCTGCAATCCATCGGCGACCTGAATTTCCTGATTCGCGCGGTCGTCAGTGCGGTGCTGGTCGCGCTGTTCTTCGCGACGACCACGATGCTGATGCAATCGGTTCGCGAGCGCACGCCCGAGCTTGCGGTCCTCAAGACGCTCGGCTTCGCCAATAGCACGCTGTTCCTGTTCATCGTCGCGGAGGCCGCATTCGTTTGCGTCATCGCCGCGGGTTTCGGTCTGATACTCGCACTGGTCGCGTTCCCGTTTGCCTCGAAGTTCGTGCCGGGACTGTCGATGCCCGTGCCCGTGGTCGCGATCGGCCTCGCGTGCGCCGCGCTGGTCGCGTTGATCAGCGCGTCGGCGCCGGCAATTCGCGCTGCGCGCCTGAACATCGTTGCCGCATTGGGCAGCCGGTAGCGTCGTATGAAATTCCTGCGTCAGCTGTTCGCCCTGCTGCTCGTCAACCTCTCGGGTATGACGCAGCGGATCGGTTCTGCGCTCACGATCGTCATCGGCGTGACCTGTGCCGTCGGTGTATTGGTTTCGATGCTTGCCATGGGAACCGGGGCTCGCCAACAGCAGACGGCCAACGTCCGGCCCGACCGCGTCGTCCTCACGACTCAGGGCACGGTGCAGGGCCAGGGCAGCATCACGAAGCAAGAGGCGGCCGTCATTCTCGGCTTGCCCGGCGTGCGCAAGAACGCCGGGGGCGACCCGATCGTCGTGTTCCAGGCGATGGTTCCGATCGAGGGGCGGCTGCGCTCGACCGGCAAGCGCATCTACTTTCCTCTCGTGGGCGTGACAGCCAGGCTCGACGAGCTCGAATCGGACCTGCGCTTCACCGCCGGGCGGCCATTCAAGTCCGGGCTGCATGAGCTCGTTGCGAGCAATGCCTGCCGCCGCCAGTTCGCCGGTTTCGAACTCGGCGATCGGCGCCTCATTCGCGGCAGCGACTGGGCTGTGGTCGGCCATTTCGACCAGGGACAGGCGCAGAACTGCGTCGTGCATGCCGATGCCGAGACGGTCATGAGCGCACTCAGCCGCACCACGTATTCGTCCGCTACGCTGATGCTGCAGTCACCAGCGGACTACGCAACGCTGCGCTCAGCTGTCACCAGCAATCCAGCGTTGCGGCTCGATGTCCAGCACGAGAAGGACGCGATCGAAACGGCGTTCAAGCCGCTGAACTCGATCCTCAACTTCGTGAGCTTTTTCGTCGGCACGATCATGGCGATCGGCGCGACGCTGGGCGCGGTCAATTCACTCTACGCGATCGTCGATTCGCGGCAACGGGAGATCGCCACGCTCCGGGCCATCGGGTTCAGCCCGGCAGCGGTCGTGCTGGCGGTGCTGCTGGAATCGGTGTTGCTCGCACTGCCCGGAGCCGTGCTGGGCTGCGCCCTCGCCTGGTTGCTGTTCAACGGACTCGCAGCGAGTCCCTTCGGCTACAGCTTCCAGCTGTCGGTCACGTTCTCGCTCGCGGTGCTCGGGATTGAATGGGCGCTGGCAATGGGAGTGCTGGGTGGCCTGCTCCCAGCGCTGCGCGCTGCCCGAATGCCGGTGGTCACCGCGCTCCGGGCGATCTGATGCCTACATCGTGTGCGTCGGCTTGTCGCCGCCGAGAGCGCCGGCCAGGTAGCTCTCGATCTTGCGCTGGGTGTTGCCGCGATCCTGCTCGCTGAATTGCACGCCGATGCCGGCGGTGCGCTTGCCCTGCGCGCCCTTCGGCGTCATCCAGATCACGCGACCGGCGACCGGGAGCTTCTCGTCCTCGCCCATCAGGTTCAGCAGCATGAACACTTCGTCGCCGAGCCGGTAATTGCTGTTCGTCGGAATGAACAGGCCGCCGTTCTTCACGAACGGCATGTACGCCAGATACAAGGCGCTCTTGTCCTTGATCGTGAGCGTCAGCAAACCGGGCTTGCTGCTGGGCTGGCGCATGACCATTGCTAGTTGACCGTCAGGCTCTCTGCTTGGTGGGCTCGGATCCGAATACGTCCAGCAGCGCGATCAACCACGATTCGACGGCCAGCTCGCGCTGGAGCGCGGTGCGGGCCAGTTGCGATTTCAGGGCCCGCGCGCGATCGACCAGGCTGTAGACGCCGCTTATGTTCAACGGCCGGGAAGCACTTGGCAAGTGCGCAGAGCGCCCGGGGAACGTGACCAGATCGGCATTTCCCGCAAGTGTCGCGCGAGCCAGCGAGGTGAGCCACAGGTCCAGCCACGTCAGCCTCTCGTTCAGACCGTCTTTTCCCCACTCGGCGGCGATCTGGGTCACATCCGCGTCGCCTGCCAGCAGCGCGCCGATCTGCTTCTGCATCTGCTCGTTCAGCGAGTCGAAACGACCATCCGCATGGGCCAGTGCGCGCAGTGGAGCGCCGCCCGCGAACTCCAGCAGCGCTGAATCGACAGCGCGCCCGCTTCTCTCGCGCAGCCAGGCGATCGCCTCGTCGCGCGACGGCCGCGGGATCGTCACCTTCTGGCACCGGCTGCGCACTGTCGGCAGCAGCATCGACGGCTGCGACGTGATCAAGATCAGCAGGGTGCGCGCCGATGGTTCTTCGAGAGTCTTGAGCACGCTGTTGGCGGCACTCGGCGTCATCAGGTGCGCAGGATCGACGATCGCAACCTTGTAGCCCTGGCGGTAGCTCGTTTTCGTCAGGCGCTCCGTAGCCGCACGCACCTGATCGATTGAAATCTGTTGCTTGTCTTCTTCCGGCACGACCCACAGCAGATCCGGATGCGAGCCGGCCGCGAACAGCGCGCAGCTCGGACACTCGCCGCAACAACGGAGCGTCGAGCCTGCAGACTTATCGCAGAGAACAGCGCACGCGAGCCACGCCGCGAAGGTCTGCTTGCCGAGGCCTTCTGCTCCCTGCAACAGCAGCGCGTGCGACAAGCGATTCGCAGACCATGCCTTGCGCAACTGAGCCGCGGCAGCCTCGTGCCACGGCAACAACTGCGGGATCGTTCGTTCGCTCGCTTCGCTCATGGTCGCATGAACAACCGGATTTCGACTTCGGCGCGGATCGCCTGCTGCACGCTTTCGCGATCGGCGGTCGCGTCGATGACAGCGAACCGGCCGGGCTGACTGCGCGCGCGTTCGAGGTAGCTGTTGCGCACGCGTTCGAAAAAATCCTGACGCTCCTGTGCGAAGCGGTCGCCCGTGCCACCGTCACGCGCCGCCGCGCGCGCTGCGCCAATCTCGATGGGCGCATCGAGCAGCAGGGTGAGATCCGGGCGCAGCTCGGCCTGCACGTAGCGCTCGAGGTTGGCGATTTCCTCGCGCCGCACGCCGCGACCGTCGCCCTGGTATGCGTACGTCGCATCGGTGAAGCGGTCGCAAACGACCCACGCACCGCGTTCCAGCGCCGGCCGGATGAGATTTTCGATGTGCGTCGCGCGGGCCGCGAACATCAGCAGCAGCTCGCAGGTCATGGGCATCGGCTCGTCAGTCGGCGTCAGCAACAGCTCGCGAATGCGTTCGGCCCGCGGCGTGCCGCCGGGCTCGCGCGTGACGACCACTTCCAGCCCGCGCTCCTGCAGCGAGTCGCGCAGCGCCGCGATCTGGGTCGTCTTGCCGACGCCTTCGCTGCCTTCGATCGTGATGAACTTGCCGCGCGTAATCATCGTCGACGCAATTCCCGCAAATACCGTTTCACCGCGAGGTTGTGCTCGGCGAGCGTCTTCGAGAAATAGTGACTGCCGTCGCCCGCCCCCGTCGCCACGAAGAATAGCGCGCCCGACACGTCCGGATGAACTGCGGCCTGCAACGATTCCAGGCCCGGCATCGCGATGGGCGTCGGCGGCAGCCCCGGCCGCGTGTACGTGTTGTAGGGCGTGTCGCGCGACAGGTCCGCGCGGCGGATGTTGCCGTCGTAGGTCAGGCCCATGCCGTAGATGACCGTCGGATCGGTCTGCAGGCGCATCCCGCGCCGCAGGCGTTCCACGAATACGCCGGCGATCTGGGCGCGCTCGCGCTCCAGCGCCGTCTCCTTCTCGACGATCGAGGCCAGGACCAGCGCTTCGTACGAGCTCGCCAGCGGCAGGTCGGGCGCCCGCGACTCCCATGCCTTGCGCAGCTCATCCTGCAGCCGCCGATGGGCGATCAGCAGCAGCTCCAGGTCCGTCGTGCCACGTGGGAAGCGGTACGTATCCGGGAAGAACTGCCCTTCCGGATGCAGCTGCGGCTCGCCGAGCGCGCGCATGACCTCGTCGTCACTGCGCTCACGGTTGTCGTTGCGAACGGCCTCGTTGGCGACGAGCGCGTTGCGCACGTCTGCGAACGTCGAGCCCTCGATGAAGGTGATGCTGTGGAGCACGACCTGCCCGGAGCTCAGCAGCATCAGCAGGCCCTTGGGGGTCAGCCCGGGCTGCAATTCGTACTCCCCTGCTTTCAACGCGACGTCGCGTCGCATGAGCCGCGACCACACGATCCAGACGTCCGGCTGATCCAGCAGACCGCGCTCGTGCAGAGCTGCCGCGACGCTGCGCATGTGGACGCCGCGCGGCACTTCGAACGTCGTCCGTTCCTGCAGACCTGCAATCGGCTGCTGCAGCCATTGGTTGCCCCACCACGCAAGCGCGCCCACGGCAATCGCGCCGAGCACGATGAGGATTGCGAGGATTCGCAAGAGACGGCGCATCAGAAGTCCAGCACGTTGCGCAGCCGATCCGCGACCGGCGTACTGTTCCAATGCAACGAGCCGAGCTCGTTCACTGAGCGAATCCCTCGCACGGCATTGGTCAGGAACACTTCGCTTGCCGCCTCGACGTCGTGCGGCCACAGTGGCTCTTCGCTGACCGCGATGCCCTGCTCCTTCGCCACGCGCAGCACTTCGGAGCGCATGACGCCGAGCACTCCGCAAAAGCGCAGGTCCGGCGTCACCAGCGCGCCTTCGCGCACCAGGAAGACATTGTTCGCTGTGCCGCTGACCACCTCGCCCTCGGTGTCGAGCATCAGCCCGTCGACGATCGCCTCGTCATGCCATTCCGCTTGCGCGAGCACCTGTTCGAGTCGATTGAGATGCTTGATCCCGGCGAGCCGCGCATTGCGACCCAGCCGCATCTCGCACCAGCGCACGGCGAGCCGCGCTGGCGACTGCGGCGGCGGCGGATAGAGCGCGACGACGCGGATCGTCTTCGCACGCGCCGATGGTCGATAGCCCCGCGGACCGATGCCGCGCGACACTACGATCTTGATCACCGCGCGTTCCGCCGATCCGCTGAGCCGTTGCACGTCCGACCGCAGCGCTGCAGCGTCGGGCGCCGCGATGCCCAGCCGCTCGCAGCCAAGCGCGAGTCGACGCAAGTGATGCTCGAGCAACTTCACCCGGCCGTCAGCCAGCAATGCAGTCTCGAACACGCCGTCGCCGTACTGAAAGCCACGATCCTCGACCGCGAGCGCATGCAACGGGTCGTCCGGACTGACGCCGTTGATGAGGACAGCCGCCGTCATGCCTCGACCCCCACCGCGCGCAACACGCCGCGCGCCTTTGCCCGGGTCTCCTCGAGCTCACGCTCCGGGATCGAGTCGGCGACGATGCCCGCGCCGGCGCGCACGGTCAGCTCGCGTCCAGCAACTTGCAGCGTGCGGATGAGAATGTTCAGGTCCATCGTGCCGTCGCGATTCAGATAGCCGAGCGATCCTGTGTACGCGCCGCGTGCAACGCCTTCCAGCTCGGCGATGATCTCCATGCAGCGTATTTTCGGGCACCCGGTGATCGTGCCGCCCGGGAACACCGCCGCCAGCACATTGCCGGGCGTGACGTCGGCGCGCAAGCGGCCGCGCACGTTCGAGACGATGTGGTGCACGTGCGAGTACGACTCGATCGTCATGAACTCGTCCACGCGCACACTCCCTGCCTCGCACACGCGGCCCAGATCATTACGCTCGAGGTCGATCAGCATGACGTGCTCCGCCCGCTCCTTCGGATGCGCGTGCAGCTCCCGCGCCAGCGCGAGGTCCGCCGCCGGATCTGCGCCACGCGGCCGCGTGCCGGCAATCGGACGCGTCGTCACAACGCCGTCCCGCACGCTCACCAGGCGCTCGGGCGACGAACTGATCACGGCGATGCCGTCCAGCTGCGCCACGCCGCTGAACGGGCCCGGGTTCGTCTCGCGCAGCCGGCGATAGACCTGGTGCGGCTGCACGCCCTCGCGCAGCGTCGCGCGCCAGCCGCGGGAAAGATTCGCCTGATAGATATCCCCCGCGCCGATGTATTCGAGTGCCCGCTCGACGGCCTGCAGATAGTGTCGCGGATCATCCTCGACGACCTGCGACTCCACCAGCGGCTCGCGCGACTCCGGCAGGTGCGGCACCCGACCCAGATCGGCGGCAATGCGCGGAATCAGGTCGGCCGCTTGCTCCTCGGCAACGATCCAGCACCGACCGCTGTCGTGCTCGTGAACCACCGCGGCCGGAATGCGGATTGCCTGGGCAACCGGGCCGACGACGGGCAACGGGAGTTGCAAGCGAGGCTCGATCTGACCCGCGAGCTCGTAACCCAGGTAGAGCAGCCAGCCGCCGGTGAACGGCACCGCGGGTCCGGTCTGCGACCGCACAGCTGCCGCCCGCTCGCGTTGCCACGCACGATCGAGCGCCGGCAGAAAATGCTCCGACGCCACGAAGCTCTCAGCGGGATGGGCGAACAAGATATCGAAGCGCCCTAACGGGTCGCCGGCGGCCGCGCTCTCGAAGAGCGCGGGGTACAGGTCTGGAGAGGCGGCGTGGAGTGCGAGCAGCGCCGCCGGATCGACATCGACTGGCTGGACGACGCTCAATCCAGGGCGCGGAAGATCAGCGACCCGTTCGTACCGCCGAACCCGAACGAGTTCGACAGCGCGACGCGGATCGGCAGCTGCCGCGCCGTCTTCGGCACGTAGTCGAGATCGCAGCCCTCGCCGGGATTGTCGAGGTTGATCGTCGGCGGTGCGACCTGGTCGCGAATCGCCAGGATCGAGAAGATCGCCTCGACTGCGCCGGCCGCGCCGAGCAGATGTCCCGTCATCGACTTCGTCGAGCTGACGGCGAGCTTGTAAGCCTGATCGCCGAAGCAGCGCTTCATGGCGATCGTCTCGGCGCGGTCGCCGAGCTCGGTGGATGTGGCGTGCGCGTTCACGTACTGCACGTCGCTGGCATTCATCTTCGCGTCCTTCAAGGCGTTCGCCATCGCCAGGCGCGCGCCCTCGCCGTCTTCCGGCGGCGCCGTCATGTGATGCGCATCGCCGCTCATGCCGAAGCCGACGACCTCCGCATAGATCTTCGCGCCGCGCGCCTTCGCGTGCTCGTACTCCTCGAGCATCACGGCGCCCGCGCCGTCCGCAAGCACGAAGCCGTCGCGATCGCGATCCCATGGCCGGCTGGCGCGCTGCGGATCGTCATTGCGCGTGGAGAGCGCGCGCGCCTGGCAGAAGCTGCCCAGGCCGAGCGGCGTGGTCGCCATCTCGGCGCCGCCCGCGATCATCGCATCCGCGTCGCCGTACTGAATGAGCCGCATCGCCAGCCCGATCGCATGGGTCGAAGTCGTGCACGCGGTCACCGTCGCGAGATTCGGACCGGTGAGCTTGAACTGGATCGAGATGTGGCCGGAGATCATGTTGATGATGCTGCCGGGCACGAAGAACGGCGAGATGCGCTTCGGGCTGTGCGTCTCGGCGTATTTACGGTAGTTCTCTTCGATCGTATCGAGGCCGCCGATGCCGGCGCCCATCGTGATGCCGATGCGATGCGCGTTGTCCGGCGTCACCTGGATGCCGGAGTCCTTGATGGCGTCCGCCGCTGCACCGTAGCCGTAGTGCATGAACGGATCCATCTTGCGCAGCTCTTTCGGCGAGAGGTACGCCTCGGCATTGAAGTCCGCGACCGGCCCATGAAAGCGCACGGGCCAGGCGCTCACGTCGAAGCGCGTGATCGGGCCGATACCGCTCTTGCCTTCGAGCACGTTGCGCCACGCCGTGTCGACGGTGCTGCCGACGGGCGAGACGATGCCGAGGCCGGTGATGACGACGCGCCGCTTCGACAAGCGATTACCCCTTCGTGCGGTTCATGAGTTGGAGAGTTGCAGACGGTGCAGTCGACCCGCCTTCCCTGGCCGGGGACTCGAAAGCGCAGGCGTGCGTGCGCCTGCGAGCGAAGTGTCAGGCCTGATTGCGGCGCTCGGTGATGTAATCGATCGCCTGCTGAACGGTCGTGATCTTCTCGGCGTCCTCGTCCGGGATCTCGGTCTCGAATTCCTCCTCCAGCGCCATCACCAGCTCGACCGTGTCGAGCGAGTCGGCGCCGAGGTCGTCGACGAAGGAAGCGTCATTCGTGACTTCTTCCTCTTTCACCCCCAGTTGCTCGGCGACGATGGCTTTAACCTGCTGTTCGATACTGCTCATTGGTGTACGAGTCCTCTATGAGGCTTTTGAACCCTTCGCGCCGACCCTTGTAGTTCGTTGGGGCGGGTCGCAGGGGGCGTATTCTAAGTTAAGACCCCGACAGGTCCAACATTTCCAAAAACTCAACCAACAAAGGCACTTGACACGGAATCAGACCATGTACATGCCGCCGTTGACGTGCAGCGTCTCGCCGGTGATGTAGCCCGCCTGTGGCGACGCAAGAAACGCCACCGCGGAGGCGATGTCCTCCGGCGAGCCCAACCGTCCGAGCGCGATCTGTCCTGTCAGCTGTGCCTGCTGCTCGGCAGGCAGCTTCGCAGTCATGTCCGTGGCGATGAAACCCGGCGCCACGACGTTCACGGTGATGCCGCGCGAGCCGACTTCGCGAGCCAGCGACTTCGTGAAGCCGATGATGCCGGCCTTCGCCGCCGCGTAGTTCGTCTGCCCGGCGTTGCCCATCACGCCGACCACCGACGCGATGCTGATGATTCGTCCACGGCGCGCCTTCATCATGCCGCGCACGACGCCTTTCGAGAGGCGGAACACCGAGCCGAGGTTGGTCGTGAGGATGTCGTTCCACTCCTCGTCCTTCATTCGCAGCAGCAGGTTGTCACGTGTAATTCCTGCATTGTTCACGAGAACGGTCGGCGTCCCTTCGTGCTCTTCGATGTTCTTCAGCGCCGCTTCGATCGATTGCGGGTCCGCGACGTTCAGCACGATGCCGCGCACCTTGCCGGCTTCGGCGAGCGACTGCGTGATGCCTTGCGCGCCCGCTTCGCTGGTCGCGGTGCCGACGACAGTCGCGCCACGCCGCGCGAGCTCGATCGCAATCGCACGCCCGATGCCGCGCGACGCGCCGGTCACGAGTGCGATTTCCTGTGCGAGCGTCTGCTCGGTCATGCATTGCTCCTGCAAGCCTGCAGCGCCTGCTGCAGCGATTCCGCGTCTTCGATCGCGAGCATCGCGATCTCCTTGTTGCGCTCGATGCGCCGGTTGAGACCGGTCAACACGCGCCCCGGGCCGCACTCGACGATGACACGCGCGCCGTCCTCGAGGATCGCCTGGATCGTTTCGGTCCAGCGCACCGGCTTCACCAGCTGTTCGACGAGCGCCTTGCGGATGCTCGCCTCGTCACCGTGCTTGCGCACGTCGACGGTATAAATGTCGCGCACTTCGGGCGGGACGAACTTCACCTGCTGCAACTTCTCGCCGAAGCGATCCGCAGCCGGCTTCATGAGCGCGCTGTGCGAGGGAACGCTGACCGGCAATTTGATCGCCCGCTTGGCGCCTTTCGCCTTCGCAGTTTCGATCGCACGATCGACGGCAGCGGCGATGCCCGCGATGACGACCTGCCCCGGCGAGTTGAAGTTCGCAGCCTGTACGACTTCACCCTGCGCGGCTTCGCGGCAGGCGGCTTCGACCTCAACGTCATCGAGTCCGAGAATCGCCGCCATCGCACCCTGCCCCGCCGGTACTGCTGCCTGCATCGCCTGGCCGCGAAACTGCACGAGTCCGACGGCTGTCCGGAAATCGAGCGCACCGGAGCACACGAGCGCGGAGTACTCGCCGAGGCTGTGACCGGACATCGCGGCCGGCAGTCCGCCGCCGTGCTTGCGCCACACGCGCCAGGTTGCAACACCGGCCGCGAGCATCGCGGGCTGAGTGCGCTCGGTCTTGCCGAGCTCTTCTTCCGGGCCGCCCTGGCAGAGCTTCCAGAGGTCGTACCCGAGCTCGTCGGAGGCCTCCGCGAACGTCTCCTGAACGAGCGGCTCGGCGCCGGCGAGCTGCGCCAGCATGCCGACGGATTGCGATCCCTGGCCAGGAAAAACGAAGGCGAAAGACATAGAAGCGGTCGGTTAGCGGTCGCCGGTTGGTGCAGAAGGCGCGCGATTATGCACAGCCAGCCATGCGGCGGCCAGCGCGCCGCCGAGCGCGCCATAAAGATGCGCGTCTACAACGACCGGCATGTCGCCGGAAAGCGGCAGCGCGCCGTGCCACTGCTCCCACGCGAGCTTGCCCAGCAGGACCGCTATCAGCCCCAGCGCCAGAGGCTTCGATTCGTGTCGCCACCAACTGACTGCACCGGCGGCGAGTGCGCCATGCAGGACGCCCGACAGACCCACGTACCACTCGACCTGTGGCTCCAAGAACACAAATCCCAGGTCGATGGTGACGACGCTGCTGGCCAGGATCAGCAACCAGCCGCGCAGCGAGTAATCCCGCGGAAACAGGGCGGCGATCAGGCCCAGACCGACTCCGTTCAGCAACAGGTGCTGGCCGGAGTAATGCACCAGGTGCCCTGTCAGCAGCCGCCAATACTGGCCCTGCAGGACGGCGGTGCGCTCGTAACGCAGCAGCTCGCGCCCTGCTTCGCCCGTAAACCACAACAGAACCAGCACCACGGCCAGCAGTCCAACGAGCCAGGCTGGCGGGATCGACGACACGGCAGTCGGGGCGCGCCGGGGGGCAGACCCGGGGACGGCGTCACTCATGTTTTCAGCCTGCTTTGTTATGATCCGGCGCCCTTTCCCATGGACTAGATTGCCGTAGACCTGACCGGCCCCTTCATCGTTAACTGCATTCGGTATGTCTCCAACGGAACGACTATGACAGATATGAACAGCTTGCTGCGCCGGCGCGCTCGCCGCGGATTCACACTCATCGAGATCATGGTCGTGGTGGTGATCCTCGGTATCCTCGCCGCACTCGTCGCACCCAACGTCATGCGCCGCATCGACGACGCGCAGATCACGAAGGTGAAACAAGATCTGCGCGCCTTCGAGACCGCGCTCAACCTCTACAAGATGGACAACTACAAGTACCCGACCACTGAGCAGGGCCTGAAGGCGCTGGTCCAGCAGCCGAACGATCCGACGGTGCGCAACTGGAAGCAAGGCGGGTATCTCGGCAGCGGCGGCCTGATCAAGGATCCCTGGCAGAACGACTACATCTATGTCTATCCCGGCCAGCACGGCGAGTACGACATCTACACGCTCGGCGCCGACGCCCAGGAAGGCGGTGAAGGCGTGAACGCCGACCGGGGCAACTGGCTGACGGAGTAACCTTGCGAGCCCGCGACCGCGCTTCCCTTCGGGGATTCACGCTGCTCGAACTGCTGGTCGTCCTCGTGATCATCGGCGTGATGGTCGCGATGGTGACGCTGTCGACGAACGTGCTCGGCCAGGACAGCCAGGTCGAGGAAGAGACGCGGCGTTTCTGGGCGGTGCTGCGCCAGGCGCGCGAGGAAGCGGAGCTGCAGAGCATCGACCTCGCGGTCTTCGTCGGCTCCTCCGAGTACGAGTTCCTGCGCTTCGACACGCGCCGCAACGAGTGGCGACAGGTCGCCGACGACTCCCTGTACGCGCCGCGCACGCTGCCGGAGGGACTGCGCTTCCGCATCTGGCTCGAAGGCCGCGAGCTCGTGCTCAAGCCCGGCCTGCCCGATCGCAGCAAGAAAGACGAGAACCAGAAGTGGCCGCCGCAGCTCACAGTGCTGTCGAGCGGCGATGTCGTGCCGTTCGAGCTGCAGCTCGAGCGCGATAACACGCCGGCGCTGTGGCGCATGACTTCCCAGGTGGATGGCGACCTGCGCGTCGAGCAGCGCAGGAAAGATCAGGACGAATGGCGGCTGGTCGTGCAGACCAAGCCGCCGCCGGAAGACCAGAAAGGGAAGGAGCGTCTGTCCAATGCGCGTTGGTAAAGGTGGCTTCACGCTGATCGAGGTGATGGTGGCGCTGATCGTCGTCGCCCTCGGCATGCTCGGCGCGATCACAGCGGTCAGCCAGGCAGCCAGCAACGGCGGTTATCTGCGTGAGCGGAGCATGGCGCACTGGGTCGCCATGAATCGCCTCACCGAGGCCCGCCTGCAGAAGAATGCGCCGCCGATCTCCAAGACCTCCGACGAAGTCGAAATGGGCGGCCGCAAGTGGAAGTGGACGATGAACGTCACGCAGACGCAGGTCGAAACCATGCGTCGCATCGACGTCAGCGTGCGGCCCGTGGAAGCGCCGGAGACCTCCAGCCTCGCGTCCATCACGGGTTTCTATGGGACGGCAGTCGCGCCGCCAGGCTCCGCCATGATCGCGTGGCAGGGCGCCACCGACAGCGGACCGCAACGGCCCGGCGACAAGGGCAAGGAAGACGAACAGCAAGGCCAGCCGAATCCGCCGGGCGACGACGAGGATCCCGGCCCGCTGCCGGAGCCGGACGACCCGCAGGACGGCATCGATCCCAGCGACCCGACGCAGCCCCACTGAGTCATGCGCGCACGCGGCTTCACATTGCTCGAAGTGCTGGTGGCGATGTTCGTCTTCGCCATCGTCGCGGTGATGGCCTATGGCGGCTACAACCAGCTCTCGCGGCAGGATGAAATTGTCGACCGCAACGCGAGCCGCACGCGCGCGATCCAGTCGACCGTGCAGCGAATGTCCGAGGACTTCGCGATGCTCGAGCCGCGCCCGGTGCGCGAGCCGCTCGGCGACTCGGTCGATCCGGCGCTGCGCGCCGACAAGCGCACTGAAACGCTCGCGGAGCTGACCCGCTCCGGCTGGTCGAATCCCGCAGGCGTGACACGCTCGACGCTGCAGCGGGTCGCGTACCGTCTGCAGGACAACAAGCTGGAGCGCGCGTACTGGAACGCGCTCGATCGCACGATGAGCGCGGAGCCCACGTCCGCCGTGCTGCTCGACCAGGTCCGCGCGGTGAGCTTCCGCTTCATGGATCAGAACCAGAGCTGGCACGAGCAGTGGCCGCCGCTCGGCTACTCGGGGCCGGACGCGTTGCGGCTGCGGCCGATCGCCGTCGAGATCACTCTCGATCTCGAAGACTGGGGCAAGATCGTCAGGCTCGTGGAGGTGTCGGGATGAACCGTCGCCCTGCCCTGCGCAAGCGCCAGCGCGGCGTCGCGTTGATCGTCGCCGTGCTGATCGCGGCGCTCGCGACCATGCTCGCCGCGAGCGTGTCGTTCAAGGGTTACATGGACCAGCGCCGCACCGGCAATGCGCTCGCCATGGACCAGGGCTTCGAAGTCGCGCTCGGCGGCGAAGCGTGGGCCGCGGACGCGTTGCGCCGTGACAAGCAGCAGAGCGCGAAGACCGACGACTTCACCGAGGAATGGGCGACGCCGATTCCGCCGATCCCGCTCGACGACGGCAAGGGCAACACCTACGGCGACTTCGAAGGCCAGCTCGAGGACATGCAGGGCCGTTTCAATCTCAACAGCCTGGTCGTGCTGGAAGGCGGCCAGCTGAAAACGGATCCGCTCGCGATCGCGCGCTTCGAACGGCTCCTGGAGCTGCTCGAGATGGAGACCAAGTGGGCGAAGGTGATCGCCGACTGGATCGACAGCGACGTGCAGCCCGAATTCCCCGATGGCGCCGAAGACCCGACCTACACCGGTCTGTCGCCGCCGTACCGCACGGCCAACATGCCGGTGACGCGCGCGAGTGAGCTGCTCTCGCTCGTCGGCTTCGGCCTCGACCGCTATCGCAAGCTCGAGCCGTTCGTCACCGCGCTGCCGATCGGCACGCCGATCAATCTCTGCACGGCCTCGCCGGAGCTGCTCGATGCGCTCGTCGCCGGGCGGCGTCAGTTCACGATGGCGCGCGACAACACTGCGGAAACCCGCAAGCAACGGTGCTTCCCGACCAAGCAGGATTACGAGAGCGCCCTGTCGACCGAGGAGAAGCAGGAGCTGGTGCAGGGCAAAGTCATCGACCAGACGAGCTCATACTTCCGCGCGACGATCTGGGTCACTATTGGCACTACCCAGTACACCCTGTACAGTCTCTTGTATCGCAGCGGCAACAACGGTCTCGTGCGTCCTATCCTAAGAAGTCACGGAACGCCCTGACATGCCGGAATTTCTAGTCGTACGCCTGCCCTTCGCCGCCGCCGACACGATCGGCGCCGCCGCCGAGTGGATCGTCGTGGACGGCAGCGGCGCGCGGCGCGGCAACGTGCAGTCCGGTCCGCTCGATCTCGCTCCCGCCTCAGCAGCCAATCGCAAGGTCGTCGTGCTCGTCCCGGGCACCGACGCGCTGCTCGCCGAGCCAGTGCTGCCCGTGAAGAGCGGCGCGAAGCTCGCGCAGGTCGTGCCGTTCGCCCTCGAAGAGCATCTCGCCTCCGATGTCGAAGATCTGCATTTCGCAGTCGGCAAGCGCGAAACGCGTCCGGGCACACCGGTCACGGTCGTCGCGCGTGCCCGCATGGAGGCCTGGCAGGCGCTGCTCGCGAACGCCGGACTGGAGCCCGACGCGATCTATCCCGAAACCGCGGCGCTGCCGGAAACGACCAACGCGATCACGCTGCTGATCGATGGCGCTCGCGTGTACGTGCGCCGGCCCGAAACGCCGGGCGCAGTCCTCGACGTCCAACCGCTGATCGAAGCCTTGCAGCTCGCGCTCGCCTCCGGCGAGGAAGCCCGCGAGCACGTCACGATCTACGTTGCCGAAGACGACTACGAGCGCGAGCGCGAACTGCTCGAAGGCTTGCGCGAGTTCACCGCGAGTCTGCAGCTGAAGCTCCTGCCCGACGGTCCCCTCCCCCTGCTGGCGGCGAACATCGTGCAGCACGCCGGCGTGAACTTGATGCAGGGCCCGTATCAGTCGAAGCGCAAGCTGAACGTTTCGTTCGCACCGTGGCGCTACGCCGCCGTGCTCGCTGGCCTGTTCATCGTTGCGCACCTCGGCCTCAAGACCTGGCAGTACTTCCACTATCGCAGCCAGGAAGCGCGCCTCGATGCGCAGATCGGCGAGGTTTACCAGCAGCTCATGCCCGGTGCGCCGTTGCCCGACGCGTCGAGTGCACGGCGTCAGGTCGAAGCCCGGCTGAACCAGTTGCGCGGCAGCGGTCCGGTGGGCGGCGTGATGATGACGCTCGCGGCGCTGGGTGAGGCGATCGGCCAGACGCCCGACGTGACGATCGAGAACATCGCGTACGTCAACAACACGACCAACCTGCGCGTCGTGGCGCCGTCGACCGACGCGCTCGATCGCATTCGCCAGCTCGCGAGCAAGCACGGCCTGGCGTCCGAGCTCAAGTCGGACAACACGCGCGACTCGAAGCACGAAGGCCAGCTGCAGTTCAAGAACCCGGGCGCCTGACATGCAGAAACTGAAGGACCGGTTCTCTTCCCTGCAGGCGCGCGAGCGAGCGATCGTCGTGCTCGGCGGCGTGCTGGTGCTGCTCGTTGCGATCTACATGCTGGCGCTGGCGCCCTTCTACGCAGCCGTGAATTCGCGCGCCGAGCGCGTGGCTCGCAAGGAAGGCGACCTCGCGTGGATGCGCAGCGTCGGCGGCGAAGTGATGGCGCTCAGCGCCAACTCGCCGACCGCGGCGGCGCCGACCAACGAATCGCTGGTGGTGCTCATCGACCGCACGGCGCGCGAGTGCGGCCTCGGCGCCGCGCTCACGGGCCAGACGCCCAACGGCGACAACGGTATCCGCGTGCGGCTGGAGCAAGCCGAGTTCGACAAGCTGGTGGTCTGCCTCGGCAGCCTGCAGCAAGCGCACGCCGTCAACATCGAATCCGCCAACATCGACCGCACAGCCAAGCCCGGCTTCGTCAATGCCAGCCTGGTCCTGACGCGTCCCGGCGGATGATCGCGCACCAAGCAAAGGCCGCATGAAGAAAGTCTGGCCGCTGATCGCACTCGGCATCGGTGCGTTTGCGCTGTTCGCCCTGGTGACGCTGCCCGCCGCGACAGTGCTGTCCTTCTTCCATCCGCCCGGCGTCACGCTCTCGGGCGTGTCCGGCACGATCTGGAAAGGCCGTGCGCAGGCAGTACGCAGCGGCAACCTGCACGTCGGCAGCGTCGAGTGGAATCTCAGTATCCTCGCGTTGTTCACCGGCAAGCTCGGTGCGGACGTGAAGGTCACGCGCAGCGATGGCTTTGCGGAAGGCTCGATCGCCGTGTCCGGCGCGCGCGTGACGGTGCGCGGACTGAACGCTTCCCTGCCCCTCAACGCTCTGCCGCCGAACGTGGTCCGTGGCGGCTGGACCGGCACGGCAACGCTCCGCCTGCCGCACCTCGCGCTGGAGAACGCCTGGCCGGTCGCGCTGACGGGCACGATCGAAATCGCGAATCTCGTGGGTCCGGCGAACCGTCCGGCTGCGCTCGGCAGCTACAAGGTCGTCTTTCCGGAAGGCGCGGCCGCTGACGGCTTGCAAGGCGCGCTGAGCGATACCGGCGGACCGCTCGCAGTGAACGGCACGATCGACCTGAAGAAGGATCGCAGCTACCTGGTGAGCGGACTGATCGCCACCCGGCCCGACGCACCGGGCGACATGGCGCGCACGCTGGAGATTCTCGGCGAGCCGGACGCGCAGGGCCGGCGCCAATTCAGCATCGAAGGATCGATGTAGAGAAAGTGACGAGGTCACGGAGTGACGAAGTGACGGGGGTTGCGTCACTCCGTCACCCGCGTCACTCCCGTCACTGCCTCTCTTCAGAACTCCGCCGAGAACACCGCACCGATCGTTCGGGGTCTCAAGATCGTTGCATTGCCCTGCGTGCCGACCGTCGTCGCGCGCTGGAAGCCGTACTCGTCGAACAGGTTGGTCGCGTACAGCGACAGCTTGTAGCGCCCGAACTTCACGCCCGTGCGCAGATCGGCCGTCACGTAGTCGTCGACGTCGAAGTTCGCGTTGGCCGGCGCGATCGCGCCGCCGCCTTTGAACGACGTCTTGCGACTGTCCTGGTAGGCGACGCCGCCGCCGACGAACGCATCGAGCGAGCCGAGCATGAAGTCGTAGTCGCCCGACAGCGAGAACGTCCATTCCGGAATGCCCGGCAGCTGCTCGCCCGACAGGCCGCCGAGCGGCGGATCGTCATCGTCGAGCTCGCTGCGCGAATACGCCGCCGTAGCGACGAGGTTGAGCGCGCTCGTCGGCTGCAGCGTCAGCGTCGCTTCGACGCCGTTAGCCGTCACGTCGCTGTCGGCGTTGGCGCCGACGTTGACGCCGCCGAGGCTCTGGAACACCTGCATGTCTTGCCACTTGATGCGATAGATCGCAACGTCGTAGCCGACCGCGCCGCCGGCGAGCTTGCCTTTCGCGCCGACCTCGTAGCTCCACAGCGAGTCTGCCCTGACGAACGGCAGCGAAATCACGTCGCCGGTGTTGGGATCGAGCAGCGGCAAGTTGGCGGAAGCCGGGCGATAGCCGTCGGCGACGCGCACGTACAACGACAAATCGTCGTTCGGCCGATAGCGTGCGTTGAACAAATACGTCTGCACGTCGTCGGAAACGGTCTGCCGCGGCAGCGCCGGGCCTGCGAGGAATCCCGTGCCGGTGAACAGCACGGACATGTCGTTGCTGCTGAAGCGCGCGCCGAGTGTCGCATCGAGCTGCGGCGTGAAGTAGTAGGTCACGTTGCCGAAGACCGCTTTCTCCTTGTAGTCGGAAGGAAATTGCTGCGTGACCAGGTTGAAGCCGCTCGGCTGGCCGATCGCCCTCTGGAAGTTCGAGCTCTCCTCTTTCGTGTAGTACAGGCCGACGAGCCACTCGAGGTGCTGGTTGTTGGCAGACGTGAGCCGGAATTCGTGCGCCCAGCGATCGGTACTGATGATCAGATCGAGCGGCACGGTGTTCGTGCCCGGCGGGTCGCCCGTCTGCTGATCGACCAGCGGTCCGAAGAATCGCGTCAGGTCGAGCACCGCGTTCTGCGAAAACTCCTGGTAGCTGCTCGCCAGCGTTGCCGTCGCCCAGTCGGCCTGGTATTCGAACGTCGCGGAGCTCAGCTCATATTCGATCTGCGTCGGCTGGCCGCCCGGCGCCGTGTTCTGCTGGTAGCGGCCGAAGATCGGCTGGCCGGTCGTGATGTCGAACGGCACGTTGTTCTGTTCCGAGAAGTCGAACTTCTGGTCCATGTAGTTGAGCTTCACCTTGAACGCGTCCGTCGGCTTGAACAGCAGCGTCGCCTGGCCGCCCTTCAGCTCGGCGTCGTTGATGTCCTCCTCCGAACGCAGCGCCTGGTCGATGAAGCCCTCGTTGTCCTGGTAGAAGCCGCTGACGCCGAGCGACAGCTTGTCGCTCACGATCGGCACGTCGACGCCGGCCTTGTACAGCTGGTTGAAGCCGCCTTGCGAAGTGTTCGACAGGTCGGTCGCGAACCGGCCGCTGAAGTCAGTGAGCGACGGCTCCTTGGTGATGTAGCGCAGCGAACCGCCCATCGCGGCGGCGCCGAACAGCGTGCCCTGCGGCCCCTTGATGACTTCGATGCGCTCGACGTTGCCGAGCAGCGAGTCGAGCGCGAAGTTCGCGCCTTCGGCGAACGCCGTGACCGAGCCGTACGGGATATCGTCGAGATAGATGCCGACCGACGGCGTCGAGAAGATGTTGGCGACGCCGCGCATCGTGATCGAGCCCTGCCCCGGCGCACCGTCATCGTTGAAGTTCACGCCCGGGATGTACTTGAGCACGCCGCTGAGCGAGGTGAGACCGCCGGACGCGAACGCCTGCGGGTCGACGACGGCGACCGAGGCAGGCACGTCCTGCACCTCCTGCGCGCGGCGTGACGCCGTGACGATGATTTCCTCCACTTCGACCTGGTCGGCGGCGAGAGCCGCCGACGAGCCGGTCAGGGCAATCAGCCCCCACGTTGCCGTGGCAACGGATCTGTTCATGGATAACCGATTGAAGCGCCGCATACGTTTGACCTCTCCCCCTCAGGATGAGACGAGAATGGGAGCAAAGCCGTCCGCCGATCTATAAGAATTCAACCGATTTCTGGAATCCGCCCGCGGGTCAGCGGCGCCGATACACACGTCCCGTTTCGGTTTCGAAGCCGCTGATGCGTCCGTCCGCGCCGCGGCGGAAAGTGAGCAGAAAACGCTCTTCGGGCGCGCGCGTGTCGCCTGCTTCGAACGAGTCGTAGCTCCAGTGCGTGAGCGCGAATGTTGCGCCCGGTTGCATTGCGAGAGCCAGGCTGCCATCGCGATTCAGCACGATCTGCGTCTCGCCGACGAGCGGATCCGCGTACGTGCCGACGTAGTCGGACAACGGCAACGACGGACGCGTCTTCGCAGGCAGCTCACGCAATGCACCAGCGCGTCGCGCGTTCTCCTCATCCTGCAGCTTGCCGTACAGCTTCAGCATGTCGGTGTTCCAGTCCTTGCCGCGGCTGTTCAGAAAGCGATCGATCACGTCGTACATGAACGCGTGCCGGAACTCGACCGGGCCGGCGTTGATGAGAATCACCAGTCCGAGGCGCTCCTCCGGCACGATCGCTGCGAGCGCGTTGGCGCCGTACAAGCTACCGGTGTGCATCGCGAGCAGCCGCCCCTGGTAGTCCTGCAGGAACCAGCCGAGTCCGTAGGCATAGAAATGCGGATTCGCCTGCCGCGCCGCCGGATAACCGATGCTGGCGAGCAGCATCTGCGGCTTCAACGCTTCCGCGACCGTCTCGGGCTTGACGACTGCCTTGCCTTCGAACGTGCCCTTGTCGAGCAGCAGACGCAGCCACTTCGCCATGTCCGCCGCGCTCGACTGAATGCCGGCGGCGCCGAGCGGCCCCGGCGAGACGTACAGATCCGTCACGCGCGCGACGCCCTGCTCGACCAGATGCGCACCCGTCACGTTGGCGTGCTTGCTCAGGTCGGGCCCGGTGAACAGGCTATCGCTCATGCCGAGCGGCTCGAAGATGCGCTGACGAACGAACTCCTGGAAACTCATCCGCGCAACGCGAGCCACGACCTCGGAGGCGACCACGTACATCATGTTGTTGTACGCCCAGGTCGAGCGCAGGCTCGAAGCCTGCTTCGCGTATTGCATGTGCTCGAGGCTGGTGCGCGTGTCGAAGCCGCGCACCCACAGCAGGTCCATCTCCTCGATGCCGGTGCGATGCACGAGCAGATCGCGAATCGTCACTTCGCGCGTGACGTACGGATCGGCGACGCGGAACTCCGGGATGTAGCGCACGACCGGATCGTCCCAGTGCAGCTTGCCGTCGTCGACCAGCAGGCCGAGCGCCATTGCCGTGAACGCCTTCGTCGTCGACGCCAGCGTGAACGCGGTGTGCGCATCGACGGGGTCGTTCTGGCCGAGGTGCTTCGTGCCGAAGCCGCGCAGGTACACGACCCGATCGTCCTTGACGATCGCGACCGCAAGGCCGGGCGCGTGCCACTGCTGACGCGCACCCTCGATTGCAGCATCGAGGCCGGCCAGGGGATCGTCGGTGGCCGGCGCACTGAGCGGCACGGCACAGACCAGCGCAATCACGAGCACCCGGAACACGCGAGCTTCGAACGACCGCATCATGCAGGACTCCTGATGAATTCGAGCGCGTCATCATCGCCGCTCGCCGCGGCGGCGTCATCGGCTTGGTGTTTTTGTTCAAGAGGCGGCGAGAAAAGATATAGAGCGGCTAGTGACGCAACCGCATATTCCAGCCATAGTCCGCCGACTTCTCTTCGGACCGAACAACGATGTTGCGACCTCTCCCGACCGCGTTCCTGCTCACACTGTGGAGCGCGGCCGCGCTTGCTGTGGATCCGCACGACACGCTGCTGCTCGCGCAACCGGACATCAGCACGCGGAATATCACGTTCATCTATGACGGCGACGTGTGGGTCGCGAATCGCGACGGCAGCGGCGCCTATCGGCTGACGACCGCTGAGGGCCTGGAGTCGAAGCCGCGCTTCTCGCCGGACGGTGCATCCATCGCTTTCAGCGGCAACTACGACGGCAACATCGATGTCTACGTCGTGCCGATCGCCGGGGGCAGTCCACAGCGGCTGACCTGGCACAGCGCCGACGACTTCGCCGAAGGCTTCGACAACCAAGGGCGCGTCGTCTACAGCTCGCAGAGCGACGTGAAGTCCTCGCGCGACGTCCACCTGTTCGTGATCGCTCCGAACGGCACGTTCCCGCAGCGCCTGCCGATTCCGATGGGCAACGACGCCGACGTCGCGCCGGACGGCCGCGCGATCGCGTACTCGCAGATGCCGCCGCCGATGCTGCAAGCGCTGACACAGTGGAAGACCTATCGCGGCGGCAGCGCCTCGCGCGTTGCGATCATGAAGTTCGCCGATCACTCGGTGCAGAAGATTCCGCAGCCGCCCGGCCGCAGCAACGACCTGAACCCGATGTGGATCGGCGGCAAGGTCTACTTCAACTCCGACCGCGCCGGCGAATTCAATCTGCACTCGTTCGATCCGGCCACCGGCGAAGTTCGCCAGCTCACGTCGTACACGGATTTCCCGGTCGTGAACGCCAGCACCGGCGACGGCAAGATCATTTTCGAGCAGGCCGGACGCCTGGTCGTGTTCGACCCCGCGACCTCGGCCACCACGACGCTGCACGTCGCCGTTGCATCGGATCTGCGCGAGACCCGGCCGCGCCGGGTCAGCAATGTCGACTACGTACGCAACGTCTCACCGTCGCCGAGCCTCGACCAGGTTGCACTGGAGTATCGCGGCGAGATCGTGACCGTGCCGGCGCAGAAAGGCGCGCCGATTCGCAATCTCACGCAGTCGACCGGCGCGAATGACCGCTCGCCGGCGTGGTCGCCGGGCGGCGGCAGGATCGCGTGGCTCTCGGACGAATCCGGCGACTACGCGTTGTATGTCGCCGATCGCAACGGCAGCGGCAAGCCGCGCCGCATCGCCATCGATGGCGGCTCCGGTTTCTATCGCGATCTGAAGTGGTCGCCCGATGAGAAGCGCGTGTCGTTCCTCGACAATGCCTACAGCCTGTACGTGCTCGATCTGGACACCGGCCGCGCGCAGCGCGTCTCCGAGAACGAGTATTTCGGCCACGCGCCGTTCATCTCGCACAACTGGTCGCCCGACTCGCAATGGCTAGCGTACACGCAGAACAGCAACGGCCTGATCCAGACCGTGCACGTGTACTCGATCGCGCAGCGCAAGTCGTTGCAGATCACCGATGGACTGACGGAGGTCAGCGAGCCGGTGTTCGATCGCAACGGTCACTACCTGTACGTGATCGCGTCGGACCAGGCCGGTCCGATCAAGGACTGGTTCTCGCTGGCTTCGGTGGATCTGACGTTCACGCATTCGCTGTACGCGATAGCGCTGCGCAAAGGCGATCCTTCGCCGCTGCCCCGAGAGGGTGAGACAGACGCTCCGGCATTGGCCGCTGAAAAGAATGTCGCGATCGACTTCGACGGTATCGGCGATCGCATCGTCGCACTGCCGACTGGCGGCGCCACGCTGCGCGGACTGCAAGCCGGCAAGAGCGGCGAGCTGTTCTACCTGTGGACGCCTGCGACGCCGGCCATCACTGCGCTGAGCAATCCCGCCGAGCTGAAGCGGTTCGTCATGAAGGAGCGCACTGCGAAGACGCTGCTGGGCGGTGTCGACGCCTTCTTCGTCTCGGCGGACGGCGAGAAGGTGCTCGTGCGCCAGGGCAAGAGCATCAAGGTCGCGCCTGCCGGCGGCGAGATCAAGCCGGAGGCGATGACCGCTGTGCCGGTCGAAGACGTCTCGGTGTTGATCGATCCGCGCGCGGAATGGCGGCAGATCCTGCGCGAAGCGTGGCGCCTCAATCGCGATTTCTTCTACGCGCCGAACTATCACGGCGTCGACTGGAACGCCGCGCTGAAGAAGTACGAGCCGCTGCTCGATCACGCGGCGACGCGCGACGACGTTGGCCGCATCGTCTCGGCCATGGCGAGCGAGCTGCGCGTCGGTCACAGCTACAGCACCGAGGGTGAGTCGATCGATAAGCCGCCGAACGTCGGCGTCGGGCTGCTCGGCGCGGACTTCGAGGTCGCGGATGGCCGCTATCGCTTCAGGAAGGTTTACGGCGGATTGAACTGGCGCCCTGCCCTGCGCGCGCCGCTGCGTGCGCCCGGCATCTCGGTCGCCGCAGGCGAATATCTGCTGGCCGTGGATGGCAGACAATTGACGACCGACCGCAACGTCTACAGCGCGTTCGAGAACGTGGTCGAGAAGCAGATCGAGATCACCATCGGCCCGCGCGCCGACGGCCAGGGCGCACGCACGCTGAAGGTCGTGCCGATCGCGAGCGAGCGTGAGCTGCGTTACGTCGACTGGGTCGAGGGCAACATCCGCAAGGTCGACGCCGCAACCGGCGGCCGCGTCGCGTACGTGCACGTGCCCGACACGTCGCTCGCCGGGCACGCGGCCTTCAAACGCTACTTCTTCCCGCAGAGCCAGAAGGCAGCGCTGATCCTCGACGACCGCGACAACGGCGGCGGCTTCGTCGCGGACTACTACATCGACATCCTGCGCAAGCAGCCCGTCATCCACTGGGCGACGCGTTACGGCAAGGATCTGCGGACGCCGCGCGGCGCGATCTACGGACCGAAGGTGATGATCGCCAACGAGGGCGCGGGCTCCGGCGGCGACCTGTTGCCGTGGATGTTCCACAAGCTCGATATCGGGCCGATCGTCGGCACGCGCACGTGGGGCGGCCTCGTCGGCAACCTGGAGATCCACACGCTGATGGACGGCGGCACGATCACGGCGCCGAACATCGCCGGCTGGACGCCGCAAGACGGCTGGGTGATCGAGAACGTCGGCGTGCCGCCCGACATCGAAGTCGAGGACTCGCCGCAATCGATGCTCGCCGGCCGCGATCCGCAGCTGGAGAAAGCGATCGAGATCGCGCTGCAGGCGCTGCAGGCGAATCCGCCGGCCGAGCCGCAGCACCCGGCCTATCCGAACAAGGTGGCGCCTACTTCAACGGATACCCGCTGAACGTCTTCGCGTCCTTCAACACGACGTGCGTGAAGACCTTCTCGACGCCGCCCTCGTCCTGGAGCTTGGCGGCGAGCTCGCGCCATGCGCGAATATCCGGCACGACGACCTTCAGCAGGTAGTCGAACTGCCCGCTGACCTGCACCGCCTCGACGACCTCCGGGATCGCCTGCACCATCGACTCGAAGCGCGTGAACTCCGCGGGGCTGTGGCGCTTCAGCGAGATCTCCGCGTAGATGACCAGCGTCGAGCGCACCAGCTCCAGCGCGATGTGCGCGTGGTAGCCCGAGATGACGCCGGCCGCTTCCAGTTGCCGGATGCGCGCCAGGCATGCGCTCGGCGACAGCGCGATGCGCGCGGCGAGCGTCTGGTTCGTGAGCCGTCCCTCGCTCTGCAGCGCCTGCAGGATCTTCAGGTCGGTGCGATCCAGATTCTTCATGTGCAGAACTCTCTTTTGTGACGCGAGCCGGCCGCAGGCCCTGCGGCGCGTTGCGCACGACGGCGAATTTAGTTCGGCGCGGGCGCATAACTCCCGCGCTTTCAACTGTGTAGCCGCGCGTGGACAGGGTGGTGATTTTGCGCACACTTGGCCCGACCAGACAAACACGATCGAACGCCGACGATGCGCGTCTATCACTCGACCGCTTCCCCCGATCACGATCCGACGAGCTTCTTCCGGCGCGGCAAGACCATCGCGCATCCCGAAAGCGCCGAGCGCTACCGCGTGCTGCACGGAAGCGTCGTCGCAGCCGGCTTCGACGTTCGCGAGGCGGGCGATCACGGCCTCGCGCCGCTCCATGCCGTGCACTCCGCCGAGTACGTCGATTTCGTCGCCAATGGCTGGAACCGCCGTGCCGAAATCGATCCCGCGGCCGTCGAGCTGCTGACGACTCAGTTCGCACGTCCGCAGATGCATCGCCGCCCCGACGGTCTGCTCGGCTTGCTCGGCTACTACACCGCAGACACTTCGACCCCGCTGCGAGCGGGAACGTGGAGCGCCGTCTACGGCGCCGCGCAGGCCGCAATCTCTGCGGCCGACGCCGCGCTCGCCGAAGGCGCCGCTTACGCGCTGTGCCGGCCGCCCGGTCATCACGCCTTCGCCGATTGCGCAGGCGGCTTCTGCTATCTCAACAACACCGCGATTGCGGCCGAGCGCTTACGCTCCAAGACCGGCCAGCGCATCGCGATCCTCGACATTGACGTGCATCACGGCAACGGCACGCAAGGGATCTTCTACGAGCGCGCCGAAGTCCTGACGGTCTCGCTGCACGCCGACCCGTCGAACTACTTCCCGTTCTACGCCGGGTATGCCGAGGAGACCGGACGCGGCGCGGGGCTCGGCTTCAATCTCAACCTGCCGTTGCCGCACGGCTCGGGCGACGCGCCGTTCCTCGTGGCGCTCCACACCGCCCTCGCCCGCATCCGCACGTTCGCGCCCGCCGCGCTCGTCGTCGCGCTCGGGCTCGATGCATCGGAGCACGACCCGCTCGGCGTGCTCAAGGTCACCCGGGATGGTTTCTCGCAGGCTGCGCGCGCCATCGCCCAGCTCGCGCTGCCGACCGTCATCGTTCAGGAAGGAGGCTACTTGTGTCCGGCACTGCCGCTCAATCTGATCGCGTTCCTGAGTCCCTTCCGTCGGTAGAGACGCGGCCGCCGCGCGCTCCGGTTCACTATCTGCCGAGCGCCGTGCAGGCGAAGCTCGCTGCAGCGGCCGAGCCGAAGCTGTCGGTCGCGTTCATCCTGCTGCATGAGTTCACGCTGTTCGCGTTCTCCGGCTTCGTCGACGCGTTGCGCATCGCCGGCGACGACTTCGACAACAGCCGCCAGCGCGAATGCCGCTGGACCGTGATCGCGCCGACGCTGCAGCCGGTGCGCGCCAACTGCGGCGTCGAGATCACGCCGTGGGAGACGTTCCCGGATCCCGCGCAGTTCGACTACGTCGTCGTGATCGGCGGCCGCATGGAGCCCCAGCGCAACACCGATCCGCGGATCCTCGAATACCTGCGCCGCGTCGCCGATCGCGGCGTCGCGATCATCGGCGTCTGCACCGCGACCTTCGTGCTCGCGCGCGCCGGCGTGATGAAAGGCCGCCGCTGTTGCGTGCACTGGAACGCGCGGCTGGATTTCGAGGAGGAGTTCCCGGAGCTGCGCGTCGAGTCCGACACGATCTTCCTCGAGGATGGCGATCGCATCACCTGCCCGGGCGGACAATCGTCGGCCGACGTCGCGCTACACCTGATCGGCAAACGCTGCGGAGCCGCGAGCGCACGCAAAGCCGCCGCCGGCATGGTGCTCGAAGCGATGCGCGGCAATCGCTCGCCGCAACCGCATGCCGAAGCCGTCTGGTTCGGCGAGATCCGCAAGCCGCTCGTGCGCCGCGCGATCACGATCATGGATCGCTTCATCAGCAAGGAACTGTCGGTGACGGACATCGCGCGCCGCCTGCAGGTGAGCAACAACACGCTGTATCGCGCGTTCGAGCAGACGGTCGGCGAATCACCGGCCCGCTTCTTCCGCATCATGCGCCTGGCGCACGGGCACTGGAGCCTGCACCACACGAACATGTCGATCGCGCAGGTCGCGCACGTTTACAAGTTCTCGGACGCCTCGCACTTCACGCGGATGCATCGGCTGCTGTACGGGTTGACGCCCGCCCGGGCGCGCGAGCTCGGCGAGGACGGCAGCCGCCGCGCGATGGAGGCACGGCTGCCCGAGGGCGTGGTCGGCCACGTGCTGGCGGGAGGGCTGTTCATATTTCACTAGAAGGCGAGTGAATTTTTATAGAATGCCCCCGGTCGATCCCTCCATGCTGACCCGGGTGCCATTTCGCGGAGCGAGAACTTGACGACTGCAACATCCGCCGCCGCCGCCTCATCGACATTTACGTTACGCAAGCCCTATCTGCTGTTCATCGGCAACGCTGAAGACGAAGCGGACGCCAAGACCGCCTGCGGCCTGCGCGACTGGGCGCGCGATGCCTGTCTCGCGCAGCTGCGTCTGCCGCAAACCCAGGTCGATCTCGGCCTGCCCGATATGACTCCCGAGGCCGCCGCCCGCGCGGGCGCGGGCTCGATGGTCATCGGCGTCGCACCGGTCGGCGGCGGAATCCCGGCCGAATGGGAGTCCAGCCTGCATGCGGCTGTCGCCGCCGGGCTCGACGTCGTCAGTGGCATGCACCGGCCACTCGAAGGCGTGCCGGGGCTCGCTGAGGCGGCTCGCAAACGCGGCGTCGCACTCGTCAACGTGCGCTTGCCGCGTCACACGTTTCCGGCAGCGACCGGTCGACGTCGCAGCGGCAAGCGGCTGCTCACGGTCGGAACGGATTGCGCGCTCGGCAAGAAGTACACCGCGCTCGCGCTGACCGAAGCGATGCGGGCGCGCGGCATTGCCGCTGACTTTCGGGCCACCGGCCAGACCGGCATTCTGATTTCCGGCGGCGGCATCGCACTCGATGCGGTCGTCGCCGACTTCGCGGCCGGCGCCGCCGAAACGCTTTCACCGGACGCCGCGACCGATCACTGGGACGTGATCGAAGGCCAGGGCGCGTTGTTTCATCCGGCCTATGCCGGTGTGACGCTCGCGCTCGTCCACGGCTCGCAGCCGGACGTCCTGATCCTGTGCCACGACCCGGGTCGGCCGCACATCCACGGCTTTCCGGATTTTCCGATCCCCGACCTGCAGACGGCTGCGACCCGCTATATCGAAGCGGCGCGCCTGACGAATCCCAACGCGCGGCTCGGCGGCGTCAGCCTGAACACGTCCATGCTCGATGCAGCGAAACGCGCCCACGTCCTCGCCGACGCGGAAGACCGTCTCGGCGTGCCCTCCTTCGACCCGCTGCAGACGCGGCTGAAGGCCACGCTCGATTTCTTCCTGTCGCGATGAAATACCAACTGTCCATCCAGACACGCGTCTGGCCGCTGCGCGAGCCGTTCGTCATTGCACGCAGCTCGCACACCACCTGCGAGGTCATCGTCGTGCAACTCGCTGCGGGCGGACACGTCGGACGCGGCGAGGCGGTCGGTGTCGACTATCACGGCGAGACGATCGACTCCATGCGCGCACAGATCGAAGGCGTGCGCTCAGCGATCGAGCGCGGCATCGATCGCGGCGAGCTGCTGGAAATCCTCCCTGCAGGCGGTGCGCGCAATGCGCTCGACGCCGCGCTGTGGGATCTCGAAGCGAAGCGGACCGGAACATCGGTATGGGCGCTGGCAGGCATCGCGCGGCCACGGGCGATCTCGACGTGCCTGACGATCGGCATACGCTCGATCGCCGAGTACGAAGCGCGGGCGCGCGCCCTCGCCCGCTACGAGTGGATCAAGATCAAGGTGTCGGACGAGCGTCCGCTGGAAGCGGTCGAAGCGGTCCGACGCGGCGCGCCCAGTGCGCGACTGGTCGTCGACGCCAACCAGGCGTGGAGCGTGGCGACGCTGCAGAGGCTTGCGCCCGCGTTGGCGCAGCTGCGCGTGGATTTGCTCGAGCAACCGGTCCGTGCGAACGACGACGCCCCGCTGGCGAATCTGCAGTTGCCGGTGCCGGTCTGTGCGGACGAGCCGGCGAATACGCTCGAAGATCTGCCGCGGCTGATCGACCGCTACGACTTCGTGAACATCAAGCTCGACAAGAGCGGCGGCCTGACCGCTGCGCTCGATTTCGCGCATGCCGCACGCGCGGCAGGAATGCGGCTGATGGTCGGCTGCATGGTGGGCGGATCGCTGGCGATGGCGCCGGGGATGGTGCTCGCGCAGTTGTGCGAGATCGCGGATCTCGACGGACCGCTGCTGCAGGCCGAGGACTGGCCGGACGGGATCGACTATCGCGACGGCGTGATGAGCCTGCCGTCGCGCAAGCTCTGGGGATGACTGCCGCGGGATTTCCTCGGCATCAAGCCCATTTGCCCGCGGTCTGCCGGCTGCGGCCGGCGAAGTAACGCTCGGTCGCGTCGATCAGCTTCTCCTGCTCGCTGTTGATGCTGCCGTCGAGCGCCGCCACCTTGCGCATCATTCCGAGGAGCGACCCGATCGCGTCGGGCTCGAAACGCTCCGCGCTGCGCGCGAGGATCTTGTCGAGATGATCGACGAGGTAGATCTCGTCGCGGATCAGGTGCGAGCTCGCGAGCAGCAGGTCGCTCGCTTCGTCGCGGGAGATCGAGAACTCGCTCTGGAACATCGCCAGCAGCTCGCGCTTCTGGTCCGACGTGATGGCGCCGTCGGCTTTGGCGACGCCAAGCAGCAGCACGGCAGCGACATCGATCGGCCGATCCAGCTTGTAGATCGGCCGCCCGCCGTACGTGCGGCTCCATTGCCAGCGCCGGTACGCCAGGAACGGATTGAGCGAGCTGAAGTGGAAGCCGGAGCGTTGCAGTGAGTTCAACGCCCAGAGCAGCCCGGCAACAGCCGTGATCACCGCGATCACGATATGCATGGAGGTCCTCCCTTTTTGGCGCGAAGCGTAGCATTCCGCCGACCCCATGCGTGGTCACAGGTCGCAATTCAAGCGACCGTCACTTCCCGCCATTGGCGCAGAGCCGGGAAATACAGCGCCGCCCGGACCCGCTCGCCGGGCCGGAACGCCCGCATCAGCCGGGCATAGCGCTCCAGCTGCGGCCGGTAACGCGTCACTTCCTCGTCCAGGAACGCGTCCAGCCCGCCGCCCTCGTGGGTACTGGTCTTGAAGTCGACGATCCAGCGCTGGCCGGTCTCGTCCAGGAACGTGCGGTCGATGACGCCTTCGAGGATCTGCCCCTCGACCACGCCGCTCAGCGCCAGCTCCGACGCCGCCTCGCCCAGCGGTGCGTCGATGCCGAGCAGCCAGCGGCCGCGCTCGTCGGCCAACGTGTTCTCCATCGCGGCGATCACGCGCTCGCATGCAGCGGCACAGCGATCGGGCGGGACACCCAGCTCCGCCAGCTCGGCCATCAAGCGGGTGCGCGCCAGTCGCATCGCATCGGGCGAGGCCTGCACGCCAGGCCGGCAGATGCGATCGAGCTCGCGATGGACCAGCGTGCCGACGTGACGGCTGACCTGCGACACCCAATCGAACACCGGCCGGTCGGCCTCGATGTCGACCATGTCCGCAGCGGTTCCCGACGTTGTCTGCTGCGTGCGCGGCGGTCGCCATTCGATCGGCAGACGTCGCAGCTTCTGCGGCGGCGCGGGCTTGTAGCCGGCCGGGATCTGCGCAGACGGTTCGGTCTCCCAGAACTGGGTCTCGACCGCGCCCCACAGCATCTTGAGCATCGAGCCGCGCCGCGGGTCATCCAGCACCAGGCGGCCATCGCGCTCCTTCGCCGTGGCGTTGCCCAAGATGTGCAGGTCGCGTTTCGCCCGTGTGACGGCGACGTACAGCAAGCGCGCGCGCTCACGCGAGACTCGACGTCGCTCCAGCAATTCGATCCAGCGATAGATCGGATCGGGATCGCCGCCGTCGGGCTTCACAGGCGCGAGCACCATACCGCCTTGCGGTCCGGCGACGCGGGCCCAGCGCAGCAGCTCGCGGTTGTAGTTGGGCAGATAGCGCTGCAGCCCCGGCACGATGACCGTGTCGAACTCGAGACCTTTTGCGGCATGGATCGTCATGACCTCGACCCGCGCCGAGCCCGCGAACCGCGCGTTCGCGAACAAGCGGAACAGCTGTTCTTCGAGCCGCGCCACGTCGTCGAGATCCGCGACCGTTTCGATCTGCTCCAGCCGCGCGAGATACGCCTCGGCGTCATCGAGGTCTTCGACGCGAGTCAGCGTCGCCGGCCCGCCGAGCGCATTCCAGGTGCGCTCGACCCAGATGCGCAGCGGCCAGCGGCCGCGCTCGGCCAGCGCCGCAGCCAGGATCTGCCAGGTCCGCGACAACCGCGTGCGACCGTCGTCGGACAAGCGTCCTTCAGAGAAGAGATCGTCGTGCTTGGCTCCAAGCGCACGCGGGATCGCTTCGTCGATCGTCGCCGCCGACTGGCCGACGAGCGAGTGCAGATCCGCCAGCGTCAGTCCACACCACGGTGCGCGCAGCACCGACAACCAGGCCGTGCGATCCGCTACGTGCACCAGAGCGCGCGTCAGTGCGATGAGGTCTTGCACGACGGGGCGGTCGCGCAGCTGTTCGATCTCGATCGCCTGGAAGTCGACGGCTGCTGCCGTCAGCTCGCGTGCGATCGCGTCCACATGAGTTCGCGCTGCGACGAGAATCGCGATGCGTCCGTCGGCAAATTGCTCCAGCGTGTCGCGAACGATCGAGACCACGCGCGCGGCCTCGATGTCTTCGTCGGCGTTGACGAACGAGTGGACGTGCACGCCTCCGCCGAGGTCCGACACAGTCGCGGTGCTGGGGCTGTATTGGACTGCCCCCTGCTCCGCGTCATTGCGTGCTGCCAGCACCGCAGGGAACGACTCGTTGACCCAGTTGACGATGGCCGGCGTCGAGCGGAAGTTCGCTTCGAGCCGCAGCGGCTCCAGCCGCAGATTACGCAGGCCATGCTGCTGCAGGTCGATGAACAGACCGACCTCGGCCTGCCGGAAGCGATAGATCGATTGCATCGGGTCGCCGACGCAGAACAATGTGCGGCCGTCGCCGTCCGCCCAGCCGCCGGTCAGTCTCTCGAGCAGGTCGAGCTGGCTGAACGACGTGTCCTGGAACTCGTCGACCAGGATGTGCTGCAGGCGATAGTCGAATGCCAGCGCGAGATCCGTCGGCTCGTCGGCCGTTCCCAGTGCACGCAGCGCCCGCAATGCGATCTCGACGTAGTCCGCCTTGCCCTGGGTCTGAAACACGACCTGCAATTCGGCCGCGGCCGCCGGCAACAACTCGAGCAGGGCCTCCAGCATCCGCCACTGATCGTCGCTGTACACCGGATCGGGCAGCGTTCGCAGCGTCGCAAGGTCTTCGGTCAGCCGCTGATCGGTGCCGAGCGAGCGCAACATCTGGTGCATGCGCTCCTTGATCTCGCGATTCGTCGTCGGGAATCCCTGGCGCACGCTGACGCTGTCGTAGAACTCGTCCTTGTTGCGGTCCTTCTTGAAGAGCATCGACGCGATTTCGCGCCAGACCGGCAACGCACCACTCACCGGCAGCAGCGGCGACTCATGTGCGGCGCAAGCCTCCAGCACTGTGCGCAGCGCCGGCGCCACGCGATCGTCGTTCAACAGATTGCGCGCCGAGTAACGACGAAGTTGCAGCAGCGTCTCGCACCGCTCCTTGCCGAGCCCTTGGCACAACGTCTGCAGATGACTTTCGACCAGCCGCGTCAGCGTCGCTTGCAGCGTCGTGCGCAAGTCCGTGCTCGCTCGCGCGTGCATGACGATGTGCAGCCACTGGTCGCGCTTCGCCAGCAGATCGTTGAGCAGCTGGATCAGCCGCTCCACGCGATTGCCGAGATGCATCACCAGCACTTCGAGATGAGCCGCGACCGGCGTGCCGTCGCCGAGGCGTTCGAGCAGCCGTCGCCCGGCCAGTTCGTACAGCGGCGCCATGTCGGTCGTCGGTTCGAGCGCCGCACCGGTGCCGGCAATGACTGGAAGTCGTCGAGCGAGCGCCGCGTTCAGCGCATCGATGGTCTGAATACGCAGACGCGCCGGATGCTGCATCAACTGCCAGCCGCGCTCCGCATCGACGGCACGGACCGCACGCGCAAGCTCCCACGTCGAGCGCTTGTGTGCCGATTCCGGCGGCGGCGCGTCGGCACTCTGCAACGCCTGCAAAATACGAGCGCGCATCTCGGCCGCGGCCTTGCGCGTGAACGTGATCGCGAGAATCTGCTCGGGCGACTCGACGGTCGCGAGCAGCCGCAGGTAGCGCTGCGTCAGCAACTCGGTCTTGCCCGAGCCCGCCGGCGCCTGGACGATGAACGAGCGCCGCGGATCGAGCGCCGCGCTGCGTGCTGCCGCGTCGCTAATCATCGGGCGTGAACTCCGGCTCGGGCTCGCTCAACGCGAGGTCGTTGATGCGGCAGAACGTGCTCAGATGGCAGGTCGTGCACTCGAACGGCAGCGGATCGACGTTCGCCTCGCCCGCAACGTAGCGCTCCGCGAGGCGCGTCAGCGAGAAGCGCCAGTAGTGCATCAGCGCCTGCCAGTCGCTGGGATCGCCGAGGTCGATCCGCACGCCATTCGGGTAGACCCACACGCCGTCGCCGACGTTGCTGCCGTCGCTCCAGCCCCGATACTCGACGGCGCCCGGCGTGAGCACGACGAACGACAGTGCGCGCAGACGTTCGGCATGAGCGAGCCCGTACAACGGCAGCTGTGGATTGCGCGGACGGCCAGGCAGCACGTCGAGCCAGCCGCGCGGACGATGCACGCCGCCGACCTTGTAGTCGATCAGCAGCTCGCCGCCGGACGCGAGCTCATCGATGCGATCCGGCCGCAGCGTGATGGATAGCCCGCCAATCACGAACTGCTCCGCTGCCTCAGCGAGCCGGACCACGAAGGGTGGCCGCAACTTCTCCAATGCGAGCAGCCGCAGGACTTGCCGCACGGCGCTCTCGATTTCGAGCGCAGCGAGCCGGTGGCGATAGCGAATGTCGCCCGGCAGCGCCTGCGCGGCGTGGCGCTGTGCGCTGTCGCGAACCTGGCTCTCGAGCTCGCTGTCCTCGGTCACGAGCAGGTGTTCCTGAGTGCGAAAAGTCGCCCAGATCTCAGCCAGCACCCGATGCAGCAGCGCGCCGCGATCGACAGGCTCGACGCCGAGACTGACGCGCGGCATCGGCTGAGCGCGCAACCGAATCTCCGCCTGCGCCCGGAACGGACAGCGCGATTGCAACTCGACCGTTCGAGCGCCGCCGCGCGCCTCGCTCACCGACAACGGCGGCGCGCGATCGTCGCGCATCGTGTGCAACGTCGGTCGCTGTTCGAAGAGCACGCGACGCAGCGACGCTGCCGGCGCGGGCTGCTGCTCCCGCTCTTTCGCGGTCATGATTCGATCCAGCAGCGGACTGCGTGCAAGCCGCACGTCGCCGTCTCGCTTCGGCCAACTCAACACGACCTGCGGCGCGCTATCGGTCCAGCGCAGCAGCTGTGTCGTCGCCTGTCTCAGGACGCCACTCGCGGTGGCCTCCGCAATGCCCGCAGTGCGTTGCAGCTCCAGCGGGATCAGCGCATCCGGATTGATTGGCGAAGGAATGTGATCGGCGTCGAGACCGCTCACCCACAGCGCATCGAAGAGCATGCCGGCGCTCGTGGTGCTGTCGATGACGGTGACCGCCGCGCTCGCAGTTTCGGGCTCGAACGGCGTGTCGCTCAGCAGATCGCGCAGGCACGCCAGCGCCTCCTGCAAGCTCATGCGCCCCGTGACTGCATCGAGCGCGCCAAACTCGGCGAGCACGCCGTGAAATTTCTCGAGCGTCTGGTGCTCGACGCTGCTCAGGGTGCGATCGCCGGGCCAACCGGCCGCCTGCCACAGTGCGTGGAAATTCTCGGCCCAACCACTCGCTGGCCCACTGGTCAGGCCACGCACCACGGCATTCACGTCGCGGGCAGCAACCTGCAGCTGCGGGCAGTCATTCAGCGTCGCCCAGCGCTCGATTTCGAACCAGTTCCAGCGATCGCGTTGCTCGTCGCGCAGTCGGCGATCGGCCAGCGCACGTTGCGAGCGCTCGGCATGGCCGCCGCCGACGAACGGGCTACGCAACAATCGTCCTGCATCGGTGCTGGTGCACTCGCGCGCTGCGAGCTGCAAGACGAGCAGCGCTGCGTCGACCAGCGGATAGTCCGACATCGGCACCGGCGCTGCGAGCACAACCGGAATCGACAACGAGCCGCTCAGCGTCTGCCGCGCCGCCGGCACGAAAACGTCCTCGAAGACCCGCCGCACTTCTTCGCGACGCGCAGCGAGATCGCCAATGATCACGCCCACGTTGCCGGCGCCCGCCGCGACCTGGTCGCGCGCCCACTGCGCGGCGAGATCGAGCTCGGCAGTCGCGTCGGCGGCAGCGATGATGTCGATCTCAATCGTTTCCTGCGCCGTCGCTGCAATCTCGACGACGCGTTCCTGCGCGCGCCAGCGTTCGAGCAAACGCGTCATCGCCGGCGGCATCGCATCGAAGCCGGCAAATGCAATACGCTCCTCGGGGATCAATTCCGAATCGTGCGCCCAGTTTGCCAGCTGCGCTTCGTCGACGGCATCGATGGCCCCGCAGCGACGCTCGAACTCGCGGCACCACGCGTACAGCGCCTGCGCCTCCGGCGTATCGAAAGCCTTCAGCCGCTCGAGCGGAATCAGGTAGTCGTGCAGCCGACGCCAGCTGCGTCCGGCGAGTCGTGCAGCGCTCGCGGGGCTGAGCAGGTCGCGCGCAATGCGGCTGCTCGCGACGACTTCATCCCACAAAATCCGCGCTTGTGTCGCAGTCAGTACGCGCGCCCTGGCCGTCGGTCGCGAGCCGGATGCCCGGGCTTCGAGATGTTGTTGCCGCAGCCATGCGCTCCATGGCAGCACGCGCGGCGTCCGCCACGCACTCAATCCCTGTTGCTGAGCGTGTCGCGCATAGCCGAGCCGGATGGCGTGCGCCAGCCGACGGCTGGCCGTGAGAACGGCGACGTCGTGTTCGAGGAGAGCGTAGAGATGCACTCTACTTCGTGACGATCCGCAGCTCGGGGGCGGGACGCGAGACCGGCTCGGCGCCGACCGCGTAGCTGTCCAGCAGATCCTCCATGCGGCGGAACACATCAGCCAGCACTTCGGGCCGCGGCAGGTTCGTGATCCGGAAGTGCGTCTTATAGGGCGTGTTGAAGCTGCTGCCGGGCGCAAGCAGCACGTGCTTGTGCTCCAGCAGATCCATGGCGAACTGCTGATCGGTGAATTCCGGCAGCACGCCGTCCTGCACGCCGACGAACGCGTAGATCGCGCCGCGCGGCGCGCACACCTGCAGATACTTGCTCGCAGCGACACCATCGAGAATCGCCTGCCGCGACTGGAACAGCCGGCCGCCCGGCCGCGTCAGCTCGTAGATGCTCTGATAGCCGCCGAGCGCCGTCTGCACGGCCCATTGACCTGGCACGTTGCTGCACAAGCGGAGCGACGAAAGCTTGTCCATCGCGGCGAGATAGTCGCGCGCGCCTTCGAGCTCGCCCGAGAACACCGCCCAGCCGACGCGATAACCGCACGCGCGATACACCTTCGACAGGCCGGCGAGCGTGCAGCACAACGTGCCGTTCACGAGCGTCGCCATCGGCACGAACTCGGCGTCGCCGTACAGCACCTGGTCGTAGATCTCGTCGCTGAATACGACGAGGTGATGACGCTCGGCGATCTGCGCAATGGCTTCGAGCGTGGCGCGCGAGTACACGGCGCCGGTCGGGTTGTTCGGATTGATGACCACGATCGCACGCGTGCGGCTCGAGATCAGCGCCTCGATGTCACGCGGATCGGGCTCGAAGTTGTTCTCGGGGCGGCACGGATAGTGAACCGCGCGGCCGCGATTCAGGTTCACTGCAGCCGTCCACAGCGGATAGTCCGGGCTCGGCACCAGCACTTCGTCGTCGGTCGACAGCAGCGCGCGCAGCACCAGGTCGATGAGCTCGCTGACGCCGTTGCCCATGAAAACTTCTTCGGCCGTCACGCCGCGCACGCCGCGGCTCTGCTGCTGCATCACGACCGCTTCGCGCGCCGGGAACACGCCTTTCTGATGGCAGTAGGCTTCGCTCGCCTTGAGGTTCTCGATCATCGCCAGGCGCATCGTCTCCGGCGTGCGGAAGCCGAACAGGCCGGGGTTGCCGATGTTGAGCGGGATGACCTCGTAGCCGAGGCGCTCCATCTCGTGCGCGCGCCGCGCCAGGTCGCCGCGAATTTCGTAGCGGACGTTGGCGAGACTGGAGCTGGGGCGGATGGTGCGCATGAGTGCCGAAAGATATCAGATCAGTGTTCCATCAGCAGCGAGCCGAAGCCGTCGACTTTGTCCTCGATGCCGCTGCTGCGCAGCGCATGCCAGTACGTGCAGGTGTTCACCGCCAGCACCGGCTTGCCGAGCCAGCGCTCGGCTTCGGCGGCGACATCGCCGAACGGCAGGTTCGTGCCCACCTGCAGGATCAGCTCGACGCTCGAATCGTCCACTTCGCGCACCGCGCGCCGCAGCCGCTCCTGCGGCTCGTGCGCCATCAGCAGCGGGCTGTTGCTCTTCAAACCGAGCAGGTTGACCACCTCGAAGCCGCTGTCGCTGAACGCGCGCCGGACCTGTGCGTCGCCGGACGGCATATAAGGAGTGATCAGGCTGATGCGGCGAATCCCACCGTAGCGTTGAATCGCGGCCAGACAGGCCTGCGCACCGAGAACGACCTTCACGCCCGCGCGCGATTCGAGGTGCGCCTGCAGCGCACCGGGATCCATCACGCCTTCCCAGAACGTCTCCGCGGACATGCCGAGGATGACGGCGCCGGGCGAGCACGCCATGACCGTCGCCAGCGCGCCTTCGATCGAGGCACGCACCTGCGTCATCATCGATTCGAACTCGCTTTCGGTGCCGACCGGCGTATCGGGAATGACGACCCGCGCCATCTGGTTGGTGACGCCCTTCGGCCGCATGGCGTCGAACTCCGGCTGCACCACGGTGTTGGTGGCGGGCGCCAGCACGCCGAATTTGAATCGAGGAGCGAGTGCGTCGGGCATGGCGGATAGTCTACCCGCTCCCCCTTACACGCCGCGGCAGCGATGTTCCGCTCTGTAGGATCCGTCACATCCTGGCTCGTTTGACTCGACCGGCCGATTTCCCTTACCGTGGCGCGCCGCCGTCCGGCGGCACCTTTTCCTCTACGGAGCCGGGTGTGAGCAAGATTCTGGTGGGCCTGAAACGGGTCGTGGACTACAACGTCCGCGTCCGCGTCAAGCCGGACGGCACGGGTGTCGTGACCGACGGCGTCAAGATGAGCATCAACCCCTTCGACGAGATCGCGCTCGAAGAGGCGCTGCGCATCAAGGAGAAAGGCGGCGCCGCCGAAGTCATCGTCGTCAGCATCGGCCCCGCCGATACCCAGCAGCAGCTGCGCACCGGCCTCGCGATGGGCGCGGACCGCGCCATCCTGGTCCAGACCGACGGCGCGGTCGAGCCGCTCGCCGCGGCGCGCGTCTTCCTCAAGCTCGTCGAGAAGGAGTCGCCGCAGCTGGTGATCCTCGGCAAGCAGGGCATCGATGACGACAACAACCAGACGGGCCAGATGCTCGCCGCGCTGTGGAACCGGCCGCAGGCGACGTTCGCGTCGAAGGTCGAGCTGGACGGCGCGAAGGCGAAAGTCACGCGCGAAGTCGATGCCGGCCTGGAGACGATCGAGGTCGATCTGCCCGCGGTCATCACCAGCGACCTGCGCCTGAACGAGCCGCGCTACGTGAAGCTGCCGGACATCATGAAGGCGAAGAAGAAGCAGCTCGACACGCTTGCGATCGCCGATCTCGGCGTCGATGCCGGCGCACAGTTCAAGACGCTGCAGTACTCGCCGCCGGCGTCGCGACAGAAAGGCATCATGGTGAAAGACGTCGCCGGGCTGGTCGAAGCGCTCAAGCAGAAGGGTCTGATGTAATGGCCAGGATTCTCGTCGTTGCCGAGCACGCGAACGGCAAGCTCAACCCCGCCACCGCCAAGTGCGTGGCCTGCGCCAGCGGCATCCAGGGCGCGGAAATCGACGTCGCGGTGCTCGCCGCGGACGCCGGCGCCGTCGCCAAGGAAGCTGCTGCCATCCAGGGCGTGAAGCGCGTGTTGAAGATCGAGAACGCAGCGAACGCTGAGCCGCTCGCCGCTATCCTCGCGCCGCAGGTCGCAGCCGCCGCTGCGAACTACACGCACGTGTTCGGGCCGTCGACGACGTTCGGCAAAGACCTGATGCCGCGGGTTGCGGCGCTCCTCGGCGTCGGTCAGCTGAGCGACATCATGGCGGTCGAGTCCGACTACAAGTTCCGCCGTCCTGTTTACGCGGGCAACGCAGTCATCACGGTGGAAGCGTCGAAGGACAAGAAGCTCGTCGCGACTGTCCGCACGGCGTCTTTCCAGCCCGCTGCTTCCGGCGGCAACGCGAGCGTTGAATCCGCGAACGTGTCGGCGGAACTGCCGACACACACGCGTTTCGTTACGCGCTCCGCTGCGAAGACCGGCCGCCCGGATCTGCAGACCGCGTCGCGCGTCGTCTCAGGGGGTCGCGCGCTGGGCAGCGCCGACAACTTCAAGATCATCTACAGCCTGGCGGACAAGCTCGGTGCAGCAGTCGGCGCGTCGCGCGCCGCCGTCGACGCGGGCTATGCAGCGAACGATCTGCAAGTCGGGCAGACGGGCAAGATCATTGCGCCGGAGCTGTATGTCGCGATCGGCATCTCGGGCGCTATCCAGCACCTGACGGGCATCAAGGATGCCCGCACGATCGTCGCGATCAACAAGGACAGCGAGGCGCCGATCTTCGAGGTCGCCGACATCGGTCTGGTCGGCGACCTGTTCACGATCCTGCCGGAGCTGGAAAAAGCTCTATAGCTGCGTGAGGGCGTGCTCGGCGCTGGAGACTTTGAACTCGCCCTTCGCTTCGACGTTCACCTGCTTGACGATGCCGTTGTCGATGACGAGCGAGAAACGCTGACCGCGCATGCCCATGCCGAAACCGGTCGCGTCGAGCTCCAGGCCGAGCGCCTTGGTGTACTCGCCGTTGCCGTCGGCCAACATGTCGACCTTGCCGTCCGTGTTCTGCGACTTGCCCCAGGCCTTCATCACGAACGCATCGTTCACCGAAAGGCACGCGATCGTCGCGACGCCCTTGTTCTTGAGGTCAGCCGCCTTGTCGACGAAGCCGGGCAGATGCTTGGCGTCGCAGGTGGGCGTGAACGCGCCCGGCACCGAGAACAGCACGACCTTTTTTCCCTTGAAGTACTCGTCTGCGCTCACCTTCTGCGGCCCGTCCGCCGTAGCGAGCGTGAGCGTTCCGGACGGCATCTTGTCTCCGACTTTGATGGGCATGATTCGATCTCCTGAACAGTGAGCGCGAAATTGTAGCGAAGTCACGCGCCGACGACTCGCGTCGTCGCGCGTGCAAGGCTGACATCGTTACTTCGACTACAGCAGCCGCAAGGCGCCGCGCGCTCCGAGGATGTGCGAGCGCATGAGGGCGGCGCTCCAGTCGCCGTCACGCGCTTCCAGCGCACGGACGATCTCCAGGTGATGCGACGCGCTGCGGATCAGGTCCTCGTCCTGGTAGCTCACGAAAGTCTTCATCATCAGCGGTGCTTCGATCAGCGACGACAGCGCCCCGACCAGGCGCGCGCTGCCGGCGAAATCGTGGATGCGGCGGTGGAACTGGCTGTTGAGATCGCCGACGCGCTCCAGGTAACCGTCGGTCTTGCTCAGCGTCTCGTGGTACTGATCTTCGGCGAGCTGGCGCAGCTCGGTGATGCCCTCGGCCGTCATGCGGCGGGCGGCGCGGGCGGCGCCGTAGGCTTCGAGCAGCGCGCGCAGCTCGAACACGTCGTCGCGGTCCTCGGCGGTCCACTCGGCGACGATCGCGCCCTGGTGCGGAATGAACTCGAGCAACCCTTCCGCATGCAACTTACGGAGGGCTTCGCGGACGGGCGTACGGCTTACGCCGGCAACGGCGGCGACCTCCTGCTCGGTGATGCGGCACGCGGCTGGATACACGCCGCGTACGATTCGCTCGCGGACGGCCTGGTAAGCCTTGTCCACTGCTTTGGCCATGGTTTTCCCTTCGTATGTAGTTGTAGGGGCCGTGGGGCGGCCCGATGGCCGGCAGTGTATACGGGGTGAGTTCATCGAGGACAGCCGGGACAACCGCCGGCAGCCGCCGCCAAGGGCCGCCGGCGCGGCCATCCGAGGTGCCAAGGCGGCCTGCCAGCAATCGAAGAAAGCGGTGAGCTGTTCGCTCTAAGCAGCTGATCGCTTGGGGAATCCGCCAGCCTTGGAAACCATGCTCGGGACCGGCTTGCCCCGCTGCTCCTGCAGCCAGCGGGCGGTCTCGATCAGCTTGTCGAGGTCGATGCCTGTCTCGAATCCGCTACGCGACAACATGTACAACAGATCCTCGGACGCCACGTTGCCGGTCGCGTTCGGGGCGAACGGGCACCCGCCGATGCCGCCGACGCTCGCGTCCAATGTATGCACGCCAGCCATCACGGCTGCATACGCATTAGCGACGGCTGTATTCCGGGTGTTGTGGAAGTGGCAGCGCAGAGGCACTCCGTTCAAGGCCGGTAGCAGTTGTTCGACGAGTGCTGTGACCTGAGTTGGCACCGCCACACCGATGGTGTCGGCGATCGCGATCTCGACGGGCCTCGCAGTCGCGAGCCGTCGCGCGATCTCCACGACCCGTGCGGCCGGGACCTCTCCTTCGAAGGGGCAACCAAAACACACCGAGATCGTCACCTGCGCCCGAATGCCCGCTGCGTGAGCGAGCGGCGCGATCTCTTCCCAGGCGGCAATAGTCTCCTCGATGGACGCGCCCTGATTGCGTTGCGCGAAGGTATCGGTCGCAGCGGTCACCATGCCGATCTCAGTGCAGCCCGCCGCGACAGCCCGATCGAAGCCGCGGCGATTCAGCACCAGTCCGATGTATTGCACGCCTGGACGGCGCGGCAGACCCGCGAGCACTGCTTCGGCGTCGGCCATCTGTGGCACGCGCTTGGGATTCACGAAGCTCGCCACTTCGACCCGGCGCACGCCGGCGTCGACCAGCCGGCTGATGAGCTCGAGCTTGACCGGTGTCGCCAGCACTTCGGGCTCGCTTTGCAAGCCATCGCGCGGGCCGACTTCCACGATTTCGAGCGGTGCGGACATGCTCTAGACCTCGCAATCAGTCACAGCGCCGCGCGAAGCGCTGCTGACGACGCGTGCGTACTTCGCCAGCACACCTTTGCGCGCATACGGCTCCGGCGCACGCCACTCGCTGCGACGCTGCGCGAGCGTTTCCGCGGGAACGTCGAGCCGCATTTCGCGCGTCTGTGCATCGATAGTGATGGCGTCGCCGTCCCTTACAAGTGCGATCGGACCGCCGACAGCGGCCTCCGGCGCGATGTGACCGACGACGAAGCCGCGGCTGCCGCCTGAGAAGCGGCCGTCCGTGATCAGCGCAACCTGGTCAGCGAGGCCGCGGCCCGCGATCGCGCTCGTCGGACTCAGCATCTCGCGCATGCCCGGCCCGCCCTTCGGCCCTTCGTAGCGAATCACCACGACGTCGCCGGCGGCGACCTTGCCGTCGAGGATCGCCTGCACCGACGCTTCTTCGCCGTCGAACACGCGAGCACGGCCCGTGAACGACAAACCTTCCTTGCCGGTGATCTTCGCGACCGCGCCTTCCGGCGCGAGGTTGCCGTACAGCACGACCAGGTGGCTGTCGGGTTTGATGGGATTCGAGAACGCCCGCACGATGTCCTGGCTCTTCGGGTACGGCTTCACCGGCTTGAGGTTCTGCGCGAGCGTCTTGCCGGTGACGGTGAGGCAGTCGCCGTGCAGCAGCCCTTCCTGCAGCAGCGTCTTCATGAGCGGCTGAATGCCGCCGATGCGGATCAGCTCGGACATCATGTATTTGCCGCTCGGCTTCAGATCCGCGAGCACGGGGACTCGCTTGCCGATGCGCGTGAAGTCGTCGAGCTCGAGCGGAACGTTCGCTGCATGCGCCATCGCCAGCAGGTGCAGGACCGCGTTGGTCGAGCCGCTGAGCGCGATCACAACTGCAATCGCATTCTCGAACGCCTCGCGCGTGAGAATCTGCGACGGCGTGATGCCCGCCTTCACCAGCCGCACGACCGCCCTGCCCGCGTCCTCGCAGTCCTTGATCTTGTGGCGCGAGACAGCTTCCTGCGCTGAGCTGTTCGGCAGGCTCATGCCCAGCGCTTCGATGGCCGACGCCATCGTGTTTGCCGTGTACATGCCCGCGCAGCTGCCGGGACCCGGGATCGCCGTGCGCTCGATCTCGCTCATCTCGCGCGCCGAGATTGCGCCGGTCGCGAACGCGCCGCGCGCCTCGAACACCGAGATGATGTCGCGACGCTTCGCACCGGGCCGGATCGTGCCGCCATACACGAACACCGACGGACGATCGAGCCGCGCGAGCGCGATCAGGCAGCCCGGCATGTTTTTGTCGCAGCCACCGATCGCGACGACGCCGTCGAAGCCTTGCGCGCCGGAGACGGTCTCGATCGAGTCCGCGATCACCTCGCGCGAGACGAGTGAGTAACGCATGCCGGGCGCGCCATTCGAGATGCCGTCGGACACGGTGATCGTGCCGAACGTAGTGCTCTTACCGCCGGCCTTGTCGACAGCCGCCGCTGCAGCACGCGCCAGCTTATCGATGTGCATGTTGCACGGAGTCAGGTTGCTCCACGTGGAAGCAACGCCGATCGCCGGCTTCTTGAAGTCGGCGTCCTGGTAGCCGACCGCGCGCAGCATCGCGCGGCTCGGCGCCTGTTTCAGGCCATCGACGACTTCACTGGAATATCGACGGGGATTGATCGGCGTCCGGGACTTTCGCTCGCGAGTCATTCTCTCTATCCACCTATTCGCTTCTTCTTGCCTTCGTGCAGACCGGCGATGCGCATCGCCAGCTCCAGCGCCTGCTCGTAGTTCAGGCGCGGATCGACTTGTGACTTGTACGCGCGCGCGAGGTCGGTATCGGTGAGGCCCCGTGCGCCGCCCGTGCATTCGGTGACGTCCTCGCCGGTCAGCTCGAAGTGCACGCCGCCGAGCCAGGACCCCAGCTCGCGATGAATCCGGAACGCCGCTTCGACCTCGGCGACGATGTTTTCGAAGCGCCGCGTCTTCACCCCCGAGCTCGACGTCTCGGTATTGCCGTGCATCGGATCGCAGACCCACAGCACCGGGCTGCCCGTGGCGCGCACCGCCTGGATCAGCGGCGCGAGATGCTTGTCGATGTCCTTGACGCCCATGCGATGGATCAGCACCAGCCGCCCCGGCTCGTTGCACGGATTGAGCGTCGCGATCAGGCCCTGCACCCACTCGGCGCTCATCGATGGACCGACCTTGATGCCGATCGGGTTGGAAATGCCGCGGAAGAACTCGACGTGCGCACCGTCCAGCGCTGCCGTGCGCATGCCGATCCACGGCAAGTGCGTCGACAGGTTGTACCAGCGCTGCTGGCGCTCGATGAAGCGCGTCTGCGCCTGCTCGTACGGCAGGTGCAGCCCTTCGTGACTCGCATAGAAGCTGACGCGATTCGCTTCGTGGATCGGCGCGCGGCTGGTCGCTTCGAAGAAGTCGAGCGAATCGGAGATCGACTGCACGATGCGCTCGTAGGCGTCCTTGAGCGGCGAGTGGCGCACGAAGTCCAGATCCCAGTACTCCGGATGGTGCAGGTCGGCGAACCCGCCATCGATCAGCGCGCGCACGAAGTTCAGGGTCAGCGCCGCGCGCTCGTAGCCTCGCAGCAGCAGCTCGGGGTCGGGATTGCGCTCCTGCGGCGTGAAGCCCGGGCGGTTGATGTTGTCGCCCCGGTAGCTCGGCAGCGTCACGCCGTCGCGCGTTTCGGTGTCCGCAGAGCGCGGCTTGGCGTACTGGCCGGCCATGCGCCCGATGCGCACGACCGGCTTGCGCAGACCGTAGACCAGCACCAGGCTCATCTGCAGCAGGATCTTCAGCTTGTTGGTCACCGCCGCGGCGGTGCAGTCGGCGAAGCTCTCCGCGCAGTCGCCGCCCTGGAGCAGGAAGCGCTCGCCGCGCTGCGCCTCGGCGAGCTGTGCCTTGAGCCCCTCGACCTCCCAGGAGGTGACCAGCGGCGGCAGCTGCGACAGCTCCGCGACCACGCGGTCGACCGCCGCTGGATCGGGGTCGAGCGGCTGCTGCAACGCCGGCCGGCGCTGCCAGGAATCGGGCTGCCAGCCGGTCCGCCCGAGCTCGAGCGAG
>DASYRK010000008.1:0-6978 GCA_036004505.1 Steroidobacteraceae bacterium
TGAACATTCCGCATTCGATCCGCGCGCGCTTCGTCGCGCCTGCCGTCACGGCGTTCGTGATGTTCGCGCTCTACGGTTTCTATTTCTCCCTCGCGCCCACCGTGCTCGCCGACAGCCTGCACCAATCCAATCGCGCAGTGGGCGGCGCTGTCGTGTTCGAGCTCGGGCTGGTATCGGCGGCGACGATCCTGGTTACACGCCGACTGGCGAGCCGCACGTGCATGCTGCTCGCTCTCATATTATTGATCCCGTCGCTCGTGCTGCTGATCGTCGCGCAAGCGCAGGGCTCGCTGCCGCTGCTGCTGGTGGGGACGACGCTGAGCGGAATCAGCGGCGCACTCGGCTATCGCGGCAGCCTGCAGGTGGTGAATCAGATCGCACCGGCCGAGCAACGCGCGGGTGTGGCATCGGCCTACTTCCTGGTGTGCTTCATCGGCAATTCCCTGCCCGTGATCGCTGTCGCGGTGCTCGCACGCGCGTTCAACTCGCTCGTCGCGGACGGCGTGTTTGCCGTCACGCTCGCCGTGCTTGCACTCGCCGCGTTTGCAGTTTCGCAGCTGCAAAAACCTCAGATGTCGGCATAGATCTCGAGCAGGTTGCCGTCCGGGTCGCGGAAGAACAGCGTGCGATGTCCCCATGGCTGATCGGTCGCCGGCGCGACGATCTCGACGTTCTCCGCGCGTAACGCGGTTTCGCACGCATCGACGTCCTCCCGCCGCACGCGAAACGCGAGCTGCAGGCAGGCTGTGCCCGCGGGCGGCATGCGATCCGGGATCACGAGCCCCGGCTCGGCGAGCGCCAGGATATTGCCGCCGACGCGGAGCTCGAGCCACTTGCCGTCGCCCAGTTCGAAGTACACTTCGAACTGCATGACTTCGGTGTAGAACCTGCGCATCGCGTGGAGGTCGCGCACGAAGATCACCGTATAATCGAGCGCGCGGATCGCACGCAGCGGATGATCGATGAACGGCGGTCGTCCGCGCGCAACAGAGGACTCTTCGGTCATGACGCAAACTCCTGGCGATGCCACCGGCACCGAGTCTAGACGACGCGCCTTTGCGGTCCAGACCACCGGCGATACTGGTAGCGCCACTACCACCTTCCGCTGCGGCGACGCGGATGCGCAGCGTCGACGCGAGCTCGCTGCGTTCCTGAAGGCGAAGCGTGCAGCAGTCGAGCCGCAGAAAGTCGGACTGCGCCCCGGACGGCGTCGGCGCGCCAACGGTCTGCTGCGAGAGGAAGTGGCGCAACGCGCCGGCATCAGCCCGACCTGGTACACGTGGCTGGAGCAAGGCCGTGAGATCAATCCGTCGACGGAAGTGCTCGAACAGCTGGCCGATGCGCTGCTGCTGACGAAGAGCGAGCGAGCACACGTCCAGACACTGGCGCGGCCCGGCGCAACTTCGCGTGCGTCGATGCGCTTCTCGAGCGAGGTGTCCGGCGAACTCCTTGCGTGGATCAACGGCCTCGACCAGACGGCTTACGTGCTGAACGGCCGCTGGGACGTATTGGCCTGGAACGAGGCAACCGTGCGACTGCTCGGCGATTTCGGCGCCCTGCCGGCGGCCGATCGCAACATCCTGCGAATGATTTTCCTGTGGGAGCACTGGCGGAACCTGTTCGTCGACTGGGAATCCATGGCGGAATCCGTCGTCGCACAGTTCCGCGCCGAGACGGCCCGCCACTGCGGCACGCCGGAGCTCCTGGCTCTCACCGATGCGCTCGCCCGCGAGAGCCGGGAATTCGCACAACTCTGGCGCGCGCGCGCCGTAGACGTGCCGCGGCTCAAGGTCAAACGGCTGCAACATCCCGGATTGGGCGCCGTCGAGCTGACGTACGCGCCGTTGCGGCCGCGCGGCGTCGCGGACGATCTGTCGGTCGTCGTCTACAGCTCCCGGGCGGCATAAACCCCAGCGCCACGGACGGCATCAGAACGACGATGATCGGACCCATCTCTGCATCCCACCTCGTGCGCTGGCTGACCGCGGGCGTGCTCCTGACGCTCGCGGCTGCGGCGTGGGCGGTCGAAATCGACGGCCGCATCGACCCGCAGGAATGGGCAGGCGCGCGCCACATCACCGAGTTCCGCAAGGTGCAGCCGCTGAACGGCGAGCCGGCGTCGCTCCAGACCGAAGTCTGGATCCTCGCGACGCCCGAGGGACTGGCGGTGGCGTTCAAGAATCACCAGCCGCCCTCGGTGCCGCGCACCCTGCAGCGCGTACAGCGGGATTTCGAGGAGCAGGTCGATCGCGTCAACGTCATGGTCGACTTCGACGGCGATCACCGCACCGGCTACTGCTTCACGATCAGCTCCACGAACGGCATCTTCGACGCCATCATCACCAACGAGACGCAGTTCAACGAGGACTGGGACGGCAACTGGCGTCACGAGGTCGGCGGCGACGAGCAAGCGTGGACCGTGGAGGTGCTGATCCCGTGGCACATCGCCCCGATGCGCAACTCCGACGGCGAGAAGCGCACGATCGGCATCTACGTCGACCGCGTCGTCGGCGTCACGGGCGAGCGCTCCGCGTGGCCGTTCGCGAGCTTCGAGCGCCCGCGCTTCCTGTCCGACTTCGCGCCGATCGAGATCACGCAGTATCGCCAGTCGCTGCTCGCGGTGACGCCGTACGTCTCGAGCCTGTACGACATGGTCGATGACGACAACAAGCCGGATGGCGGCGTCGACATCTTCTGGAAGCCGAACGGCCAGACGCAGCTGCTCGCGACGGTGAATCCGGACTTCGGCCAGGTCGAGAGCGACGACCTGGTCGTGAACTTCGACGCGACCGAAACCTTCATCAGCGACAAGCGCCCGTTCTTCACCGAGAACCAGGGCATCTTCGAGTTCACGACGCCGTCGGACTTCAGCCAGCTGCTCTACACGCGCCGCATCGGCGGTCCCGCGGACGACGGCAGCGGCGCGGGCGACATCACCGCCGCGCTCAAATTCAACGGCAGCCTCGGCGCGACCAAGTACGGCCTGTTCGCGGCCGACGAAGGCGAATCGGTCGGCCGCACGTTCAGCGCGATCCGCCTCGTGCGCGACTTCAGCACGCAGAACCTCGGCCTGCTCGTGACCAACGTCGAGCGTCCGTTTCTCGATCGCAACGCGACGGTGCTCGGCATCGATCACAACTGGCGTCCGACCGCGCGCTGGAACGTGCAGACGCGCCTGATCGGCAGCGACATCGATCAGTCCGGGGAAACCAGCCGCGACGTCGGCGCAACGATGTGGGCCGACTACGAGATGAATCATGGCTGGCGCCAGCAATGGATCCTGATGCACTTCGGCAACGAGCTGCAGCTCAACGACGCCGGCTATCTCTCGCGCAACAGCACCAACTACATTCACTATCAGGTCAACCGCCGCTTCACCGACCTGCCAAGTGAGTCGCGCTACGCCTCGAAAGACTGGCGTTGGCGCGCCACCACGAGCTACAACAATCACGGCGAGCTGCTCCGCAATCAGTTCCGGGTGAGCCGCGAGAGCCGATTGCGCAACGGCAGTTACGAGTACGGGCAGATCAACGTCAACAGCGCCGGCTACGACGATCTGCTCACGCGCGGCAACGGCTCGGTCTGGCTGCCGCCGAACACGAACGGCTATTTCGAGTACCGCCGCCCGCGCGAGGGACACTGGGGCTACAAGACCGAGATGGAAGCGTTCGGCGGCGGACTCTCCGGCAATCGCAAGATCGGTTATCGCGTGTATGTCGAGCCGCGGTACTTCGTCAGCGACGCGCTGAGCATTTACCTCGGACTGCAGGGACAGCGCATTCCGGACTGGCTGGTGTGGCAACAGGACACGCTGTTCGGCAGTTACGACATGCGGCAAGCGGACCTGTACGCCGGCTTCGACTGGATCATGACGAGCCGCCACGAGCTGCGGCTGAAGATGCAGGCGATCGGCCTCGACTCGGAGCTGCGCCAGGCCTATCGCGCCGATCCCGCCGGCCGTGCGATTCCGACCGACGAGCCCGTCGATGATTTCACCGTCCGCACCCTCGCGCTGCAGATCCGCTACCGCTACGAGATCGCCCCGCTCTCATATCTGTATGTGGTCTACGGCCGCGGCGGCTTCGACCAGCAAACGACCGCCGAAGGCTCCGACCAGCTGCTGCGCGACAGCTTCAGCCTGCGCGACGACGAGCAGCTGCTGGTGAAGCTCAGCTACCGGTTCGAGAAGTAGCTCGAAATCCCGCCACGCTGTAAATGAGTGAGCCGGTTGTCCGGCGCTTTGCGCGCTGGGACTTTGAAGCCGGAGTGTCGGATTCGGGCCGCGTCGTTCGTCATTGAGATATGAACGTCGTGGCCCAAATCGTTGCACTCTGGCTCCAGCGCGGATTTGCGCTGGTGCGCAGCGTCGGGCCCTACGCGCTGATCGAGATCCTGCTGCCGGGCGGCACCCTGATCGCACTGCTGCTGTGGCTGGCGCGGCAGGGTGCATTCTCGACCCAGGCAGGATCCATCGAATTGATGCCCGCGCATTATTCCAAACGATTGGATCCACCCCTCGCCGTGCGGGTACGCTGCCGGACCATGAAACGTGCATTGTCAGGGTTGCTCACCGTCGCGCTCGGCTGCACGAGCGTCGCAGGTGCTGCCGAGGTCACACTTCACGCCTGCGAATTGCCGGGCGTGAAGCGTACTGCGAAGTGCGGCGTGGTCGAGGTGCCCGAGAATCCCGACAAGCCGCAGGGCCGTCGCTTGCAACTGGCCGTGGCCATCGTCCCGGCTGAGCGCCCCGGCTCGCACGACGATCCGATCGTGCCGCTGATGGGCGGTCCGGGCGAGGACGCGATCAGCGCGGCCGAGTACTACATGTCGACCATCGGGCCGCTGCTGCAGGACCGCGACCTGCTGCTGATCGACCAGCGCGGCACGGGAAAATCGAACGGCCTGCGTTGCAAGCTTTACGATCCGAAGAATGCGACGAAGAGTCTGCGCGACCTGTTTCCGGCCGACTCCGTTTCGCGCTGCGCGAAAGAGCTGAGCACCCGCGCAGACCTGACGCAGTACACGTACCCGAATTTCGCGCGCGACCTCGAACACGTGCGCCGCACGCTCGGCTACGGTCAGCTGAACATCACCGCTGGATCCTATGGAACGCGCGCTGCACAGGTGTACCTGCGCATGTATCCCAACAGCGCGCGGACCGTGCACCTCGGCAGTGTCGTGCCGCTCGACGTCACGACGCCGCTGACCATGGCGAAAACTGCTGAAGCCGCGCGCAACAAGACCTTCGATGCCTGTGCGGCCGACGCAGCCTGTCGCGCGGCGTTCCCGAACCTGCGCCAGGAGCTCGAGGAAATCGGCCGACAGCTCGATTCGGGCAGGACGGCGCTCGATCACGGCCGCGTCGCCGAGTGGTTCCGCTCTCTTACCTATCGGCCGTATAGCGCGACGGACCTGCCGTGGCTGATTCATCGGGCGCACGCGGGGGACTGGAAGCCGATCGAACAAGGCATCCTGGAGAATGCGGCGGGCGCAGATGCAGCGCTGAGCCTGGGCCTGCTGTTCTCGATCACGTGCAACGACGACGTCGCGTTCATCACGGAGCAGGACATTGCGCGCGAGAGTCAGGGAACGTTCCTGCGGGACTATCGCGTACGCCAGCAGCAGGCCGCATGCCGGCAGTGGCCGAAGAATCCGACGCAGACCGATCGCACGCCGGTCAAGTCAGCCGTGCCGACCCTGTTCGTCTCGGGCGATAGCGACGCCGCGACGCCGCTGTGGTTTACTGAGCGCGTCGCGGCAGGATTTTCGCAACGCGCGGAAGTGATCGCCGCCGGACAAGGCCACACCGAGTGGAGCGAGTGCGTCGCCGGTTTCTATGAGCAACTGGTGCGCGACGGCTCGGTCCGCAATCTCCGCGGAACAACTTGCAATGCCATACCCCGCCCTGCGTTCAAAACGCAATAACTCCCTTCTCGCGCTGACAGCCCTCGCATTACTCGCTCCCACCGCACACGCAAGTTGTGAAAAAGGCGTCTACGTCGCGGATCGCGGCGGCGACTACGTCGTCGTGGTGCCGATGCCCGATCCGCCAGCGCCGAGGCAGCGCTATATGTTTGGCGACGGGCGACGCGGCAGCACGACCGATGACAATGCTCCGCTCACGTGCGTCGGCGACGGCGTCGAGATCAAGAAAAACAACGGCGGCACCGAGCGCTGGAAGCAGCTGCCGCTGACGACGACCGACACGCGATTCTCCAGCGTCGCGACCGATCTCGCGGGGCGCTTGATCGAGCCGCGCGGCGACGGCCAGCGTCCGCTGGTCGTGATGGTGCACGGATCGGAGCGAACCTCGGCGCTGAACTCGGTGTACGCCTATGCGATGGCTGCTCAGGGCATCGCGGTGTTCGTCTACGACAAGCGCGGCACAGGCATCTCGGCAGGCGAGTACACGCAGAACTTCGAGTTGCTTGCCGCAGATGCCGCCGCCGCACTCGCCCAGGCAAAGACCATGACTGCGGGTCACATCAGCCGCGCGGGCTATTTCGGCGGCAGCCAGGGCGGCTGGGTTGCGCCGCTCGCAGCAACCCGCTCAGGAGCCGACTTCGTCGCGATCGGCTTCGGGCTGGTCGCTTCGCCGATCGACGAGGATCGCGAGCAGATGGTCTCCGAAGCGCGTGAGCTCGGTCTCGACGCGCCGGCCTTCGAGCTGATCGACGCCCTGTCGGCAGCCACCTCGCGCCTGGTGCTCAGCGGCTTTGCGCAAGGCTACGAGGAGCTCGACAAGGTGCGCAGCCAACTCGCGCGCCATCCATGGTCGAAGCGTATTCACGGCGAATACAGCGGCGAGATCCTGCAGCTGACGGACGACGAGCTGCGACGCCTCGGCCGCGCGCGCTTCGACAACGTCGAGCTGATCTGGGACTACGACTCCATCGCCGCGCTGAAACGCGTGAACGCGCCGGTGCTGTGGGTGCTTGCCGGGCAGGATCGCGAAGCGCCGATCGAAACCACTCGCGC
>DASYRK010000009.1:0-92944 GCA_036004505.1 Steroidobacteraceae bacterium
CGTCTCCGAAGTGAAAATTTCGAGCATAGTGACTGTAAACTATAGATTACGACCAGTCAACTATGGTTAACACATCGCTTTAACCTTAGTTGACGCCTGAGTACCCGGCGCTCGACGAAGGCCGAAGCGCCGGAACTCGGCAAGTCTCGGTGAGTCACTTGGTGGGCTGTTTTATGTTCCGTGAGACACCCTTTCTCAACTCCACACAATCGAGCGCTTCCGTCACTCGATCGATCAAGTGCTTCACGACATCCGCCACATCGCCGGCGTCGATGTCTCGCTCATCCCGTCCAACCGCCACGCTGAGCGACGCTAGCACCGCAGACGCCTTCTGCAGGTTCCTGCGTTCACGCTCAATCACATCCAGAACGGTTCGTTCAAAGGCGTCCTTCCTTGTCCTCGGACGTCTATTGTTGGAAGCGCCCTCCTCCTGGCGCTTAGAATTTCTCGCTCGCTTCGCACCCATGATCGGCCTCCACAATAGGTCGGTTGTGGTAGCCGCATCGCTGGGGTAACAGCCCGGCGGTGCGGCGCCTTGCGACGTCTTGCGCGACTTTGGGTAACCGGGTGGGGTAAGTCGATTTTTCGGCGAACAGAAAATTCTGGCAGCTCGGCTACTTACGCTTCACTGCGGTGCCCGGCCCCGGGCACCAGCACAGGGCTCTTGGAAGCCACATGCGCAATGCAAGTGAACTCATCAATCCCTCTGCGCCTGCGGGCAAATCTCAGCGGTATGCCAAGCCAGAGCGAGAACGACGTTTTCTGCTACGCGAGGTGCCGGACGGCAGGATTACGAAGACCGTTGACATCACTGATCGCTATTTCTCCGGAACGCGCCTGCGTCTGCGACAGATGAGGGAGAAGACCGGCGACACGATTCGCACATACTACAAGCTCACTCAAAAAATGCCTGCGCCAGACGGCAGTCCAGGCCTTCTTTCGACGATGTATCTGAGCGAGGAAGAGTTCGTCTTCTTTTCAATTCTTCCCGGCACGTTGTTACGCAAGACTCGATACAGCATTCCACCCTTCGGCGTTGACGTGTTCGCCCCGCCGCTCTCTGGCCTGATTCTGGCGGAATGCGAGTTCGATGATGATGCCACCATGAACTCGTTCGTCCCGCCAGGCTGGATCGTCGCCGAAGTCACTTTTGACCCGCGCTTTACCGGAGGGCAGCTGGCAGCTACGGACCCGGCAAATCTGACCGAACTGCTTCTGCATTTCGGCGTCGCTCCTAAATCGAACTAGCGCTGCAGCGCAGAGTCCTTGCGCAGCGCAAACCGGAGCCGTTGCAAGATCAATCACCGGCGCGCCTGTCGGAATTCGGAACCGCCGCCGTGGGCAAGCGTTGATATGCGGTGAGCAACCGACCGGCAAAACTTCTTGCCGCAGTGTTTGCGCTCGTGGCGCTGACGTTCGTCGCAGGTTGCGGTAGCGGGTCGCACGAATCCAAAGCACCTCCGAGTGCAGGCGCCGATCCGCCGACGACGCCGCCACCACCAACACCGCCCCCACCGGAGCCTCCGCCTCCAACGCCGCCGCCACCAGAGCCGCCGCCGCCAGCGCCTCCACCGCCACCGCCGCCACCGCCGCCGCCACCGCCACCGCCACCGGCATCAGCGGTCATCACTGGCGTGACGTTCGACGCGAGCTCGCATCGTCGGCTGGCAATCGAAAGCGACAACTGGCCGCTCACATGGTCGGACGACGACAACCAGTACGCGGTCTGGGGCGACGGCGGAGGCTTTGGCAGCGACGGTCTCGAGGGCCGCGTCGAGTTCGGAGTCGCGCGCGTGACTGGCGATCACGACAACTACGAAGGTTTCAACCGCTTTGGCGGCAAGGACGCCGAGTGCCCCGGGGGCATCCGCGGTAAGGGGCACGGCGCTCCTTTGAGTATCGGCGGAGTCCTGTATGTGTGGTTCACGCCAAGCGCGAGCACCATGGGATTCGACACCTTCATCCTCTTTAGAAGTCGCGACAAGGGTTGTACCCGGACGCTGCTCGATGCGGCGTTCACGCGCGAGCAGGACGGCGTCGCCTTCGGAAGCTTCGTGCAGTTCGGCAAGGACTACGGCCTCGCTCGCGATGCTTACGTTTACACCGTCGCCGTCGCGGTTACGGATGAGCTGCGACTCAACATCGTGCAGCGTCCCGGCAAGATCATGCTGCTGCGCGTGCCCAAGCTCACGATCGAAGATCGCGGCGCTTACGAGTTCTTTGCAGGTCAGGACAGCACGGGACAGCCGAAGTGGTCGACCAATCAAGCAGACAAAGTGCCGATCTATGAAGATCCGCTCGGCGTGGGTCCGTTTCCGCAGATGAGTTTCGTGCCAGGCCTGGAGCGCCTGGTGTACACGAACCAGCACGGCGACGGCTTCAGCACGAGTACGGGTATCTCCGGTTTCAGATCGCTGCTGACGCTGGCGGAAGGGCCGCAACCGTGGGGACCCTGGACCGTCTTTTACAAGGACGTGTTCGTTCCGCAGATCGACCAGAGCGTCTTTCAGTGGAATTTTGCGCCGAAGTGGTTCCGCAACGGCGGGCGCGAGTTCACGCTCACCTTCTCCGGCGTTCGCGTCAACGACTCCTGGAACTCCATCGACGGAACGTTCACCGTCGAGCAGTGAACACTGGAGCTATTGCACGCTCTCGTACACGGCGTCGCGCACATCCGTCGTGAACTTGCCCCACATGCCTTCGAGGGCTGTGTTTGTGAGCGCCACGACCGTCAACTTCTTCGCCGGGTCCACGAACCATGAGTGGCCGTACACGCCGCCCCACTGCCACGTTCCCGCCGATTGCGGCGATTGTGCCGCCGCCGGATCGACGACGACGGCGCCGCCAAAGCCGAATGCAACGCCCGGCCCCGGTCCCATCAGCGAACCGATCTGATTGCGCATCATGCTGGCGGCGGTCGCTTCCTTCAGGATCGGCTTGCCGCCCGCGCGGACTGCTTCGAGTAAGCGCATGACGTCCGGCGCTGTGCCGACCATTCCGGCGCCACCAGATGGATAGGCCTTTGCATCGAGTGCACGCGAAGGCGAATAGGTCATGCGACCGCCTTCGCCGAACGGCATGGAATACGGATCGCTCATCGGCGCCGGCGCCGGCTTCGCGTCGTGGTACGGCACGGCGAGACGCGCCGGCTCCTTCGCCGAGAACCCTGTGTCGCGCATGTTGAGCGGCTGCGTGACGAGATCAGCGACGGCCTGCTGCAGTGGCTTGCCAGCCGCCTTCTCCACGACAGCACCGAGCACATCGATCGAGAGCGAATAGCGGAAGGCTTCGCCCGGCTTGTTGAACAGCGGCGTGCTCGCGAGGCGCCGCAGATTCTCGTCCAGGCTGATGCGCAGCTCATCGAATCCATCCGACACGCCGGCCTGGTAGTACGCCGTGCCGGTTTTCTCTGCAAACTTGTAGCTGAGCCCGGACGTGTGAGTCAGGAGCTGCCGCACGGTGATCGTGGGCGCTGTGCCGCTCGCGAGCTTCGGGCGAAAGTCCGGCAGCCACTTCGTCACGGGGTCATCGAGCGAGAGCTTGCCCTGATCCACCAGTACGAGCGCGGCAGCCGACACGATCGGCTTCGATACGGACGCGAGCCGGAACGTCGTGTCGAGCTGCATCGGGCGTTTCGACTCGCGATCAGCGAGCCCCGCCGCACGCTGATAGACGACCTTGCCGTCGTGACTCACGAGCACAACCGCCCCGACGATGCGCTTCTCTGCGATCGCCCGATCGATGGCGCCGTCGATGCGCGCACGCGCTTCACCCGTGAGCTCGGCAGGAGCGCTGGCACTCTGCGTCAGGGCGGGGATGAGAGATGCGACTGCAATCGCGGCCAGAGCAACTCTTCTCATGAGATCCTCCGATGTGGGGCTCGTTTTCGACCGGGGATCGCTAACCTAGCGTCCAAATGTGACCGAGGCAACGCTATTCGCGTCCCGCAACCCCCGTTGCTTGCCCCGAACTGACTCTGCTGGCAGTGTGCCGCACGAATTCAGCCATCGAATCGAGCTGAAGGCAGGCGGGAGGCAACATGGGCGGGACGGTATTCTTTCATCGCATCGTGCGCCTGGTCGGCTGCATGGTCGCGCTCTTCTTGGCAACGGGCTCCACGGCGCTGCCCGCCGACTCCAAAGCCCCGGACATGGCAGCTGTCGGCGCGCAGCTCACGACGATCTTCAACGATCGCAAGGGCGATACGCTGGCCGCGATGCTCGACATCAGCGCGCTCGGTGCGCGCGTCGCCGAGAACGTCTTCGAGAGTGACAAGGGCCGCAGCGAGTTCGTGCGCGGCTTCACGAAGTCGGCGCAGTCCGGCGCGCTGGTCAAAGACTTCTTCGCGCTGCTCGACCGCTCCCCCGAGAGCACCGCCAAGTTCATGCGAGTGGTCACTCGCGGCGCCGAGACGCGCCCGCTCCTGCGCTTCGACTACGGCGACAGCGGCTTCGAGTACATCGAGTTCGTCATCGAGCCTGATGGCAAGGGCGGCATCCGCATCGTCGACTGGGCGCCGCTGAGCGGCGGCGAGCTCTACAGCCAGGTCATCGGCCGCATGGCGCGTATCCTCAGCGACCCCGCGCCGGGCCTGATCCAGACGCTGCTGGGCATGCCGCAGATGGACCAGGAATCGCTCAAGCGCATGAAGACGATCGCGGAGCTGCGTCGCAAAGGCGACCTGCGCGGCGCCTACCTCGAGATGGAGAAGCTGCCCGCGGCGATCGCCGACTCACGCGTGATGCTGGTGCAACGCGCGTCGCTCGCCAGCGAAGCAGGCGACGACGCCGGCTATCGCAAGATGCTGGCGCGCCTCGAACAGCTCCATGGCAACGATCCAGCCGCCGCATTCATGCTGCTCGACCACTACTTCTTCGCCAAGGATCTCGACAAGTGCCTGCGGGCGATCACCACCATCGAAAGCCGCGTCGGCGTCGACGGCATGACGCAGATGTTGCGCTCGAATATCTACATGACGATGGGCAAGCACCAGGAAGCCGTCACGTACGCACGCAAGGCGATCGAAGTGGAGCCGGACATGACCGATCCGTATTTCACGCTCGCGCAATCGCACGTGTCGCTCGGCCAGTTCGACGAGGCGATCGAGGTCTACAGCACGCTGCGGGATGACTTCGGCTACCAGTTCACCCAGGAGAACTTCGCCAAGGACGCGACGTTCACGAAGTTCATCGCTTCGCCGCAGTTCAGGAAATGGATGACCGAATGATAGCCACCCGCACTAAGGGTTGTCCCTAGTCCTCCGGTCCAGTTCGTTCGCTGCGCCGCCGTAGGCATTCTGGCCACGGACCGCGCCCCGTGTCGCAAAGTCGCGGGCACCCCTCCCGGTAGTGACGCGTGCGCTCGCGGCTCGGGGTGCGGTTCATTTCCGCCGTCGAGGCGGAAGCAGGCAGGCCGACGGTCACGCCGGCCTGCCGCCGGGGGATCTCAGAATCCCGCCGTCAGTCGCAGCGCGACCGAGGCATCGACGAAACCGAACCCCGAATCGAAATCGAATCCCTTCGAATGCGGGATTGCGATCGGCCCTGTCACGCGGCCCGCTCGCGCCCGAATGTCTTGCCGGGCCGCGGACAACCGCATCGCTATGTACATCACCTCGGGACGCAACTGCTGCGGACCGACGAAGCGCTTGCCCGCTGCGATGTCACGCTTGCGCTGATCGAGCATCAGCGCGCCGATCGCGGCCACATGCGGAGCCGATGCGGACGTGCCGAAGAAGTTCGGGAAGCCGTCCGGCTCCGTCGTGCCCGGGATCGCAGCCGCGAGATCCGCGACGAAGAACGTGGTGTTGCCGCCGTCCGGTCCGGTGAGACCGGGCTTGATGCGCACGAGCGGGAATGGAAAGCGCCGCCCGTTCTTGTCGAACAGAATCGGTACACCGCCTGTCGACGAGAACAGCTCGAGGCACGCGGGTGCGCACTCCGGTTTGTTCTGCGGTCCGAACGCCGACGTGTTGTACCAGGGCGCTGCGCCGACAGCTTCCGCGCCTGCAGCGTTCGCGTGGCCGTACAGCGTTCCGCTCTGCGTGTCGTGTTCCTCGAGCGTCAGCAGACCGGCGCCGAGATCGAACCACACGTACTTGATACGATGCGGCGCCGGGCCGGAGAACAGCTCGATCGCGATGTTCGCGTGAACATCCTCGTCGCTGTCGTTCACCAGCACCGGGATTTCGACGGCGTCGGCGCCTTCGTTGCGGTCGACGCCGGGGAACTGGCACACCAGCGCGTCGGGATCGTCGTCGCACAGCGTGATCGGATTGCCGTTGTCGTCGACGAAGTAAATGTCGACGTCGCTCGCCGACCCTTTGCCGTTCACCGAAAACCACGGCTGATCCCATTGGAACGACAGCAGCGAGGCGCTGCCGGCTCCCGCAGTGATGCCTTGCCGGACATCGACGCCCTTGCCGTTGGCGAAGTCGTGCAGCGGGCCGCCGCCCGCCCCTTCGACAGCGGATCGGCGGAACACGGACTCATACGACTGTCGCGCCTGGTTGCCAGCTGACGAGAAGTACGCGACGCCGCGCGATTTCACGCGGTCGACCGCCTGCGCGATCGGTCCGTCCAGGAACATCGGCTCCGCGAAGTAAATGACGTCATCGACGATGACATTCGACCCGGCGTCGGCGAGCGTGCCGATGCCCGCCGCGAAGTCTTCCGCGCTCTCGAACGCGGTGTAGAACGCGAGCGACGAGGCCGGTGCGACGTCGTGGATCAGCTGCATCATGCCGCGTCCTTCGTCGGAACAGTCGAGCGAAGGCGTAGTCGACAGATCCTTCAGCACCAGAACGTCCTGCGGCAGGTCGTGACTCGCCTTGTCCTGCGGCGCTGTCGTGAACGGCTCGCCGGGGACCAGGGCGCCTTCCGCGCAGTTATAGCTGTCGGACATCACGCCGACGCGCACTCCCCTGCCGTCGACATGGAAACGTTGCCGCGCGAGATCGCTGCGCTGCGAATGGTCTCCCTGCGTGGTGGTCAGGCCGACCTGCGTTCTCGCCATCGACGGACGCATGAATCGCAGCGACGGAATCGTGCTCATATCGGACAGCGCGTCGATCGGCACGCGACCGGACACGGCGTTGCCATGCACGGCTGCGTTGATCATGCCTTTCGCGACCAGCTCGGTGCGTAGTGCGTTGGCGTCGCCGTCGGCGTAAGCGCTGACCGCGACGTAGCGATCACGGATCGTCAGCGCAGGTAGCCGGGTTTCGACACGCGACGACTTGGCGCTGCGCGCACTCGATTGCGCTTGCGAGCCGGAAGTGCGAGCGAGCGATTGCAGATGGCCGCCGAGCTTGGCGGTCGTGCCGGCCTTCATCGCCCTCGCGTAGTTCGCGAACGATTGCTGTGCCTGGGTCTGCTGCGTCGGCGGTGTTGCGGCCAGCACTACGGCAGTCGCGGACGCGAGCGCGATGCCGCTCAGAACACGGTGAATTCCACGGATCATCGAGCTTCCCTCCAGTTCGGCGTAGTTTTTTCACACACGCTGCCGCGTTCTTCGCTGCGCTGGTGCACGGCTGGCGGGCACTGTACTCCGTAAGGCGCATTTCATTGATTACGGATTCGTAGGAAATGCGGCACTCGCAGCGATATTTCCGGCGATGCCGGCGGCACTGTGGTCGGTTCGTGCACGCAAGAAATTCAGGGCGAGCACGCGGCGTGCGCTTGACGATCGAGGTCGTCATCAGTTATATAACCATCTGGTTAATCAAAGACGAGACACGCGATGGCGATCTCCGACCGGCTCGACACGACCTTCGCGGCGCTCGCAGATCCGACGCGGCGCGCGATCCTCGCCCGCCTCGCTTCCGGCGAGGCCTCAGTGCTGGAGCTGGCCGAACCGTTCGAGATGACGCAGCCGGCGATCTCCAAGCATCTCAAGGTGCTGGAGCGCGCGGGGTTGATCTCGCGTGGGCGCGACGCACAGCGCCGCCCGTGCCGCCTCGAGGCACGCCCGCTCGCGGAAGCAAACGGCTGGCTGGAAACGTATCGCCAGCTGTGGGAGACGAACTTCCGCAGACTCGACACCGTCCTGCACGAACTGAAGGCCTCGTCGGGCAAGCGCCGGCAGGCGAAGAAAAGGAGAACTCGATGAATGCCGCTGACACCGTGACAATCACCACTCCGTCGGATCGCGAAGTCGTCGTTGCGCGCACCTTCGATGCGCCGCGCGCGTTGGTATTCGATGCCTACACGCAACCGGAGCTGCTCATGCGCTGGTACGGCGCGCCCGGCCGATCGCTGGTCGTTTGCGAGATCGATCTGCGCGTCGGCGGCGCCTATCGCTTCCTGTGGCGGGGCGCCGGCAAGAAGGATGTCGGGATGCATGGCGTGCATCGCGAGGTCGTGCGGCCCGAGCGCATCGTGCGCACAGAAACGTGGGAGGACTGGGACGCCGGCGAGGTCGTCGCAACGATCGTTCTCGCGGAGCGCGCCGGTGCGACGACGCTGACCTCGACGGGCCTGTATCCCTCACGTGAGGTCCGTGACGCTGTCATGAAGGCCGGCTTCGAGAGCGGCACGCGCGAAACCTTTGCCCGGCTGGCCGCGATACTGTCGAACATGCACGCCTCGAAGGGTGCAGCGTGATGCAGTAGGAGTATGGCGAATAGCTGGCGCTTCACGACCGATCGGCCGAGAATGCGTTGCCGGGACCTGGTGACGCACGAGCGGTTGGAGGTCGCGTGAATATCAAGCAGCTTCAGCAAGGGCTCGCCTACTGCGGGAAGGTCGAGGCGGTACGCCAGACCTATCACGTGTTCCAGGCCAAGGGCGCGTACTTCGTGCTGTCTTTCGCGCGCTCGAAGGATCGCAAGGGTTCGGGCTATTTCAATCTCATCGATGAAGCTGCAGTGAGCTACGTGCAGGGTCGCATGGGCGGACACAGCGGCGTCACGGCGAAGGACATCGTGCAGGCGGCCCGGCGCACGAAGCACATCACCGGCCGGCTGCAGGCGCTGAACATCCTGTACGTGATGGTGGCGCTGAATCAGGCCTCGATTCAGAAGGCCGGCGAGAACCGGCAGCTGTTCTTCGCCGTGCGCAAGGCGCGTCGCGCCGCGGCTTAGGCCGCGCTTCCCGGCTCGCGATCGGCCAGACGTGCGTAGAGCATGCGAACACGGTCGCCCGCCGCAGTCTGACACAGGAATGGAAACAGACCGTGCAGCAGCGCGGCGACGGTCGCGACGGCCATCGTCGCGCCGAAGCTCCACGCGAAGCGCATGTGCTCGAAGTAGCCCTGCCCGGCGCTGCGCGGATGCGCGAGGAACAGGCGGTCGATGAGGCCGGCGGACGTCATTGGAGGTGCCCCATGTTCAGGAAGGTAGCGTTCACGATGTACCCGGTCACGGACGTGGCCCGTGCGCGTCGATTCTACGAGGAAACGCTCGGCTTGCAGCGCGGTTCGATGGGCAACCAGGGCGAGCAGTACTGGATAGAGTACGACCTGCCGGCCGGCGGCTGCCTGGCGCTGACGAACTTCATCCCGGACAAGCCGAGCGATGCCGCCGGCGGCACGATCGCGCTCGAGGTCGAGGATCTCGACAAGCTGATGACGGACCTGAAGGCGAAGGGCGTGACGTTCAAGAGCGATATCATTCACAGCCCGGTGTGCCGCATGGCCGTGTGCCTGGACTCGGAAGGCAACTCGATCCTGCTGCACCAGCTGAAGCCGAAGACGAAGTGATGACGCCAGGAATTGCAGCCATTCTCGTGCTGACCGCGGCCGCTACCGCCACTGCCGCTCCGCTGATCGACGAAGCCGCGATGAAGGCGGCGCTGGACCAAGGCGAAGTCAAGGTCGTCAGCCTCGAACGGCACCTCGGACCGCCCAAGGTGCCCGACGGTCCGTTCGCGCGCGCATGCGAGGCCTGGAAGTTGACGGACGCCCAGGTGCTGGACTTTTTCGCGCGCGCGAGCGCGATCATCCCCAGCGAGCTGAGCACGACCTTCGCAGTCGTGCCCTGTCAGTACTCCGGAACGATCTCCATCAAAGGTGCGGTGTACGAGTTCTCGATCAACGCCGGCGCCTTCGGAGTCATTCGCGGTACGACACCGGATCAGGTGGCGCTGTTCGGCTGCAAGACGGCCTGCAAGGAGCTGTTCCGGATCAGTTCCGAGGCGGAGTAGTCGCACCGCTCAGCGGCGGCGGGTGTACTCGTACTCCACCGCGGGCCACTGACGACCGGTCCCATCGGACTGCACCCAGTACTGGCGCACGAACTCGTGATCGTTGCTCTCGCGCGCGATTTCGAGATTCGAGCGGATCATGCGGCCTTCGACGTCCTGGCCGAGCCCTGCGAAGGCCAGGCTCTCGAACACCATCGTGAGCTTGCCATTGGATTCGTTGGCGAAGCTGTACGCGGGCATGATGCCAACGGGGAAACGCGTATCTATCGACACGTACTGCCAGCGGCCTTCGACGCGGCTGTAGTACTGATACGCCAGGCGAGTGAAGTCCGGCATCTTCCCGCCGGCATCCGGATGCATGGTCTCCTCCATGTAGAGCCCGACCATCTTGCGCTCCGCGACGAGTTGCTCGGTCACCATCGGCTTCGCATCCGGTGTCGGTCGAAATGTCGACTTCACCGTCCACGTGCCGGTGCGTTGCTTGAGCTGTTGCTCTTCGGCGCCGGGCTGTTGCATGCGTTCGGCGGCTGACGGCGTCGTCGGTTTCGGGTCAGTGGCTGCGAATGACGACAGCGTCGCGAAGAGCGCAGCCACAAAGGCAGAGAACAGATAGCGACGTGCGCGTGAAGAATTTACGTTCATGCATGAGCTCCGGTTGGGAGGCGGAGCATACGGCGCAAGCGCTGGCTGTTTCTATCGCGTTGGAAGAAAACAGAGTTTCAGAGTGAAATGCCGTATTCGATTTCGTGCAGCTCTTCCTGCACACGCTGTGCGCCGGGGTCGGTATCGAGCAACTCCAGCGGCGTTTCCCCGCCTAGCGCTCGGCTCACCGTGGTGAGCCACCTGGAAGCTTTGACGCGCTCTCCAAGCACGTGCGTTGCAAGTTCATGGATACGTTCGATGCGCGTCAATCGATCCGAGGCCACAGGACCAAGACGGCCGTCACACTCCGCCTTACCTTGTAGAGTTCGCAGCGATATCCCGAGGATGGGCGCAAGCCGCGAGCCATCGACGCCCAGCATTTCCGCCACTCTGTCGAGTTCCGTCAGCGGCAGACCTGCTCGTACCGCTTCAATGCGCTTTGTATCCATTGAGCGTTTACGCAACGGCGTCTAAGCCTTTCCTTTGGACGAGGTGCAGCAACTTGAGAGCCGTGCCCGTCGGCCGCTTCTGGCCGATCTCCCACTTCTGAACAGACGAAACGCTTGTGTTCAACACGGCCGCAAATACGGCTTGGCTCACGTTGGCAGATTCGCGGATACGCCTGATCTCTGCCGGACGCAGTGACCGCACAGGTTCCAGGCAGAGCTGATCGAACTGCCGCATCGTCATCTGATCGATTACATTGGCGGCACGCAACCCGCGGGCGCTCGAATGCACAGCGTCCAGAATCTTCGATCGCTTCTTACGCATTGTCATCCACCTTCATCACCTCGCCGGCATCCTCAGCTCTCGCCAACGCTGCCGGCGACATGTTCAACAGTGTGTCCGCCCACGCTCTGAGCGCGGCCTCCTCGTCGTCGTCAATGCTGCTTCGCTCGTTCTTGGCGAACCCGTACAGGAAGAAGCACAGATCGCCGTCGCGGGTTGCCACGATGGTCCGGAAGCCGCTGCTCTTCCCCTGTCCAGGCCGGCCGATCCGCTTCTTCAGCAAGCACCCGCCGAGATCCGCGTCATACAGGCCGCCTCTGATTTCTCGGACAGCCTGGCAAAGCAACGAGTCGTCCAGTCCCTGCTTGCGCGCCCACCGGCTGAACCACCGGGTCTTGTAGATCGACATACCTGTCCTTGGTGCTGTATAGCACTGGGTGCTACAGCTTTCAATCGCCCGCCACATCCTGCGAACCAGTCGGCACGGAGCACGCCTTCAAAACGGCTCCTTCGTGCAAGCAGCGCCGAGAATCAGCTTCTATCGAATGGTGTAGACGCCGTGGTCGCCTTCGACTCTGTCGTCGGACGAGTCGGGTTGCCCGCCCGTATGTTGATCGATGCGCCCGCGCTTCAGCTCTGCGATTTGTGGACGAAGCCGGACGAGATCCAGCCGCGCGACGCACTCGTATGGATCCAGGTTGCTCCCTTCAGGACCAAACGGACGCTCGACTACTTCGACAAACGCGTAGAAATGCAGGAGAGACGAATAGAAGACTGGGTGCGCATCAACCGCGCTTGATGCGCGCTCGGAGCGCAAGAACAAAGAGCGCTGTTTGAACCACAACCCACACCCAAGCGATCACGTCTACAGAGAACCACCATCCCGGCAGTTCGGTCATGTTCGTGGATCCAACCCTGAACGATCGGCCACTTCCCGTGCCCGACTGCACGGGTAAGCGCCGGACGCATCCCTAGAGTTGCACCTATCCGCCATACGCTTGCTTCAATCTTGGAGGCTAGGGTCGGAATCGAACCGGCGTAGACGGCTTTGCAGGCCGCTGCATGACCACTCTGCCACCTAGCCAGGTGGACGTGCGCGGGTGCAATTGCTGCACCCCTGAAGCGCAAAACCCCGGGATCGGCCCGGGGTTTTGCTCTAAGGCTGGAGCGGGAAACGAGGCTCGAACTCGCGACCTTAACCTTGGCAAGGTTACGCTCTACCAACTGAGCTATTCCCGCTTGGATCGGCGGACACGGGTCCGGCCGAACGGGCGATATTCTAGGGCCGACCGACACCCTGTCAAGGCGAGTCAGCCGTTTCCGGGACGTACTCCCGAGCGCATCAGCTCGGGCCAGGCGGCGCGCAGGTAGACGATCATCGACCACAGCGTCAGCACCGCCGCAGCGACCAGGCAGTACACGCCCAGTTCGAACGCGGGAATGAACCACACGTCGCTCCGAAACAGCATCATCGACAGGCCCGTCATCTGAAAGATGGTCTTGAGCTTGCCGACTGACGACACCGCGACTTTGCCGCGTGCACCCATCTCCGCCATCCACTCGCGCAGGGCGGAGATCGTGATTTCGCGGCCGACGATCACCGCCGCGGTCAGCGTGATCAGCGTCTGTGGATTGAAGCGGATGAAGTGCAGCTGCGGCGGATCGTGGCTGACGAGCAGCACCAGCGCGACGGCAACCATCAGCTTGTCGGCGACGGGATCGAGGAACGCGCCGAGCGCCGAGGTTTGCCCGAGCCGGCGCGCCAGGTAGCCATCCAGGGAGTCGGTGACCGCCGCCAGGATGAAAACGATGGCGGCAGCGGGATTGGCCCACGGATACGGCGCGTAGAACAGGATGACGACCAGCGGGATCATCAGGATCCGCGCCACCGTCAAATAATTCGCGATCGGAAAACTCACTGGTGCCGATTGTAAGTAATTTTCAGCCGGTCGCGTGCAAAGTGTCGTAGATCGACTGCGCGAGCTTGCGGCCGATGCCGTGCACCTTCGCCAGGTCGTCGACGCCGGCGCGCGTGACACCCTGCAGCCCGCCGAACTGCCGCAGCAGCTCCCGGCGCTTGCGCGGGCCAAGGCCCGGGACGGTCTCCAGCACCGAGTGCGTGCGAGCTTTGGCACGGCGCTGCCGATGCCCGGTGATCGCGAACCGGTGCGCCTCGTCGCGGATGCGTTGGATCAGGTGCAGCGCCGGCGAATCGGGCGGGAGGATGCGCGGCTGCTCTTCGCCGGCAAGGAACAGGCGCTCCTGTCCCGGCCGGCGGTCGGCGCCCTTGGCGACGCCGGCTACGCAAAGCCCATCGATCTCGAGCTCCTTCAGGACGGCGACCGCCTCCGCGAGCTGCCCTGGACCGCCGTCGATCAGGAGCAGGTCCGGCAGCGGCGCCTCGCCTTTCTTGATGCGCGCATAGCGCCGCGAAAGTGCCTGGCGCATCGCCCCGTAGTCGTCGCCCGGCGCGAGACCGTCGATGTTGAAGCGCCGGTAGTCGCTCTTGAGCGGTCCTTCCGGGCCGAACACGACGCACGACGCGACGGTCCGTTCGCCCATCGTGTGGCTCACGTCGAAGCATTCCATCCGCTTCGGCGGCGCGCTGAGTCCGAACACTTCGGCGACGGACTGCAGCTGCTCCGCCGTCGTCGCCTCGGTCGCCCGGCGCATGTTGAGCCCGATCTCCGCGTTGGTCCGGGCCATCTCCAGCCAGCGCGCCCGCACACCGCGCACGCCCGAGCGGATGCGGACCGAGCGCTCGAGTCGCTCCGACAACGTCGCTTCGAGCAGATCCGCATCCTCGATCGGCTGACTGATGAGGATCTCGCCGGGCGCGTCGCGCCCCAGGTAGTACTGCGCCAGGAATCCCGAGAGCAGCTCGCCCGCCTCCGCCAGCCCGGCGCGCGGGAAGAAATTCGAACTGCCAAGATTGCGGCCGCCGCGCACGAACACGATCGAGACGCAGTGATCGCCGCCGTGCGAGACGAGCGCGACCGCATCGATGTCCTCGGTGACGTTGCGCGTGACGGATTGCGTCGAATGGATTGCCTTGATGCCGTTGATCTGATCGCGCAGCCGCGCTGCGCGCTCGAATTCGAGTTTCTGCGCGGCCTCCTCCATGCGCTGCGCGAGATCGTCGATCAGCTCCGCGCCCCGGCCTTCCAGCACTTTGATCGCGTCCGCCACGTCCTGCTTGTAGTTCTCGACCGAGATCAGGCCGACGCACGGACCGGAGCAGCGCTTGATCTGGTACTGCAGACACGGCCGCGAGCGGTTTGCGAAGAACGTGTCGCTGCACGGGCGCAGCAAGAACAACTTCTGCAGCAGGAGTACCGTCTCGCGAGTGGCGCGCGCATTGGGATACGGCCCGAAGAATCGCCCCGGCAGCTTGCGACTGCCGCGATAGAAGCTGATGCGCGGGTAGTCCTGCTCGGTCGTGATGTAGAGATACGGAAAGCTCTTGTCATCGCGCAGCGTGACGTTGTATCGCGGCCGATGCCGCTTGATCAGGTTGTATTCGAGCAGCAGCGCTTCGGTTTCCGAGGCCGTCGCGGTGACCTCGATGGTGGCGATCTGCGAGACCATCGCCATGGTCTTGGCCGCGTGCGCCTTGCTGCCGCTGAAATACGTGCTGACGCGATTCTTCAGGTTGCGCGCCTTGCCGACGTACAGCACCTCGCCGTTCTCGGCGAGCATGCGATACACGCCGGGCCGCTGGCTGAGGTTTGCCAGGAAGGGCTTCGGGTCAAAGGCGCTCATGGGTGCGCTAGTTTAGCGCCCGTCGACCAGCTTCCGGGCGCGCGCGAAGACGTCGGCGAACATCTTCTCCGTCAACCGCCGGGTCTGCGTGTTATAGCGGCTGCAATGATACGAATCGAGCAGGATCTGCCCCGCTGGCAGCTCGTGCTCGGCAGCGTGCGCGAACTTGTACTCGGAAGGCTTGAGAGTCAGCGCGCGCAGCGCGGCGTTGTGAGCAATCGAGCCCAGTGCCAGCAGCACAGACCGCGTGCTCACGCGGGACAGCTCGGCTGTCAGGAAGCGATTGCAGGTGCGGATTTCTGCCGGTGTCGGCTTGTTCTGCGGCGGCACGCACTTGACCGAGTTGCTGATGCGGCAGCCGATCAGCTTCAGTCCATCGTCGCGCGACTTCGATTCGGGTCGGTTCGCGAATCCGAACCGATGCAGCGTGCGATACAGGAGCAGGCCGGCGTGATCGCCCGTGAACGGCCGGCCCGTCGCATTCGCGCCGTGAAAGCCCGGCGCGAGACCGACGATGATCAGTCGCGCCTTCGGATCGCCGAAAGGCGCGACGGGCGCGCAGTAATAGTCGGGATGTTCCTCGCGGCCTTCCGCGAGAAAGCGTGCGAGACGCGGGCAGTCGGTGCAGGACCGATCGAAGATGACGCCGTCGGAGGGCCAGAGCTGGTGAGTCACCAGCTCATCTTAACAGGCGCCCTCCCCGGTCTTACGCGCGCGCCTTGTGGAACTGCGCTTCCTCGGTCGAGCCCTTCATCGCCGTCACCGACGACTGGCCCGCTGTAACTGTCTGCGTCACATCGTCGAAGTAGCCCGCGCCCACTTCGCGCTGGTGCTTGGTCGCGGTGTAGCCGTCTTTCTCCGCGCCGAACTCCTGCTCCTGCAGCTGCACGTACGCCGCCATCTGCGACGCCTTGTAACCGCGCGCGAGCTGGAACATCGAGTAGTTCAGCGCGTGGAAGCCGGCCAGCGTGATGAACTGGAACTTGTAGCCCATCGCGCCCAGCTCGCGCTGGAACTTCGCGATCGTCGCGTCGTCGAGCTTCTGCTTCCAGTTGAACGACGGCGAGCAGTTGTACGCCAGCATCTTGCCGGGGAACTGCTTGTGGATCGCCTCGCAGAACACCTTCGCTTCGTGCAGGTCGGGATGGCCCGTCTCGCACCAGATCAGATCCGCGTGCGGCGCGTAGGCGAGCCCGCGGGCGATCGCCTGATCGAGCCCCGCGTTGACGTAGAAGAATCCTTCGCTGGTGCGGTCCTTCGAACTGATGAACGGACGGTCGCGCTCATCGACGTCGGACGTCAGCAGGTTCGCCGACTCCGCATCGGTACGCGCAACGAGCACGGTGGGAACGCCGCACGTATCGGCCGCGAGGCGCGCGGCGGCGAGCTTGGCGATCGCTTCCGAAGTCGGCACGAGCACCTTGCCGCCCATGTGACCGCACTTCTTCGCCGACGACAGCTGGTCCTCGAAGTGCACGCCGGCCGCGCCGGCCTCGATCATGCTCTTCATCAGCTCGAAAGCGTTCAGCACGCCACCGAAGCCTGCTTCGGCGTCGGCGACAATCGGCTTCAGCCAATCGATCGAGTCGTCGCCCTCGGCGTGATGAATCTGATCCGCGCGCACCAGCGTGTTGTTGATGCGGCGAACGACGGACGGCACGGAGTTCGCGGGATACAGCGACTGGTCGGGATACATCTCGCCCGCGAGGTTCGCATCACCGGCGACCTGCCAGCCCGAGAGGTAGATGGCGTCGAGGCCGGCCTTCACCTGCTGCATCGCCTGGTTGCCGGTCAGCGCGCCGAGCGCGTTGACGAACGGCTTCTCGCGCATGAAACGCCATAGCTTCTCCGCGCCCAGCCGCGCGAGCGAGTGCTCGACGTGGACCGTGCCGCGCAGGCGCACGACGTCTTCGGCCTTGAAGGCGCGCTCCACGCCCTGCCAGCGCGGATTGGTTTGCCATTCTTTGCGGAGCTGCTCGGCAGAAAGATGCGTCATGGATGGGTCTCGCTTCAGTTGATTTCCTGGTAGGCCGGCAAGGTGATGAACGTTCCGAAGTCCGGCGCAGTGGTGATGCGGTCGATGAGCGTGGCGGCGTGTTCGTAGTTGCCAGCGGCGTAGGCTTTCGCACCCACAGCGGCGGAGAGCTTGTCGAGCTCCTCGCGCACGACGCTGCGGAACAGCTCGACGGTCACCTTGCGGCCGTCGTCGAGCTTGCCGGCGGGATGCTTGATCCACTGCCAGATCTGCGCGCGCGAGATCTCAGCGGTCGCGGCGTCTTCCATCAGGTTGTTGATCGGCACGCAGCCGAGCCCGCCGAGCCACGCGGCGATGTACTGGATCGAGACGCTGACGTTGGCGCGCAAACCGCCTTCGGTGATCGTGCCTTTGGGAATCTGCAGCAGGTCCGACGCGCTGATCTCCACGTCGGCCAGCGTCTTCTGCAGCTGGTTCGGCGTCGGCATCAGGCGGTCAAAGATTTCCATCGCGATCGGCACGAGGCCCGGATGCGCGACCCACGTACCGTCATGACCGTCGCCCGCTTCGCGCTCCTTGTCGGCGCGCACCTTGCCGAGCGCTTCCTCGTTGGCCTTCGGGTCGTTCTTGATCGGGATCTGCGGCGCCATGCCGCCCATTGCGAACGCGCCGCGGCGGTGGCACGTCTTGATCAGCAGCTTCGAGTACGAGCGCAGGAAGTGCGTCGTCATCGTCACCTGCTGGCGGTCCGGCAGCACGAACTCCGGCCGGCGGCTGAATTTCTTGATGAAGCTGAAGATGTAGTCCCAGCGGCCGCAGTTCAGCCCGACGATGTAGTCCTTCAGCTCGTGCAGGATCTCGTCCATCTCGAACGCGGCGAGAATGGTCTCGATCAGCACCGTCACCTTGATCGTCTGCGGCGCGATGCCAAGCGTCGCTTCGGAGTGCTTGAGCACATCGGCCCACAGCCGCGCTTCGCGATGGTTCTCGAGCTTCGGCAGATAGAAGTACGGGCCCGTGCCGCGCGCCTGCAGCGCCGCGTGGTTGTGGAACAGGTACAGGCCGAAATCGACGAACGCGCCGGGCACCGGCTTGCCGTCCACCGACATGTGTTTCTCGTAGAGGTGCCAGCCGCGCGGCCGCACGAGCAGCGTCGCAATCTGCGGATTGAGGCGGTACTGCTTGCCGTCGGGATTCTGAAAAGAGATCGCGCGAGTCACGGCATCGCGCAGATTGACCTGACCCTGCACGACGTTGTCCCAGGTCGGCGTGAGCGAGTCTTCGCAGTCCGCCATGAAAACTTTCGCGCCCGAGTTGAGCGCGTTGATGACCATCTTGCGATCGGTCGGACCGGTGATTTCGACGCGCCGGTCCTGCAGGTCGGCGGGAATGCTCGTGACGCGCCACTGCGCTTTGCGCACGTCGGCGGTTTCGGGAAGGAAGTCGGGCAGCACGCCGTCGTCGAGGCGCTTCTGCAACGTGGCGCGGGCGGCGAGCAGCTCGGTGACGCGGTCGCCGAAGCGTCTTGTCAAATCAGCCACGAACGCCAGCGCCGCCGGCGTGAGCACGGTGTCGTAGCCAGGCTGCATCGGCCCGCGGATTTCCGGCTGATTCTGACTCGGCATCGTTGCTGCGCTCCCCTGTGCACCATCCATCGACGGTGCTCGCTCAACGCGGAATCCCGGGCTCCGGGTCCGGACGGGCAGCACGATAGCTTTTTATGAGGTGCGGGTAAAATATATGATGAGTTAGAAATTGATATCTGATACATATGGCAGATGGAGTTGCGCCACCTGCGTTATTTCATCGCCGTCGCCGAGGAAAGGCACATGACCCGGGCGGCCGAGCGACTGGGCATCCAGCAGCCGCCGCTCAGCATGCAGATCCGCGCCCTGGAGCAGGAGCTCGAGGTGCAGCTGTTCCGCCGCAAGCCGCGGGGCGTCGAGTTGACCGATGCCGGCGTCGCGTTCCTGGACCGAGCGCGCGTGATCCTCGATCAGGTCGACCGCGCGCTCGCCACGACCCGCCGCACCGCCCGCGGCGAGCAAGGGCGCGTGGCGGTCGGCTTCACGAGCTCGGCGCCCTTCCATCCGTTCGTGCCGCGCATCATTCGCGCGTTCCGTGAAATGTCGCCGCTCGTCTCGCTCGTGCTCGAAGAGAGCGGCAGCAGCGAGCTCGTTCAGGGATTGCACAACGAAGAGATCGACGCGGCATTCATTCGCTCGCCGGTCGCGGATGTCGTTGACCTCACGGTGCGACCGCTGCTGCAGGAGAAGATGGTCGTCGCGCTGCCGAAAGGTCATCCGCTCGCGAGCGGCGGCCGCAAGAAGAAGACCGCACAGGCGCGTACTGCGCCTCTGCCGCTTGCGGATCTCGCCACGGAAACTTTCATTCTCTACAAGCGCCCGGGCGGTCCCGGCCTCTACGACACGATCATCACCGCCTGCCGCGGCGCCGGGTTCAGCCCGCACGTCGGCCAGGAAGCGCCGCGCATCATTTCGACGCTCAATCTCGTTGCCGCGGGGCTGGGCGTATCGCTCGTACCCGAATCCCTGCGCCGGCTGCAGATGGACGGCGTCGTCTATCGCAAGCTTGCAGACAACGCGCAGCTGACAGCGCCTTTGATTCTCGCCTGTCGTCGCGGCGAAAACTCGGCTTCGGTGCAACGCTTCATCGATCTCGTGCAGACCACGGCAGAACACATCGACGCCGACAGCGAGCTGCGTTGATGTCCATCGTGCTGCTGTTCAACAAGCCGTTCCAGGTGCTCACGCAGTTCACGAGCACGGACGGCAAGGCAACGCTGCGAGACTTCATACGCGCGCCTGGCATGCGAGCAGCAGGTCGCCTCGACTACGACAGCGAAGGACTGGTGCTCCTCACGAGCGACGGCAAGCTGCAAGCGCGGCTCGCCGATCCGCGCTGGAAAACGCAGAAGACGTATTTCGTGCAGGTGGAAGGCGAGCCCGATGCAGCGGCGCTGGCGAAGCTGCGTCGCGGCGTGGCGCTGAGTGACGGCAAGACATTGCCTGCAGCTGCGCGTCGAGTCGATGAGCCAGCGTGGCTGTGGCCGCGCGCTCCGCCGATCCGCTTTCGCAAAGCGGTCCCGACGAGCTGGATCGAGCTGACGATTCGCGAGGGTCGCAATCGCCAGGTACGACGCATGACGGCGGCAGTCGGCTACCCGACGTTGCGGCTGATTCGCTGGTCGGTCGGAGAATGGACGATCGAAGGGCTGGCGCCGGGCAGGTATCGGGAAGAAGAGTCGGGCTGAAGGCCCGACTTACAGGCTCACGTTCCGGTGTCGGGGATCCGCTTCTCGCGCAGCACGACGATCAGGACGCCGATGAGCGTGACCGCGCCGCCGAGGAGCATGCGCGGGGTCAGCTGGTCGTGCAGCAACGTGACTCCGAAGAAAATGCCGAACAGCGGCGACAGCAGCGTGAGCGGCGAAAGGCTCGTCACCGGATAGCGGCCGACGAGATGAAACCACGCCGTGTGCGCGACCAGGCTCGACATGATCGTCGTGAAGAACAGCGCGCCCCACCCTTCCCACGTCGCATTGCGGACCGCACTCATCTGCCCGGATTCGAAGCCCAGGCTCAGCAAGAGCAGGATCGAACCGCCCGCGAGCGCGATCCACGATTGCAGCTCGAGGGGCTGGATGCCCTGCAACCGCTTCAGGAAGATCAGGCCGAGCGAGCTGATGAACGACGAGCACACGACCAGCGCGAGCCCTTCCCAGTAGGCGAAGACACGCGGGTCGAAGCTGATGATCGCGATGCCGGCGAAGGCCAGCACGATGCCCATGATGCGACGCCAGTGAATCCGCTCGCCGAGGAACAACACGGACATCAGCGTCGCGAACGGCACGCTCATCTGCGTCGCGACGGCAACCGTCGCAGCGTCTTCGGCGAGAAAGATTCCGGCGAACAGCAATGCAAAGGCGGCGGGCCCTGTCAGCATCGCCGCCGCGAACAGATTGGTCATCTGCCCGCGATGGATCTTCAGCATCGGGATCAGGAACAGCGCGAGCGAGCCGAAGCGCATCGCGGTGAAGAAGATCGGCGGGAACTGGCCGACCCCGATCTTCGAAGCGATCAGGTTCAGGCCCCAGATCAGGTTCATCCCGATCAGCAGCGCCAGGTCGCGGCCCGCCAGTGAGGTCGACTCACCCGCACTCGAAGAGGTCACAGACATGCAGGAGGGTCAGCGCGTGTAACGATGTTTCAGGAATGCGTAGAGCGCGCGGACCGTCTGCGGTTCCGCGCCGACCGGACGTCCCGGCCGCTCCTTGCCGTTCCATGCGTACAGATCGAGGTGCGCCCAGCTGCGCGCTTCGGTGACGAACCGCTGCAGGAACAGCGCGCCGAAGATCGCTCCGGAGAACGACGAGCTGGAAACGTTGTTGACGTCGGCGATCTTGCTCGACAGCTCGTCCTCGTACGCGCTCCACAGCGGCATGCGCCAGACCGGATCGCCCTGTTGTGCGGCGATATCGACGAGCTCGCGCGCGAGCGTATCGTCGGCAGTGAACAGCGCGGGCAGCTCGGGTCCGAGTGCGACGCGTGCCGCGCCGGTCAGCGTCGCCATGTCGATCAGCAGCTCGGGCTTCTCTTCGTCCGCGAGCGCGAGCGCATCGCAGAGAATCATGCGTCCTTCCGCATCGGTGTTGCCGATCTCGACCGTCAGGCCCTTGCGCGTTCCGAGCACGTCGCCAGGACGGTAAGCGTTCGCGGAGATCGCGTTCTCGACGGCCGGCAGCAGCAGTCGCAAACGCAGCGGCAGCTTCGCGTCCATCACGAGTTGCGCCAGCGCCAGCGCAACGGCCGCGCCGCCCATGTCCTTCTTCATGAGGAGCATCGAAGCGCCGGGCTTGATGTCGAGCCCGCCGGAATCGAAGCAGACGCCTTTGCCGACGAGGGTCACCTTGGGATGCGACGGATCGCCCCACTCGATGTCAACGAGCCGCGGCGCGACGGACGCTGCGCGTCCGACGGCATGAATTGCCGAAAATCGTTCTTTGAGCAGGTCATCGCCGATGACAACCCGATGACGGGCGCCATACCGGCTCGCGACTTCGACCGCCGCCTGCGCCAACGCCTCCGGCGACAGGTCGTTGGCCGGCGTGTTGATCAGATCGCGCGCCAGCGACGTCGCCGATTTCAGTCGCGCGACTTCGGCGGCATCGGCTTGCGCGGGCGGGCGCAGATACACCGCTCGTTGCGGGTTGGCACGCCGGTAGCGCTCGAACTTGTACTGCCCGTACGCCCAGCCGAACGCGAATTGTGTCGCCAAGCGGGGCGGCAGCGCCTCGGCCAGGTGATAGTCGCCATCCGGCAACCGATCGGGGATCGCCGCGGCTGCCCAACAGCTCAACTCTTCGCGCGGGTTCCGCCGCCCGAGCCCGACGATCACCGCGGCCGGCCGGCCCTGCGCGCCCGGAACGACCAGCTGTTTGCCGCGCTCCGCCTTGAAACAATTCGCCGCGCTCCAGTTCCGCGTCGTCTCGTCCTGCGCCGTGCGCCATTGATCGAGGTCATCCTCGTACAGCAGATGTATAGGAATCGAACCGTGGCGTTCTTCGTTGAAGGTCATCGGCGTGCGCGCTGGCGGTGGCATCGGAATCGCTGAGCACGCAGGGTAGCGCAGCTTGACAAGCTGCGCAGCCATATGGTGAATTCCCGCTGCTTTTTCGTTTCGCCTTCCCGCCTCGCTAGTGCACCCAATTGGCCGTCGCCGTTGATGCGTTGCGAACGCGCGCATCGCGGACTCTTCAACTCGCCAACATCGTGTCGGGAGCGCACATGCAGATCTACTCGCAGAAGGACGTCGACAAGAAGGCCCTCAAGGGGGCTCGCATCGCCATTCTCGGCTACGGCAGCCAAGGCCGGGCGCATGCGCTCAATCTGAAGGACAGCGGCTTCGATGTCGTGGTCGGCGTCCGCAGGTCGGGCGGCAGCTGGGCCAAGGCAAAGAAGGACGGGCTGAAAGTCGCGGAACCGGTGAACGCCGTCGCCGGCGCGGCGCTGGTTGCGTTTCTGACGCCGGACCTGTCGCAGAAGGACCTGTACAAGGAAGTGGTCGGCGGCATCGGCAAGGGCGCGACGATCCTGTTCGCGCACGGATTCAACATCCACTTCAAGCAGATCAAGCCGCGCAAGGATCTCGACGTGGTGCTGATTGCGCCGAAAGGTCCCGGCGACCTGGTGCGCCGGCAATACCAGCAGGGCCGCGGCGTGCCGTGCCTCATGGCCATCGGCCAGAACGCGACCGGTCGCGCCAAGGCCAATGCTTTGGCCTACGCGCACGGCATCGGCGGCACGCGCGGCGGCGTGCTCACGACGACGTTCGCAGAAGAGACCGAAACCGATCTGTTCGGCGAACAGGTCGTGTTGTGCGGCGGCGCGACCGAGCTGGTCGTGAAAGGCTTCGAGACGCTGGTCGAGGCCGGCTACCAGCCCGAGGTCGCGTACTACGAGTGTCTGCACGAGCTCAAGCTGATCGTCGACCTGCTGCACGAGGGCGGCCTGTCGAAGATGCATCGCTTCATCAGCGAGACAGCGAAATACGGCGACCTGACGCGCGGCCCGCGCATCGTGAACAAGACGACCAAGCGCGAGATGAAGAAAGTGCTCAGCGAGATCCAGGAAGGCAAGTTCGCACGCCAGTGGATCAAAGAGAATCGCGGCGGCCGCAAGAACTACACGCGGCTGATGAACAAGGACCTGAAGCACCCGATCGAGAAGGTCGGCGTGAAGCTGCGCGAGCGCATGCCATGGTTGCAGCAGTCCCGCGCCTGACCGTTGACACAGGAGCATCTCGATGCCGATCACCCAAGCGAAGTTCATCTGGCACAACGGCAAGCTGGTGCCCTGGGAGAAAGCGACGGTGCACGTGCTGTCGCACGCGCTGCACTACGCATCGACGGTGTTCGAGGGTGAACGCGCGTACGCCACACCGCAGGGTGTGGCGATGTTCCGTCTGCGCGAGCACACGCGTCGCCTGTTCGACTCCGCCAAGATCTATCGCATCGAGATCCCTTACACGCAGGAGCAGATCAGCGCTGCGTGCAAGGAAGTCGTCGTCGCCAATGCGCTGAACCGCGGCGCGTACCTGCGTCCGTTCGCGTTTCGTGGCTACGGCGAAATCGGCGTGGCGCCGAAGGTCATGCCGCCGGTCGAGACTGTCATCGCGGCCTTCGAGTGGGGCGCGTATCTCGGCGCCGAGGGCCTGGAGAACGGCATCGATGTGTGCGTGTCGTCGTGGCAGCGGCTCGCGCCCAACACGATCCCGACGCTCGGCAAGGCGGCAGGCAACTACCTGTCGAGCCAGCTGATCAGCATGGAAGCAAAGCGTCTCGGCTTTGCTGAGGGCATCGGCCTCGGCGTCGACGGTACGGTCAGCGAAGGCGCCGGCGAGAACCTGTTCCTGATCCGCGATGGCGTGATCTACACGCCCACCATCGTGAACGCGATCCTGCAGGGCATCACCCGTGACACGGTGATGACGCTGGCTCGCGCTCATGGCTTCGAAGTGCGCGAGCAGGCGCTGCCGCGCGAGCTGCTGTATCTGGCGGATGAGATCTTCCTGACGGGCACTGCGGCCGAGATCACGCCGGTCCGCTCCGTGGATCACATCCAGATCGGCGCCGGCAAGCGTGGCCCGATCACCGAGACGTTGCAGTCCGCCTTCTTCGGGCTGTTCACGGGCAAGACGCCGGACAAGTGGGGGTGGCTGGAGTACTGCGAGCCCGGTGCGGCGCGCGGTGTTGCGGCCGCCGGCTGAGGGATCGCGGGCCGCGATGCCTCGCTGAGCATTGATCACCCCGCTGCGCGCCCTGGTTGGCATGCTCTGTCGATGAAACCGAAGACGCTGTTCGAGAAGGTCTGGGAGCACCACGAAGTCGTGCCCGAGACGGCGGACACGCCCGCCGTGCTCTATATCGACCTGCACCTGATCCACGAAGTCACGACGCCGCAGGCGTTCGCGCAGTTGCGTGAGCAGGGCCTGCGGGTGCGGCGCCCGGAGCGCACGCTCGGCACGCTGGATCACTCCACGCCGACCGATCCCGCCGAAGTGTTCGGCCGCGTGCCAATCAAGGTCGAGTCGGCCGCGCGCCAGGTCCGGGAGATGGAGAAGAACTGCCGAGAGTTCGGCGTCGACCTCCTCGGCCTGAACAGCGAGCAGCGCGGCATCGTGCACGTGATCGGTCCCGAACTCGGCGCGACGCAACCCGGCAAGACCATCGTCTGCGGCGACAGCCACACGGCGACACACGGTGCATTCGGCGCCCTCGCCTTCGGCATCGGCACAACGGAAGTCGGTCACGTGCTCGCGACGCAGTGTCTGCTGCAACGTCGACCGAAGACGTTCGGGATCGAAGTGAGCGGACGCCTGCGTGAGGCGGTCACCGCGAAGGACGTGATTCTCGCGATCATCGGCCGGATCGGCGTCTCCGGCGGCACCGGTCACGTCATCGAATATCGAGGCAGCGCGATCGAAGCGCTGTCGATGGACGAGCGCATGACCGTCTGCAACATGTCGATCGAAGGCGGCGCACGCGCCGGCATGATCGCGCCCGACGAGACGACGTTCACGTATCTCAAGGGCCGCCGGTTCGCGCCGCAGGGCGCAGCGTGGGATCGCGCAGTCGAGCGCTGGCGCAATCTGCGGACTGACCCGGGGGCGAGCTACGACCGCGTCGTCGAGATCGATGCGAACAAGCTCGAGCCGATGATCACCTACGGGACGAATCCAGGAATGGTCGTGCCGATCACGGGAGCCGTTCCCGATCATCCCGGCGATGCGATTCACGCGAAGTCGCTGTCGTACATGGGTCTGCACGGCGGCGAGTCGCTGCTCGGCAAGCCGGTGCAGGTCGTGTTCGTCGGCAGCTGCACGAACGCGAGACTGTCGGATCTGGAACAAGCTGCGCGCGTTCTGCGCGGTCGCAAGATTGCGAGCGGCGTTCGCATGCTCGTCGTGCCCGGCTCGCAGCAGGTCAAGCGCGAAGCGGAAGCACGCGGCCTCGCGCAGGTGTTCACCGATGCCGGCGCCGAGTGGCGCGAGTCGGGCTGCTCCATGTGCATCGGCATGAACGGCGACACGGTTGCAAAAGGCCAGTACGCCGTCAGCACGAGCAATCGCAACTTCGAAGGCCGCCAGGGCCCGGGCGCACGCACGCTGCTCGCGAGCCCGCTGACGGCTGCCGCCGCGGCGATCGCGGGACGCATTGCCGATCCGCGCGAATTCCTCAGGTCATAGCCATGCAACCGATCCGCACTTTCAGCTCGCGCACGGCCGTGTTGCCCTACACGAACATCGACACGGACCAGATCATTCCGGCGCGCTTCCTGACGACCACGACCAAGGACGGACTGGGCAAGCAGGCGTTCGCCGACTGGCGGTACGACGCGACCGGCGCGCCGCAGGCCGACTTCTTGCTGAACCGGCCGGAGGCGGCGGGCTGCACGATCCTCGTCGCCGGCCGCAACTTCGGCTGCGGCTCCTCGCGCGAGCATGCGCCCTGGGCCTTGCTCGACTACGGCTTCCGCGCCGTCGTCAGCACGGAGATCGCCGACATCTTCCGCAGCAATTCGCTCAAGAACGGATTGCTGCCGATCGTCGTCGACGAGAAGAGCCACGCGTGGTTGCTGGCGAACCCTGGCGCGTCCGTCAAGGTCGACCTGCAGGCGAGCACGCTCACGCTGCCTGACGGCGTTGCCGTCGAATTTCCGATCGAAGCATTTGCGCGCTACTGTCTGCTGAACGGCGTCGACGAGTTGGGCTTCCTGCTGCAACAAGCCGATGCCATCAAGCGTTACGAACAGACACACGCATAGCGGGAATTCGGCGCGCATGAATATCAAAGCAACGATCGTCGTCCTCGGCGGCGATGGCATCGGCCCTGAGGTCACGCGCGAAGGCGTGCGTGCCCTGCAGGCGATCGCTGCGCGCTACGGACACGATTTCACTTTCGCCGAGCACCTGATCGGCGGCGCCGCGATCGACAAGACGCAGACGGCACTCCCCGCGCAGACGCTGTCCGCGTGCGGCACGGCCGACGCAGTGCTGCTCGGCGCAGTCGGCGGCCCGCAGTGGTCCGATCCGAAAGCGAAGGTTCGACCCGAGCAGGGATTGCTGGCGTTGCGCAAGGGACTGAACCTGTTTGCGAACCTGCGTCCGGTCACGATTCATCCGGCGCTCCTGGACGTCTCGCCGCTCAAGCCGGAGATCCTGCGTGGCACCGACATCGTCGTCGTGCGCGAGCTGACCGGCGGCATCTACTTCGGCGAAAAACGCCGCACCGAGGAATTTGCGAGCGACCTGTGCACTTACAGCGTCGATGAGATTCAGCGCGTGACCCGGGTCGCCGGGCGTCTCGCGCAAGGCCGTCGCAAGCGCATCGTGTCAGTCGACAAGGCGAATGTCCTCGAAACGTCGCGACTGTGGCGTGTGACCGTCGAGTCCGTGCTGCGCGCCGAGTTTCCGGACGTCGAGCTCGAGCACATGCTGGTCGACTCCGCAGCGATGCATCTGATCCGTCAACCCTCGAGCTTCGACGTGATCCTCACCGAGAACATGTTCGGCGACATTCTCACCGACGAAGCATCGATGCTCGCCGGATCGCTCGGCCTGTTGCCCTCCGCGTCGCTCGGCGCAACCCGGCTCGGCGTGTACGAGCCGATCCACGGCTCGGCGCCGGACATCGCGGGTCGAGGCATCGCAAATCCATACGCGACGCTGCTCAGTGCGGCGATGTTGCTGCGTCATTCGCTCGGTCTGCACGAAGAGTCTGCGGCACTCGAAAGAGCAGTCGCGGCGAGCATTTCTGCGGGCGTTCGCACGGCCGATATTGCCGGCGGCGGGACCGCTTCGAGCACTGCGGATGCGGGGGAAGCCGTAGTCACCCGCCTTCTAGGATAACAGCCTAACTATTTGAATTTGCGTGGGCCCTGGACAGGGTCTGTAGACCCCCAAGATTCTTGCCCCAAACCCGGCCGATACCGGTTATGATTTCGGCCGGCGCGGGTTTCCGATCCTTCCGCGCCATAGCCTTCGGGCCCCAATCTCCATGTCTCGACCCTCGCGGGTCGGGGATTTTTGGTGGAACCGGGACTCGTGTCGGGTTAGTCCCCAAGGTCGGTGTCGGCTCATCGAGCCGATGTCGCCACGACAAAAGTTCTACGTTGCCACGTCCGGGCCGGCGTTTTCGCCGGCCCGTTTTTATTTGTCGCCCGGTTTCGAGTACGCGTCGAGCCACTGCGCGTAGAACGGCGGCAGATCGGTCGAGACGCGCGCTTTGAAATTCGGCGGCCGCTTCTCCAGGAACGCGCGCACGCCCTCCTTTCCGTCCTTCACGCTGGTGTAGAACACGCCGAGCGAATCGATGCGATGCGCTTCGAGCGGATGCGGCTGGGCGGCATTGCGATACATCATCTGCCGCGTCAGCGCCGTCGCGACCGGTGAGCGATTCTCGACGATGCGCCGCGCGAGGTATTTCGCTTCATCGAGCAGGCGCTGCGCCGGATAGACTTCTTTCACGAGACCGCCGCGCTTCGCTTCCGCCGCGTCGAAGATGTCGGCGGTGTACACCCATTCGAGCGCCTGCTGCATGCCGACGATACGCGGCAGGAACCACGACGAACATGCCTCCGGCACGATGCCGATCTTGCCGAACACGAAACCGATGCGCGCTTTGTCCGATGCGAGGCGGATATCCATCGCGAGCGTCATCGTCGCACCGATGCCGACAGCTGCGCCGTTGATCGCGGCGATGACAGGTTTGGCGCAATCGTAGATTGCGAGCGTCACGCGACCGCCCGTGTCGCGCACGCGATGCACGATCGTTGGATCCTGCAGCCGCTCATGCATATCGGCGAGCGTCGGGCGCAACTGCTCGTCGAGACCGAAGACGTTTCCGACCGCCGATAAATCCATGCCGGCACAGTACGCACGACCCGCGCCGGTCACGATCACCGCCTGCACTGCATCGTCGGCGCTCGCGGCACGAAATGCGTCGATCAGCTCCGCCGCCATCTGCGGCGTGAACGCGTTGAGCTGTTCGGGACGATTGAGCGTGATCGTCAGGATGCCGTCGTCGAGCTCGTAACGAATCGTCTTGAAGTCCATGACAGTCTTCCGCTAAGCCGCCGCCATCGCAGTTGCAGTTCGCAAGTGCTCGCGGCAATCGCGCACGATGCGTTGCATCAGCTCGGCGCACGTGGGCACGTCGTCGATCAGGCCGATCACCATGCCGGCGCTGATGACACCGCCGTCGACCTCGCCGCTACGCAGCGCCACCTTGCCGCGCCCGCCGGCGACGAGATGCCGGACCTCATCGAACCTGGCGCCGCGCTTCTCCATCGCGACCACTTCGCTCGAGATCGCGTTCTTGAACACACGCGCCGTGTTGTGCATGGTGCGGAACATCAGGTTCGTGTCGCGCTCGCCCGCTGCGACCAGCGCCTGCTTGATGTTGTCGTGGATCGGCGCTTCTTTCGTGCACATGAAGCGGGTGCCCATGTTGATGCCTTGCGCGCCGAGTGCCAGCGCCGCAGCCATCCCGCGCCCGTCGCCGATGCCGCCCGAGGCGACGATCGGAATCTTCAGCGCACGCACCGCGGCCGGAATGAGAATCAGGTTCGGAATGTCGTCTTCGCCGGGATGCCCTGCGCATTCGAAGCCGTCGATGCTGACGACGTCGACGCCGTGGCGCTCTGCGGAGAGCGCATGCCGCACCGACGTGCACTTGTGCACGATCCTGACTCCGTGCTCCTTCAGACGCGCGACGAAGTCTTTCGGGTTGTTGCCCGCGGTCTCGACGACTTTGACGCCGCTCTCGATGATCGCGGCCAGGTACTCGGCGTACGGCGGCGGCGTGATCGCCGGCAGGATCGTCAGGTTCACGCCGAACGGCTTGTCGGTCATGCCGCGGCAGCGCTCGATCTCGCGCCGCAGGTCGTCAGGCGTGGGTTGCGTGAGCGCCGTCAGGATGCCGAGGCCGCCCGCGTTGGAGACGGCCGATGCCAGCTCGGCATAGCCGACCCACTGCATGCCGCCCTGAATGATCGGATACTCGATGCCGAGCAGCTCGGTGATCTTTGTTCTCATCTGGTGAGTGCACCCGCGGCGGAGACCGCCACAGAGTACACAAAGCCCACCGGGAAAAGCACGCTCAGCAGAGCTCGAGTCGCCGCGCCTGCGGCTCCGCCGCCACGCGTCGCAAGTGCACGGCTGCCGCACGCTCCAGCCCGCCATGCAGATCCCGAATGAGATCGTCCGCCGCCTCGATGCCGATCGAGAGCCGCAGCAGCGTGTCGGAGATTCCGGCGACGCGACGCGCGTCTGCATCCATTGCAGCGTGCGTCATCGTCGCCGGATGAGCGACAAGGCTCTCGACACCGCCGAGCGACTCGGCGAGCGAGAAGCACTGCAGGCCGTCGAGGAATGCCCGCACGTTGCCGAGGCCACCGTGCAGCTCGAAGCTGAGCATGCCGCCAAAGCCTGATTGCTGAGTGCGCGCCAGCTCGTGCTGCGGATGTGAGCGCAGGCCCGGATAGTGGACGTGCCGGACCGCGGGATGACCGGTCAGCAGATGCGCGACCAGCGCAGCGTTCTCCGCGTGAACTCGCAGGCGCGCGTGCAGCGTGCGCAAGCCGCGCAAGGTGAGATAGCTGTCGAACGGCGCACCGGTCACGCCAGTACAGTTCGCCCACCACACCAGCCGCTCGTGCAGCTCCGGCGTCGCGGCGATCACTGCTCCGCCCACGACGTCGCTGTGACCATTGAGATACTTCGTCGTCGAATGCAGCACCAGATCGGCGCCCAGCGCGATCGGCCGCTGCCATACCGGCGACAGGAATGTGTTGTCGACGAGCACGAGCGCGCCGGCCGCGTGCGCCTTCTGCGCCAGCGCCCGGATGTCCACGATCCGCAGCAGCGGATTGCTCGGCGTTTCGATCCAGATCAGCTTCGGCCCGAGCGCCAGCGCTGCGGCAAAGGCGCGGTCGTCCGTCTGATCGACGAACTGCACGCGCACGGCGCCGCGCTTCGCCAGGTTACTGAACAGCCGATACGTGCCGCCGTAACAGTCATGCGGCGCGATCAGCAGATCGTTCGCTGAGAGCAGCTGCACGACCAGGTGCACGGCCGACATGCCCGAAGATGTCACGACGGCGCCGGTGCCGCCTTCGAGCTCGGCCAGCGCTTCGGCGAGCGCATCGCGTGTCGGGTTGCCGGAGCGCGTGTAGTCGTACGTGCGCTTCTCGCCAAACGCTTCGAAGGCGAAGGTTGAAGTCAGATGGATGGGCGGGATGACCGCGCCATGCTGCGTATCGGACTCCAGCGCTGCGCGCACCGCGCGCGTCGTTGCGGATAGCGGCTGAGTCATGTCGCACCTCCCTGCCCTTCGAGCGCAGCCGCGAATACGGGCTGCAATGCTGCGCCTTCCTTCAGGAATGCGTCGTGACCGTACAGCGATGACACCTCGACCAGCGACGCCTGGCCATCGAGACGCGCTTTGAGCGAGCGCATGTCGCCGAGCGGAATCAGCTGATCTTCGATGATCGCGACCAACGTCACCGGGACGCGAATCCGCGTCGGATCGACGCGGTGCAGGTCGATGGACTCGGAGAGACACACGAACGCTTCGGGCACATACGTTGCCGCGTACGCGTCGCCGCGTGCCAGCAGGTAGGACTCGATGGGAAATTGAAACCGCCCATCGATGCGCGCAGGTGCGCCACTGAACCGGGCAGCAAACTCCTCGGGGCTGCGATATGTCGCCATCGCCAGGGCGCGCGCAAGTCGCAATCCCTCCGGCGCATCCCCATTTTTCGAAGCGTATCGAACCATCGCGCGCTGGACGCTGCGCCACGCAGTCGCCATGGGATGCGGGCGATCTGCGGCGCTGATCGCGACTGCGTGCTTCACGAGCTGCGGGTAGCGTTCGGCAAATGCCAGCGCCACCATCCCGCCATAGGACGCACCGACGATCGCAGCGAGCGACGTGTGCAAGTGCTCGAGCACCCGCCGCAGGATTTCGGCCTGGTCGTAGCTGCTGATCGAAGGAAAGTTCGTCTGGCCGGCGCGCGGTCCGGTCGTCGCGCCGCTGCCGCCGAGAAAGTCGATGCCGAGCACCTGATAGCGCTCGGTATCGAGCGCCCTGCCAGGGCCGATGACTTCGCTCCACCAACCCTTCTCGCTGGTGCCGATGTCCGCTACGACGCGGCCCGCAGAGATGCCGCCGAGAGCCGCGACCAACGGCCCGCGCGGATTGCCGGTGACGCGCCACGCGACGCGGACGCCGTCGAGCCGGCCGCCCAGATGCAGGGCGAGCGGCTGGTCCAGTTGCAGGATGCCTTCACGAACCGGTGTGACGGGTACGACGGGAGTCGCGAGGCGAGCAGCATGCACGTCCGTGGAGCTGCGCACGCCGCCGGCTTGCAATAGCGAAGTCATTGATCGAGTACTCCAGTTCCGCGCCGGCCCCAATGGCCGGACAGGTTTCGCGCATCGCAGAAACCCCACGGAGTACCCGTAGTGGCAGGTCGCCGTGACCGACCGGCCGGCTCCGAAGAGCACAGCCAGCTTCACAGCAACTCATCTGTCGGATTGTGGCCGGCTTACGGCCACCCCCGCAGGAGTTGGCACCATTTCGAAGTGGTTAGCTTCGATGGTTGCCCCGGCTTCAAAGGGCCTGACCCTCAGCCGGTCTCGATGAGCGGTGGACAGTCTAGGGGCGGCGGCGCGGCACCGTCAACCGCCAGTGGCGGCAAAGTGCCGATGAACTATGGCAAAAAGCCGCCCGATCCGCCGGATTCCGGCTTGTGTTCGCCGCTCCATTGTATTAGCGTGCTAGTACATTACTACAAGCAGCCGGCATGAATCCGCCATGAAAGAGCATCGGGCCATCACCCCCCGCCAGGAAGTGCTGGCGGAGCGGGCGCTGTTCAGCGCCATCCTGACCCTGCGCAGCGTCGAGGAATGCCGGGCATTCTTCCGCGACCTGTGCACGCCGGCCGAGCTGCAGGCGCTCGCGGACCGCTGGGCCGTCGTCGCCCTGCTCCAGCAGGGCGTGCCCTACCGCGAGATCTACCGGCAGACCGGCGTCAGCGTCACGACCGTCGGCCGGGTCGCCCGCTACCTCACGAGCGGCAATGGCGGCTACACGCTCGCCGCCGCACGCCTCAAAGACCAACGACCCACGTAAGCCGTACACCCATCATGGACAAGTCCTCCCGCCTCAAGGTCGCGCTGCAGAAGTCCGGCCGGCTGACCGACAACTCGCTCGACCTGCTGGTCCGCTGCGGCCTCAAGTACAGCCGCGGCAAGGATCAGCTGATGTGCTACGGCGAGAACATGCCGCTCGACGTGCTGTTCGTGCGCGACGACGACATTCCCGACCTGGTGCAGCAGGACGTCTGCGATCTGGGGATCGTCGGGCTGAATGTCATCGAAGAGAAACGTCTGGCGTTCAAGGCCCGCGGCATCGCGCCGCTGTTCGAGCAGATGATGGTGCTCGACTTCGGCAAGTGCCGGCTGTCGATCGCGGTGCCCGACGGCGTCGAGTACGGCGGAATCTCCTCGCTGCACGGCAAGCGCATCGCGACGACGTATCCGAACATCCTGGCGCGCTACCTGCGCCAGAACGACGTGCAGGCGGAGATCGTCACGCTCTCCGGCGCGGTGGAGATCGCGCCCCGCCTCGGTCGCGCCGACTTCATCTGCGATCTCGTGTCGACCGGCTCGACGCTGGTCGCGAATCACCTGTGGGAAGCGGACACGATCCTGGAAAGTCAGGCCGCGATCATCAGCACGCCGGTCGCGGTTACGACCGAGAAGCAGGAGTGGCTGCACCGGCTGTCGATGCGCATCGATGGCGTGCAGCAGGTGAAGGAGAGCAAGTACATCATGCTGCACGCGCCGCGCTCGAAACTGCCGGAGATCAGGAAGCTGCTGCCGGGCAGCGAGTCGCCCACGATCCTGCCGCTCGATGGCGTAAGCGACAAGGTTGCCGTGCACGCGGTCTGTCGCGAGAACGTGTTCTGGGAAACGCTCGAGAGCCTGAAGAGCGCCGGCGCGAGCGCGATCCTGGTGCTGCCAGTCGAGAAGATGCTCGCGTGACACTGCCCATTCTCAATTGGTCGTCGCTCTCGACGGAGCAACGTCGTCAGGCGTTGCGCCGCCCCATGCAGCAGGACACTGCGACGCTTCACGAACGGGTGCGTGAGATCGTGCGCGAGGTTCGCGAGCGCGGCGACGCCGCATTGCTCGAATTCACGCGGCGCTTCGATGGCGTAGCTGCGCAGGCAATCGAAGTCACTCCAGCGGAATTCGCAGCGGCCGAGACGGCGCTCAATGCGGAGCAGCGCGCTGCGATCGACCGCGCAATCGCGAATGTCCGGCGCTTCCACGAAGCACAGATCAGCGATCCTTTGCGCGTCGAGACCGTCCCCGGCGTCGTCTGCGAGCGGCAGTTCCGGCCCATCGATGCCGTCGGGCTGTACGTGCCTGCGGGAGTTGCGCCCCTGCCCTCCGCGGCGATCATGCTCGCGGTGCCGGCACGAATCGCAGCGTGTCCGACGCGGATCATCTGCACACCGCCGCGTCGCGACGGCACCGCCGATCCTGCGGTGCTCACGATTGCGAACCTCTGCGGTGTGCGTCGTGTCTTCAAACTCGGCGGCGCCCAGGCGATTGCCGCGATGGCATATGGCACGGCGACGGTGCCCAAAGTCGACAAGATCTTCGGTCCCGGCAATGCATGGGTCACCGCCGCCAAGTTGCAGGTCGCCAACGATCCGGAAGGCGCGGCGCTCGATCTGCCCGCCGGACCTTCCGAGGTCCTCGTCATCGCCGATGCGACGGCGCGCGCTGAGTTCGTCGCTGCCGACTTGCTGGCTCAGGCCGAGCACAGCGCCGATGCGCAGGTCGTGTTCGTCACTACATCGAGTGCGCTCGCTGCAGCGACTGTCGCTGAGATCGAGGCGCAGATGCACAAGCTCGGCCGCATCGACACGTTGCGGCAATCGATCGAGCATGCGCGCCTGTTCGTCGTCGACACGCTCGACGCAGCGATCGAGATCAGCAACACCTATGCGCCCGAGCACTTGATCCTGCAAGTCACGAACGCGCGTGACTGGCTGCCGAAGGTCCGCAATGCCGGCTCCGTGTTCCTCGGCGCGTGGACACCGGAGACGATGGGCGACTACTGCAGCGGCACCAACCACGTTTTGCCGACCTATGGCTTCGCGAAGGCATACAGCGGTCTGTCGTTGCACGACTTCCTCAAGCGCATGACGGTGCAGGAGCTGACGTCCGACGGCCTGCGCGAGTTAGGCCCCACCGCGATCACGCTCGCTGCACTCGAAGGACTCGACGCCCACGCGAACGCCGTGCGCGTACGCCTCGCAGCGCTGGATCGGAGGCCCGCATGAACCCGATTCTCGAGCTGGCGCGCCCGGACATCCTGTCGCTGCAGCCTTACCAGCACGCCGCGTGGGAGCCTTCGCTCGAACGCATGCATGCGAACGAGATGCCGTGGCGCGCGAGCGGCGACACGTCGCTGGCCGGACTCAACCGCTATCCGGAGCCGCAGCCGGCCGAGCTCATCGCGCACCTGGCCGCGTTGTACGGCGTCGCGCCCGACAACGTCCTCGCGGGCCGCGGCAGCGACGAAGGCATCGACCTGCTGGTCCGCGCATTCTGCCGGGCTGGACAGGACAGCGTTCTGATCTGCCCGCCGACCTTCGGCATGTACAAGGTTTCGGCGCGAATCCAGGGCGCGGGCGTCGTCGAAGTGCCTTTGCTCAAGGATCGCGGCTTCGCGCTGGATGCGCAGGCAGTCCTGGATGCATGCCGCCCTGGCGTGAAGCTGCTGTTCCTCTGCACACCGAACAATCCCACCGGCAACTTGCTCGATCGCACCGCTATCGAATCGCTCTGCGAGTCATTGCGCGACCGGGCGATCGTCGTCGTCGATGAGGCCTACATCGAATTCGCCGGCACTGCGAGTCTCATCGATCGGTTGGATCGCTACGCGAACCTCGTGATTCTGCGCACGCTGTCGAAAGCTTACGCGCTTGCCGGTGCCCGCTGCGGCGCTCTCCTCGCTCACGCCGACATCGTCAACCTGCTGGCTCGCGTGATCACGCCGTATTCCTTACCGACGCCTACCATCGAGGCGGTGCTCAAATTCACGGACTCTTCGGACCGCGCCGAGTCGCAGCGTCGCATCGAGGCCATTCGCGCCGAGCGGACGCGGTTGAGCGAGCAGCTCGGTCGACTGCCGGCCATCCGGCATGTGTGGCCGAGCGACTCGAATTTCATCCTGGTCGATTGCGTCGATGCCGATCGCGTGCTGCGCGGCGCCGCAGCCGTCGGCCTGATCATCCGCGATCCCCGCGCGCAGCCGGGCCTGGGCAGGAGCCTGCGGATCTCAGTGGGCACGACGGAGCAGAACGATCGACTCCTGCAGGGCATCGCACAGTCGACCGGAGCAGCAGCATGAGCTCGTCACGCGTCATCTTCATCGATCCCGAGCTCCTCGAAGGCTACCTGCGCGCCGGACAGATCGATCCCGGCCAAGCCTGCTTCATCGGCAAGCGCGACGCAGACCTGGAGCTCGCGCGCAAGCTCGGCATCGAGAGCATTCGCGTTGCAGACGACACCTTTACGCCAATCGCGCGCCGCACAGCGACGGTCGCGCGCAAGACGAAGGAAACGGACATCAACGTCGAAGTCCGGCTCGACGAAGCAGCGCCGATTCGCGTCACCACGGGCATCGGCTTCTTCGATCACATGCTGGAGCAGATCGCGAAGCACGGCGGGTTCTCGCTGCAGCTGTCGTGCGCCGGCGATCTGCACATCGACGAGCACCACACAGTGGAGGATTGCGCGCTCGCCCTGGGACAGGCATTGAAGGCGGCGCTCGGCGACAAGCGCGGCATTCAGCGCTACGGCTTTCTGCTGCCCATGGATGAAGCGCTCGCACAGGTCGCGATCGATCTGTCGGGCCGGCCGTACTTCGTGTTCGAGGGGGCGTTCGGTCGCGACCAGGTCGGCGAGCTGCCGACCGAGCTCGTGCCGCACTTCTTCCGCTCGCTGGCGGAAACGCTCGGCGCCGCGATCAACATCAAGGTCACGGGCGAGAACACGCACCACATGATCGAAGCCTGTTTCAAGGGCGTCGGGCGCGCGCTGCGCCAGGCAATCAGGATCACGGACACGCAATTGCCGAGCACGAAGGGAACGTTGTGATACGGCTGGCGATCATCGACAGCGGCGGTGCCAACATCGCGTCGTTGCGCTACGCGATCGATCGGCTCGGCATCGACTCGACGATCACGACCGACGCGCCGACGCTGCAGAAGGCTACACACGTGATCCTGCCCGGCGTAGGCGCCGCCGCCGACTGCATGGAGCGGCTGCACAGCGCGAACCTGGTCGAAACGATTCGCACGCTGCGCCAGCCATTGCTGGGCGTATGCGTCGGCATGCAACTGCTGTTCGAATCTTCCGAAGAAGGCGACGTTGCCTGTCTCGGGCTCTTGCCCGGGCGCGTGCAGCGCTTCGCCGAACGCGACGGACTGCCCGTGCCGCACATGGGCTGGAACCAGCTCGAGTTCACTTCGCCGTCGCCGCTCCTGGACGATGTGGTCAGCGGCGACTATGTCTATTTCGTGCACAGCTATTGCGTGCCCGTGAGCGCGAACACGATTGCGACGGCGACTTACGGCGAGCGCTTCGCCGCCCTCGTCGGCCGCGGCAACGTGTTCGGCGCGCAGTTTCACCCGGAGCGGTCGGCGCAAACCGGCGCGCTCCTGCTGCGCAATTTCCTGCTCGTGTCATGAGGGACGTGCCATGAAGGGACTGGCTGCGATGGAACTGATTCCGGCCATAGATCTGCGGGACGGACGCTGCGTGCGCCTGCTGAAGGGCGATTTCGCTGCCGAAACCATCTACTCCGACGATCCACAGAGCGTGCTGGATGGTTATCGCGCGCTGGGAGCGCGCCGCGTGCACATCGTCGATCTCGATGGTGCGCGCGACGGCACGCAGCCGAATCGTCCGACCGTTCTGCTGCTCGCGAAGAGCAGCGGCGTCAAGCTCCAGGTCGGTGGCGGCCTGCGCACGATCGAGCGCATTCGCGAGCTGTTCGATGCAGGCGTCGACCGCGCGGTGATCGGCAGCATCGCGGTCACCGATCCGGATCGCGTGATGACCTGGATGTTCGAGCTCGACCCGCGCCGCTTCGTGCTGGCGCTCGACGTGCGCCTCGATGCTGCCGGCGTGCCCCGGCTCGCGACGCACGGCTGGCAGCAGACGAGCCCAGCCACGCTGTGGACGTTGATCGAGCGCTTCATGAACGTCGGTTTGACGCACGTGCTCTGCACCGACATCAGCCGCGACGGCACGCTCGTCGGCCCGAACCTGGCGCTGTACTCCGAAGCCGTCCGGCGCTATCCGGAATTGCAATGGCAGGCCTCCGGCGGTATAGCTGCCGCCCGTGATCTGCGCTCGTTGTCGGAGTGCGGCGTCGCGGCAGCGATCAGCGGCCGGGCGCTGCTGGAAAACAAGATCTCTCCCGAGGAGCTGCGGCCATTCTTGCCAAACGCATCATCCCCTGCCTCGACGTAAGAGACGGCCAGGTCGTCAAGGGCGTGCGCTTTCGCGATCACGTGGTCGTGGGCGACATTCTCGAGCTGGCGCGGCGCTATCGCGAGCAAGGCGCGGACGAGCTCGTGTTCTACGACATCACCGCGAGTCCCGACGGCCGCTCGGTCGACCGCAGCTGGGTGCGGCGCGTGGCGGCGCTTCTCGACATTCCGTTCTGCGTCGCCGGCGGCATCCGCAGCGTCGCGGACGCGGAGCAAGTGCTCGGCGAAGGTGCGGAGAAGGTTTCCATCAACTCACCCGCACTCGCGGATCCGGAGCTGATCAGCCGCCTCAGCGCGCGCTTCGGCGCGCAATGCGTCGTCGTCGGCATCGACAGCCAGCCGATCGACGGCGAGTACTACGTCTACCAGTTCACCGGCGATCCGAATCGCACGCGAAATACGGCGCGTCGCACGCATGAGTGGGTGCGCGAGGTCCAGGCGCGCGGTGCCGGTGAGGTCGTGCTCAATTGCATGAACAGCGACGGCGTGCGCAAGGGCTACGACATCGCGCAACTCGCCTCGGTCCGGCGGATCTGCAAGGTGCCGCTGATAGCGTCCGGCGGCGCCGGTACTCCGGAACATTTCGCTGAGGTCTTCAACGAGGCGCGCGTCGATGGCGCGCTGGCGGCGAGCGTGTTCCACACCGGCGAACTGCAAATTCCTGAGCTCAAGCAGTTCCTGCGCAAGCAGACGATCGAGGTGCGTCCATGAAGCTGGATGAGGTTGCCGCGCTCGACTGGAGCAAGAACGACGGCCTGATACCGGCGGTCGTGCAGGACGCGCGCAGCGGCCAGGTTCTGATGTTCGCGTACATGAACCGCGAAGCGCTGCGCATGACGCTCGCGGAAAAGCGCGCGACGTTCTTCAGCCGCAGCCGCAATCGGCTGTGGACCAAGGGCGAGTCTTCCAGCCACTGGCTGAACGTCGTCGACGTCGTGACCGACTGCGACCAGGACACTTTGCTCGTGCTCGCGAATCCCGAGGGGCCGACCTGTCATCTCGGCACGCAGAGCTGCTTCGGCGACGAGCTCGCGACCGATGCGGCCGAGCTGTCGTTCCTCATGCGGCTCGAAGCGACGATCGCGCAGCGGATCAGCGCCCGGCCGGAAGGCAGCTACACGGCGCGCCTGTGGTCGGAAGGCCCGACGCGTATCGCGCAGAAGGTCGGCGAGGAAGGCGTGGAAGTCGCGCTCGCAGCGGTGACGCAGGACGACGAGCGGCTCGTCGGAGAATCAGCGGACCTGCTGTATCACCTGGCGCTGCTGCTGAAGAGCAGGAATCTCTCGCTCACGAGCGTCGTTCGCGAGCTCGAGCAACGCCACAAGGCAAAATAGCTCAGGCCTGCTGGAAGTTCAGCTTCAGGCCCGGGCGCGGCCAGCGCACTTTCACCAGCTTGCCGGTCCCGGACAGCGTGATGTACGCGTCGCGCATGTCGGCGCCGCCGAAGCAGATGTTCGTCGTCAGCGGATCCGGAAGCGCCACGTGCTCGAACCCACCGTCGGGCGCAAAGATCGTGATGCCGCCGTTGAGCAGCGTCGCCGAGCAGACGTTGCCGTTTGCTTCCACCGCGAGGCTGTCGAGCAGCTGGTGCCCGGGCAGCGTACACACGACGCGACCGCGCTGGCCGAAGGCGAACGGCCGCAGCTTGCCGGGCTCGGCCACGTCGAACGCCCAGAGCTTCTGCGTCTCGGTGTCGTTGCAGTAGACGACGCTTTCGTCCGGCGACAACCCGACGCCGTTGAACGAAACGGCTGGATGCACCGCGCGATGCAGGTGCGAGCCGTCGGGTCTGGCGTAGAACAGGCAGCTGTGATCGCGCTGGCGCGCGAAGCTCTTGCCCATGTCGGTGAACCAGAAGCCGCCGGTGCGATCGAAGACGATGTCGTTGGGGCCGCCGAGCCGCTCGCCGTCGAACGTCTCGTAGATGCGCTCGAAACGGCCGGTGGCGAGATCGACGCGCTCGATCCGGCCCGTCTTGTAATCGGCCGATGCGCGTACCGGCACGAGCAAGCCGTTGACCTCGCGCCACTCGAAGCCGCCGTTATTGCAGACGTAGACCGCGCCGTCGGGTCCGAGCGCCGCGCCGTTCGGTCCGTCGCCGAGGTCCGCGATGACCTCCGTCCCGCCGCGCCACACGCGAGAGAGCGTGCCGCGCGCGGCTTCGACCAGCACGATCGAGCCGTCGGCCATCGCGATCGGGCCTTCAGGAAATCGCAATCCCTCGGCGACGATCTCGAAGTCCATCAGATCACGAACTCCTGTGCCGGCTCGCGCAGGTTGTAGCGCGAGCTCATCGCGCGACCGTACGCACCGGCGGTGGCGATCAGCAGGATGTCGCCTTCCTCGGTCGGCGGCAGCAGGCGATCGACGCCGAGCTGGTCGCCCGACTCGCAGATCGGACCGACGACGTTCACGACGTCGGTCGCCAGATCGTCGAGCCGGCTGAGATTGAGGATCTCGTGATGCGCCCCGTACAGCGACGGCCGGATCAGCGAGTTCATGCCCGTTGCGACGCCTACGTAGTGCACTTCGCCCTTGCCCTTGACCTGCGTCACCTGCGCGAGCAGCACGCCGGCTTCGGCGACGAGGAATCGGCCAGGCTCGATCCACAGCGCGAGATTCGGATGCGCGGCCTTCAGCGCGGCGAGCGTTGCGCCGAACTCCGGCAGCATGACTCCCTGCTGGCCGAGTCGCTCCGGTACGCCGAGTCCGCCGCCGAGGTCGACTGTGCGCACGTCGCGGAAGCGCTGCGTGAGTGCCGTGAGCGTATCGCCCACCGATTGCCAGTTGTCGACCGTGAACACGCCGCTGCCGGTGTGTGCGTGCAGTCCGACGATCTTCGCGCCCGCGGCTTGCGCCAGCCGCTCCAGCTCCTCGACCTCGAACAGCGGCACGCCGAATTTCGAGTGCACGCCCGCCGTGCGCACCTTGTCGTGATGACCGCGGCCATGCCCGGTATCGATGCGCACGAACAACTCGCGGCCCCTGAACAGCTCCGGCCACCGCTTGAGCGGATGCAGATTGTCGAGCGTGACCCAGATGCCCTGCTCCACCGCCCATGCATACTCCGCGCGCGGCGCGAAGTTCGGCGTGTAGAGGATGCGCTGGCGATCGATGCCTTTGAACGTCGCGACGACGTGCTCGACTTCGCCGCGCGACACGCATTCGAAGCCCAGCCCCTGATCGTAGAAGACCTGCAGGATCTGCGGATGCCAGTTCGCCTTCATCGCGTAGAAGACGGCATCGATGCCCGGCAGCGCTTGCAGCGCCTGCGCGCGGGTCTTGAGCGTTGCGCGGTCGTAGACGAACGCAGCGCCGTGCTCGCGGCCGAGAGTCAGCAGCTCGTTGCGGCGGTCCTGCCACCATTGCCGCGCAGCGACAGCGCTCTTGTCCGCGCCGCCGTACAGCTCTTCCCACGTCGGTCCGAGCACGCGATCGGCCGTCATCTTGCGAATCGCGATCTCGTGCAGGCGCGCCACCAGGCGGTCGCCGTGCGCTTCGTCGATCACGAAGGTGATGTTGAGATCGTTCGCGGCCTGTGTGACCAGGTAGATCTTCTGCTCTTCGAACAGCTCGAGCGCTTCGCCGAGCCGGTGCAGGATCGCGCGGATGTTACGGCCGACGAGGCTCACGGCCGCGCAGGGGCCGAAGATGTCGACGCGGCAGATCCGCCCGAGATCGGCGACCAGCGCATCGAGCGTGGATTTGTCGAGCGCGTTCGCCGCCGGGTCGAGCGACACCGTGACGCTGGTCTCCGACGTCGAGACCAGATCGATCGACAGGCCGTGCGCCTTGAACACGGCAAAGGCGTCGGCGAGGAAGCCGACCGAGTGCCACATCCCGACCGTCTCCATCGAGATCAGCGTGATGTTCTTCTTGATCGTGACCGCCTTGACCTGCGCCGCGACGTTGCCGCCGTGCGTGGTGATGACGGTGCCTTCGAGCTTCGGCGTCTGCGTCGCGTAGACGTACAGCGGGATGCCGTATTGCTTGACCGGCATGATGCAGCGGGGATGCAGAACCTTCGCGCCGCTGCTGGCGATTTCCTGCGCCTCGTCGTACTCGAGTGCGCGCAGTAACCGCGCAGTGGGCACCGAGCGCGGATTGGCGCTGAACATGCCCGGCACGTCGGTCCAGATCTCCATCCGGCGCGCCTGCAGCTTGGCCGCGAAGTAACTGCCAGACGTGTCGGAGCCGCCGCGCCCGAGCAGCACCGTGTCGCCGCTCTCGTCGCTCGCGATGAAGCCCTGCGAGATCCAGACTGTGCCCGGCGTTGACCAGCGCTGCTGCAGATCCGGATCGGGATCGTAGGCGCACGTGGCGGAGAGATACGTCGCGCGCATGCTGGCGTTGCGTCGCGGCTCAGCTTTGATCACGGCACGTGCGTCGACCCACTGCACGTCGAGTCCTTGCGAGGTCAGGAACGCGGCGCCGAGGCGCGTCGCCATCAGCTCGCCCTGCGCCAACACGCGGGCGCGCAGCCGCTCGCTCACTTCGCCGACCAGCGCGATGCCGGCCGCGATCTGCCGCAGGCGCTTGAACTGCTCTTCGAGCTCCGGGCTGGTAATGACGCCGAGATCGCGCGCCAGGTCGCGATGGCGCTGCTCGATCTGCTCCATGACCGGCTGCCACTCGTTGCCGAGGGCGAGGCCGAGCAGCTGCTCGAGACGGTCGGTGATGCCGGAGAGCGCGGAATGAACGACGACGGGCCGCAGGCCTTCGGCGAGGCGATCGCGCAGCACTGCAGCGATGTTCTGCCAGTTCGCGACCGAGGAAACGCTGGTGCCGCCGAACTTCAGCACGACCCACGGCGAGGTGCCGGGCGTCGGATCAGCCATCGTCATGTGATTCCCCAATGAGCAGCGGATCCCGTCGCCGCGGACGGCGCACTGGCGCAGGCCGCAACGGGCCAGCGCTGCGCCTGAAAGACTATTCGCCTTCGAAATCTTTGAGTTGTTTCTGCAGGCGCCGCTCCGCCAGCACATCCTCCAGCTTGCTCCACGCGGCCTTACCCTTCTTGGCCTGAGCCGCAGCGCTGGGGCGCGCCCGCCGGCCGACCGGATCGATGAACTTTTCGTAACTGGAGCTCTCGTCGCTCTCGGCTACGAAGTCCTCGTCGAGATCGAAATGGTCGTCGTCTCTCTCCACCATGGCGATTCCTAAAAAAATTCTATCAAAATCAACTAGATCGGAACCCCGACGGGGCCGGAAGCCTGCGGACTATATACGATGCGCCGCCGTTTTCAATGGCTGGGCGTGTCCGCGGATTTCTAACCCCTGCTCGGCCTTAGACTGGGTCCGCAACCTTAGTTCTGCAAGGGACGGCCCGGCAGGGGCCCGCGCGGCGGTTCAGCGGCTGGAGATGGTGACGGGGGCGCCCCGGCCCAACCCCAGGGCCTCCGCGGCGCTCTGCTCGGCCCGGGCGATCTCGATGACCCCGAAGGAATTGACCAGGGCGAGAAATTCGCCTGGCCGGACGTCTCCGTAGGTCCGCCGCAGGGGCAGCGTGTGGCCGCCGGTACGCACCACGGGCGTGGGGAAGTTGCGGATCAGCCCGGCGTCGATGTTCGTGATCAGGTTGCCGAAGTGGTCGATGGTGATGATCACGCCGCTGACCTGGTCCGTCGTTACGGCCGGCTCCTCGACCCACGACGGCACGATGTCCGTGGTCTTCGGCCCGAGGTCGGCCGGCGCTGCCCTGCCGGCGGCAAGCTCCGCCGCGAGCGGCGCGAAAATGTCGCGGCCGTGGAAGGTGGCGCTCGGCACCGGCAACTTGAACTTCGCAATCGCCCGCGGCGTGTCCAGACGAAAGATGGACGGCGAGCTCGCTCGCCCCACGACCGGTGCGAGCAAGCCATTGTCCGGCGCGAGGAACGCGTGCCCTCCCGCGACGACGACGATGATGTCGCGCGACGTGCCGACACCAGGATCGACGACGGCGACGTGCACGGACCCTGTCGGGAAGTACGGGTACGCACGCGCGAGCCAGAACCCCGCCTCCGCCGGCCAGTACACCGGCACTTCATGCGTCACGTCGATGATTCGCGCGGCGGGCAGATGCGCGAGCATGCGGCCCTTCATGGTCGCGACGAAGGGTCCCTGGTGACCGAAGTCCGTCGTGATCGTGATGACGCCGCAGGCGGTGAACATGGACCCGCGCTATGCCTCGTACTCGACGCGACCGAAGTCCTGGACGACGACGCTGCGCTCGCTCGCGACGAGGCGAAACGCCGCTTCGCCGCGACCGAGGTTCCAGATGTCCGCGTGCAGCGGCTCGCCGGGATAAACGGGGCTCGTGAAACGCACGTCGAGGCGTCGCAGGCGTCCCGGGTCGTCGCCGCACAGCACTTTGATCAGCGCGCGGCCGACCGTGCCGTATCCGCCGAGTCCGTGCAGGATCGGTCGATCGAAGCCGGCGCTGCGCGCGACATCCGGATCGATGTGCAGCGGGTTGTAGTCGCCGCAGAGGCGATAGATGAGCGCCTGGTTCAACGTCACTGGCAGATTCGCCTGCAGATCGGGCGCGCGGTCGGCGGGCACGGGCCGCGGCTTCGGTGCGCCCTCACTCTTGCCGCCGAAGCCGCCGTCGGCGCGCAGAAATGCCACGTTGCCCATCGTGACGAGCAGATCGCCGCTCGACGCCTCGTACAGGCGGCGCGTCACGTACATGATCGCGCCCTTCGCTGCGCCCTTGTCGTAGATCTCGTCGATCTTCGCCTCGCTGACGACGGTGCCTTCGACCGGCAGCGGCTTGTGCATCTCGAGCGTCTGCTCGGCATGCAACAGCATCCGGTAGGTGATGCCGTACGACGGCTCCGAGAGCCGCATCGCTCCGGCCGCGAGCGTCACCGCGAGCGTCGGCAGCGCGACGAGGTTTTTTTCGTAGACGTACTTGAGCTCGTTGGGGTCGCACGGATCGAGTGCGCCGACGCCGACGCCCAGTGCGTACAGCATCGTGTCCCTGCGCGCGTACGTCTGTCGTGCGGGCTCGAACGTCGTGCTCATCAGCTTGTCGTAGTTGAGCGGCATGGCGAGACGCTTGGGTGCTGTCGGTTGGGGCTGATAGTACCGCCATCCATTGGCTTCCGTGCTAGCATCTTCGCGCGCATGTGACTGGCGTAAATGGGATCAACCATTGGGAAGCATGCGCGCAGGGGTCCTCCCTGCTTACGGCCGCTCGCCTGGGCACTCGTCCCACCTCCTGAAAACTGGAGCGCCGTCATGCAAATCTCTTTCGACCTGCTCGAAGCTTCCGATCCCGACGTGTGCGCCGCCCTGCGCGCCGAGGAACAGCGGCAACGCGATGGGATCGAGCTGATTCCGTCCGAGAACTACGCGTTCCCCGAGGTCTACGCGACCAACGGCAGCGTGTTCGCGAACAAGTACTCCGAAGGCTATCCGGGGCGCCGCTACTACGGCGGCCAGCAGTTCACGGACCGCATCGAAGTGCTGGCCGTGGAGCGCGCCAAAGCGCTGTTCCGCGCCGAGCATGCCAACGTGCAACCGCTGAGCGGCTCGCCGATGAACCAGGCCGTCTACATGGCGTGCCTCGAGCCCGGCGACACGGTGCTCGCGATGGATCTCTCGCACGGCGGACACCTGACGCATGGCGCGCCGGTCTCGTGCATGGGCAGGATCTTCAACTTCGTTCGCTATCGCACGCTGCCGACGCGCGGCGACATCGACTACGACGGAGTGCGCGAGACGGCGAAGCAGGTGCAGCCGAAGATCGTGCTCTGCGGACACTCGTCGTATCCGCGCGAGTTCGATTACGCGCGGTTCCAGTCGATTGCGGCTGAAGTCGGTGCGCTCACGATGGCGGACGTCTCGCATCTCGGCGGATTGATCGCAGGCGGCGCGCTCGCAAATCCGCTCGACGCAGGCTTCGACATCGTGACCACGACGACTCACAAGTCCCTGCGCGGTCCGCGGGGCGGCATGATTCTGTGCAAGTCGAAGCTCGCGCAGAAGATCGATCAGGCGGTGTTCCCAGGCATGCAGGGCGGTCCGCATATGAATGCAGTCGCCGGCATCGCCGTGACGCTGAAGCTGGCCGCGCAACCGGCGTTTCGCACTTACGCCAAGCAGGTGCTCGCGAACGCGCAGGCGCTCGCGAAGGAGCTGCAGCAGCACGGCTGCAAGCTGATCACCGGCGGCACCGAGAATCACCTGATGGTCATCGACACGATCCAGTCGTTCGGCATCGACGGCCGCGTTGCCGAGAAAGCGCTCGACGACGCCGGACTGACGGTGAACAAGCAGGTCATTCCCGACGATCCGCGGCCGCCGCTGCGCCCGAGCGGTGTTCGCCTCGGCACGCCGGCGCTGACGACTCGCGGCATGAAGGAAGCCGAGATGTCGCAGGTCGCGCAGTGGATCGTCGGAGCGATGCGCTCGCACGACAGCGCGTCGAAGCTCGCGGAGCTGCACGAAGCCGTCAAGGCGCTCTGCCGCAGGTTCCCTGTGCCTGGGCTGTAGTGCGCTAGTCGAGCTCCTCCCACGAGACATCGCGAGCATCCGGGATGCCCGCGACGATCGCGGCGAGGTGCTCGCGCATCGCCTCGAGCTCGCGTTGCGATTCAGCCGCGCTCGCCCGCAGCTGAAACAGGCCTCGCTCCGCGAACGCGAACATCTGCCAGCGCGTCGAGCTGTCCTCGACATTGGCGACCGCGACGTTGACGCGCACGGGCCGGGTCTGTGTGACGACGCACAGACCCCAGTCCTCCGCGACGACCTCCTTGATGGCGATGCCGCGCGCTTGGAGCTGCTCCGCCAGCCAACGCGCCAGCGCGCGGCCGTAGATGCCGGGATTCGTGTCCTCGTCCTCGTGCGGCTCGATCGGAAACTGCGACGACGTAAAGCTGACGGCGGGTGACTTTTCCATTGCGTGCGGGCCTCGCGGAGATCATGGCTGACGATCCGCATCGAGCTGCAGGAAGTAGACGTCCACCATCATGGTGCGGGCAGGCCGACCCGTCGCGCCGGCCCAGGCCCAGTAGGGCAGCGAGTTGCCAGCTTCATCGATGTAGCGCCGCGCCCGCGGAATGATGCCGAACGACGTCAGGCCGAACGTCTCGGGCCGCCGCATCTCGTTGCGGGTCGCAATGCCGTCGGCATTGGCATCCAGCCACAGCGCGAGCTCCGGCCAGACCGCGTCCGCACGCGAGATCACACCGTCATCGTTGCCGCCCAGCAGCGGTTGATCGTACTGCGCGAGGCCGACGAATCCGTTGGGCGCCGTTCCGCCCTCGAGCAACGGCGTACCGACGCCGAAGAGCTCCGAGCCGTCGTCGACCACACCGTTGCGGTTGCGATCGAGCGTGAGGAACGCTTCGTCGCCGCCCCGACGCACCCACTGCACCGTGTCGGGATAGCCGTCAGCGTTGACGTCGAACGAAACCGTGCGGCCCGCAGGACCGAGCCGGATGCCGTCCTTGTGAGTATCGATGACGATCGGGCTGCATTGCGCCCAAGCGCCCGCGGAGATCATGCACAACAGAAAGCCGATCAGCGTGTTCATAGGAATCCTTTCCCTTGCACTCGTGGAAACCGTCGTTATGGAATCGAGCACAGCGGCGTGCAGCACCTGGGTCGCAACGCCCGGCAGACGTTGCGCAGAATCGTGTTGCCCTCCGACTGGACGCCCTGCGGGATGAGCGTGAAGCCCGCACCCACGCCCGTGCTGCCGACCCTGATCGAGAGACTGGTCTCGTCCCTCGCTTCGGCCGTGTACTCCATCGTGCACTCGGCGCCGCACGTCCCTTCCGGGATGCTGGCCCATCCCGGGATCGGATACGTGCTGGGAATCACTTCCGGTATCCGCAGAATCTCGTGGGGACCGAAGGTGCTCGAATAGGTCTTCAGGCGCTGCACGTTCTGCCGCAGCGTGCTGGTGTTGCACGTGATGGTGAAGCCGCCGGCGATCACCAGCACGAGCAGGTCCGTCGAAGCTTCGACGGTCAACCCGGCGCGGAGGTTGCCATTGTCGTTGGCATCGAACGACGGCACGGTTGCTATGAGGGTCGGGATGGCGGCAGCCTGTCCTGACGCCACTGCAAGACTCAGCGTCGCAAAGACGCGCATGACTGCGTTCATCGCTGTTCTCCTTCCTTGAGTTGCTCGGCGCGCCGCTCCACGTCCCGGCGGATCTCGGCCTCTTCGGTCGCGAGCATCTGGACGTAGTCGCCGGACACGAGCGGTTGAACTTCCTGTTCGAGCGTCTCGCCGAGCGGCGCCGTCGGCGTGCCCAGCGTGAGCGACGACTCGAACTCATCGAACAGAAACGCTGCGAGGATGCGCTGCCGCTGCGGATCGAGCGCCTCGAGCAGTGCCACTGCCCATTGCCGCTCGATCTCCGCCTTGAGTGTCGCCTTTTGATAGCGGAACGCGAGCGCCTCCTCCAGACTCAGCTGCTGCCCGGCTTGGCGGCGCCCCTGCAACCGTTTCGCGAACGTGTCGACCAGCTCCCGGCCCTCGGCGTGGATTCCCAGGCGCGAATCGTGAGTGGCGAGGTACGTTCGCAGCGCAGCGATGTCGCTGTCCCTGAAGCCTCGCGCCCGCAGCGCGGGTTCATAGGATTCGAGGATTGCCGGATCGGTCAGCGGGTAGAGCCGCCGATCGAGCGGCTCCCACTGCGGGAACTTCCGCAGGTCGACGACGTACGAACCGTTCGCCTGCGCAACCAGCCCGAACTCTGAAAGATCCTCCAGCCGCACGCGCTCGTCGAGCGCCAGCTTCACCGCGAAGTACAGATCCGACCATTGCTTGTGCGCCTGCCGGTCGCGGATGAAGGCAGCCGGATCGGCGTCCTGCCGCTTGCGCTGGAACGCCTGAAAGTGCGCTTCGAACTTCGCTCGCAGCGCTTGCGACGTCACTGCGCGCGGAGCCTGCGACTTTTCGTCGAACGGCGCCGCCTGAGCTGCAATCGCCAACGCAATCGCGAGTGGCGCTGCAACGCCCGCGAACAGCCTCGCCCGGAGTCTCTTCGTTTCTTCCATGACAACTTCCTTGTACGACCAACCGTGGCCAGCATTCTGAACCCGTCACGCGAGCGTGAGTAAAGCGAAAAGCTCGACGCTCGCGCAGTTTTGTCAGCTTGCTACCTGCTTCACGGCTCCCGTTTCCAGATCAATACCCGCAGCTTCGAGCGCCGCGATCAGCGGCCCGAGATGTTTCTGATACTTCTGCGCGCGCCCGTCGCCGAGCGCCACCGGCCCGCGCACCTGCACGGTCGCGAACGTCGCGATCGCCCGCGGCGTCTTCTGGAATTCGAGACACTGCGGCTCCCAGCTCAGGCCGCACGCTTGCACCAGCTGCGGCGCTGCAGTCTCGAAGTTCTTCACGAAGTCTTCGTATTGAATCGACACGAAGCGGCCCGGCAGCGTGCGCTGCCATTGCGCGGCGAGCTGCGCGTAACGGCCGTAGTAACTCGCGATGTCGTTCAGGTCATGCGTGAACGTCCATTGCTTGTTGAACTCGTGGCGATACACGGACAGACAGTTTTCGACCGGATTGCGCCGCACGTGCAGGATCACGGCAGTCGGCAGCATGCGCGCGATCAGGCCGGCGGCTTCGAAGTTGCGCGGATGCTTGTCGGTCACATGGTCGGCATTGCCGATGTTCGGCAGATCGCGGAAGTAGAACTTCGCCCAGTCCTGCAGCATGCTCTCGTCGATTGCGGTGCCGGCCTGCAACGCTCCGAGCAACACGCGCAGCACCTGTCGCATCGCCTGGCGCTCGCCGCACGCGAACACCCGCGAGTGCGCGCCGAGCACGGACTCGATCAGCGTCGTGCCCGACCGCGGCATGCCGACGATGAAGATCGGTCGGGGTCCGTTGCCCGGCGCCGAGACCTCGGGCAGCGTCTGCGACACCTTCGCGATCTGCTCCACCCGGGCGGCGTCCTGCGTCATGTCGCGCGTCCGCTGCTCACTGCGGTCGCGCTCGAAGGCGAGCGCGTGCGCACCCTGGTACGTCGTGAATGCCGAATCGAAGTCGCCGCGCGCGTCGTGCGCGTGCGCGATTGCGAACAGCGCCGTGATGCGATGATCGGGCAGCGCATCCGGACGTCGCGCGATCGAATACAACACCTGCAGATCCGCGTTCTCGAGCGCACCGTTGCCCAGCCGGCTCAAGGTTGCATACGCCGGCACGAAGTCCGGCTTGCGCTGCAAGGCGCGGCGGCAATACGCCTCCGCCTCTGCAAATCGACCGATGTACATGAGCTGCAGTGCCCGCGTCGCCAGCATTTGCGGAAAATCAGGATCGAGCGCCTCTGCCCGTTCGAGCGAGACGCTGGCTGCCCTCATCTCGAGAGCCTTCAGACACAGGCCGGCATGCGCGGTCAGATCTGCAACCGTCGGTTTGCCGAGGTCGATGGCTCGCGCGAACGCAGCCGCCGCTTCGAGCAATCGCCCGTCTTCGAATGCGCCGCGCGACAGCGCGCGCCACGCCGCAATCGAATCGGGATCGGCCTTCGTCCACGCGAGGCCGCTGGCATAGAGCTTGGCCCATTCACGTCGCGCCAGCAGCCCTGCGCTTTCCAGCGCATAGAAGCGACTCAGCGCGTGCGTGTTCGTTGGCTCGACGGCAATGATCAGCCCGAGCTCGACCATCGCTCGGTCCGCCTTGCCGGTTTGCGCCAGCCCCTCGACGAGGTTGAGGCGGTAACTGCTCTGCCCCGGCTCGCGATCGACAGCCTGCTGCAGCAGTGCCATGGCTTCTTCGCCCTTGCCGCTGTGGAGCAAGGCAAGGCCGCACAGGCTCGACGCCTCCGCATCGTTCGGCTTGAGCTCCAGCGCCGCTCGGTAGGATTTCAGGGCGTCGTCCAGCCGCCCCGCCTGGTGTGCGGTCACGCCGCGCTCCAGGGTCTCGATGAAGGTTGATCTGCTCATTGCTCCAGTCGCTGGCCGGTCTGTGCGTCGAAGAAGTGAACCCGATCGGGCGCCGGTTGTAATGCGATGCGCGCGCCGAGGGCCGGCAGATTATACGGTGAGGAGCGGGCAATGAGCTTCCACTTGCCGCTGGTGGCATGAACGAACGCTTCGCTGCCGACAGATTCGAGCAGCTCCACGGTCCCGATGAGGCTTCCGGCTGCAGCCGCACCGTCGACGATGTGCAGATCCTCGGGACGAACGCCGACGACGATCTCCTGTCCGGATTCGCCGCGTACGGTCGGAACGCGCAGCTGCGCGCCCTCGCCTTCGAGAACGGCGCCGGATTCCTGGCGCAGCTTGCCGCGCAGCAGGTTCATCGCAGGATTGCCGAGGAACCCCGCGACGAACAGGTTCACCGGCCGCTCGTAGATCTTCATCGGCTCATCGATCTGCTGGATGACGCCGCGATCCATGACCACGATGCGCTGGCCGAGCGTCATCGCTTCGACCTGGTCGTGTGTGACATAAATCATCGTCGTGCCGAGCGCGCGGTGCAGTCGCGCGATCTCCGCCCGCGTCGAGGCGCGCAGCTTCGCATCGAGGTTCGACAGCGGCTCGTCGAGCAGGAACACTTGCGGATGGCGCACCAGTGCACGGCCGAGCGCGACGCGCTGCCGTTGCCCGCCGGAGAGCTGTCGCGGCAACCGGTCCATGAACTGCGTGAGCTCGAGTGTCGCGGCGGCATGCTTCACTCGTGTGGCGATGTCGGCTTCGTCGTGTCCGCGCAGCTGCAGCCCGAAACCGAGATTGCGCTCGACCGTCATGTGCGGATACAGCGCGTAGCTCTGGAACACCATCGCGATGTCGCGGTCGCGCGGCTCGAGATGCGTCACGTCGCGCGCGCCGATGAAGATCGAGCCCGAGCTCACCTCTTCCAGTCCGGCGATCATCCGCAGCAGCGTGCTCTTGCCGCAGCCGGACGGGCCGACGAGCACCAGCAGCTCGCCGTCGTGGATCTCGAACGAGGCGTCGGCGATTGCGACGAACCCGTTCGGATAAACCTTACGCACCGAGCGCAGCGTTACTTCAGCCACGGCGTGGAACTCATATACACTCGCTTGCGATGGCCACGAGCTTTCCGAAGAATTTTCTGTGGGGCTGCGCGACCTCGGCCTATCAGATCGAGGGCTCGCCGCTCGCGGACGGCGCCGGCCCCAGCATCTGGCATCGATTCACGCACACGCCAGGCCGCATCGCGGACGGCGACACGGGCGACGTCGCCTGCGACCATTATCGGCGCTTCCAGGACGATGTCGAGCTGATGCACTCGCTGCAACTCGCCGCATACCGCTTCAGCATTTCGTGGAGCCGCGTGCTGCCGCAGGGCACGGGACGCATCAATCCCGCGGGCCTCGGCTTCTACGAACGCCTCGTCGACAAGCTGCTCGAGCGCGGCATCCAGCCGATGGCGACGCTCTATCACTGGGATCTGCCGGCCGCGCTCGACGCTCGCGGCGGCTGGCTCAACCCGGACGTCGCCAAGTGGTTCGCCGAATACGCCGACGTCGTGTTCCGCAAGCTCGACGATCGCATCAAGGTGTGGACCACGCTCAACGAGCCATGGGTCGCGATGAACGACGGTTACCTGCTCGGCATTCACGCGCCCGGTCATCGCAGCGCGTTCGAAGCGACGAACGTCGCGCATCACCTGCTGATGGCGCACGGCACGGCCGTGCAGGCGTATCGCGCGACCGGCCGCAACCAGATCGGACTGGTGGTCAACATCGAGCCGAAGTACGCAGCGTCCGATGACGACGCCGACATCGGCGCGACGCGTCGCGCCGACGCGTACATGAACCGGCAGTTCCTCGATCCCGCGCTGCTCGGCTCGTACCCGCAGGAGTTGCCGGCGATCTTCGCCGAAGCCTGGCCGGTCGTGCCCGCCAGGGATCTCGAAACGATTCACCAGCCGCTCGACTACATCGGCGTGAACTACTACACGCGCGCTGTCGTGCGCTCCGATCCGACGTCGTGGCCGCTGCGCGCAGCGCCGGTGCGCCAGAAGAATCGCACTCACACTGAGACCGGTTGGGAAGTCTTCCCGCAAGGTCTGACCGACACGCTGCTGTGGATCAAGGATCGCTACGGCAATCCGCCCGTGTACGTCACGGAAAACGGCGCGGCGTTCTTCGATCCGCCGAGCGTCGAAGGTCCCGTGCTCGAAGATCCCCTGCGCGTCGACTACCTGCGCAAGCACCTGCGCGCCGTGCACGCTGCGCTCGACCGGGGCGCAGACGTCCGCGGCTATCTCGCCTGGTCGCTGTTCGACAACCTCGAATGGGCGTACGGCTTCACCAAGCGCTTCGGCCTGGTCCACGTCGACTACCAGACGCTCGAGCGCACGCCGAAAGCGAGCGCGCATTTCTTCTCGCGCGTGATCGAGTCGAACGGTGCGGCGCTCGACTGAGCCGCTCATTGATTGCCCGTCCGGCGCGGGAACACGATGGTGAACGGCAACTTTGTGATGCGCAGCTCCGTGCCGAGCCAGCGCGCCTGCCCACGTTGAATGGTCTGATGGCTGGGCTGATCGCCCTCCGGCCACGCAACCGCGAGACCGCCATTCGGCATCCTGATCTCCGCGACATCGAGCACGACCTGTTCGTGCTCGACGCGCAGCGAGTAGGTGAGCGGTCCGTACGGCGTCCGCAGATTCTTCACGGAGAACCCTTCCTGCTCCGTCCACGCCTGCGGCACGCCGGCCATCAGCACGAGCGTCTCGTCGGCCTGCCGATCGAACGCGAACATGTCGAGCAGCGAGCGTGCGTAGTCCGAGGCCACCCAGCCGTGCGGCATGTCGCCGACGAAGCGCGACTTGCGCGGCTCGCGACCCACGACTTCGGCCCACTGGTTCCATTCGTGCGGCCGCCGGTCGTTCATGAGGAAGTCGATCAGCTCCATCGCGCGGTCGCGCCAGCGCAGGCGGATGAACGTGCCGAGGTTGCGCCACTCGTACGGCGTGTACGCGTCCCAGCTCTGGTCGATGCGGCGCGCGGCAAAATCCTTGTAGTAGCGCTCGAACGTCGCGACCAGCGCCTCCGGCGGCAGCATCTGCTGCTCGCCGACCGGCGAGAACGCGATCGAGGTCGAGGTGGCGTCGAAGTCGCCGAGCTCCGCCGAACCTGGCAGATAGTCGATCTGGTGCGCCTGCATCGCGACACCGAGTGAGACATACACGTCCCGGCGGAACTGATCGCGCGCTTCGATGAACGCGTGCATCTGCGCCTTCTGATCGAGCGCGCGCGCGATCCGGATCGCCGATTCGTAGCCCGCGAGCGCCCAGAAATCGTCCCAGTACGAATGCATCGGCTTCGCCGAGTAGCCTTCGTGACTGATCGACGCGGGCATCAGGCCGTAGAACGCCTTGCGATCGCCCTGCTGGTTCGCTTCGGTGCGCTCCGACAGACGCAACTTGTCCATGTAGGCGACTGCTTTGGTCGTCGCCGGCCACAGCTCCCGCAGCAGCTGCTGGTCGCCCGTGTACCGATACACGCTGTCGATGAGGAACAGGAACTCGCCCGCGCTGTCGTTCTCCGGCACCGGATCGGCGCCGCGCCGATCGACGCAGCACGGCACCTTGCCGTTCGCGAACTGATACTTCGCGTACCACAGCAGGAATTCCCTCGCGTCCTTCTCGTGACCGAGGCGCAGCAGCATCTCGGAGGTCATCGCGCCGTCGCGGATCCACGAGCGCTCGTACGCGCGCGATCCCGGCTGGATCGCCGGACCGTCGCGATTGATGAGAACGTACGCGAGCGAGCTGCGCAGCGTGTCGGAGAGCGCCTGGTACTTGCCCGGGACGACGAGCTCGACGCGATTCAGCTTGTCGCGCCATTGCGCGGCGACTTCGCTGAGACCCCCTCCCTGCCCTCCCCCGGCGACCGGGGGAGGAGAAGCCTGCGCGTGTTGCGGCAAGTCGAGCACGATCTCCTGGCTCTGGCCGGGCTGCAGATCGACGTCATAGAACAATGCGCCGGAGGCGAAGCCGCCGTCGTCGTGCGCGCGCTGACTGCCAAGGGTTGTCGGCAACCAATCGCAGGGTGTATCGGCCGCGAGCGTGACTGCCCGGAACGACTGCGGTTTCGTGCGCGGATAAACCGCAGGCTTGCCATCGACGCTGACGCGGTTGTTCTCGAACGCGAGGTCCTGGATCGGACTCACGCCGCCCTCGGTATTGAGGAACTGCGCAGGCGAATTGACCTGGAACGGCCGCACCACGAGCGCCAGCGTGACTTGCTGCCGGCTCTGCGTCGGATTGTGCAGGCGATAGACACCGTGCAAGTAGCTATCGCCGACAGCGCCGCTCGCATACGCAGTGGTCGTCAGCTCGATCGCGCGATGCTGCCACTCGACGCTCGGGATCGGCAGGTAGCCGTCGGCGAGCGAATGACCGATCGTCACGTCGGCCCACGTCAGCCAGCCGGAGCGCGTCCTGATGAACGGCTCGACGGAATAGCTGCCCTTGCGGACTTCGAGCGCGCCATCCTCGGAGAGCATGCCCTCCTCCGAGTCGCCGTCGACGCCGACGATCGTCCAGTAGATCTGCTCGTCGAGGTATGGACGCGGGTAGCAGCCACGACGCGCCTGCCTCGCCAGCGATCGCACGAACGCGTTGCGCGACGCGCCGAACTCGAGATCGCGGATGTACAGCTCGTTGATGCCGACGTCGCGGCCCGGATCCGGCATCGTCAACCGGATGTAGCGCGCTTCGGATTCCGGCATGAGGTGCGAGTCGCGGCGACCGTTGCCGGCATCGATGCTGCGCACCTGCTGCCACTGTTTGCCGTCGAGCGAAGTCTCGATCGAATAGCGCGGCGCATACAGGTCGCGCGCCCAGTCGATCTGGATGCCACCGAACTCACGCACTGCCTTCAGGTCGACCTCGAACGTCTGCGGCGACCCGTCGGTCCGTGCGCTCTTCCACATCGTGCTGGTCTTGCCGTCGATGGCCAGCGCGGCAGCATTGCCGCTCGCTTCGGAAGACGCCCGCGCTGTCGGTTGAGCGGTCGTGCGCTGATTCGCCAGCGGCTTCAGCGACAACCGATCGAACCACAGGCTGCCGCGCCCGCCCTCGTCGCCGGCGCTGAGCACGAACTCGATCGCCTGGAACCTGCGCAGCGTGCGATCGGTCGTCGGGCCCCACGCGAAGTCGATCTGCCGGCGCTTGATGCGCACCTGCTGCCAGTCGCCGGAGAACTGGTAGTTCGCGCGCCGGAACCACCAGACGTTGTCGCCGGAGGCGTCGACGAACTTCACCTCCAAGTTGTTGCGGCCGGCTTCGGCCCGCATCCAGAACGAGATCTCGTAGTCGTCGGGCAGCTCGGTCGGCAGCTGTCGAGTCGCAGCGGCGTAGCCGGCCGTGTTGGCGAGATCGAACTCCAGCACCAACGCGTTACCCTGCGCGCCTTTCGCGGAATGCAAGGACGCACTCACGCCGTCAGACGCGAGGGATTTCCACGGCGCGATGTCCTCCATCTCGTCGAGATAGCGGATGTCGAGCTGCGGGGCTTGCTCTGCGGCGGTCGCAGTCATGGCCAGGAACAGCAATACGATCGCACGAAAGTTCATCCTTTCACGCTGCCGGCGAGAATGCCTGCGATGTAGTAGCGCTGCAGGCCGAGGAACAGCAGCAGCACCGGCACCACCGTGATCACCGCACCGGACATCATCAACTCGTTGTCCTGCACGTGCTCGCGCGACAACCCGGCGAGCGCCACGGGCAACGTGTACAACTTCGCGTCGGTCAGCACGATCAACGGCCACATGAAATCGTTCCAGGTCGCGAGGAACGTCAGGATCGCGAGCGTCACCAGGATCGGGCGCACCAGCGGCACCACCAGCGACCAGAAGATCCGCGCTTCGCTCGCCCCGTCGATGCGCGCCGCTTCGAGCAACTCGTCCGGCAGCGACAGCGCGTACTGGCGGATCAGGAAGATGCCGAACACGCTCGCCATCGCCGGCACGACCACGCCGCCGTACGTGCTGACGAGGCCGAGCTCCTTGACCAGCGCGAACAGCGGAATCATCGCAACCTGGCTCGGGATCACCAGCGCACCGAGCAAACCGCGGAAAATGTGGTCGCGACCCCGGAACTTCAGCTTCGCGAACGCGTAACCCGCCAGCGTGTTGAACACGAGCGCGATCAGCGTTGCGAGCGTCGCGACGATCGCGCTGTTGAGCATGTAGCGACCGGCTGCGTGCTTCGCAAACAGCTCACGGTAGTTGTCGAGTGTTGGATGCGCGGGCAGCAGCGGCGGCGGATACGTGCTCGCGGCGCCGGTCGGCATGAACGAAACGGAGATCATCCACAGCAATGGAAACGCGACCAGCAGCGCGCCGATGACCAGCAGCGTGTTGACCAGGATCGTGCGCTGAGTTCGCTTCATGCGCCGCCCCGCTCGCGACCGACCCGCAGCTGCACCACGGTTACGGCGAACATCAGGATGAAGAGCAGGAATGCGACGGCCGAGGCGCGTCCGAGGCTCCACCACTTGAAGCCTTCCTCGAACATGAAATACAGCACGCTGTACGTCGCCTGCAGCGGTCCGCCCTCCGTCATCACGTACGGCTCGGCGAACAACTGGAAGTAGCCGGTCATCGTCAGGATGCTGACGAGCAGGAGCACTGGCCCGACGCCCGGCAGCGTGACGTGACGGAACTGCTGCCAGCCCGACGCTCCGTCGATGCGCGCTGCCTCGTACAGGTCCTCGGGGATGTTCTGCAGCGCCGCCAGCAGAATGATCATGTTGTAACCGAAGTTCTTCCACACCGCTAGGATGACGATGGCCGGCATCGCCCAGTGCGGATCGCCCATCCAGTCGATCGGATCGAGCCCGACGGATGCGAGCGCATAGTTCAGGAAGCCGTAGCGCGTATGAAAGATGTAACGCCACACGACTGCGACGGCCACGAGCGTCGTGACGACCGGCGCGAAGTACACCGTGCGGAAGACGCTGCGGAACTTCGCGACCTTCGAATTGACGAGCAGCGCGGCGCCGAGCGACACGCCGATCGACAGCGGCACGCCGAGCACGACGAAGTAGAGCGTGTTGCCGAGCGACTTCCAGAACAGCGGCTCGCGCAGCAGGCGCGCGTAGTTTTCGAAGCCGACCCAGCGCAGGTTGGCAAAGTCGTCGAGCGCGTACAGGTCGAAGTCCGTCATGCTCATCGCCAGCGCGGCGAGCACCGGCAGGAAAAAGAACACGCCCAGCACGATCAGCGCCGGCGTGACGAACAACCAGGCGGCGCGCTGCGGCCTCATGTGACGCGATCCTTGTCCATCATCCAGCGCCGCTTCTCGAGGATCTCGTCGGTCTTGCGATCGAGCGCGACACACGCCTCGTCGACCGAGCTCACGCCCTGCACGACTCTTTCAGCAGCAAGGCGCATCTCCTGCGCGATGCGCTCCCACTGCGGAACCTTCGGCGGCGAGCGCACGCGATCCAGCTGCTCCAGGAATGCCTTCGCGTACGGCGACGACGCGAGCGTCGAGGACTGCCACGTCGAGCGGCGCGGCGGCATGTTGCCGGACAGCTCGTAGAAACGCTGCTGCACGGACGAGCGCGACAGGTACTCCATCACCGCCCACGTCGCCGGCTTGCTGTGCGAATGGGCGAAGATCACGAGGCTTGCGCCGCCCGCGCTGGAGGCGCCGGGCCCGTTCGGGCCAGGCATCGGCGCCGTCATCCAGGCATCCTGCAACTGCGGCGGGATGCGCTTCTTGAACTCGGCGATGTTCCACGGCCCGGAGATGTAGAACGAAAACAGGCCACGGCCGAACTCGTCCCACACGTTCGAGATCTGGGTGTTGGTCATCTTCGGCGCCCATTCGCGCCGGAACATGCTGGCGTAGAACTCCAGCGTGCGGTGGAAGTCGGCGCTGCGGAAGTTGCCGAAGCGTCCGTCCTCGCGCAGCAGCTCCGAGGGTTGTTGCAGCGACAGCACCAGCAGCGGCTCGAATTCGTTGAGCGGCAGCAGGACCGAGTAGCGATCGCGGCCGACCATCTGCTTGATCGCACCGAGCATCTGCTCCCACTCTGCCCAGGTGGTCGGCGGCGCATCGAAGCCCGCCTGCTGCAGCAGATCGCGCCGGTAGTACAGCAGGCGCGTGTCGACGTACCACGGGATCCCATAGAGATGGCCGGCGACGCGATTGGAATCGAGAATGCCGGGAAAGTAATCGTCGAGCGCGATCTCGCGCGAGCCGCCGGCAAATTCGTCGAGCGGTGCGAGCGCGTTCAGCGCCATGAATTCCGGGATCCAGGTGTTGCCGAGCGAGCACAGGTCCGGCAGCGTTTCGCCCGCGTACGCAGTCAGCAGCTTTTCGTGCGCGGCGGTCCAGGGCAGCTTCTGCACCTCGACATGGATATCGGGGCGCTCGCGCAGAAAATCCTGAAGCAGGTCGACGGCGTATTCGCCTTCACGTCCGACGGCCCAGAAGCCGACGGTGTCGGAGCCGTGCGAGCGGCGCGTGCAACCCGCAGGAGTCGCTGCGAGCGCGGCCAGCGCGAGCATCGTCTGCCGACGATTCACCATCGGACTACGGACTCGGCTGCTGCGGCGCCGGCTGTGCCAGCCAGCCACCGGTGAAGCCGGCGCGCTCCAGTCCGCGGCGAACGTGCGGACTGCGCTGCATGAGCTTCCAGATGAGGCCGCTGCGGTAGTTCTCGATCATCGCGACGATCGGGCCCTGGTCGATGCTGAGATAGTCGGTGTCGACCCAGCCGATGTTCTCGATGATCTGCCCGTGACGCAGCGGCACGGTGCCGTACGTGAAGCTCGGATTGACCGCGTCGAGAAAGCCGTACTTCTGGTAGAGGTGCTCGCCGAAGCGCACGCGGAACGCGCGGATCGTCGGGATCACGATCTCCGGCGCGAACGCGATCGAGGCGACCGCCGCCGTCGGTGCGATCGTGCCGTCATCGAGCACGTGCGTCGCGGCGGTGCCGCGCGCCGAGTACGTGAAGAAGCCGCGCTCCTCGTTGTTGAAGATCTGCACCGTGTCCGCGGGCCCGTCGCTCGCGCTCAGGCCCCAGATTTCGCTGTCGTACCCGCGCCAGCGCATCGGGTTCTGGATCGAGTACTCGCGGTGCGCGTACGCGGCGCGGCGGCTGTTCTCGAAATAATCGATGCCTTTCTCGCGCGTGAACCCGTCCTGGATGCCGCGGAAATCGATCCAGACGTGCGAGTACTGGTGGCCGAACATCGGGCCGAACGACAGGAACTCCTGGCCGCTGAACGTGCCCCACGAGCCCTTGTAGGTCGCGAGCCACTCTTGCCACGCGTCCGGCTCGACCGGATGCGTCGGCGAGCCGAGCGCCAGGATGTACAGGAGCATGGCCTCGTTGTAGCCGCGCCAGTCGAAACGCAGGAAGCCGGTCTCGGGCCGCCAGCCGTGCGAGATCGTCGGCGGGCGGTTTTGCGCCCAGGTCCATTCGACCCGGCCGTAGATCAGCTCCGCGAGGTCGCGGATCTCCTTCTCGGCGCGCGAGTCGCGGTCGAAGTACACCTGCGCAGCCAGCACGCCGCCGAGCAGCAGCGCCGTGTCGACCGTCGACAGCTCGGACGTGCCGAAGCGCTGCCCGTTCTGCATGTGCAGGAAGTGATAGTAGAACCCGCGATAGCCGGTCATCCCGGTCTCGTCGGGACCCTGCGGTGCGTTTGCGAGGAAGCGCAGCGTGCGCAACGTCCGCAACCGCGCCTGGCCGCGCGAGACGAAACCGCGCTCGGCGCCGATCACGTAGGCCGTCAGAGCGAAGCCGATGCCGGAGGTGCTGGCGAACGACGGGGACGGATAGCGATCGGGCGCGAGGCCGTTCTGCTTGCTGGCCGTGTCCCAGAAGAAGCGGAAGGTGCGCCGCTCGAGGTTGTTGATGACGGGATCGCCGTCGCGCTCGGGATCGTACACGCGGGAGCCCTCGACGACGACGCCGGGCAGACGCTCCGTGCTCGCACCGAACGACGCTGCGCAGACGAGCAGCGCGCACAGACCCAGGACCAGGTGCCGGGAGAGAAAACGAGGGAAAACTGAGCGGCGCAGCAACCCGCCCTCGTTTGCTGCGCTGCTGACTTTCACCCTAGTTTCTCTCCCGGCACCATTTTCGAGGCTCGATTATCGCCAGCCCACGTTGAATGACAACTTGAATGTACGGGTCGGCTGACGCCAGCTGGTGATGTTGCCGTAGTTGGGATTCGCGGTGCCGTCGAAGCCGCGGAAGTTCTCGTAGCCGTCCGGGTTCTTCCAGTTGAACACGTTGAGGATGTCGGCGCGCAGGCCGACCGAGAAGTCGCCGAAGTCGAACGCCTTCGAGGCGGCCAGATCGAACTGCTTGCGGCCGATGGTCGTGTCCGGTTTGAAGTTGTGGAAGAAGCAGGCGTCGCCGCCGGCGAGGCAGTCCAGCGCTTCGAACTCGATCGGGCTCTGCAACAGCAGCTTCGCGGACAGCGACAGCTCCCACGGCCCGTCCCAGATTCCGGTCGTGACCAGGCGGTGCAGCGGCACGCCGGTCGCGGTGTGCCAGCCGAAGCCCTTGACGGTCGGATAGTCGAAGATGAAGTGCTCGTCGTTCAGGCCCGCGTTGGTGCGATTTTCCTCCGCGTCCGTGAACGTGTAGGCGATCGTCACGCCCCACTTCGACTCGTTCGAGTACGGCTTCTCCGCCGACAACAGCAGCGACTTCGCGCGCGATTCGATGCCGTTGTTGATGATGATCAGCGTGCCGAGGCCCGGGATGCCGTTGCCGAACGGCGAGTCGCCCCAGATCGCGTCCTCGTTGGTGCGGAAGTTGCCGTTGCCGCGGCGATTGCCGAGCGTGAATACGATGCCGTCCTTCGACTCGACGTACGACACCGTCGCCGACGTATTCCAGCTCTGGCTCCACAGGTCGAAGCGGTTGCGGACGCCGAGGCTGAACTGATCCGAATACGGCGTCTTCAGGTCGTTGTTGATCAGGTTGATCTCGCGTCCGAGGTTCGGGTTCGCCGCGACCAGCGCTTCGAGGTTGGCGCGATCGAAGAACGCGGGATCCCACTCCAGGCAGCTCGGATCGGTGGCCGAGTCGCAGGGATGACCCTGCACGTTGAAGTTGCGCTCGTACGTCGGGAACGTGCCCTTGGAGCGCTCCAGCGCCAGGTAGTCGAACACGTTGCGGTCGTACGCGCGGCCCGCGCCGCCGAACAGCACGAAGGTCTCGTCCTCGGAGAAGTCGTACGAGAAGCCGACGCGCGGCTGGATGCCGCTATCGAACGCGCTGCGGTTGTGGCCGTTGCTGATGTAGTCGTTGATGTTCACAGGGAACCGGCCCAGCGCCAGCGACTGCGCATACGTCTGGCCCGGCGCCGCGCCCGGCGAAGTGTCGACGGAGTTGATGCCCGCGATCACGTCGGCGGGCGTCACGTAGTCGAGATAGCTCGGCGTCTCTTCGTAGTCGTAGCGGATACCGAGGTTCAGCAGCAGCTTGCGGGTCACCTCCCAGTCGTCCTGCAGATAGATGCCGTACTGGCGGTTCTCCGATTGCACGTTGCGCGACGGCAGGCCGGGAATGGCCGCGCCGAACTGCACCAGGTACGGCGTCGTCGGATCCTGGAAGATGTCATACGAGAACTGCGGGTTGAACGGCTGCTGCTCGAACGCGTTGATCTCGACGCGCTTGTACTTGATGCCGGTCTTCAACGTGTGACCGCCGTTCCACTCGAACGAGGTGAACGTCAGGTCGTCCTGGAAGCCCCAGCCCTTCTGGCCCTTGTCCTGGAAGTCCGCGCCGCCGCCGAGATTGAGAATGAGCTGGTTGCGATCGGCGGTCGTCGCGCGGTACCCCGGAATGAGATTGACCGGCCGCGGATTGAAGTCCGCATCCTCGTACGTGATGTGCGCGTCGTTGAGGAAGCGCGCGCTCGTGTACTGGTAGCGCAGGTCGATGCGCTTCTCGTCGTTCTTCTTGTCGCTGGCGAACGTCGCGGTGTTCTGCCCGCCGATGTTCGAGATCTCCGTCTCCCGGCGCACCTTGCCGGTGAGCTCGAGCAGGTGATCGTCGCCGACCGACCAGTCGATCTTGCCGAAGAACAGATCCTCGTCGAACGGTGCGCTCACGACGCCGAGCAGATTGCGCAGCTCGGGCGGCGCGGCGCTGGAGGGAATTCCCTGGCCCAGCGTCACGGTCTCCGGCGTCTCGAACTCCTTGCCTTCGTAGGTCACGAAGAAGTGCATCCGGTCGCGAATGATCGGGCCGCCGAACGCGATGCCGTATTGCTTCTGCTCGGACTCGGCCTTGCGGCCGTCGGCCGCCTCGATCGGATCGGCGGCGCGCCAGTTCTCGGACGTGTAGTCGGCGAACGCTTTCGACTCGAACTCGTTCGTGCCCGAGCGCGTCACCGCGACGACTGCGGCGCTGCTCAGCTGGTCGAACTCCGCCTTGTAGTTCGACGTGATGACCTTGTACTCGCCGATCGCGAGCTGCGGGAACGGGTTGCCGCGTGTCAGCGTCTGGCCGCTGACGCCACCGCGCAGCACGTAGTTCTTCTGGCCGACGCCGTCGATGAACACGTTCACGCCGTTTGCCGACTGCGCGCCGCTGCGGATCTCGCTGGTCGAGCCGTCGGCGCTGGTCGCGAACTGCACGCCCGGGACGATGTCCGCGAATGCGAGGAAGTTGCGCGAGTTCTGCGGCAGCGCTTCGATCTGCCGCGGGGTCACGTACGTCGCGATTTCGGAGGTGCGCGTCTCGAACAGCTGCGTGGCGACGACTGTCACCGACTCGATGTTCTCGTTGGTTGCCGCGAGTCCGAGGTCCAGCGTCGCGGTCTGCCCGACTTGCAGCGTGACCAGTCGCGCCGTCGCACCCGTCGGTCCCGTGACCTCGATCTTGTATGTGCCGGGCGGCAGGCCAGCCAGGGTGTAGTTACCGTTTTGCTCCGTCTGCACCCGGCGGGTCAGGCCGGTCTCGGTGTTGGTCGCGGTGACGCTGGCAGCGCCTACCGGCTGCTCGCCTGCACTCACCTGACCGCGCAAGGTCGCGGCTGCTGACTGCGAGTACGCCTGCGGAGCCGCAGCCAGCAGGCAAGCAGCGATAGCAGTGCTCAAGAGCCGGCGATCGAACCGGCGCGGGATCGAGGTCACGTGTTTCATGGTCCGTTCCTTTTTGCTTCTGCACGCCCGGGAGACCCATCCAACCTCGGCGAAGAGAGCGTGCTTCGTGGCGGAGTATGGTTCCGCATCACCAATGAATCCGCTGCCGGAAGAGTTCCGACATGTAATAAGCGGGGCATTCGGGCCTCTAGCCCCCCTCCTTTGCGTATGCGTACGGCCCGCCTCTGGCCAGCGCCGCCTGGTATGCCGGCCGTGCATGCAGCCGTGTCAGGAGCGCGGACAGCTTCGGAAGAGCGCCGCCGAGCAGCCCCTGGGTGGCGCACACCTCGAGCGGGAAACTCATCTGCACGTCGGCGACGGTGAAGTCAGAGCCCGTCAAGAATTGCGAAGAGCCGAGCGAGCCCTCGATGTACTCGAGGTGCATGCGGACCGCGCCGTCCACTCGCTCAGCCAACGGCTTTGCCGGCTCGCCGATGCGGCCGAGATAGATCTTCACCAGCAGCTGCATCATCAGCGAGCCTTCGGCGTAGTGAACCCAATAGCGGCAGGTCTCGTACTCACGCGTGCCTCGCGCCGGTACGAAGCGGCCCGCGCCGTAGCGCTCGACCAGGTACTCGATGATCGCGCCCGACTCCGCGAGCACGAAGTCGCCGTCCTTGATGACCGGTGAGCGGCCGAGCGGATGAATCTTCTTCAGCTCGGGCGGCGCGAGCATGGTCTTCGCATCGCGCTCGTAGCGCACGACGGTGTAAGGGATGCCGAGCTCTTCCAGCATCCACAGCACGCGCTGCGAGCGGGAATTGTTGAGATGGTGGACTTCGATCATGACGAGCTTCCCCCTATTCGAGCTCGACCCCCGCGCGCTCACGCGCGATCAGCAACACGACGCCAGTGACGAGCAACGCGACTGCCAGGTACGCACTGAGCGCGAGGGTCGTACCGTACACCTTCTGCAACGTTGCAAACATTACGGGTGCGATCCCGCCGCCGACGATGCCGGCCAGCGTGTATGCAAGCGACGAGCCGGCGTAGCGCACGCGCGTCGGAAACTGCTCGGCGATGAACGCGGCCTGCGGCCCATACATCATCGCGTGTACCACGAGCGCGGCAGCGATTGCGAGCGTGATCATGACCGGCGAGCGTGTGTCGAGCATCGGGAAAAATGCGAAGGCGACCGGCAGCGCGCAGACGACCCCGGTGCCGTATACGACGCGCCGGCCGTACCTGTCGGACAGCCCGCCAAAGAGCGGAATCGTCAGTGCATTGCATGCACCGCCAATCGCGAGCGCGATGAACGCGAGCGTGCGCGAAAGGCCGAGCGTCGCCGTGAGATAGTTCAGCGTGAACACGGCGGCGAGCGAATACAGGACGTCCGGCCCGATGCGGGCACCACCGCCGAGCAGCAACTTTCGCCAGTGGGAACGCACGACCTCACCGAGCGGCGCGCGCGCCTGCGTCTTCTCGCGCTCGAGCTGCCGGAACAGCGGTGTTTCCTGCACGCCGCTGCGGATCCACAAGCCGAAGCCCACCAGCAGGACGCTGGCGAAGAACGGCAATCGCCAGCCCCAGGACATGAAGCTTTCGTTGTCGAGCGCGGAATTCAACACGGCGTACGATCCGAGCGCCAGCAGAGTGCCGAGCGAAGGTCCCATCTGCGCCCACGAGGCATTGCGGCCACGCCGCCGCTGCTCGCCGTGCTCGGCGGACAGCAGCACCGCGCCCGCCCACTCGCCGCCGAGCGCCGCGCCCTGCACGAAGCGCAACGCGACCAGCAGTATCGGGCTCATGACGCCGACGGTCGCGTACGTCGGCAGCGCGCCGATCAGCGCTGTGGTCACACCCATGACGACGAGTGTCGCGACCAGCACGAAGCGCCGTCCGTAGCGATCGCCGAGGTGCCCGAAGATCACGCCGCCGATCGGCCGCGAGAAGTAGCCGACCGCGAACGTAGAGAATGCCAGGATCGTGCCGGTCAGCGGATCGAACGACGGAAAGAACAGCTTGTTGAATGCGATCGCGGCGAGTGTGTTGTAGATCGCGAAGTCGTAGTACTCGAGCATCGTGCCGACGATGCTCGCGGTCGCGAGGCGGCCGGGGTGCGCAGACTCAGCCAAAACCGCCCCCGCTCGGCGTCTGGATGACGAACACGTCGCCCGCGTTCATCTCGGCTTCGTGGGTCGCGCCGAAGTGCTCGATGCTGCCGTCGACGCGCTCGATCCAGTTCTTGCCCGTCGCGCCCGGCTGGCCGCCGGCGAGGCCGAACGGGGCGACCTTGCGATGATTAGCGAGCAGCACTGCCGTCATCGGTTTCAGGAATCGCACGCGCCGCTCGGTGCCGTCGCCGCCGCGATGCCGCCCTGCGCCGCCCGAGCCGCGGCGGATCCGGAAATCTTCGAGCCGCACGGGGAAACGCCACTCCAGCACCTCGGGGTCGGTCAGGCGCGAGTTCGTCATGTGCGTCTGAACTGCCGATGCGCCGTCGAAGTCCGGCCCCGCACCCGATCCGCCGCAGATGGTTTCGTAGTACTGATGAACGCCGTCACCGAACGTGAAGTTGTTCATCGTGCCCTGGCTCGCCGCGAGCGCGCCGAGCGCACCGTACAGGCAATCAGTGACGACTTGCGAAGTCTCGACGTTGCCGGCGACGACTGCAGCCGGGTACTGCGGATGGAGCATCGACCCGGGAGGCACCGAGATCTGCAGCGGCTTGAGGCAGCCGGCATTCATCGGTATCTCGTCATCCACCAGCGTGCGGAACACGTAGAGCACGGCGGCACGCGTGACCGAGACTGGCGCGTTGAAGTTGTTCGGTTGCTGCGCACTGGTTCCGGCGAAATCGATGCGGGCTGCGCGCGCCTGCTTGTCGATGCGGATCGAGACGCGCACGCATGCGCCGTTGTCCATCGCGTATGCGAAATCGCCGTCAGTGAGCGCATCGATCACGCGGCGCACGGCTTCTTCGGCGTTGTCCTGGACGTGCTGCATGTATGCGTGCACAACCGGCAAGCCGAAGTGCTCGACCATGGCCGCCAACTCGGCTGCGCCCTTCTGGCACGCGGCCACCTGCGCACGCAGGTCGGCGAGATTCTGCTCGACGTTGCGCGCCGGATACTTGCCGCCCGCAAGCAATGCGCGCAGCGCGGCTTCGAGGAAGACGCCCTGCGCGACCAATTGCACGTTGTCGAGGAGCACGCCCTCCTCGTCGATGTGCGCCGAGTCGGACGGCATCGAGCCCGGAGTGATGCCGCCGATGTCGGCGTGATGGCCGCGCGCGGCGACGTAGAAGGAAGGCGCCCGCCCCTCCAGGAACACCGGCATGATCACCGTGATATCCGGCAAATGCGTGCCGCCGGCGTACGGTGCATTCAGCACATACACGTCGCCCGGCCGCATCGTGTCGCCGCGCCGTCGCATGATTTCCTGCACCGACTCGCCCATCGAACCCAGGTGCACCGGCATGTGCGGCGCGTTCGCGATCAGGTTGCCCTGCGCGTCGAACAGCGCGCACGAGAAATCGAGTCGCTCCTTGATGTTGACCGACGTCGCGGTGTTCGCGAGCGTCACGCCCATCTGTTCCGCGATCGACATGAACAGGTTGTTGAACACTTCGAGCAGCACCGGGTCGACGCGCGTTCCAATGGCGCTGGCCCGCCGCAATGGCTCGACCCGGCGCAGGATCAGGTGATTCAGCGCAGTGACCTCCGCACGCCAGCCCGGATCGATCACGGTGGTGGTGTTGCGCTCGCGGATGACGGCCGGTCCCGCGATCGTGTCGTCAGGTTCGAGCGCGTCGCGATCGTAGAACGGCGTGTCCTGCCAACGCTCTGCGAAGAACACCGGTCGCATCACCGACCCCGCCGCTCTCCCAGTAGGTCGGGCCTCAGCCCGACTCTCCTCCGCCTGGTGCGTCGACCCGACCGCCTCCGCCGAGATCGACTCGATCACGAGCCGCCGCTCCGGCATCAAAAACCCATACCGAACCCGATACTGCTCCAGAAACGCGCTCGACAGCTCCGCTGCACTCGCCGCGACCGGCAGCTGCAGCGTGCTGTCCGTGCCTTCATATTTGAGTGCGACGCGGCGCTCGATCGTAATGTCTGCATCTGCGAGGCCCTGTGCGATCAACGAATCGCGCGCCTCGTTCACCAGCGTCGCGAACGGCGACTGCAGATCCGCGAGCGCGCGATCATCGAGGACAGCTTCAATCGCGCGCTGCTTCATCACCGTCACGTCGGCGAGCCCGATGCCGTATGCCGAAAGCACGCCGGCAAGCGGATGCATGAACACCGTCTGCATGCCGAGCGCGTCGGCAACCAGGCACGCGTGCTGACCTGCCGCTCCACCGAAGCACGAGAGCGTGTATTCGGTCACGTCGTGGCCGCGTTGCACGGAAATCTTCTTGATCGCGTTCGCCATGTTCTCGACCGCAATCCGGATGCAACCCGCGGCGACTCCATGCGGCGTCTGCGGCACGCCGGTTGCACTTTCGATGTCGGCAGCCAGTACGCGGAAGCGTTCGGCGACGGCGTTTGCATCGAGCGTCTGATCGCCGTTGTGACCGAACACCGCGGGAAAGAACTCCGGTTGAATCCGGCCGAGCAGCACGTTGCAGTCGGTCACCGTCGGCGGACCGCCGCGACGATACGCGGCCGGTCCAGGATCCGCGCCTGCAGACTCCGGGCCGACTCGCAGCCGCACTCCATCGAACTGGCAGATCGATCCGCCGCCGGCCGCGACCGTATGAATCTGCATCAACGGCGCACGCAGGCGGACGCCCGCCACCTCCGCATCGAACGCGCGCTCGTATTCGCCGGCGTAGTGCGCGACGTCCGTCGACGTGCCGCCCATGTCGAAGCTGATGATCTTGCGGATGCCTGCCTGCTGCGCTGTGCGCGCTGCACCGACGATGCCGCCGGCCGGGCCGGAAAGAATCGCGTCCTTGCCGTGGAACTGCTGCGCGTCCGCCAGACCGCCGGAAGATTGCATGAACTGCAGCTTCACGCCGGGGAGTTGCGCGGCAACTTGATTCACGTAACGACGCAGGACCGGCGACAGGTACGCGTCGACGACTGTCGTGTCGCCGCGCGCGACCAGCTTCATCAGCGGGCTGACCTCGTGGGAGACCGAGACCTGGACGAAGCCGATGCGCCGCGCGAGTTGTTCGATCTGCTGCTCGTGCTGCGAATAACGATAGCCATGCAGCAGCGCGATCGCACACGAGCGGATGCCGCGATCGAATGCGGCGCGCAGATCGCGCTCGGCCTGCTGCAAGTCCGGAGCCCGCACGATGTCGCCATGCGCGCCGATGCGTTCGTCGATCTCGACGACCTGCTCGTACAGCATCGAAGGCAACTCGATGTGCCGCACGAACAGCTTCGGGCGATGTTGATAGCCGATGCGCAACGCGTCTGCGAAGCCGCGCGTGATCGCCAGCACCGTGCGATCGCCCTTGCGCTCGAGTAACGCGTTGGTGGCAACCGTCGTGCCCATCCGCACGACGTCGATCGCGCCGGCAGGGATCGGCTGATCGCCGACCCCGAGCAGCTCACGAATGCCCTGCACGGCCGCGTCGCGATAGCGCTGCGGATTCTCGGACAGCAGCTTCAGCGTGACGAGCGAGCCGTCCGGCTTGCGGCCGACGATGTCTGTGAACGTGCCGCCGCGATCGATCCAGAATTGCCAGCGCGCGGGCATGGTTGCGCCGGAATGTCGGCTGAAGCCCGACCTACTGGGAGAGACGCTTGGAGACGGCCTCAGCTTGCGCGAAGGCGCGCAGCAGGTTCTCGCCGGCCAGGAGCTTCAGGTCCTGATCGCTCCAGCCGCGGCGGATCAGCTCCGCGAACAGGTTCGGATACATCGACACGTCCGACAGGCCCTCCGGCCACTCCGAATTGCCGTCGAAGTCGCCGCCGAGCCCGATGTGCTCGACGCCCGCGACTTCGCGGATGTGCTCGATGTGATCCGCGACTTTGGCCGTAGACGTCGGCGGCATCTTCACCCTGCCGAGCACTTCCTGCTCGATCTTCTCGCGCTCTTCGGCGCTCTTGCCGATCGAGCGCTGCGTGATCTCGGCCATCGCGGGCACCTGGATCGCCGCGACCGCCGGGTCGATGAAGCCGGCCACGAACGTGACCATGACCACGCCGCCGTTGGTCTTGAGACGCCGCAGGATGTCGTCCGGCACATTGCGCTTCACGTCGCAGAGCGCACGCGCCGAGGAATGCGAGAAGATCACCGGCGCCTGCGAAACGCGCAGCGCATCGTCCATCGTGCCGTCGGACACGTGCGACAAGTCGACCAGCATGCCGAGCTTGTTCATCTCGAGCACGACCTGCTCGCCGAACGGCGTCAGGCCGCCGTGCTCCGCCGGCTGCGCCTGCGAGTCCGCCCAGCTCAGGTTCACGTTGTGCGTCAACGTCATGTAGCGCACGCCGAGGTCGTAGTACGCGCGCAGCGCGCCGAGCGAGTCCTCGATCGCGTGGCCGCCTTCCATGCCGAGGAGCGAAGCGATCTTGCCGGCCTTGTGGGCGGCGCGGATGTCGGCCACCGAGGTCGCGAACTGCAAGCGATCCGGATACTGCGCGATGATCCGCCGCGCGATATCGATCTGTTCGAGCTGGGTGCGCGCGAATCCGCCCTGGAGCTCACCCGGGATGTACACGGACCAGAACTGCGCACCGACGCCGCCGAGCTTCAGACGCGCGAGGTCAGTCGCGCCCGGCGTCGGCTTGCGCAGGTCGTACGCCTTGACGTCGCCCGGTGCGGTCTTGCTTTCGCGTATCGCCCACGGCAGGTCGTTGTGACCGTCGACGAGGATCGTCGACTGCAGCAACTTGCGCGCATGCGTCAGCGCCGCGTCCTCGGCTGCATGCGCAGCGGTGACGAAGAACAACCCGGTCAGCAGTGCCCCACAGAAGCGCTTGAGTGTCACGATCATTCCTCTCTTCATTGCAATCGGTCCGCACCCGGCACCAGCAGCGAGTCGCCGACGTTGGCGGTCTTGCGGCCGTTCAGCAGGTCGTCGAGCCACTTCGTCAGCGCCACGTCGTCCACCTTCGCGGTGTAGAAGTCGGGCCGCGTGAGAACGGTATGGACGGCGCCCGGCATCGTGTACGTGCGCAGCTTCGGGTCCGCCTTGCGCAGGTCCGCGATGTTGGCGCTCAGGAGCGGCGCGAGCGACGTCACCTTGTTGCCGAGCTGCCCGAGGAAGAACAGCTGGGTGCCATCCTCGATGCTGTTGATCTGCGCGAGCTGCAGATTGGCCACCGGCGCGGCGCGTGAATAGAAGTCTTCGAAGTTCGCCGTCTCGATGTTGATATCGCGATACAACGGGTCGTGCTTCAGCGCCCGCGTCGCGCCCCAGAGCTCCAGCCATTGCGCGAGGCGCCCCGTGCGGTAGCCGCCGGCGCCGTCGCCGAGCTGCACGACCTTGGCCTTCGTGTAGTGACGCGCGAGCTGCGAAGCGAAGACTGGCGACGGGATCGCGCCCGCGCTGCCGCCGCTCACGAACACGGTCTTCGGCGCGGTGTACTGCTGGGTCACCCAGTCCATCACCCTCTGCGAATTCGCGAGGCCGCGATACGAGACGGTGAGGCTCTTGGCGTCGCTGGTCTCATAGCGCACGGCGTCCACGCCCATGTGCACGTCAGCCGTGCAATACGGTGCAAACACGATTGTGAAATCGCGCAACGGATTGGCGGAATTGCCGGCGTCGAGGATGCCGCCGACGCCCGGACCCTTGAGCCACGGACGGTCTTTGTCATCGACGCTGGGATCGAACGTGGCCTGCCCGTCGAGGCCGCAGTTGTGGCTGTTCCAGCAGCCGCCGCCACCCTCGAAGTACACAGCGATGCGGCGCGGATCGCCTTCGTGGACATAGAACTCGTAGGGGGTGGCGTCGGTCGCGCAGCCCGTGCCGTGTCCGCCCGCAACCGTTTTCCAACCCGCCGTATCCACCGCCTGGGCCGGCTCGTCGGCATGCGCAACGAGGCCCCACGCGCCCGCGCACAACACTGCGGCGAGTCCTGCAAAGGTCTTCTTCATGATGCTTCCCCCTGTGGCGACGGGCATTGTATGCGACTCACTGGTGTGGGTCAGGGTTTAGCCTGACAACTTCTGACAAGTTTGTCGGCTTCAATGTCGGCCAGCGCCGGAGCCGTGCGTCCTTGGAACAGCACCGACCCTTCATGGAGATTCTGATGAAACGCTACGTCCTCCTGCTCGCGCTCGCCGCCCTGACGGCCTGCACTCAGAAGAGCGCACCGCCCCAGGCACAGACCGAGCCCACACAGGAAGCTCCGGTCGCGCCGGCTGCCGAGCCCGCGGGTGAGCCGTCGCAGACGGCCGCGTACGCTCCCAATGTTCCGGCCGGCGACTACAAGCTCGACAAGGCGCACACCACGCTGCTCTTCCGCGTGAACCATCTCGGCTTCTCGCACTTCACGGCGCGCTTCCGCCGCTTCGATGGACAGCTGAAGTTCGACCCGCGCAATGTCACTGCCACGCAGCTGACGGCGACGGTGGATGCGCGCTCGATCGAGACCGACTACCCCGACCCGAAGTACGACTTCAACGGCGAGCTCCAGGGCGAGCCCTGGCTCAATGCGGGCAAATTCCCCGAGATCACCTTCAGCACGACGCAGGTCGAGGATCTCGGCAACAACGCCCTCCGCGTCCACGGTGACCTGACCTTACGTGGCACCACCAGGCCGATCGTGCTCGATGCCACGTACAACGGCGGCTATGTTGGGCATCCGATGGATCCTCAGGCCCGCGTCGGTTTCTCCGCTCACGGCGTGCTGCGTCGGTCCGACTTCGGCATCTCCGGCGGCATCCCGGCGGCAGGCACGAACATAGGCGTCGGCGACCAGGTCGCCCTCATCATCGAGTCGGAGTTCAACGGCCCGCCGGTCCCGAAGGCGGATTCGCGGCCTTGACGCCACTGACGCACCGTTCTTGACGCAACTTTTTGTCTCTTGGGGGTCGAATTGCGCGGGCGCCGTGCGTCTTTGAGTTTGAAAGTTTGTCACTGTCCGGGGTGAGCATGTTCAAGGGAAGTTTCGTGACAATGGCTGAGGCCATAGCGAGCCATTTGCGTGCAAGGGCTGCTGCAACGGGCACCGGGCGCGTCGCCGATGCGTGGCACGAGGGCTGCGTTGCCGCCGGTCGTGCAGATCCGAGCATGCGCGCGCGCCTCACCGTCATCCGGCCGTCGTTCTCGTTGCACCAGGTGCAGTCTTTACCTCCCAGGTAATCGACTCGCCGCATCGCGCCCTCGCATGATGCCGCTCAAGGGTCATGCAGGAGAGCGACGATGTACCGACGGGATCTGTTGAAGGGCGCGGGCGCCGCGATTGGCGGAGCGGCATTGCTGGCTGCACAGGGCGCGCATGCTGAGCGAAGAACCTCGCGCGGCTCTGCGACGGGTACTCGGGTCGGGCCGTACATCGAGACTCGCGACGGCACGCAACTGTTCTATCGCGACTGGGGCACGGGCGCGCCGCTGGTATTCCTCAGCGGTTGGGCGCTGACGTCCGAGTGCTGGGCGTATCAGATGGCGCCGCTTTCCGAGAGCGGCCTGCGCTGCATCGCCTATGACCGTCGCGGTCATGGCCGGTCGAGCGATCCCGGTCGCGGCTTCGACTACGACACGCTCGCCGACGATCTCGCCGCCGTGCTCGACGCGCTGGACCTGCAGAACGTCACGCTGGTCGCGCATTCGATGGCGGGCGGCGAAGCGGTTCGCTACCTGTCGAAGTACGGCTCGAAGCGCGTCGAGCGCGTGGCGCTCGTCGCCGCGACGCTGCCGTTCATGACGAAGACGGCCGACAACCCTGATGGCATCGATGCGGCGGTGTTCGAGAACGGTCGCCGCAACGTGCTGATGCGCGATTTCCCGAAAGTGCTGCACGACAATCTGCGGCCGTTCGTCGTCGCCGAAACGTCGCAGGCGCTGCTCGACTGGATCGAGGGCCTGATGCTGCAGTGTTCGATGCGCGCGCTGCTCGATTGCAACAAGGCATTGACCGCCACCGATTTCCGCCCCGAGCTTGCCAAGCTCGACGTGCCGACGTTGATCGTGCACGGCGACAAGGACGTCTCTGCGCCGCTGGCGATCACCGGACGCAAGACCGCGGCGCTGCTACCAGGCGCGACAGTGAAGATCTATGAGGGTGCGCCGCACGGCCTGTTCCTCACCCACGCGGAGCGGTTGAACAAGGATCTGCAGGAGTTCACTGCGACCTGATTGCGCGGGCCGACAGCATGGCGCGCGAAATCGGGCGGCCGTGCAGGAATACGGTTTCGATCGTGTCATAGGCAGCGACGCTGCGCAGCGGATCCGCGCGCAGCAGCAGCAAGTTGGCAGCCTTGCCCGCCTCCACTGTGCCGATCCGGTCCTGCAGGTGGAGCGAGCGCGCGTTGTCGATAGTCAGAGCGTGGAACAGCTTCTCCGCGGAGACACCGGCGGCGATCCAATTGTCCATCTCTCGCCGCCCGTTCAGGCCGGGCGGATTGCTGTAGATGAAGTCGCTCGGCGTGTCCGACCCGAACAGCAGATGCGCGTGCGCATCGGCCAGGATGCGAGTCACCTCGGCGGCCCGGCCGAGGGTTTCACGCACGCTGGATTGCGCCTCGATCCCGGCGTTTTTGCTCCAGTCCGGCGTGCCTGCGGCGCCCTCGCTCGCATACAACGCAATGAGCCCGGCCGGGTACGCGTCCGCGAGCTCCGGCCGTGCGAGATAGTCAGGCAGCATCATGTCGAGCTCGCCGGCGATCACCTGGGTCGTTGGCTGGTAGCCGATGTGATCACGGACGATGGCTGCCAGAATCTCGCGCGCCTCATCGTCCAGCGCCGCTGCCTCGCCGGCTTCGCGCCACATGCCGTGTGCGATCACATCCACCCCGGCCGCTACCGCAACGGCTTGGGCGTGCTTCCTGTTGGCGTGGATGAAGACGGGCAGGTCGTGCGCGTGCGCGGCGGTGACCAGGCTCTTGAGCTCGTCCACGCTCGGCGTGATCCCCATGAACTGCTCGTAGACGGTCTTCACGCAGATTGCTCCGTCGGCGGCCATTCGGCCGACGATGGCCTCGGGCGTATGCCGGGCGGCGTCCAGCACCGGGGGAATCCGCTGCTCCAGGGACAACCCGTAGGAAAAGTACGGGAAGAGCACGAACCGGATCTGACCGTTGATGATCACCGCGGCGCTGCAGAAGTACGCGTCCGGCCGCAACGCGCGTGAGTTCCACTGGGCTGTCCGCTCTGCGCTTCCCACGAGGTCCACGACGGTCGTGAAGCCGAACAACAGATAGCTGCGCGGGTCTTGATCGAGGGCCGCCGCGACCAGCTCCGGATGTGCGGCGGCCTGTGCGGCGGTCATGGGCGCGGGGAAGCCGGGCGCAACGGCAAGGTGCACGTGGCTATCGATCAGCCCGGGGATGAGGTAGCGGCCCGAGCCATCGATTTCCTCCGCACCTCGCAAGGGCCGCTCGCTCAGTTCCGCGATCCGACCGTCGAGGATGCGCACATACGCGTGCTCCAGTGGCCGGGCGCGCTCGGGTGAAACCACGGTCACATTCGCGACGACGAGACCGGACTGGGGGCCATGCGTCGCGCAGGCGGACAGCGTGAGCGCAGCGCCCGCCATTGCGGCGCAAGCGATCGAGCGATTCATGCGCGTTCAGACGCGAGCACAGGAGCGGAAGGTTGCAGCTGAACCGAGAGTCGGGCTTCAGCCGGACAAATGCTTGATCAGCTGCGTCGCGAACTCGGTACCGATGCCCGCCTCTTCATGCTTGAAGTAGACGAACACTTCGCTGCTGCCCGCGGTCCGCTCGCGGATGATCTGCGCCCAGCGCTCGATGTCGGCCGGCTGGTAGCCTTCGTCGCGCAGGCGGAAATACGCGTAGCCTGCGGTGATCTCGAGCGGCGTCGAGAACTTTTCGCTGTCGGCGATGCACAGCGCCAGCCCTTTCGCCTTGAGGCGGCCGAACACGTCCGCCGCCATCCATGACGGATGGCGGAACTCGAACGCCGCGCACAGCCCGGCGGGCAGCATCTCCAGGAAACCGTCGAGCACCTCGAGATTCATGCGCAGGTACGGCGGCGTCTGGAACAGGATCGCGCCGAGCTTCGGGCCGAGCGTCTGCGCGACCTCGAGGAAATACTTCACCTCGTCGGCGCAGTCGCGCAGCCGCTTCTGATGCGTGATCCGCTGCGGTGCCTTGAGCGTGAGCCGGAAATTCTCCGGCACCTGCGCGCTCCAGCCCTCCAGGATCTTCGCGTTCGGCATCCGGTAGAACGTGTTGTTGATCTCGACCGTCGGGAAGCGCTCCGCGTAGTACGGCAGCATCTTCGTGGTCTGCATCTTCTCGGGGTAGAAGCTGCCGCGCCATTCCGGATAGGCGTAGCCGGACGTGCCGACCCACAGGGCCATGTCAGCGGCTCTCGCTGTTCAGCAGCCGGCGATATTGGCCGAGGTGACGGATCGCGTGCTGCGGCTGGCCGAGCGATTCGTACAGGCGCGCGAGATTGTAGTGACCGTCGGCGAGCGCCGGATCCTCGCCCACCGCCGATTGGTAGGCTTCGAGTGCCGCGAGCGTGCGTCCGAGATCTTCCAGCAGCACGCCGAGATTGAACATCAGTACGGCGTCCGGGCCGCAAAGCTCGATGGCGCGGCGATAGACCGCCTCGGCTTCGCGCTTGTTGCCGCGATCGTGCAGGAGCCGGCCCCAGTTGATCCAGGCCGCGACGTTCTGGCCATCGAGGGCGACGGTCTGCTGGTAAGCCTCGATCGCCTGGTCGATGTTGCCGTTCTCTTCGAAGTCCAGTCCGTCGTCGAACCAATCCTCTGCGTTTCTCGGCGGCTCCGGGCCGTCGTCATCGCGCGTGCCGAACTCTTTCTCCACGACGCGCAGCACACCATCTTCGACCGTGACATCGAGCCCAAGAACGTATTGCCCGCTGTCGACTTGATACTGGCTGTTGCCGTCGCGCACGACGACGCGATCGCCGACGGCGCAGATGCTGAGGCCGGAGAGCGGCATCGTCTGCGGCAGATGCTTGCGCAGATCTTCGAGCGAGCGCCGGATGCGACGCCGCGAGACTTTCGCCTGGATGAGCGCGCGCGCGGCGCGCAGCACGATGAGATCCTGGAACGAGAAACGGTACTCGCGCCGCGGCCCGCGCGTCGGCGTGACGAAGCCGACGTCGATGAGACCTCGAATGGTGCTGCGAGACAGCCGCAGGACTCGTTCGATGTCCCGCACGCTGTACGTTTGCATCGGATAGCCCGGGACGGGTTAGCGGGCCTTGGCTTTGCGTGCGGTCTTCGCAGGTTGCTCGACGCGCTTCGCTTCCTTGCGCGGGCCGAGCTTGGCGGCGGATTCTTTCGCCGACTCGGTGCGCTCCAGGCTGGCGCGCAGCGCTTCCATCAGGTCGATCACCTTGCCGGTGCTCTCGGGTTCGATCTCAGCCACGGAAATCTCCTGTCCTTCGACTTTCTTCTGGATTTCGGCCTGGATGCGGCCGCGATGCTCGTCTTTGTACGCAGCCGGGTCGAAGCGCTCGGACGTCTGCTGCTCGATGAGCTGCTTCGCGAGCTTGAGCTCCTGCGCCTTCAGCTCGGTCTTCGGCACTTCGACGTCGGTCGACGGCCGCACGTCCGCTGCGAAGTGCAGCTGCTGCATCGTCAGCACGTCGTTGATCGGACGGATCAGCACGATGTACGCCTTGCCGCGTGTCGCCCAGCGACCGACCGCTGCGAGCTTCGCTTCTTTCATCGCTTCGATCAGCAACCCGTACGGCTTGCCCGCGCCCTTGTCGGGCGAGAGGTAGTACGTCTTGTCGAAGTACACCGGATCGATCGACTCGAGCGGCACGAACTCCGAGATCTCGACCGCGTGCGAGCCGGCCTCTTCGAGCGCCTTGATCTCTTCGGGCGTGAACTGCACGTACTGGTCTTTGGCGAATTCATAGCCCTTGACCATGTCGTCGCGCTCGACGATCGAGCCGTCCTTGATGCAGACGTACTGCTGCTTGAGGCGCGAGCCGCAGTCCTTGTGCAGCATGTTGAAGGAGATCGCGTTCTGCGACTGGGTCGCTGTGTACAGCTTCACGGGGATCGCGACCAGTCCGAAGGAGACGGTGAGCGATCCGATTGAGCGTGGTGCGGCCATGTGAGGTGCCTATTTTGTTCGCCCGTTACTTCCGAAAGCGTCTGCAAGACTCTGTTTTGCCGAGAGCGCATCATGCCACCGGTCCCCGGCTTTTTCCAAGCGCAGCAGCACATTATTAATGGCGAAGTCCGTCGGCTCGGCCGCCTCCAGCTCCTCCCAGGTCAACGGCATGGAGACCGTCGCCCCCGGCGATCCACAGGGCGAATAGGCGACCCGCAGCGTCTTGCCGCGCACGTTCATGTTGTGATCGATGAAGATCTTGCCGGTCCGCTTCTGCGTGGCCCACTCCATCGTGATCTCCTTCGGGTGCTCCTTGAGCAGGTGGCGCCCGACCATCTCGGTGATCTGCCGGGCGCCGTCGAAGGTGACGGTGCGGTTGATCGGCACGAACACGTGCAACCCGGTCTTGCCTGACGTTTTCACGACAGCTTCGAGCGACATCTGCTTCAGCAGCGCGTGCAGCCAGAAGGCGACGCGCCGCCCGCCCTCGAAACCCTTCTTGTTGAACTCCGGTTCCTCGCCCGCCGCCTCCTTGCCGGAGTAGATATAGGGGTCGATGTCGAACACCAGGTAGTCCGGGTAGTTGAGCACCGAGTCCGACAGGGATTCCTCGGAGCTGTCGTAGTCGGTGTTCTTGTTCGCAGCGTCTGGCGCGACGTTCGCGCGCGAGTGCCACACATGGAACTCGAGCGTGCCGCTCTGGCCGAGCCACAGCAGCGTCGGCAGATTATTGGCGACGACGTACTGATGCTTCTCGTCCTTGTGCCCGGAGTAAACGCTCACCATCTGCACGAAGTCAGGACGCGCCTGCTCCCAGTGCTTCTGATAGAACCGCTCGCCCGTGATGCCCTCCGGCATGCGGATCATCGTCAGCGGCCGGTCGCGCAGATGCGGCAGCATGTAGCGCGAGACTGCAGCGAGATAGCGGACTAGGTCGCGCTTCGTGATCGCCGGCTGCTTCGCCTCGGGATTCGCGGGCCAGTAGACGCGGTCGAGGTTCGTGAGCCGGAGCTTCGCGCCGCCGACCACCAGATCGAGGCGATTCGACTTGTTCTCCAGCTGCTGCAAAACCTCGCCGACTTCGTTCGGCGGCGTGACGAGCCGCGCCGGCTTGGCACGCTGCGCCTGCGGCCCGCCTTTGATGCTGCGGGACTCGATGTCGTCGCGCACGCGCTCGAACACCGGCGCGCGCAGCATCCCATCCGGCGTCCACTCGCCGAAGCTCACTTCCACGACCAGCTCCGGGTCGAGCCAGGTCGTCGGCCGATGCAGCGGCGGCTTCTCGACGAATGGCTGCGCCTTGCGCTCCAGTTTCCCGAAGCGCTTGGCGAGCTCCGCGACCACCCTGTCGTCCAGGCCGGAGCCGACGTGCCCGGCGAAGTGCAGCTTGCTGCCACTCCAGTAGCCGAGCAGCAGCGAGCCGAGCGCCTCGCGCGCGCCCTTGCCTTGCGTGTAGCCGCCGACGACGAACTCCGCGGTCTGCGTCGATTTCAGCTTCAGCCACGCGCCGGAACGCTTGCCGGGCTGATACGGACTGTCCTTGCGCTTGGCGACGATGCCTTCGAAGCCGGCGTGGAGCGATGCCGCGTAGAGCTTCTCGGCATCGTCGGATGTGTGCACGAGCTGCAGATGGGCGGACGTCAGCAAGCATTGCGACAAGTAGCGCCGCCGATCGAGATACGAAGCGCCGCGCAGATTGACACCGCCGAAGTGCAGCAGATCGAAACACAACAGGATGACCGGCGACTCGCGTTGCGCGGCCGCGAGCTCCGCCGGCGTCTTCAGCTCGCGCCGGTTCTGCAGGGCGTTGAACGAGGGCCGGCCGGTCGCGTCGAGCGCGACGATCTCGCCATCGACGATCATCGAGTCGACCGCCTGCGCCTTCAGGTCGGCGACGATTTCGGGGAATGCGGTCGTGAGATCGATGCCGCGGCGGGACTGCAGCCGCACCTCTGCGTCTTTCACGAAAGCGATCACGCGATAGCCATCGACTTTGGGCTCGTACAGCCACTGCGGATCGGACTTGGGCTCATCGCCGATCTCCGCCAGCATCGGATCGAGCTTCTTCGGCATCGCTTCCTGAGGACCGGTTGGACCGAGGACTGCGGCATCGAGACGCTGCGCACTGCTGGTGGCCAGCTCGTCGAGCGAGCGTCCCGAAAGCACTGAGCGGCTGCGCGCCAGCACGTCACTGCTGCCGCCGCTCACGAAGCGATCCTTGTGTTTCAGCAGCAGCCACTGCTTGTCCGACGACGTGCGCACCAGCGCGAACGATCCCTTCAGCTTTTCGCCGCGCAGGAAGAAGCTCAGCTTGCCGTCGGCCAGCTCGCTGCGGACCCGCTCCTGCGCCTCCTCGCGATTGCCGAACGAGTAGCGGCCGTCCTCGTCGGGCGAGTACACGCCGCAGTCCCAGACGATGACGTTGCCCGCGCCGTATTCCCTGGCCGGAATCACGCCCTCGAACGAGCCGTAATCGAACGGATGGTCCTCGACCTCGACCGCGAGCCGCTTGTCGCCGTACTCCAGCGACGGCCCCTTCGGCACCGCCCACGACTTGAGCACGCCATCGAGTTCGAGGCGGAAGTCGTAGTGCAGGCGTCGCGCTGCGTGCTTCTGGATGACGAAGAGCAGCGGCCCACGTCGACCCGTCGGCAGCTTCGGCGCGGGTTCCGGCGTGCGCGTGAACGCCCGCTTCTCGGCATAGCGGTCAAGAGGGCGTTTCATGGGGAGCGGGCAGCATCAGAGGCCCGATTGTAGCGGGGGTTAGGGTTGGTGGTACCCAGTCCATGGCGTCGCAGCGGAGCGGAAGCGGAGCCGGAAAGTCTCTCGCCAAGATCGCCAGGATCGCCAAGGTCGGAAAAGCAGAATTCGATGTTCGGAACGTTTTAATTCTGGAAGTTGAATCTCTGGCGTTCTTGGCGTTCTTGGCGATCTTGGCGAGAGACTCTCTTCCTCTCATCTTCGCCGCAGCACACCTTTCAAGCCGCCTTCCGCGGCAACGTGAAATAGAACGTAGCGCCCTGGTCCGGCCGCGAATCTGCCCACACCGTCCCGCCGTGCCGCGCAATCACCCGCTGCACGATCGCCAGTCCGATTCCCGTACCGGGAAACTCTCGATCCGGATGCAGGCGCTGAAATGCACCGAACAGTCTGGATGCGTACGTTGGATCGAAACCTGCGCCGTTGTCGCGCACGTAGTAGGTCGGCAACGCCGTGTTCTGCACCGGCCCGACTTCGACTGCCGGACGCTGCCGCCGCGCCGTGAACTTCCACGCGTTCTCCAGCAGATTGGCCACGACGATGCGCAGGAGCCGCGAGTCGCCGTACGCGCGCATACCCGGCGCGATGACCATTGGCACGCTGCGGCCGGGATTGGCCGCCGCGACCTCACTCGCCGCCGACTGCACCAGTTGCGAGAAATCCAGGTCGAGCGGTTGCAGCTGACTGCGACCGACCTGCGCCAGCGACAACAGGGCGTCGATGAGCTGCGACATCCTCGACGCCGCTGCCCGCACGCGATTGAGATACGCCAGACCTTCCGGATCCAGTCGCTGCGAATACCGCTCGATCAGCAACTGACTGAAGCCGTCGATGCCGCGCAAAGGCGCGCGCAGGTCGTGAGCGACCGAATAGTTGAATGCTTCGAGCTCGCGGTTCGCAGCCTCGAGCGCCGCCGTGCGTTGCTGCAGCGTCTGCTCCAGCCACCGCTCGTTCTCGCGCAAGCGCATATCCGCCGCGTGCTTGTGAAGCGCGATCTCGATCACGCACCGCAGATCAGGCGGCTTGAATGGCTTGACGAGGTACGCCGCAGCTTCCGAGCTGGTCGCACGATGCAGCGTGTCGTCGTCGGCATGCGCAGTGAGGAACACGACGGGCACGTCGTGCTCGTCGCGGATCGTCTCGGCCGCGGTAATGCCATCGATGTCGCCGTCGAGCTGCACGTCCATCAGGATCAGCTGCGGATCGAGTCGCCGCGCCAGCTCGATCGCCTCCTCGCCGCGCGAGGCCATGCCCGCGACGGTATAGCCGAGCTCGTCGAGCGTCTCGGCCAGATCGAGGGCGAGAATGCGCTCGTCCTCGACGATCATGATGCGCGCACCGGATTGCGCAGCCACGCCGTTCGACGCGGTCATCCGCACGGTCCCTCTCCAAGGGTTGGCCGGGGAGTGAAACACTACCGCCGTCGCTGCGCAGTCGGGATGATTACGGGGTGACGCCCCCACGTTGGGTGGGGGGCGCCCACGTCATTTCTTCGTGGCGTCTTCGACCTTGTCGCGCGCCTCGTCGACCGCGTCGTCCACCTTGTTGGCAGTGGACTCCTCGCCGCCGTTCTTGATCGTGTCGACTGCCTCGTCGACTTCTTCGCCCGCCTTCTCGAGCGGGCCCTGCTTCTCGCACGCCGCCAGTCCGAGCGCAGCAGTCGCCGCCATCGCGGCCCACAGGATTCTGAAATTCATGAGCTTCCCTCCCGCTACGAATAACCGCTTCGCGCGAAAACGTCCGCGGCGCAGCGGAAGTTCCCCTACACCAGGGCCTATTTGAGCCGGCCGGTGAAGCGGTAGAGCGCGATGAGCACGCCGAAGCCGAAATACAGGCCGAGCAGCGCGACCAGCATGAGCATCGCCATCTGGAACGTGATGACAGCTTTGACGAGCAGCGCCATGATCAGCACGACGATGCCGGTGAACGACAGCGAGACGGCCGCCGCGATCTTCCATTTCCTGGTATCGGTCACGTCAATCCCGCGATCCAGTCCGCCATCGCCCGCACTGCCTCCTGCCGGACGTCCGGGTCACGCCGGCCCGAAGAAGCGCGCACGTGAAAGGAATGATCGGCGTCCTGCAGCAGCTTCAATGTAGCGCGGGCGCCGAGTCGCTGCACGACCGGTTGCAGCAGCTCCAGCGTCGCAAGGTCATCGCGCGTGCCCTGCAGAAACAGCATCGGGATGTTCACGTCCGACAGGTGATCGGCGCGCTCCTGCGAGGGGCGACCCGCCGGATGCAGCGGGAATGCGAAGAACGCGAGGCCGCTGACGCCCGGCAACGGCGCGAGCGCTTGAGCCTGCGAAGTCATGCGGCCGCCGAACGATCGGCCGCCTGCGACGAGCCGCAGACCCGGCGCCAGCCGCGACACCTCCGCGACCGCAGCGCGAACGGTCGCGTGACACAGCGCCGGCGGATCGGGTCGGCGCGAGCCGCTCTCCATGTACGGAAACTGATAGCGCAGCGTCGCGATGCCTTGCTGCGATAGATCGTCGGCGACGGACGCCATCGATGGGTGATTCATGCCGGCACCCGCGCCGTGACCGAACACGTAGCACGCGCGTGCATTCGCCGGCAGGTCGAACAAGCCTGAAACGGTGCGGCTCTCGCTGACCTGCAGCGTTATCGGGCTGACAGCCATTGTGTGCCGGCGCTGCTCAGGATGCTCATCCGCTGACTTCCCGCGCGAAGAACATGCCTGCTTCACGCAGGGAGCTGCGCCCTTCGGGGATCCAGCCCCGGAACAGTTGCCATACGTGCGGCACGGCCGGCCAGATTTTCAACTCCACCTTCACCCCGGCGCGCTGTGCCCGTTCGGCGAGACGTCGCGAATCGTCGAGCAGAGTTTCGTCCGCGCCGACGTGAATCAGCAGCGGCGGCAGGCCGCGCAGGTCCGCGTAAAGCGGCGACGCAAGCGGAGCGCGCCGGTCGCCCTGCCCTACGTAGTATCCCGCTGCACGACCGAATGACTCGCTGTCGAACATCGCGCAGCGCTCGCTGTTGGTGCGCGTCGACTCTCCGGTCGATGCGAGATCGACGAATGGCGAGAACACCACTGCAGCGGCCGGCAGGGGAAGGCCACGCTCACGCAGTGACAGCAGCAACGCCATGCTAAGACCGCCACCCGCGGAGTCGCCCGAGACGACCAACTGCTGCGGAGCGTTGCTCTCCAACAAGCCGCGGTACGCGGCGACAGCATCTTCGAGTCCCGCAGGAAACGGATGCTCGGGCGCCAGCCGGTAGTCGGGCGCAAAGGTCTTGAATCCTGCCTGTGCGTACGAAGACGTGACTGGACGATAGGTCTGTGGCGTGCACGCGAAGTACCCGCCGCCGTGGAGATAAAGGAGCGTCGCGACCGTCGGCACACCCTCGGCCGTCATCCACTCGCCCGCGATACCACCGACCGTTCCGGCAACGACGTGCACCCCGCGGGGCGGCGGCCGGGTCCGGCCGTTCATGATCTTGCGCGCCGCCAGCGCATCGGGCGCACGCGCCAGCATCGGCTTGAACCAATGCCGCAATACGAAACTCGTTGCCTTCGCCTGCCAGCTTGCCATGGCTGAATCCTGCCACGGCAGCCGCACTCCTGTGTAGGTCGGGCTTCAGCCTGACAAAAAAAAGCCGCACACCTGCGTGTGCGGCTCATAGTGTCCCGGGGGCCGATGGTGGGCCCCCGGGGTCGGGAGTCAGGGCGCCGAGTTCTCCTGGATGAACGAGTCGGTGCCGGATTCGAACTTCGGCGTGTCGTCGTCGATCGTGCGCACGAAGTTCAGCACGTCCGTCAGCTCCTGCTGGCTCAACGTTTCGGCGATCGTCGCCGTGATCGTGCCGCCCTGGCCGTCAGGCGACGTGATCTTGTGCTTGCTCGCCACGTTCTCCAGCGTCTGCGCGGAGCCGTCGTGGAGGTACGGCGCGGACAGGCTCAGACCGAGCAGCGAGGGCGAGTTGAAGCCCGCCGCGCCGAACGCTCCGAAGCCCTGCGTCGACTGCACGCCCGGCGTCGTGTCCTTCGTGCCCACTGTGGCAGCACCGCGGATCTCGAGCGGGTCGGTCTTGAGGAACGTGCCGACGTCGTCGAGCAGCTTGAGCACGCTCTGATCGCCGTTGATCGCCAGCAGCTGCGGCCCATTGACCGACACGTCCGCATCGAACGGCTTCACGCCGCCGACATCGAAGAAGCCCGAGCCGACCGGATTCTGCGGGAACATCGCGAGCAGCCCGCTGTTGGTCGCCGGCTGGCGCTCGAACAGCGGCAGAGTCTGGCTCTTGGTCCACTTCGCGCCGCCGTGACAGCTGGAGCAGTGCTGCTCGAACACTGCACGGCCCGCCGCCGCATTGGCGAGCTGCGGCACGATCGGCGCGCGCACGGTGGTCACCCACTCCTGCAGCGCGTCGAGCGAGTCGCTCACGCCGAAGATCGGGCCGTGGTTGAACACGAACGTGGTGTGGTCGCCCGTCTGCGTCTCCGTGGCGAAGCCCTTGCCGCCCTGGATGCCGATCGAGTTCTGGTTGAAGTCCGTGTTCGAGCCGCGCACCGCGCTCCAGTTCAGCACGCGCTGATCCAGCAGCCGGCCGGCGACGTCGGGCACGTCGTGCGTGAACATGCCTTCGAGCGGAATCGTCTGGCGCGGACCGGTCTCGAAGATCCAGGTCACGTTGTCGCTGTGGCCGTCGTCATGGCACGAGGCGCAGCTCGACCAGCCGCTGTTGGACGCCTTGCCGCGATTCTTGAGCGGGTCGATGTCGCGCAGCGCCACGTCGAACTGGCCGTCGCTGTTGGCATCGAGCACGTCCGGCACGCCGAGCGCGGTGAAGAACACCAGCTTGCCGACCAGGTTGCGATGCTCCTGCGTACCCGGCGCCGGCGGCGTGCTGGAATCGATGTCCCGCTTCAGCACGGCGTTGTTCTCGAGATCGAGCGCCGTCACCGAAGTGTTCAGCTCGTTGTTCGCGTAGGCGCGCTTGCTGTCGCTGCTCATCACGATGCCGGTCGGCAGATTGCCGGTCTGCAGTCGCTGGGCCTTCTGCGGGTTCCCACCATCGAGGATGTTGAGCTTGCCCGTGGCGTCGAGGCTGGCGCGCAGCACGTAGTTGCCGCCGCGGCTGACGAACAGGAAGTTGCGTCCGACACGGTCGGCATCCACGGCCACCAGATCGTTGAGGAACACGCGATCGAGCGTGTCCTTGTCGGCCGGCGGCAGCGGATCCGCTTCCTTGAAGACCTGTGCGTTGAGGTTCAGCGACAGCGCCGTGTTCTCAGCACCGGCCGCGCCCTGGGTGCGGTCGATCACGCCGATCAGACCCTGCACGTTGACGTTGAACTTCACCGGCGGCTCGGGCGAGGCGCCGACGTTCGGAACGTACAGATGCCCGCCGCGCACGAGCGCGGAGAACAGCATGTTCGGGTAGACCTTCTGCGCCACTTTACCGATCGCGCCGGCGGGCAACGCATCGTCCGAATTCACATCCGGGCAGAACGTCTCGTTCGCCAGGTTGTTGTTGTCGATGTCGTCGGGGACGCCGTTGGCGCCGCTGTTGAAGAAGAGCACCTTCTCGCCGTTCACGCCCACTTCGAGCGCTTCACGCGTCTTGGTGCAGAACTGGCGGCGATCGGCGGCGAATCCCGACGCCAATGGCGCCAGGTGCAGCTGCGCGATCTGCGCATTGCCGGCGACTGCCTCTGCGACAGTGAAGGTGTCGATCACGCCCTGCTTCGCGTCGTCGAAGCCATCGGGACGCGCCGGGTCGATCAGCTCGCCGAACAGGCGTGTCACGAACACGCGCTCGTCGTCGTCGTTGTGATCGCCGTCGTTGGTGATCACGACGGACTGAGGATTGCCGCCGGTGTGCACCTTGCCGACGACCTGCATCGTCGAGAGGCGCACGATCGTCACGTCGCCGACGGTGTGATTCGCGATGAAGGCATACGTGCCGTTCGGCGTCACCGCGATACCGCGCGGCTCGATGCCCACGTCAACCGGCGCGCCGACGAGTGCCGGCTGCTGCAACGTGAGGTCGATCGCGGACATCGTACCTGCGACCGCGCTGGTCACGAACGCGCGCTTGTCGTCCGGGCTGATCGCCACGAAGCGCGGCTCCTTGCCCACGGTCACTTCGGCCAGCCGCTCCTCAGCATCGGCGCCGTTCGCGTCGCGGACGCGGATCACGGAGACCGAGCTCTTCTGGCGATTGGCGACGACGACGCGACTGTTGTCGCCGGTCAGCGCGATCGAGCTCGAGCGGCTCTGCGGGAACAGCTCGGTGAAGTCGAGCAATGCAGCTTTCGCGTCGCCGAGCTGGCGGTTCAGATCGGCGAGGACCGCTGCGATCACCGGATCGGCCGCGAATGCCGCAGCTGCCTGATCGAAGTTCACAGTCTTGCCACCGGTCACAGCCGTAGCGACCGCGGTATTTGCCGCCGCATCAATCTGCACGCCGTTCGTCGGATCGCCATCGGCGTCGAGTGCACGCAACAGCACGAGGAGGTTGCCGAGCACCTGATCCTTGTCGTTCTGCACTTCCTGCAGATCCTGCAGCCCGAGGACCGCAACGCCGTTCGGCACTTCCGTCGGCGTCACGGTGCCGACGACGAGGCGATTCGTGGCGTCGCCGACGAACAGCTGCGCGTCCTGCCCGACCACGAACTTGAACTTGCCGTCCGCGTCGGTGGCGCTGTCAGCGGTGCCGTTGGCACGAATGCCGAGGCCTTCGATGCGCTCCAGGACGAATTGTCCGTCCGCGAGCGTGACCGGAGGGGGCGGTGGCGGATTGTTGCCGCCTCCGCCGTAGCCGCCGCCGCCGCACGCGGCGAGCGTGGCTGCCACAGCAACGGGCAACAAGGATCTGATGAGGGTGTTCACAACGATTGCCTCCTCGAGGCGAAGCCAGGGATCGATGGAACACAAAATGCCTGCGCGCGAGCGCCGCGAGCAGTGCGCAGCGGGATAACCGCAACCTAACGTTGGTGAGTCGTCGAATCCCCCTGCAGTTCAGAACCTTTGGTGCGCAGGGGCGATTGTTGCGGAAATTTCAGGCTGCGCCGGCGCAGCCCTGCGGTTTCAGCACGCGCTGGGTCGATGCCGGATACTTCACGAGCTTGTCGGCGGGCCGGCGCGGACGCGCGACCAGCTCGCCGCCACAGTTCGGGCACTTGCCCTTCAGTACAGTTGCGACGCACGACGCACAGAACGTGCACTCGAACGAGCAGATCAGCGCCTCGCTCGACTCCGGCGGCAGATCTTTGTCGCAGCATTCGCAATTCGGACGTAACTGCAGCATCGAGATTCTCCAGATGTCGGGCCAAGGCCCGACCTACGTACCCAAGACAGCCGTGCGGCGCGCGAGACTTTCCGCCGGCCACTCCGTCTTGCTGCTGTAGTACTCGGGCACTGCACGCGCGCCCGGCGGCAGCATGACCCACGGCTGCTTCGACGAAGTGAAGATGTGAATGTCGGGCGGACAGCGATCGGGCTCATCGAGCGTGCCGACGCGAATGAACCGCACGACGTCGCCGCTGCCGCCGTAGTTGCTCCACAACGCGATCCTGCACACCGGGCAGCGCGCGATCCTCTGACCCTTGCCGCTGTTCGACGGCGTGTTGATCACTTCAGGCTGACCTTGCAGCAGCTCGACGCGCGTCGCTTCGATGAGTGCGTTGAGCGCGAACGATGCGCCCGTCTCGCGCTGACACCAGCGACAGTGACAGCAATGGACGAACATCGGCTTGCTCGTCATGCGATAGCGCACCGCGCGACAGGTGCAACCGCCTTCGAAGACTTCGGAATCGCTCGCCATGCGCAGGCCCTCCCCTCAGACCTGATCTTCGACGCGCATGATGCCGCCGAGGGTCGCGATTGCAAACAGCGCGACGGTGACGCCGTCGCCGACGATCTCCAGCACCATGAGCGCCGTCCCTGCCATCGCCGGGTCGCGAAGCCGACGCTCGATGACCTTGCGCAGGACGATCACGGCGAGCTGCGCGCCGACACCCCACAACATGAGGGTGCGGGTCGGCGGGAAGAACGTGAAGGCAGCCACTCCAAAGCCGATCAGGGCAGATCTGAGGGCCGTGTAGCTGCGCGTTTCCCGGGACTGCATTTCGGACATAGGTCACACATTCTGCCGCACGCCGATCTCCAGCCGCGAGCGATTTGGCCGATATCGAAGGTGATCACCCCCTCTTTCGGGGCTGTCTGCCCAATCGATGTCGAACCCACGCAGCGCAATCCGGAGTCGCACAGGCGGGGCAGCCGTGTGGCTGCTGGCCGCGGCGGCTGCTTTGTTCGCTATCGCCCGGCCCGCCCAGGCGCTCGACCCGCATCTCGCAGTCAGCCAGTACGTGTTCGACAACTGGCAGATCCAGCAGGGCCTGCCGCAGAACTCAGTCGAAGCGCTTGCCCGCACACCTGACGGTTATCTTTGGCTGGCGACGCATGAAGGCCTCGTGCGTTTCGACGGCGTGCGCTTCACGGTCTTCGATCGCGACAACACGCCGCAGCTGCGCTCCCGCGTCATCACCCGGTTGCACGTCGATGACGACGGCCGCCTGTGGGTCGGCACGCGCGTCGGCGTGCTCGCCTACTTCGCCGGCCAGTTCCACGAACAGCAGACGGCCGGCCTGCGCGACGGCTACGTCCGCGCGATCGTCTCTGACAAGAACGGCCACGTCTGGATCGGCACCGACCAGGCGCTGTTCGAGATCGACGGGACGAACGTGCACACCTACGGTCGCGAGCAGGGCCTCGCAGACACCGCGATCCGCGCGCTGCAGGCGGGCAACCGCACGCTGTGGGTCGGCACGAACATCGGCGGGCTGTACCGGCTGGGCTCTGAGCGCTTCGAGAAAGTCACGGTGAATTCGAGCGCCGGCAGCGACACCGTGCGCGCGATGTTCGAAGACGACGATGGCGCGATCTGGATCGGCACCGAGGACGGCCGCCTGTTCCGCGGACGCGACGGTCAGTTCGAGGCATATGCCCCCGCACAGAATCTCGGCTCCGCTGTGAGCTCGATCCTGCGCGATCGCGACGGCAATCTGTGGATTGGCACCACTGGCAGCGGCGCGTTGCGGCTCGCCGCGGACGCGGCCAGCTGGCTGGACATGCGCGATCGCACCAGCAACGACGTACGCGCGCTGCTGGAAGATCCGGAGGGCAGTCTGTGGCTCGGCACGTTCGGCGCCGGTCTCGAACGTCTGCACAACGGCAAATTCATTCCATACGGACCGGCAGAAGGCCTGCCCGGCAATCTCGCATGGAGTGTTGCGCCCTCGCGCGACGGCAGTCTGTGGCTCGGCACCGATGCGGGCCTGACCCACTACGCGAGAGGCAAGTTCGAATATCTCGCGCCGCGACTGGGGCTCAAGGACGTGCGCGTGCGCGCGGTGCTCGAGGATGGTTCTGGCGCTGTGTGGTTCGGCACGCACGGCCGCGGCCTCTATCGACTGCAAGACGGCAAGCTCACGCGCTTCTCCACTGCTGAAGGTTTGAGCGGCGATGCCGTGAAGGCGATTGCCCTCGATCACACCGGCCGGCTGTGGGCCGGCTCGAACATCGGCCTCAACCTGATCGAAGACGGTCGCATCGCCCCGCCGCCGCCGGCGCTGCGCACCATCGGCTCGTTCATGACGAGCCTCCTGTTCGAAGATCGGCGTCAGCGCATGTGGATTGCGACCGATGCCTTCGGCCTGTTGATGTTCGACGGCGAACAGTTGCATCGCTATGGCGTGGCGGACGGGCTGCCGAGTCCGCGCATCGTGTCGATTCACGAAGACGAGGGCGGCGCGCTGTGGTTCGGCACGCTCGAAGGTCTCGCCTACTACCGCGACGGCCACTTCGTCTCGTTGGCGCAGGCTACGCCCGCGCTACGCGAGAACATCCTGCAGGTCGTCGAGGACACGCGCGGCACGCTGTGGCTGGGGACCAATCGCGGTTTGTTCGCCGTGCCGCGCAAGGACCTGGAGACGCTGGTTGCACGCCCCGGCTCTGTCGTACCGCAGGTACGCGTGTTTCACATCGCCGACGGACTGCGCACGAGCGAGTTCACCGGCGGCAACACGCGCGCCGGGTTCCGCGCGAACGATGGAACGCTCTGGCTGCCGAGCATTCGCGGCATCGTGCGCGTCGATCCGGGCCGCATTCGCACCAACGAGCTGCCACCGCCGGTCGTGCTGGAAAGCGTGATCGCCGACGGCAAGGCGCTGGATCTCACGAGCGAGCTGCGCGCGCCGCCCGGCAGCACGAACTGGGAATTCCACTACGCCGCACTCAGCATGGTCGCGCCGGAGCGCGTCCACTTCCGCTATCGGCTCGAAGGCTACGAATCCGGCTGGACCGAAGCGAACACGCGACGCACCGCGTATTACACGCGCCTGCCGCCGGGCAAATACACGTTCCGCGTCGTCGCCAGCAATGACGACGGTGTCTGGAACGAGATCGGCGCGGCGCAGCGCTTCGAGCTGCTGCCGCTCTTCTACGAGACGACCTGGTTCAAGGGAGTCTGCGTCGGCGCAGTGCTGGTCATCGGGTTTCTGATGTTCCGGCTGCGCGAGTCGCAGCTGCAGCGGCGCTCGCTCGAGCTGAAGGTTCTGGTCGCCGAGCGCACGCAAGACCTCGCACACGCCAAAGAAGCGGCCGAGGCCGCGACGCACGCGAAATCGCATTTCCTCGCGAACATGAGTCACGAGATCCGCACGCCGATGAACGGCGTGATCGGCATGACCGAGCTAGTGCTGGACACGAAGCTCGATCCCGTGCAACGCGAGTACGTCGAGACGATCCGCGACAGCGCGTCCTCGCTCCTGCGCATCATCAACGACATTCTCGACTTCTCGAAGATCGAGGCCGGCAAGCTGGACCTGGAGAGCGCCCCGCTCGACCTGCGCGCGCTGCTGCAGGACATCGTGCGGTTGCTGAGCGTGCCCGCGCAGGCCAAGGGCGTGCCGGTGCGTGCGGTGATCGACCCGCGCCTGCCCGCGCACATCATGGGCGACATGGCGCGCATCCGGCAGATTCTCGTGAACCTCGGCGGCAACGCCGAGAAGTTCACCGAGCGCGGCGAGATCTCGATTCACGTGAG
>DASYRK010000010.1:0-16022 GCA_036004505.1 Steroidobacteraceae bacterium
CTGCGCATCGACGGCCACGCGACACCCAGCAGGCCATCCGGCAACCCGAGGCTGATGAAGGCGACGAAGGCAAGCGCGAGGAGCAGACGCGGGCGCGCGGGCATCCTCAAGCCTCGCCGCGCGCTGCGAATTCCTGGGCCGCCCAATCGATGAATGCGCGCACACGCGGCGAAAGCTGTCGATTGCGCGGATAGAGCAGCGAGACCGGAACAGACGGCGGCGGATATTGCGCCAGCACTGGCACGAGCGTCCCGCGTTCGAAGTCGCCGACGCCGTGGAACTGCGGAATCTGCACGAGGCCGAGTCCGAGTCGCGCGGTCGCGAGATAGCTCTCGGTGCCCGTCACGGACATCGTCGTCGGCAGCGTCACGTGGCGCAGATTCCGCTCGATGACGAACTCGAGCGGCCGCAGGTTGCCGGTCGTCAGCGAGCGCAGGCCGATCATGCGATGACCTTCGAGCGACTCGATGCTCGTCGGCGTGCCGAAGCGCTCGAAGTACGCGGGCGCTGCGCAAGTGATCCGGGTCAGCGTCACGACGCGTCGGGCCACCAGGTCGCTGTCGGGCAGATTGCCGAAGCGCAGCACGCAGTCGATGCCTTCGCGCACGAGGTCGATCCAGCGCTCGCCCTCGCTCATCGACAGCTCGATGTCCGGGTACTGCGCGAAGAACGACGGCAGGCTCGGCACGATGAAGTGCCGCGCGAGCGTGCCCTGCACGTCCACACGCAGCAGACCCTTCGGCTTGACCCCGGCGAACGCGCTCTCCGCATCTTCGAGATCCGCGAGCAGCGCGAGGCAGCGCCGGTAGTACGCCTCGCCGTCGAGCGTCGGGCTCACGTGCCGGGTTGTCCGCTGCAATAGCCGGACTCCGAGGCGCGCCTCGAGCTGCTTGATGGCATCCGTCACCGTGGACCGCGGCAGCGCCAGGTCCTGCGCCGTCAGCGTGAAGCTGCGGCGCTCGACCACGCGCGTGAACACCCTCATCTCGCCGAATCGGTCCATAGGATTGTTCTGTATTAGCGAACAGTCATGCCGAATCCTGCTGGATTATCCGGGAGAACAAAAGAGTCATAGTCGCACCCACATCGAGCCCTGCCGGGCTTCATTCACTAGAGGGCAGACTAATGACCAGCGAAATCAACAAGGTAGCGATCGTCACGGGCGCCTCGCGGGGCATCGGCGCGGCTGTGGCCGAGCGGCTCGCACGCGACGGCTTCACCGTCGTCGTCAACTACGCGGGCAGCCAGGCGCCGGCCGAAGCTCTGGTCCGCAAGATCGAAGCCGCGGGCGGCCGGGCGCTCGCCGCCCAGGGCGACGTCGCGAATCCGGACGCCGTGAAGCGCATGTACGACGCGGCCGAGGCTGCGTTCGGCGGCGTCGACGTCCTGGTGAACAACGCCGGAATCATGGCGCTGGCGCCGCTCGCGCAGAGCGACGATGCGCTGTTCGATCGCCACATCGCCGTCAATCTCAAGGGCAGCTTCAACACGATGCGCGAAGCCGCGCGCCGGCTGCGCAACGGCGGGCGAATCATCAACTTCTCATCGAGCGTCGTCGGGCTCTTGCAGCCGACCTACGGCGTCTACGCCGCGACGAAGGCAGCGATCGAAGCGATGACGAGCGTGCTCGCGAAAGAGATGCGCGGGCGCGGCATCACGGTCAATGCGATCGCTCCCGGTCCCACCGCGACCGACCTGTTCCTCGACGGCAAGTCGCCGGAGCTGGTCGAGCGGATCGCGAAGGCCGCGCCGCTCGAGCGTCTCGGCAAGCCCGAGGACATCGCCGCTGCCGTCGCCTTCCTCGCCGGCGCCGACGGCGCATGGATCAACGGCCAGACGGTGCGCGCCAACGGCGGAATCATCTGAACCATTCTTCAACCTTGCTCACAGGAGTCCGGTCATGAAACAGATCATCGTCATCACGGGCGCATCGAGCGGCTTCGGTGCTCTCGCGGCCCGCGCACTCGCGCGCGGCGGTCACACGGTCTACGCAGGCATGCGTGCGACGACAGGTCGCAACGCGGCGCAGGTCGAACAAGCCAAGGCTTACTCGAAGGAGCACGGCGTGGATCTGCGCACCGTCGAGCTCGACGTGCAGTCGGATGCGTCGGTCAAAGTGGGGATCGAGCAGATCGTTGCGGACTGCGGTCGCCTGGACGTCGTGATTCACAACGCCGGCCACATGTCGTTCGGCCCGGCGGAAGCGTTCACGCCCGAGCAGTTCGCGGAGCTCTACGACATCAACGTGCTCAGTACGCAGCGCGTGAACCGCGCGGCGCTGCCGCAGCTGCGCAAGCAGGGTCGCGGCCTCGTCGTGTGGATCTCTTCATCGAGCGCCCGCGGCGGCACGCCGCCGTATCTCTCACCTTACTTCGCGGCGAAGGCGGCGATGGACTCGCTGGCAGTTTCCTACGCGGGCGAGCTGGCGCGCTGGGGCATCGAGACTTCGATCGTCGTGCCGGGCGCGTTCACGAAGGGCACGAACCACTTCGCGCACTCGGGCTCGCCGGCGGATGCGTCGCGCGCGGCCGAATATGCGAGCGGCCCGACGGGCGATATTCCGGACATCGCGCTGAAGGGACTGGCCGCGCTCGAGCCCGCCGATGCCGATGCGGCGGCGGTGGCCGACGCAGTCGTCAATGTCGTCGATGCTCCGTTCGGCCAGCGTCCGTTCCGCGTGCACATCGATCCGTCGCAGGACGGCGCGGAAATTGTCAACGGTGTTGCGGATCGCGTGCGTGCTGAGTTGCTGCGGCGAATCGGACTGCAGGACCTGCTGCATCCGCGCGCTTCAGCGTGATTCGGTCAAAAGTTCCCCAGAGGCATCCGTGTCTCTGGGGAACCCGTGCTTACTTCACGAAGGTGTACACGGCAGCATGCGCGACCTGAGCGCCGCCCGCCGCAATCGACAGCACTGCGCTGTGATCACCCAGCGCTGCGCCCTTCGCAGAGCTCATGGTCACCGTCATCGTGCCGGACTCGCCGCTCCCCAGCGTCAGCGATGCAGGACTGACGGAGAATGCAACTCCGCCGCTGCCGGCGCCGACCGACGGTGTGAATGTCGCAGCGGCACCGAGGTTCGTCACCTCGACGTTGACGGTGCGGGTTTGACCGGAACCCGACGGAACCGAGCCGAAGCTGATGCTGACGGGATCCAGCGCGACGCGAGCATTCACGCCGCTGAGCAGATTGTCGCGACCTGAGCCGCCGACCTGCGGGTCCGTGACGATCGCACCGGTATCGAACGTCTTGAGCACGCCCTGGTCCGACGTGTTCACGATCGCAGAGCGCACATCGCTCGCAGCCAGCTGCGGATGCTGCTGACGGACAATCGCCGCCGAGCCCGCCAGGTGCGGCGTCGCCATCGACGTGCCGTTGAAGAATGCGAAGCAAGGGTCGCCCTCGCAGAACGCAACCGGAATGGAGCTCAGCACGTTGACGCCGGGCGCGACCACGTCGGGTTTGATGCGGAAGTCGACGTCGGTCGGTCCCTGGCCGCTCGAACCGGCCATGAAGTCGACGTTGTTGGTGAGGAAGTACGCCTGGCTCGCGCCGATCGTTGTCGCTGCGCCGTTGTTGCCGAGGAGCGCCTGACCCGTAGTCAGCGAGACCATGTAGGCGGGAATCGTCGGCTGGTTCGGCGTTCCGTCGGTCGCCATCGCGATGGGATCGCCCTGCTGGTTGTTCGCGACGAGCACGGCGATCGCGCCGGCGCTCTGCGCGTTGCGGATTTTCACCGAGAAAGCGCAATCGCCGCGAGTCACCAGCGCGATTGCGCCGGAAAGCGTGACGTTGAGCGCACTGCAAGCGGTCGAGAGACCGTTCGTCGTTCCGGTCACCACCGCCAGGGCTGCAGTCAGGTCCGACTGCACGACCGCGAACTCGCCGGAGGCAGCACCGTAGGTGTTGCCGCCCACCGTCACGGGCGCGCCGACGAAGTGAGGCACGGTGCTCGAGCCTGCAGTCAGCGCACGTGCCGCGGACCCCGGCGATTCGATCGTGAAGTGACCCGGGCCGCTGTTGCCGGCCGCGACGGCGACGACCATGTTGGCCTGATCGAGATTGTCGACCGCAACCGTCAGCAGATCCTGCATGCCGTTCGCGCCGCCGCCCAGGCTCATGTTCGCGATGTCGAAGCCATCGGCGTAGGCGCTCTCGAGCGCATTCATGATGTCTTCGGAGCGGGCGCTGCCCGTCTCCCCCGGGAAGACGTTGTAGTTGCCGAGCAGCGCACGCGGCGCGACGCCCGACATGTCGTACGGAATGTCGACGCCATTGAAAGTCGCCGGCGTCAGGTGGTTGCAGGCAGCGGTGCCTGAGACGTGCGTGCCGTGCGAATCGATCGCTTCCGCCGTGAAATTCTGCTGTGGCGTCTTGTTGTTGAAGACCTTCGCGGCGATGACCTTGTTGTTCGTGAAGCGACGATCGCCGAGCTGCGTCTGCGACGCATAGCCAGCGTCCGCAAAGCAGGGGTGACGGATGTCGATGCCGCTATCGACGATCGCGATCTTGATGCCTTCGCCCGCGGTGGCGGCGCCGCCGCCGCTCTGCCACGCCTGCGTCGCGCTGATGATCGACAAATCAGGATCGTCTGCAGTCGGATAGTAGAGACCCTGCAACTCCACGCGCGTCGCCATCGGAGCCCGGCGCAGCGTTGCGAGCGCGGTGCCGTTGAGTTGCACGGCGACTGCATTCAACGAGATGTCGTACTCGCCGGTGACTTTCGCCTTCGGCGCGTTCGCGCGCAGCCACGCCTTGAAGTCATTGCGCAGCGCCGAGAGGCGCGCACGTTCGGATTTGACGGCGCTGCTGTTGAAATCGATCTTGTTGCCCTTCGGCGGCTTGGTGCGCGTGCTGAGCGCGAGCGGATCTCCGCTCAGCTGCACCAGTGCGCTCGAGGAATCGGTGCGCGGTTTGACTGCTTGATCGTCTGAGTTGCCCGACGGCCCGGCGGCGTGAGCAGCGCTCACCAGGAGCCCGGCGCACAGCAATGCACGGACTCCGCAGAAATGAATGCGCATGGTGAAATCCCCTTGTGTAGTTGTGCGCGGCGAGCGCGCTTTGCGACAGAACGGCGATGCTAGACCGCGCACAATTCGAATCAAAGTCGGAGATTCGTGGGATTTTCCTTAATGTGAGCGCATACCACTTTTGTTGCATCGCGCAGGATCGGCTGGCCGTGCGCACGCACGAACGAAGTCCGCTTCGCAAGTGAGACGCGCGTCATCTTCATGTCGCGGTTGCAGTCCTAGTCTGCGTGCCACGTTCAACACTGGATGGAGACGCACATGCTCAAAGGATATTGGTCGGTCATTCCGCTCGCCGCTCTGCTCGCCGGCTGCAGCACGATGGGACGCATCACGGTGAAGGACTACACCGCCGCTTCCGGTCAGCGCGTGATGGCTGGACAGGCGGAACCGAAGAGCGAATATCAGTGCCAGAAGCTGCTCGAGGAAGCGCACGACTGGGGCATGAAAGAGAGCATGAACAAGGCGGCTGCAATCGAGAAGCTGACGCAGGCCGCGGTCGAAGCGGCGCCGGGCAAGGGCGCGAACTACGCTTACCTGCATTTGCCAGGCGAGGCCAACGTCGGCGCCTTGAACGTCAACGCCTTCAACGATCCCGAAGTGATCTACTACAAGTGCGCCAGCCTGCCGGCGCCGCAGTAGCCGCCGGTCGAGCTGACTGAAAGTTCCAGTCCGCTTCGTTGCAAGCATTCCGCAACAGAGGAAGGGGGCACCGGCCCTCTTCCACTTCGCTTTCGCCAGGCGCTCGTCGAGTGACTGCGTTCTCAGCGATTTACCTACGCGACTGCCAACGCCGAACAACATTCGCCACGCGTCCGATCATGTCGATGCACTTCTACGAACCAAATGCGTGCATCGAGGCACTCATGTCCGCGATGTGAGCGCGGGAGCAACTCATTCGCAGCGACTGGCCGATCCCACTGCGAGGTGCAATCCATGAACGCCAATGCTCCCAGCGGCGCGCGCGTCGTCGCCGCGGTCCGCTCCATTCTGCGGAACTCCTGCAGGTACGCTCCGCCTGTGATTGCAGGACTTGCGCTCACTTCGGCGGCTGCTCAGGCCGTGGATAGCACGGACTCTGCAGTTTCGCCCGATGTGCAAGCGCTATTGCAACGCCAGGACATCGTCCATCTGCCGGCGGCCCTCAAGAACGTGCTCGCTACGATGGCGGGGCGGCCGAAGACCTATTCGCCGGCACGCGCATTTGCCGAGGCCGACAAGCCCAGCCAGCTGTTTCAGTACTACCTGCTCGATACGCAGCGCTTTCAGCCGAACGTCTTCACGGCGATCATTCCCGGCATCAACGATCACGCCATTCCAACCGCAGCGAACGCCGCCAATCATCAGTTGCCGACGATCGGTGCCGTACGCGTAGTGCTGGAGCCGAAGCCGGGATTGCCGACCGATCCTACCGACGTCGAAGCCTTCATCGACATCTTCACCGACCTGTCGGGGCTGTTCGTCATCAACAACGAATCCGGCTGGTACGAGGGCTGGATGATCCGCGACCTGCGCGTTCCCGCAGTCGCAGCGCCGCGCCCCGACGGCCATGCACGCTTCGGAACTATGACGAGCGCTGATGCGGCTGCGATCGCGGCCCTGGGCACGCATCACAACGTGCCCAATCAGATCTTCACGGCCGACGGCAACGCCGTTCGCTTCCCCAGCGCTCAAGACCACTTTCCGGACAAGGTTTCGAATACCGTTGCGCTGTCGCTGAGCATGGGCGCCTACAACTGCCTGCAACAGAGCGATTGTCACGCCTACTGGGAGTTCAACGAATACACGAACTGGATCTTCCCGCTCTACGAGCTGCCTTCCACGGGCGGCATCAAGGGCAAGTTCGCGCAGGGCGAGCAATACCAGGTATCGTCGGTGATTCCAGGCTCCGGGCCGTCGGGCGTGTCCAACGCCGAGCCGCCGCTGCGGCAGCAGTTCGGCGATAACCCCAACAACCCCCGTGATCCGGATCGCGGCCCGGACGCGAGCCCCGACGATCCCGATCGACCGGTGACGAACGACGAGGATCAGAAGGAAACCCGCCTGCGCTTCATCCCGAGCGGCCTGGCCCAGGAGATCATGCTCGACGTGTACGTGCGCCTGCGCTCGTTCGAGCCGGCCGTCACCAGCCAGAGCCGGCGGATCTACGACGCTTACGCTGCAGAGGTTGTGCGCGTCGACCAGAACAACGACGGTGTGCTGACGTTCGTGGAAGCGGACGCGGAAGAAGAATCTGATGGATTGTCGAATGAGCGGTTGTATGTGCCGCCGACCGGATTCAACCGCTTCGCGGTCACACGGGAGATCAACGACGGTCTGCTGGCGCCGCGGCTTGCACCCAGTCAGCGTGCCTACGTGCTCAGCGGGTTCCTCACACGCGTCAATCCGTCGGTACCGGCATCGGTCAGTCGCGACGGCGACGATCGTTGATCCCGGCATCCACGCACCCGCGAAGATCGCTTCGCGGGTGCGTTGCGCAGGCTCAGCTGCCGTTCGCGTCGATGAACGCCTTGATGGTGTCGCTGAACTTGCCCATCGAGCCCGGGTGCACGTACATCATGTGGCCGGCTTCGTAGTACTCGACGTCGATGTTCTTGCGCAGCTCCGGCGTGATCGCGAGATGGTCGAGCGCGTCCTTCACGGTGCCGTAGGGGCACGCGAGATCGAAGTAGCCGGACTGCACCAGCACCTTCATCCGCGGATTCATCGTCATCGCGTACGAGACGTCGGGCAGCACGTTCGCGTACGGAGTCTTGCGGCCGTTCGAGTCCGGCTGCACGTGGCCGAGGTCCCAATCCTTGTAGAGCTGCGCCGAGAGCTCGTACTTCAGCTCCGATACCACACCGAGCTCGCGGCGGGCGTAGTCGTTGTACGTGGCGACGATCGCCGGAGCGACAGCGCTTGCGTACGGATCGAACGCGGTCGTTTCGCCGATGCGGCTCGGCATGCCGGCGGCGAAGCGCGAATCGATGCGGCCGACGGTCTGGCCCTGCGCGCGCATCAGCTCCTGCAGGAAATGGTTTTCGTCCATGCGCAGATTGGACGCGTCCCAGTACGCGGCGCTCACGCCGGTGTAGCGGGCAAGACCGTCGAGCGCGGCCTTGCGCTCCTCGGCCGTTGCGCGCGCGCCTTTGAACAGCACGGGGCGATAGGTGGTGTCGACCCACTGCTCGACTTCGCTCAGGAACGCCTGCAACTGCGGCGGCCGCGGATTGAGCGCCTTGTGATACCAGGCAGTCGCGGCGTACGTGGAGATGAAGTTCGCGTCGCCAGCGTCGGTGTTGCTCCCCGCGGTGCCGGTGACGTAGTCCAGATACGGCGAAACCAGGATGATGCCGTTCAGCGCGACGTTGTGCCGAGTGAGCAAGTCGAAGGTGACGCCGCCGGTGCGGATGCCGCCGTAGCTCTCGCCGAGGATGAACTTCGGGCTGCCCCAGCGGCTGTATTCGCCGAGGTAGCGCACGATGAAGTCGGAGACGGAGTGGATGTCGTTGTCGACGCCCCAGAACTGCTTGCCCTCGGCTTTGCCGACCGGACGCGAGAAGCCGGTGCCGACCGGATCGATCAGCACCAGGTCCGCGCGATCGAGAAAGCTGTACTCGTTGTCGACCAGCTTGAACGGACCGCGCGTGTTGCTGGCGAGATCTTCGAGCAATGCACGCCTCGGTCCGAGGATCCCCATGTGCAGCCACGCCGACGCGGAGCCCGGCCCGCCGTTGTACGCGAACACGATCGGACGCGTGCGCGCGTCCTGTCCCTGCCGCACGTACGCGGTGAAGCCGAACAGCGCGATCGGCTCGTCCTTCTCGTTCTTCATCATCAGCGTGCCCGTGGTCGCCTCATAGTCGATCGCCTTGCCGCCGAGGCGGATCTGGTGCTTTGAGGTCCACACCTTCGGCTCGGGAATCGGCTTCTCTTCCTTCTTCTCCTTGTCCTGCCCCGCGGGCGGCGGCTCGTCAGCGGCGAGGGTAGCGGTGGGCGCGGCGAGCCAGAGCAGGGCAGCGAGTGCGAACGGGCCGGCAAATTTCATGATGCAGTCCACCAGTCGTGATTCACGCAGCGGCGAGTATATGAGGTTCGACAAGCTCCCGGGACCGGATCATCCCGCAATCGTCTGCGACAGCGCGCGCACGTTCGTGATCGAGATCGCGCCGTAGCGGATCCTGATGCAGCCGCGCGCGACGAAGCGCCGCAGGATCGGGCCGACCGAGTTGCGCGACAGGTTCGCGAGCTGGCCGAGCTTGTCCTGGCTCAGATAGATCGGCGACGGCTTGCTCGATGCGAAGACCCGGTTGCGCACGCCGGCCAGTCGCAACAGCACGGCCGCCGTGCGCTTCGCCGGGTCGCGCAACAGCACATCGGCAGCGAATCCGATGCTGAGCTCGGTCGTCATCACGCTCATCAACGCAATCCAGCGCCAGGCGGACGGATCGTCTTCGAGGATCGCATAGCACGCGGACAGCGGCAGCGTCGCAAGCGTCGACGGCCGCGATGCGATCACACTCACGAGCCGCACGTTACCGACGATCAGTGGCGCCTCGCCGAACCAGAAGCCCGGGGTCCCGAAGTACAGCAGGTGCGGAGCGGTTTCCTCGGGCGGCCACTCGATCTCGACCGCTCCCTTGACGACTGCCCACAAGCCGCCCGGCGGATCGCCCGCGTGGTACACGGCATCGCCTTTCTTCAGCTCGTGCACCCGCAGTCGTGACAACACCTGCGCGCGAAAGCGCGGCGGCGTAAACGACAGCCAGCCATGATCCGCGAGTGCTGCGGTCGTGCCGGATTTTCTGGCCATGACAAGTCAACTGCACAAGCGTGTGCAGTCCTCGGTAACCCATGGTGATACAAGAGCCGCATTAGCGCGCGCCGCGAGCCGCGCATCCAAACAGGGGATTTCCAGATGTCTCGAACCGGCAGGCGCGCACGTGCGTCAGCGCTTCTCTTTTGTCTGTGCTGGGTCGCGAGCGGTCACGCTACCACAGTCCGGCCCATGAACATTCTCGATCTCATCGATCGCGCCGACACGATCGTCGCCGGGCGGGTCGAGCACGTCGCCGACGGGTTCACCGCGGCAGGCATGCCGTACACCGAAGTGACCGTGCGCGTGATCGATCGCTTTCGCGGCGCCCAGGCGCCGACCCTGACGTTCCGACAATTCGGTCTGAGTGCGCCCCGCACTCTGCCGAACGGCAAGGTCTACCTGGGCGGCCGCCCTGAAGGCTGGCCGATCTGGAACGTCGGCGAGGTCAGCCTGCTGTTCCTCTATCCCAAGGCGCGCGTCACCGGCTTTCAAACGACGGTCGGTCTCGGCTACGGCAAGCTCGGGATGGGCAATGGCGTTGCCGTGAATGCATTCGACAACGTGGGCCTGTTCGCCAACGTGGAGATCGACCGCAGCCGCCTGAGTGCGGACGAACAGAAGATGTTCGACGCGAAGAACGGGCCCGTGAACAGCGAGACGCTGCGCAACTTCATTCGTCGCGCAGCCGCCGAGCGGCCCGTGCCGGGGAGCACCAGCAATGCGCGCTAACAAGCTCTCCGCTGCGGCACTCGCATGGTGCTTGTCGTGCGTCGCGCTGCCGTCGCTGGCCGGCGGACCGCTGCTGGTCGTTCCGACGGACCACGGCCTGCAGCCCGCGAAGTGGCAGGGAACTGTCAACGTCTACACCGATGTCGGCACGCTCGGCGTCGTCGACAACGCGCTCGCGAACAAGCTCGTGAAGAGCTCGCTGCAACAGTGGTCGTCGGTGCCGACGAGCAGCTTCCGTGCGCAGGTCGTCGGCACGATGGCGGATCTCGGACTCGGCGACATCACCGGCGCGAATGCCGCGAGCGTCATCGGCGCCGACAACGGCGGCGGTATCCACGTGATCTTCGACGCCGACGGCAGCGTGCTGCGCGACTTCATCGGCGTCGGCGACGGAGTCCTCGGCATTGCGACGCCGGAGTTCCTCGAAGCGGAAGGCTCGACGCGCATCGTCGAGGGCTGGGTGATCATCACGGCTGAAGGCGAGGGCGTTGAAGAAGTCGTGACCGGCGCGCCGCTCGCCGGCGTCATCACGCACGAGCTCGGTCATGTGATCGGTCTCGCGCACACGCAGACCAACGGTCTGTACTTCCGCAATCAGCCTATCGAAGTGTGGGGTCTGCCGGCAGGCGCGGAGCGCGCGGGTCCGGATCAGTGCCCTGCAAAGGTCACGACGTATCCGACGACCGAGCAGGTCGAGACCATGTTTCCGTTCATCGATCCCTATCCGTTGAGCCCGACCTACAACAGCCCCGGCATGGCGACGGTGAACATTGCCGACGACAAGGCAGCGCTCGCAGCGCTCTATCCGGCGCCGGGCTATCGGCAACGCAGCGGCACCATCACCGGTCGCGTGCTCGCGCAGGATGGTGTGACTCCGCTCAGCGGCATCAACGTGATCGCACGCAATCTCGCCGATCCGTTCGATGCAGTCTCGCGAATCTCCGGCGATCGCACGCAGGGTCTCGCGGGTGCGGACGGCAGCTTCGAGATCGGCGGGCTGACGCCCGGCGCGCAGTACATCGTGTACATCGATCAGCTCGGCGCCGGCGGATTCAGCACGCCCAAGGCGGTCCTGCTCGGGCCGGAGGAATACTGGAACGCGAGCGAGAGCGGCGACGCTACGACCGATGATGCGTGCGCCGCCGGCCGCATCGTGCTCGGGCGCGGCGAGACGCGCAGCATCCGCATAGTCATGAACGGTATCGAGCACGCGCCGGCGTTCACCTATCTGCCGTACTCGCTGCCGCTGGATCTTTCCGACGACGGCCAGCGCGTCGCCGGACTGTACGGCCCATTCCAGTCGCCGTACTGGATCTGGAGCAAGCGCACGGGAATGCAGAACATCGATGGCAGCGGCTTCATGGGCGCCATCTCCGGCAACGGCCGCGCCGTCGGCGGCACGCTCGCCCGGCGCGTCGAGACGGAATTCGGTCCCGTCGATCAGGAGCGCGCGGCGATGTGGACGCGAGAGCGCGGCTGGCGCTCGATCGCGGAAGAGCATTTCCCCGGCTGCGACATTTTCCACTCCAGCGTCTTCGACGTGAACGGCGACGGTACGGCAGCTGTCGGCTTGTTGTTCGAGGATTGCAGCCACGCTCACGCATTCAAGTGGACTGCGCGCAACGGCATGCGCCGCCTGTCGAAGACGAGCGAGGGCGCCGCGCGCGCGAATGCAGTGTCCGCCGACGGCAACGTGGTCGGCGGCTGGGAGGAGATTCCGCAAGCGTTCGGCTTCCGCGTCGGCTCGGTGTGGCAGGGACGCGAGCAGATGCTGCTCACGGATCCGGAGCCACAGAATCCGTACGGCTACGTCAGCGAGATCATGGGCATGAACGCTGCCGGCACGATGGCAGTCGGCTATGGCGCGGGCGTCGGCAACAAAGATGCTTACAAATGGACGAGCGTCGACGGCATGGTCAACATCGGGCGCTACCTGGGTTACGTCTGCTACACGACGTACGACTGGGAGACGGGCGAGCCGATCGAGACGTGCGAGGATCGCGAGACGATCGCGACCTCGATCTCCAACGACGGCAAGGTGATCACCGGCGCCTCGCGGCTGCTCAGTCTCGGCATCGACGATGCTGCGATCTACACGCGCGGTCTCGGCTGGATGCTGATGGGCGATTTCCTGGCGAGCCAGGGCGTGCTCGAGATGTCGCGCTGGCAGGTCCTCGGCGCACGCGTGTCGGGCAACGGCAAGGTGCTCACCGGCACGGCTTTCCCGCTCGCAGCCGACTACTACCAAGGCTATCGGCTCGAGCTGGATCAGGTGTTCGTGTGCCACGGCAACCGCAACAGGCAGACATTGCGAGTCGGCTTCCCCGACGCGATGGATGCGCACCTGCGCCATGGCGACAAGATCGGACTGTGCAAGGAAGACGCGCCGTTGTGAGCGGCGCTCGGCTCCGTCGCACCTAGACGCGAACGATCTCGTCCTCGCTGTAGCGATGATCCGCGTCGCGGATCATCGCGGCTTCCTTGCGCCGGCGCGTTTGCAGCCCGGGCAGGTCGGGCCACAGCTCCGTCATCAGATCGAACTGTTCGGCGATCGCATCGAGATCGCCGCGTGCGATGAGCGGCTTGAGCGCAGCCATGTGCTGGCGGCGCGCGCCGGTCAGGCGCGAGCCGCGGTTATAGATAAGAGAGAGCACCATCGCCTGTGCATCGGGCGGCAGCTTGTCGACGCGCGGGTACACGTCCAGCGTGCGGCGGGCGAACTGCGGCACAGTGCTGCGATAGAACACCGTCTGCGCGATATCGAGCGGCACCTCGACGTCCGACAAATCGCGAGCGAGCTGCTTCGCCCGCACACCGGCGATACCTTGCGCAGTGAGCAGGCGCTCGACCGCTTCGTCGCTCAGCTGTCGGCGCCAATCCTGGTCGATCTGTTTCGCGCTTGTCACGCCGACGTCGTAGCCGATGCCGATCGTCACGCCGCTCTCGCCGCCGGGCCACACCGGGCGCCGCAGCTTCTTCTCGTAGAATGCGGGCGAGGAAACCTCGAACGAGACGAGCAGATCGAGGCCGGCGCGCGAGACTTCGAGCGAGCAAGGCACGTTCGCAATCTGGCGCCGCGAAAGGATGCGCGCTTCCAGCGCGGTCATGGTTTCCGGGCCGAGGATGCCGTCGGCGGTGAGGCCCATCGCCTTCTGCAGGCGGGCGAGCCTGTGATCGATAGGTTCGGCGACGCTGACCGGCATGTGACCTCCCTGGCCCCGACGGGCGAGGTGACGTCGCAAGGCTAGCGCATCGTGCGTGCAGGCCGTCATGGCAGAAGGTGCTAGCGCGGCCGGTCTGCGCGGGACCCTATCGTGACGGTCGCGCATTACGGTGCAAACGGGCATCCTTGCACCATGCAACTCATACGCAGCGCACTCGTCACGTTCCTGTCTGCAGGACTCGCACTCGCTGCCGGTTGCAAAGGGCAGGAGCCGATGGTGTACGTGCTCGCGTCGGAGCAGGCGGTCACACTGACGCCGTCGGTCTCGGCGACCGAGGTGAAGCAAGGCGAACAGATCGTGCTGCGCGTGCAGCGCCGCTCGGTCGGGCAGTGGAAGCAGATCCCCCGCAACCAGCTGACGCCGGGGCAATGCTGGCTCTACACGCTGCCGCCGGAAATGGAGCAGGAAGTCGCGGACAACGTCGAGTGGCAGGTCGTGCCGGAGGAGGCGATCCGGTTCGAAGGCACGTTCCGCATGGATCACACGCGCGTCGGGACCGTGGTGCGCACCGGCACGATCGTGATCACGCCGCGCAGCTCCGTGCGCTGCGAGAAGGATCGCGTGATCGAAGGGCCGGAGCTCAGGATCGAAGTCTCCTGAGGCGCCGGGCCCCTCGCAGCCCTCACGCTTGCGACGTCGCGGCGTCGGTCTCGACCAGGCCCTTCAGGGTCGCGAGGCCTTTGGCGAATTCGCCGCCGACCATCTTATCCATGCTGAAGAACACGCCGAACAGCTTGTGCACGAAGCCGCTGCAGCCGGTCATCGCCCAGGTGACGCTCGTCACTGCTCCCTCGCTCGCAACGGAGAACACCGCGGTGTTCGTCGCGACGAACGGGCGCAGGAACTCGAGACGCATCACCACGCTGCGCGGCGCCTGCGATTCCACGACCGTCATGCGGCCCTTGCCGGCCTTGCCCGTGCTGTCCCATTCGTAAGCAGCGCCGATGCCGCGGCTGCGATCCGAATAGACGATGTTCGCGCCGGGGTCGGCGGCCGCGAATGGATTCCAGGTGTTGAACTGGCGCAGGTCGTTGATGCGGGCGAACACCGCGTCGGCGCTGCCGCGGATGCGCTGCGAGCGTTCGATGCGGAAGTCACTGGGCCGCGCCGCCACATAGGCGATGAAGGCTGCGACCAACACGAACAGGCCGAGCAATACGAGCGTCAAGGTGGACATGTGCTTCTCTCCCAGGGAACGGCGTTTGTAAGGTGTCTACGGCCCAAGGACGTACGGGATAGCCGCCAGCCGACATCGCCAGCTGCGTTGTAGAATCCGGCCCCTTGCCTGGGAGGCTGTCAGCATGCGCACACCGATCCTGCTCTGCGCCTCGATCCTGTTGTTTTCGATGTCGGTCGTTTCGCGAGCGGCGGACCCAGGCGTCACCGCGCGGGCAGGCCTCGCGACCGCGACGGCCGCAGCCCAGAAGTGGCAGCCCGATGCCGCGCTCACCGGCGTGTCCACGATGCGCGCGTCATCCGACGGCCGCGCAGAGAACTGGGACTACATGTTCCATTCACCGAAGTCCGGCAAGGCGTGCACGTTCACGGCTGCCGGCGACAAGCTCATCGATCAGCTGGAAGTGCGCCCGCACATGACCGACCGCGTCATTGCGAACTTCGTCGACAGCGCCGACGCAGCCGCCACGGCCAAATCCAGCGGTCTCGATACGAAAGGCCAACCGCTCGTGATGTCTCTGCTCGTGATGGGACAGGCGACCAAGGAAGCCGGCACTTTCTGGAGCGTCAGCGGCGGCTACGCCAAAGGCGCGCTCGCAGTCGTCATCGATGCGAAGACAGGAAAGCTGGCTTACAAGCAAGAGATGCCCTAACGGTGCCTGCCCTAACGGTGCCGGGAGAGAAAACGAAGGGAAACTCAGCAGCGCAGCATCTCGCTTGCTGCACTGCTGAGTTTCCCTCGTTTTCTTCTCCCGGCACCGATCATTTCTTCTGTTCCTTCTCCTTATCCCCCGGCGCCGGCGCGCCTTTCGGCCACAGCGTTTCGACGACGACCTTCGGCGCGAAGTGCGAGCGCTGGTGCGGATCGCAGGAGAGCTGACGGCTGACGACTTTGACGTCGAGCTTGCGGAACACGGTCGGGACCATCTGCTCGAGCAGCTCGCAATCCTCGGGCATGAGGCGGATCGTGCTGCGCGAGAGCTCCACTTCCCTGCGTTGCGTCGGGAAGATGATCGGGTCGTTGAGCGCCGCGAGGGGATTGCCCGTGACGCGCGAGATCAGCTC
>DASYRK010000011.1:0-56890 GCA_036004505.1 Steroidobacteraceae bacterium
TCGGTCGTCGTGCTGTAACCGTGGCCGAAGAGCGCAAACAACCCGTAGTGCCGCGTCCCGCGGCGACGGTGATGCTGTTGCGCGAGGGACGCGACGGCGTCGAAGTTCTCGCGATCCAGCGTCACGAGAAGCTCGCGTTCATGGGCGGTATGTGGGTGTTCCCGGGCGGCTCGGTCTGCGCGGCCGACGCTTCTGCCGGAGCGCTCGCGCGCATTCCAACGTCCTCGCAAACGGGCTGCGCGCGCCTCGACACATTGCACGGCGAGCCGATCGACGCGCGCGAGTGTCTCGCGCTTGCGGTCGCCGCGTGTCGCGAGACATTCGAGGAAACCGGCGTGCTGCTCGCCAGCGACTCGGCCGGCAACCAAAGTGGTAGCGATCTCGTGGCGCGCCTACAGGATCGACGGCGCGCGATCGCGTCGCAGCCCGAGCTCTTCGCCGAGTTGCTGCGCGACGAGAATCTGTTCCTGCGCGTCGAGCAGCTCGTGTATTGGGCTCACTGGATCACGCCGTCGAACGTGCCGCGGCGCTTCGACACGCGCTTCTTCATCGCCGCCGTGTCCTCTGGCCAGGACGCCGTCATCGATAGCACCGAAACAGTCGATCACGCGTGGATGAGCCCGGCCGCGCTGATCGCCGCTGCGCACGCGGACACCCTGTCGGTTTCGCATCCGACGCTCTACAACTTGATGGAGCTCGACGCGAGTCTGCAGCAACACGGCTCCTTGCAAGCATTACTCGCAGCAGAAGCGAAGCGCAGCGTCGTTGCGATCCTGCCGAAGATGGTCCACGAAGAACAAACCGCAATGGTGCTGCCGTGGGACCCTTTTTACCGGAATTTCGTAGGAGAGAGCGTGCCGGAGCATCTAGAGTATCCGGCGCGCCTGCGTGCGTTGCCGCCGCGCATGATCGCGAAGCGCTGAGCGCTTCGCGTCCGAGCGCGGTCAGAGAACGACATCCGAAAAATATGGCTGGATACGTTTTCACGCGCCCGTACAGTGATCGACGGAATCGGAAATGGGGGCCACGGTGGCCCGGCCTGCAACACTGCTTTCATACGGAGGTGGCAGTATGTCGCGTCGTCAACGACTACACGTTCCGGGAGGAACGTACTACGTAGTCCAGCGGGGCAGTACGACTCGCCCGATCTTCTCCCAGCACCAGGACTACCAGCTTTTCGAACGATTGCTCGCGACGGCGCTCCGTCGCACCGGCGCACGCTTGCACGCGTACTGCTGGACACCCGATGCGATTCACCTCGCGTTGCAGATCGACAGCGTTTCCGTCGGTCGCTTCATGCAGGGAATCACCAGCCGTTACGCGCGCAGCATTCATGAGCGCGCAGCGGAGTCGGGCCACTTCTTCCGCCAGCGCTACAAGGCGATCCTGATCGATCCCGATGCGTACCTGCTCAAGCTCATCCGTTACATCCATCACCTGCCCGTGATCGAGGCGCTGAGCAGCGAGCCGGGCTCGTATCCGTTCACGAGTCACGTCGCCTACCTCGGGCGGACCGAGATGCCGTGGCTGACCACGCGCACAGCGATGCGAATGATGAACGGCTGCGATCAGAACAGCGAGTACGCGGAGTTCATGGCGATTGCGCCCTCGCAGGAGGATCGCACGCTGTTCGAGCACGGCAGCAAGCACGATGCACGCATCGTCGCGAGCACCGAGTTCCTCGAGAACCTGCCGCGCCACCTGCGTGTCTACCGCAGCAAGCTCACGCTCGAACAGATCATCCAGACGGTCACGTGCCGGCTCGGCGTCGATCGCGAGCACGTACTATCGAACTCGCGCCAGCGCGAAGTCACGCTCGCTCGTGCGCTGATCGCGTGGTACGCAACCGAGCGGCGCGTGGCAACCCTGAGTGAAGTTGCACGGTATCTGCGCCGGGATCCGTCGACGCTGTCGGTCGCGGTGAGTCGCTACCGTCTGTGCCGGCCGGAGTTGTTCAAGCTGACGGCGCTGCATGACGTCGTACCGCTCGCGCAGATTCAACTGCAGGTGTCGGAGCCGCGATGGGAGGACGAGGTCGAGGTCGAAGAAGAGTCGCAGGAGGAGCTGTACTCGAGCGCCAGCCGCGCGGCCGCAACGGCCATGCGTGTTGGCGCGGGCGCCCGCCGCTGACGGGACCTCGCTGTGATTGCTCCCGCCCCGCTAACAGTCGACGGGGCGGTCGGGGCGGGAGCTCTGCTGCGCACTCCGCGAACTTACGACCAGCTCGAGTGCGAGCGGCGTGAGCGCCGCGAGCAGGGTTCCGGCCGCCACCAGGGCATTCGCCAGCAGCACTCTTCGTTTCGCATGGCCGTCAGCCACAGACCGGAATAGCTGCAGAGCCTCGCGCAGGGTTTGCAGGGCTGTCCGCGTCGGCCAGGGTGAGGTGCTTGCGTCTGACGCGACATGGTCAGCCGAACCTGCCACAGCGTCGCGACCGGGACCTTCAGGGTTTGCCCCGGCGCGCGGCGGCACGCTCGACAGCGAGCCGGCTCAAACTCGCAAGGCACTGCGGTGGCTGCATAAATACCCTTCCGTGCCAGCGTCGTCCGTGGCCGCCGCCGCGAGTGTCAGATCTAGCGTTGTTTGGCTTCTGCTGCAGTCGTAGATCGCGCGCTCTTCGCTCAGCCGGTGCCGGATATATTCCAACAAGCCAAGACTGTCACGCGCAGCGCGAACCGCGCTCATCACATGCCGAATAGTCCTAACTACGGATATCCATAGATATATGCACGCAAAAGGGTGCGCTAGACATCGCTCCTTATTGACAGCCGCGTGCATAAGAGCAGGTTTGCGCGCGCAGGGAGATCTTTCGCCACGTGACTCAACAAGGGGAATCGCTATGACGATCAAGCTCGAAGTTGTGGATCTGGGTGATGCCATGGTCGAGACGCGGCAGTTGCCGATCCTTCCGCTGTTCATCGACAGCATCAGTTCTTTCGGTCTTCTCCCGCTCTAGAGAACGGCCATTTTCGGGTGCGTGCCGCACGCACCCGCTTTCTTCCAACAGCCAGCTGCATGCACGCGGACCTGCCCCGCTACTGGATTCCGCCGCACGTTCGAGTGTGCCCGTTGCTGGCCAGCACGATCCTGCTGGACCTCAAGCGCAACCGCTACTTCGGCATCGGCACGCGCGAGACGCGTGCGCTCTCGACGCTGGCTCTCAACTGGAGCGAAGCGAACGGTGCCGGGGCGGAAGTCGAACCGCTCGCACCAGACGCCGCGATCGTCATGGCGGACGCGCTGATCGACGCCGGACTGCTCAGCCGCGAAGCGCCCGCCGATCGCGCCTCGCTCTGCGGCGCTCCGCCCGATCTCAGCGGTGCGCTGACCAGCGCGGGCCACGAGCTGAGTCGCGAGACGTCGCTGCGTCTCGCACACATCGCCGCCTTTCTCGGGGCGCTCGCCTGGACGCGACGAGCGCTGCGCTCGCGCACGCTGTACTCGATCGCGTGCGAAGTACGCGATCGCAAGGTTGCGGCCGGCGGCGCGTTCGATCAGCAGCGCGCGATCGAGCTGGTCGGCATCTTTCGACGACTGCGTCCGCACACGTTCGCTGCGCGCGACCGTTGCCTGTTCCACTCGCTGGCGCTCGTGAGGTTCATGTCGCGCCACGCGGTGTTTCCGACGTGGGTGATCGGCGTGCGCGCCAAGCCATGGGGAGCGCACGCCTGGGTGCAGCAGGACAAGCTCCTGCTCGACGCCAATCCCGAGCATGTTTGCGAGTACACGCCGATACTGACTGTCTGACGAACGACAACAACAATAACCTCTCGAGGGGCAGCGCATGTTTCGGTACGTTGCGCTCGTCTGGAGCATCTCCAGCGAGCAGCAATCGCGCACAGCGGAGTCGCTGGACAGACGGCTGCGCGCGTGCCACTGGACGCAATCATTCAACAGCGCAGGACTGCGGGTCTTCTGTAAGGACCTCTCTGCGACGCTGCGGGCGCTGCCACTTGCAAACGAAGCCGGCATCGTTCTCGGTGCCCTCTTCGAACGCAGCAGCGAGGTCGATGATGACTCTCCCGCGCGCAGAGCCACTCTCACTGCGCGCTCCTGCGAGGCCATTCTCTCCAGTCACGGGCAGTGGTTGATCGACAACTGCTGGGGCAACTACGTGGCGTTGATGCGCGACGCCTCCGCCGGCACGGTGCGTGTATTGAAAGATCCCTCGGGCACTCTGCCCTGCTTCCGCACGATGGCTGACGGCGTGAGTGTCCTGTTCGCGCACGTCGGCGACTGCATCGAGCTCGGGCTGAAACGGTTCACGGTCGATCGGGAGTATCTGCGCACACGCGTGCTCGGCTTCAACGACCAGGAACGCAACGCGCTCGTCGAGATCTCGCAGGTCCGGCGCGGTGAGTGCGTCGGGATCGATCCTGCGGCGGAGCAAGTCCTGCGCTCCAGCCGCTTCTGCTGGGACCCGTTCACGTTCGTCCGCGAGCGACCGGCGATCGAGGATCCCGATCGTGCGGCGGCCGCCGTACATGCCACGGTCCGCTCGTGCACGCAGGGGCTGTCGGCCGGTCATGCAAGGCTCTTGCATCGACTTTCGGGCGGACTGGATTCATCGATCATCGCCGGGTGTCTCGCGCGCGCTTCCTCGCCGCCGCGCGTCGCGTGCTACACGTACTTCAATCCGCGTGGCCGCTCGGACGAAAGACCCTGGGCGCGCCTCGCAGCAGAGCACTCGGGCTTCGAGCATCTCGAATGCCCGATTGACCCGGCCGACGTGCAGCTGGCCGAACTGGTGCGACCGCGGCCGGCGACCGAGCCGCTGCCGATGCTCGGATATCTGATCAGAAGCACGATCGAGGAGCGCCTGGCGGCCGAGCGCACTGCGACCGCGGTGTTCACCGGCGATGGCGGTGACTCTGGATTCTGCAGCGATTCGCTCACGTACCTGGTAACCGACTATCTGCAGCGACACGGCCCGCGAGCGACCGCATTGCACCTCGCCTCCGACGTCGCGCTCCGCACGGAGCGATCGACCGGATCAGTGCTGTTGAGCTCGATGCGACGCTGGCTGTTCGGCGCGAAGATGAGCGAGCAGCTCCCTGCCCTGCTCATGGGATCACGGCTCGTGAATGCGCAAGTGCGTGCGGGCTTCACGATTCCCGAGAGCTATCCGCACCCGTGGTTCAGTCATCTGCGGCACGTGCCGTGGGACGTGCTCAGGCGCCTGGGCATCCTGGTAGCGACGCCGGAGTTCTACAACGTCACGGAGGTTGACCGGCCCGAGCCCGAGATCGTCTCGCCGCTGTACGCGCAGCCTGCGATCGAGCTGTTCCTGCGCATTCCGATCCACGTGCACGCTGCAGGTGGCCGAGACCGGGGACTGGCGCGGCGGGCGTTCGCGCGCGAAGTTCCGGACGGAATTCTGCGGCGCGAATGGAAGGACCGTGCGCCCGGCTTTCACAGCGAGGTCCTGCAGCGCAATCTCGATTTCATCCGCGAGCTGTTCCTCGATGGCGTGCTCGTCAGCGAGGGGTTGCTCGATCGCGCCGCCCTCGAGGCAGCGCTGGCGCCCGGTCCGTCGAAAACAGCAGTGCTGCCCGTGGAGATCTATCGACACCTCGACGTCGAGATCTGGGCGCGCTACTGGATGCGTTAGACCATCACGCTGCCCGCAACACGCCGGTACGGCTCGCGGTCCACTGCCGCGCCCAGATCTCGGTATCGAGGTGCCGCAGCAGCTCGCCTGGAAATACGTCGCTCTTCACGGGTCCCGGCGCCAGTACGCGCTCGAGCGCGCCGCGATCGAGCAGCCCCTCGCTGACCAGCACGCCGTCGAGCAAGATCTCCCGCAGCCAGTCGCGATGGCGTTGAATGATCTCGTCGTGGAAGTTGCCTGCCCGGTCCTTCCAGATACGGCTCAGGATCGGTTGCGGGACGTCGCCGCGGAACGCGCGCCGCGCCAGACCGCGATCCTGTCCGCCCGCGAACAGCACGTCGGCGGGAATTCGCAGCGCCACCTCGATCATCGGCTGCGCGTAGATCGGCGCGACGATCTCCGGCCCGGCCGCACTTGGCTGCCCCTGGCCGGTGTAGAGATCGGGGCTCGCCAGCAACATTCCGAGCTTGCTGATCGCCTCCCACGGCGCGTGCCGCACGCCGGCCAGCCAGGGATGGACCGCTGGATGCGTTTCGCATTCGCGAACTACATCCGCCGTAACGAGCCGTCGCGCCTCGGTGTTCAGCGCCTCGATGCTCATCAGGGATCGGCCTGTCAGCCACATTCGCAATGCGTTGTTCAGAGCGCGCCAGGTCGTTTGCCTGAGGATCAGCGCGGACTGCGCTGCGAGTCGCAAGACAGCGGGCCGCGGACCCTGCCGACGCAGAAATGCCGTCGCGGCTTCGCCGATGCAGAAGCTGCCAAATACGCCATCGCCGCCATCGCCGGTGAACGTTGCCGTTGCAGGGTGTCGAGCCGCCAGGGCTCGCTCGTGCGTCACCGTGGCAAGGTGCATGAGCGTGCTAAAGGGCTCCGCTGCAGGCGCCAGTTCCAGGATCTCGGCAAGACGCACACCGGCTGCAGACAACTCCATCTCGGCGTGCTCACAGCCGGCATCCGCAACTGCCATGCGCGCCCAACGCCGCGGGTCGAGGGGACCATCGGCGGCGTACTGCGTATATGCGAGCAGGCGCGGGCGACGCGGCGACGCGTGAAGGCATGCAAGAACAATGGAGGAATCCAGACCGCCGGAAATGCGCATGAGCGCGCTCTCGTGACACGCAGCCAGTGTCGCCGTGCATGAGCGCAGCGTGTTCCGTAACGCTACGGCCGCAACTTGCGGGTCGTCGATCAGGTCGCGGGCCTGCTCGAACTCGAACGGGCTCCACAGAGACCGCCTGCTGACGAGCGCAGGTTCCTGCCGCGGACTGAACTCCGCGCACTCGCCGCGGCGAATCTGCGTGACTTCGTTGAGCGCGTTCCACTGGTGCGTCATGTCGCCGCCGTACAGCCTGCGCTCGATGAAACGGCGATTGACCGTGAAGCGAGTCTCGCCGAGCTGCATGCAATCCGCGATTGCCGAGAAAACGACGGTGATCCCGCCAATCGCAGTGCTGAAGCACGGCAGGCTGCCGCACGGATCCTTCAAGACGCGAACGCTGCCCTTCAGCGGATCGCAGATGAACGCGACGTAGTTACCCCAGGCATTCCGCAGGAGCCACTCACCGTGGCTATCGACGATCGCCGCGGTCCGCACTTCATCCAGCGCGCACGGTCGCGCCGCCGTTTCGTCTCCGAGATTGGACTCGCGTGTGAGCAACGAGCCGAGCACCACGCCGGCTCTTCGGTCCAAGACGCGCGGCTCCAGCGACCCTGGCTGAATGTCCGTGCACAGCACGCGCAGGCCGGCGCGGCCGAGCGCCTCGTGCCATTGCGACGCTGCCGTCTTGAGCCGGCGTGTCGCCGCTTGTGCGGTCTCAAGCTGTCGGGAATCCCGAGGATCCCAGATCAGCGCGACGTAGCGAAACATGAGCGCCTCCCCAGCGGCTCATATGGCCAGTATGGGCGTGTATTCACAGATCTCTTCGGGATTGCAGTCGAGCACGAAGCTGCCGAGCTGCAGCCAGCTGTGCGCCGCCCAGGGCGCGGGTCGCACCGCGATGACCCACGTCGGATGGATGTTGTAGTGAGACAGGAATTTCAGCAGCGCGAGCGCATGAAAGAGGCATTGGTCCTTCGTCGCGAACGCATACGGTCGCAGGCGCCGGAAGACGCAGACGAGCTCGATCGTGCGTTCGAGGTCGATCGTCTGCGGCGCGGCGGCTTTCTTGGCGGCGACTTCGCACGCGATCGAATACAGCAGCCGCGAGTCGACCGCGCGCTTCGCCCAGATGCAGGCGCGCAGAAACGCGACGATGTGATGCAGGTGCAGACGGACTGCAGCGGAAATCTCGTGACCGACGCTGGTCAGCGTCGCATTGGATTCGATCGCAGTGAACCCCGGTCCCGCCTCAGTCGGAGCGGCCGGCATCAGCAAGCCGGCTTTGACCAGCGCATCGGCAAGGCGCGCCGCATCGTCGAGCGGCATCGGCTCGATCGGATGCCCCGACGGCGTCGATGCGGCCGACCAGTTGGTCGCGAGCGCGCGCAGCGATCGAACCTCGCGATATCCAAGACCGAAGTAGCGATTGCGTTTCAAGTCGAGCACGACGCCGCCGGTTGCAGTCACACAAACCCTTGTGTGAGGTGGCAGCCAGAATTCTTTCTTGTTATGGGCGCCGATGTCGGGCACGGAAGTTAGGCAGCGTTGCTTCGTGTTATCGAGCGGGTCGCATGCGACCCAGGGTGTGCAGTTGCCTGCACACCCCCCTCCGTTGGTGCTAGCAGTGAGCCCAGTGGAATGGTCCATAGAAATTGTCGACCTGCGGTCCACCGGCAGCGGAACACCGAGTCTCGACCATCGCATCACCTAGGTCGAGGATCTCAAGTCGCTCTTCCATAGTTACCCCTTGTGAGTTTCGAGAAGCATGATTTCTCTGCTCGGGTTCAGCTTGGCGAGGGTGCACGGCGATCCGGCTGCGCGCAGCCATCGTGGCTGCTGGCTGCTCCCTCGGGGCAGCGTAATCCTTATGTTCTACCGAGCAGAGTTTCCGTGAGAGCCGGGTCTAGGTCGCCCGGACTCAAATTAGCAGACCGTTCGAGGGCGCTCTTTCTACCCTGCGGCAAACTCGCATGCCGCAGCCCGCGCTCGAACCCATCCTTCAGAATCTCTTCGCGAGTTTCAGATATGCGAATCGCTGCCGCAGGTCGCCTTGCGAGAGGTCATATCCATTCAGCCAATCTACTTCCGCAAAAGGTGGTTCGACATCCAGCAGATTCAGAACACCCAGCCTGACTTCGGAGTCGGCCCAGATCGACTGCTCCCCGAGCATGTCCCCCAGATCCAGCACAAGCTGAGCATCGATCAACGTCTGCGAGCTAACCCGCCGTCCGTTGCGATTACCCAAAAGATCGACGTCGTCGTACGACGGCACATAGCGCAACGTGCCGGCCGCACTTAAACCGCCCCGGCTCCAGATCAGATCTGCGATCGCCTTCCAGCGAGGAACTGAACCTTGCGCGTTGGCCACGTCAACTCGACGGACTTCCGGCCCGGCAATTAGGTCTGAGGTGACGAAATCCTGCGTCCAGGTGACCGTCATGTTCGGCGAGAAACGTCCCGCCCACGTGACGAAGGTCGCGGAGGCTCCCAGATCGATACCGCTCGTGTGGACTGACCCGAAGTTCATTCGCGTGACGTCGATCATCTGAAGAGTGCCGGGCAGCCCGGCTGCGAGGTCGGCGGCGGATGGCTGGGCGCGAACTATTCTTGCCCCGAAGCGATCTTCCGCGGCCAGTAATCGAGTCGCCGACGGAATCCCAATGGTGTCCTCCATACGGATCCGCCAATAGCTTGCCTCGAGTTGCGGGCCGTCCGAACCGTTGGGCGCAAACTTCAGAGTTGTCGTAAAGGAATCCGCGATTGACGGCTTGAGATCGGGACTGCCGCCTGCTCTCCAGATCGGGAACGCGAGTTCTCCATTGCGGGCCGGGTCAGCGGTCAGCACAGGAAGCTCAAGCGGCGGCAAATACAGGTCAAACAATGGTGGGGGGCGGAAGCTCTTGGCGAGCGATGTGCGCAAGGTGAGAGCCTGAACCGGTCGCCAAATCAACGCATACTCGGGATTGAAACTGGTGCCGATGTCGGAATAGTCGTCGAGGCGTCCCGACAGCACCAACGAAAGATCGAATACAGCAGGAACTCCGGCCTTCCTATCGAGCAGGGGTACGGAGACCTCGGCGAAGGCTGCGGCTACGTTGCGTCGATGAGAACCGACCACATCTACTGGCTCGACCAGCGTGTAACGCGCGTCCTCGGCGCGCCACTCTCCACCGGCCATGATACGCACTGGTCCGGCCGGCAGCGAGAACGCCGGCCCGTGCGCGTTGATTGTCGATTGCGTCGCTCCAGTGTGATAGCGGGTGCGCTCTGGCTCAGCAAGCAGAGATGCAAGAAGCGCGGGATTGTTGTGCCCGAAGACGTTCAGAGCTTGGTCTGCATCGGTCGCGGCCAAAGCAGTAGCGACACGGGCGGGATCCAGATTCCTTGTGCGGACCACGCTCACATCATCCTGCATTCTGTGTAGCGATGCCTCCCATTGCCAGTCCCCCATAGCACCCTTCATGCCGCCCACTGCGCGAAGAAGTTCGCCGCGATACGTCACCTCTTGAGGAGCCAGGTCCTTTAGCAGCACGTCGACAAACACATCTGTATCGAAGGGATTGTAGGGGTTCGTGGCTGGAACGAGGGCGCTGCTGAGAGCAGGTGGCTCGAACGTGGTCGACGTCGTCCTGTCCGCATAGAGAAATTCGGCGTAGGCCTTCGTATCCGCTGCAAAGGAGTATTCGCCTTGAGCCGACACACCTTTGCGCGTACGACCTTCCGACACCGGTTGATATCTGTACAGACTCTCGAGATTTCGCTGGCCAGAGGTCTGAAGGAAGTCAGCCGGTGTCAATGCTGCCCCAGGTGCAACATCCGGTATCGCTGCAAAGGTCGACGGCAGGCCCGGCAGGTTCTCCCGAGTCGTCGAGGCGACGTTGCCGGGCGAAGCCGTCGGTGAGCGCCAGTCGACGCTGCCGAATCTCGTGAAGTCCTGATTGTTCCACCGATCGCGCTCGCTGCCGAGCAGCGGACTTCGGTCAAAGTAGTCAAGCACAACGGAACCGCGCGCACGGCCCCTGACGCCAGAAGCGCCAAATGCTGCGTGCCGCTCCACCGCCCCTCCTGCCGCAGCCCCGTAGTCAACGTCGAGTGTCGGCTGGGGAATGTCGTCACGAAGAACGATGTTTACGACGCCACCGATGGCGTCCGCCCCATGCATGGCGGACGTCGAGTCCGAAACGATCTCGACGCGCTCCACTGCGCCGAGCGGGATGCTGTTCAAATCGAACGCATTGACGTTCAAACTGCTTGCAGTCGCGATGGCTCGGTGACCGTTTATCAGCACCAGCGTCGTGTCGAATCCCAGTCCTCGGAGATCGGCAAATTGGGTTCCATCGCCCAGGTATGACTCACTCATCGTGTGAGTTTGCTGCGTAAGGTATCTGAACAGGTCGGCGACCGTTGATGCGCCGCGAGCCTTGATCTGACCTCGATCCATGACAGTGACAGGAACATCGAGATCGAGCGTGCCGAAGGGAATCTTCGTGGCCTCGACGAGTACGTCCCAATCATACGGTCCCCGGGCCGACCCGCTCTTCCCTCCCCCATTCGCCATACTCAGCCGCTGTCCCTGCGACATCTCCGAGCGCGGCTGGTCCTTTGCGACCACCGACTCATTCACACCGCCGGGCGGCAGATTCGCCGGAGGCGAGAGAACGGAAATCGTGCGCGCGTTGACCCACGCGAAGGTGAAGCCGTCGGGCAGCAGAATGGCCAGCGCCTCCTGGACCGTGTAGCGCCCCTTCACCGCCTGGACGACGATCTTTTCTTCTGCAGGGTCGTTCGGAATGTAGCCATACTGCAGTGTCGCCTGCTTCGAGAACTCCTGCAGCGCCTGTGATAGCGGCAGCGCGGGGATGTCGAACTCATGCTTGGCTTCTTCGCTCGACTGGGCCGGTGCAAGCGAGGCCCAGCACAGCGAAATGCAGATGAGCGCGCCCAGGAACAGTGCCGGCGGCGCAGGTGCATTCACGTGGCGGTTCATCGCAGACCGCGAGCTCGATCAAGGACTGCGCGGTTCGCGGCGTCCGATGCGCACGAGCGTGCTCGACTCGTGCACTACAGCGCTTCCCGTGCTGCGTTCCACGACGGCAGCGAACGAGAGGGGATCGATAGCATCGAACGAACCGCGCATCGGCTTCGTGCCGGTGGAGGTGTCGACGACGATCTTCATGGCGTTGAACTGGTTGAACTTCGCGACGGCTATCTTGACCGTGTCACCCTCCCCGAAGGTCAGACGGCCGAACATGTATTCCATCTGCTGCTCGCCGTCGACGCGCTTGACGTCTGGCTCCCCGGCCGCTGACACGGTCAGCTGCTCATCGGTCACCAGCGGTACGGACGCGAACGTTGCCTTGGCGCCGGACGCAGGAGTGACGATGACTCTGCCCTCGCGCATCGTGACCGTGACTTCATCTCCCTCCCGCGCCACGGTGAACTGCGTGCCTGTCGCGGTGACGACGACGCCGCCGGCGTCGACGAGAAACGGACGCGACGGATCCTTCGCGACCCGGAACATTGCCGAGCCCCGCACCAGAGTGATGACCCGCTGGTCGTCGCCGATATCGTGACGCAGCTTCGTAAAAGGTGCGGCGGTGATGGAGCTGCCGTCGCTCAACGGCACGCTGCGCCATTCACTCGCTTGAGTCTGCAGCGTGTGATCGAGCCAGGTCGTCTTCACGACGAAGTTGACAGCCGCGGCCAGAGCGATCGCCGCCACGCCCGCTGCGATTCTCGTCTTCCACAGTGCGACCGTGTTCGCGCCGCGCGCGGCGACAGTTTCGCGCTCGCGCGGCGGCAGCTCGACCACGTTCGAGAAATTGTCCTCGTTCGTGATGAACAGCTTCAGCTTCGTGTTCTCGAGCCACGAATACAGCCGGCACATGCGCAACGTCTCGGCGATGTGGACCGGCGAAGTCTTGAGCCATTGCAGGTATTCGAAACGTTCGGCGATGCTCAGATCGCCGCAGTGCCAGCGCAACAGCCACTCCGCCGCCTGCTCCGGAATCGACATGGGCGGGTTCTCGTCGATGCGGTCCGTCATGACAGCCTACCTCAGCGTTGATCCATGTCCTCCAGATCCTCGAGATTCAGCTGGGTCCGCAAATGGCTGTACGCTCTCGTGAGATCGCGCAGCACGATGCGCGGGCTGATCCCCAATCTGTCCGTAATCTGTTTGTAGGTGAGTCCCTCGTTGACGTGCAGCAGCAGAACCTCGCGCTGACGCGGCGGAAGTCTCTGCACTGCTGCTTGCACGTGCTCGCGCGCGCGGCCGTGTGCGACCGCATTTTCCGGCTCCGCACCGGGCGCACTCTGCAAGTCCTCCAGCCAACTGTCGTCGTGCGGCTGACGCCGCTGCGCTCGCTCGCGCCATTCGTTGGCGACGTTCGAAGCGATGCGGAACAGGTAGCTCTGCGGGTTATCGATCGCGATGTCGTCGCTATAGCGCAGCAGACGCAGGAACACTTCCTGTGCGAGATCGTCGATCTCCGCGGCCGGCACCGATGAGCGGCTCGACAACCAGTAGCGGATCGGGCGGCGCCAACGCTGGAACCATGAAATCAACCGACCGTCACGAGGGTCCTGCGCACGTTCTCCCACGTCTCCTCGCGCCTCGGACATCGACGCACCCTCCCCATTACTGCACGCTAGCAGCTGTTGTTGTCGACCGCTGAATCTGCGACATCGCTCTTCGATCCGTCGCCCCGAGCTGCTCGGGGTCCGCTGAGCTGGGATGTCAAGAAACCTGAACCGCCTTAAATGTAGACCGCCTCAGGTCTCGTGATAAGCCCCTTCGAGCATTTCTCGCTGTGCGATGAATACGTACGGCAGTTGCCAGCCGACGCATATTTTTTCACGGGCGCGTTTCGCCCTCGAGTTGCGAAGAATCGGCAGCCGCTGCACCTGCGCGTGTTATGTCAGCGGCGGAAGATTTCGCACGCGCCGAGAGCAGCATCAGCGCAGCAGCGTACAAAACGATGATCACGACCAGCCAGCGCAGCCAATCGAGCGGCAGCGAGTGCACCACGTAGGCTGCGAGCAGCACGCCCGGGATTCCGCCGAGCGCCAATCCCAGCGCAGCGCGCGTGTCGTACTTGCGATCGCCGATGAAGCGCACCGAGGCCACCGGCATGAGCATGGCGCACGAGCCCATCATGATCGGAAAGGCCGCGCGCGGATCCATTCCGAGCAGGCTGACGAGAATCAGGCACGGCGCATACAGGCCGATGCCGAGCGTCATCAGCGCACCCAGCACGAAGTTGATTGCGACCGCGAACGCCAGCGTCGCGCCGCTAAGCGCCAGCGCCGCACCGCCGCTGGGCATCAACTTCAGGTTCATCAGCGTGAAGAGGATCGCCGCCACCGACAGCGCGAGGCCCATGCCGATCTGAATCGCCCGACGTGGCAACCTGGCGACAACTCCGGCGCCCAGCCACGCGCCGATTGCGGAGGCCGCCATCATCGAAACCAGCGTGGCGGGCCCGACCTCCACGATGCCGATGAAAATCAGCCCCTGCGCCATCGTAGGCATCGTATGGCCGACATTGAGCGTGCCCGGGATCAACTCATCGGGGACGAGCCGGCGGAACTTGAACGCCGCGGTGGTCGGGGCAAACGAGCCGATGCCGAGCGTGTCGAAGAAATTCGTCACGAAGCCGATCGCGAGGCGCAACAGGCCGGGGTTCGCGGACTCGGCACGCACTGCGACGCGCTCAGCGCGGAACCATCGCCAGGCGAAGAACGCCGCCAGCGCAGCGAGGACGGCGAGGAGCATGCGTGCAGTAGTCATGCCGCGCCTATCGCCTGACAGCGGGCCGGGTCTTCAACGCCTGTGCCAGAATTCCCTGCACCTTTTCGAGCTCGCGCTCATCCAGCGGCAAGCGCGGGCCGCGCACGACGTACGTGCCGCGACCGACCTGCGCCTGAACCCACTTGATGTACTGCACGAACTTCGGAACGGTGTCGAGGCGCAGCAGCGGCAGGAACCAACTGTAGAGCTCGCGCGCACGCACCTTGTCGCCGCGCAGCGCTGCGTCGAACAGCGCGACCGATTCTTCCGGAAACGCATTCACCAGGCCCGCGATCCAGCCTTCCGCGCCGACCGCGACGCCCTCCACGATGGCGTCGTCCATCCCGACGAGGATCGTCAGCCGATCGTGCAACAGCGCGCGGATGGCAGTTACGCGCCGTGCATCGCCGCTGGACTCCTTCACGGCATGCAGGTTGGGATGCTCCGCTGCCAGCTCGACGATCTGCTCCGGCAGGAAGTCCGTCTTGTACGCCGGCGGATTGTTGTAAAGCATGCACGAGAGTTTCGTCGCGCTGAGGATGGCGCTGACGTGCGCCTTCATCTCGCGCCAGTCGGTACTGTAGACGTAAGGCGGCAGCACCATCAGGCCTGCGCAGCCGGCCTGCTCCGCGCCACGCGCGAGTTGTACGGCTTCAGCCGTGCTCAATGACGCGATTCCCAGCACGACCGGCGCCTGGCTGCTGACTGCGCGTACGCACGTCGCAGCGATAGCAAGCTTCTCATCGAAACTCACCGTGGCCGCTTCGCCGAGCGAGCCGCAGCACACGATTCCCGCGCAGCCGCTGCGAATCATCCACTCGCAGTGCCGGCCGAGCGCGGCGTGATCGATCGCGCCGGACGCGTCGAGGTTCGTGGTGATCGCCGGAATGACGCCCTTCCAGTTCATCTTGCAGGTGCCCCGTGTCGTTGTTTTTTACTGATAGCGCTGCGGGCTGAGCGCCTCGAGCGCAATTCGCGGCTGCTCGCCCGAGAGGATCTGCGCCACCAGCTGCCCCGTGATCGGCGCCAGGCTGATGCCCAGCATCGCATGGCCCGCGGCCACGCACAGGTTCGAGTATCGCGCAAAACGCCCCAGGTACGGTAAGCCGTCCGGCGAGCACGGACGCAGGCCGGCCCACGGGCGCACCTGCGCGATGTCCTGCGCTCGAAGTGCGGGGAAGTACTGTGCCGCCGCTGCGGCGATCGCTCGAGTCCGCCGCTCGCTGATCGAACGGTCCAGGCCGGCGAGCTCCATCGTGCCGCCGATCCGCAGCGAGGTGCCCATTGGCGTGACTGCGACGTGGGCCTCGCTGAGGATCGACGGCAGCCTGGGCAGCTGCGGCGGATTCGGCACCGTGAAGCTGTAACCCTTGCCGCCCTGGAGCAGCAGCCTGCAGCCGAGCGTGCGCGCGATTTCCGCCGACCAGGAGCCTGCCGCCAGCACGAACTCGTCCGCCGCGAAGTCGCCCTGTGAAGTCACCGCCGCGGTCACCCGCGTCCCCTCGGTCCGCCAACCGTCGATCGGCGTGGACCAACGTAACGTGACGCCGGCGCCGACTGCGAGCTCGGTCAGCTTGCGCATGAGCAGGCGCGGATCGAGGTGACAATCGAGCGGGTAGAACACGGCCCCGATGATCTCCATGCCGATGTTCGGATCGATGTCGGCTGCGCGCGCCGACGAAACGATCTCCACCGGCAGGTCCAGGTCGCGCGCGCGGCGCGCCGCGCGTGTCTCCTCTTCGAGGCCTGCGCGCGTCCGGCAAAGCATCAGCAGGCCGCGCTTGACCAACCCGAATCCGTTGTCGGAGCGATCGGCGAGTTGCTCGTACAGCTCGCGGCTGGCGACCAGCAGGTTGCGCAGCACAGTCCCGGCACGGTCAGCGTGCTCGCGGTTCGCCGCGCGCGCGAACTGCACAATCCAGGCGGCGAGCGCGAGATCGAGACGCGGTCGGATATAGAACGGACTGCCGGGATCCAGCAGCCAGCGCAGTCCAAGCCCGATCGCGCCGGGCGCGGCGAGCGGCGTGAAGTGACTGGGAACGATCATCCCGGCGTTGCCGAACGAGCAGCCGTCGCCGCCGGCGGCGTCGCGCTCGAGCACGGTGACCTCGTAGCCGCGCTCGCGCAGGAAGAGCGCCGAGCACAACCCAATGGCGCCGGCGCCGCAGATCAGGACATGCTTCATGCGCCGCTGTCAGAGCGCGGCGGTCGAATTCCCCAACGGAAAGGATCGCTCGGATCCAGGTGCAACGTGGCTTCGGCCGTCACGTGCGCGGTCCCGGTGATGAACGGCGCAATCTCGCCGGTGCGGCGATCGCACCAGCGATACCGGGCCGCAAACACGCTGCCTATGACGCTTTCCTGCACCCAGACCTCGCCTTCGGCCAGTTTCCCGTCGGCGGCGAGACACGCCAGTTTGGCGCTGGTCCCGGTCCCGCACGGAGAGCGATCGTACGCTTTGCCCGGACACAGCACGAAATTGCGGCTGTTCGCCCCGCTGGCGGCCGACGGTACGAACATCTCGACGTGGTCGACTTCCGGATAGCCCGCGGCGTTGACGGCCTGGCGCACGCGCCAGGTGAAATCGGTGAGCGCGTCGACGTTCTGCAGGTCTATGCGCAGCTCGTGGCGCTCCACGAGGAAGAACCAGTTTCCGCCCCAGGCGATGTCGCCTCGCACTTCTCCCACACCCGGCACCTGGATGGCGACCTGCCTGTGCTTGCGGAAGCTGGTGACGTTGCTAACGGTGACCTGGCGGTCCGCATGCAGGACCGCGTCCACGGGACCGACCGGCGTATCGATCTTGACCAGTCCCGGCGGCACCTGGCCCAGGTGGGCGAGCGAGGCGACCAGGCCGATCGTGCCGTGGCCGCACATCCCGAGAAAGCCGACGTTGTTGAAGAAGATGACGCCGAACCTGCAGTCCGCCCGGTGGGGCGGGCACAGCAGGGCGCCGACAACCACGTCCGAGCCGCGCGGCTCGTTGACGATGGCGGAACGGTAGCCGTCGAAGTGGTCGCGGAAGCGGCTGAGCCGATCGCTGAGCGGTCCCCTGCCCAGATCGGGTCCGCCTTCCAGCACCAGCCGGGTCGGCTCGCCGCACGTGTGCGAATCGATGACGCGAACGACGCTCATCGGCACATCCCAATGCAGATGCGACTGCATTCGCGATCGAGCGTAACGGACGCCTGCAGGGGCGCGTATAAGACCAAGGTCGTACCTCGCAACACACCGGGACTCGTTCCCGGCCGCGCATTCTAGCGAGGTTGGCCCACCGGCTGCAGGAGGATGACGTCGCGGGACTGGTGCACGACGACGCCCTTCTTCGACATGGCAATGGATTCCGCGAAGGAGGCCGGATCGTCGGCATGAAACTGGCCGAGCACGCGCTGCGAGCCCAGCGCGGGATCCACGACGAGTTGCACGCGGTTGCGCCGGTTGAACTCCTCGGCCGCGGTGGCGATGGTGTCGTTCTCGAAGATCAGGTGTCGGTTGGACCAGGCGAGCGCGCGCGTCGCGTTCACGTGCTCGACGACCGGAGGCCACGTTCCGCCAACGATCGTCTGCTCGCCGGCCTCGACTGCGACCGCGTTCGATTGAGTACGATCGCGGCTGACGAGCACACTGCCCTCCTCCACCGTCACGATCACTTCGAGGTCGCGTCGCGAGACTGCGAACCTCGTGCCCGTCGCGCGCACCACTGCAAGCTCGGCGTCGACGACGAACGGACGCGACGCATCCTTCGCGACTTCGAACAGCGCCTCGCCGCGCGCGAGCTCCAACAAGCGCTGCCGCTCGCCGAACCGATTGCGCAGTTGCGTGTGCGGACCGACGCTGACGAGACTGCCGTCGTCGAGCGCGAGGCTGCGCCATTCACTCGCCTGCGTTTCGATCGTCGGCGCGAGCCAGGTGCGCTTGACGACCGATCCTGCGAGCAGCACCGCGCCGATCGCCAGCCCGGCGACAAGCGCGCGGATGTGCCAGCTGCTGCGCGTTCTGGACGGCGACGCGGCGCTGTCCTCGCGCGACAAGTCGATGACGTTGGAAATGTCGTCCTCGTTCGTGAAGAACAACTGCTTCTTCAGCGGATAGAGGATGGAATACAGCTTACAGATCTGCAGCGTTTCACCGATGTGCATCGGCGAGGCCTTCAGCCACTGCAGATATGCGAAGCGCTCGGCAACGCTCAGATCGCGCGCATGCAGGCGCAGGAACCACTGCGCTGCGTGCTCCCTGATCGAAAACTGCGTGCCGTCGTCGAAACTTTCCATACCGCTGGTCCCTTCCAAACGTGTAGACCGCCGCACCTGCAAACATCAGCCCCATCCCTGCGGCATTTTGCCGGAATCTCACAGGCGAACCGCGGCGGCGGGTGCTTGGCGTGCCCGCAAGGACGAAAATTTTCCGCGATATTTTTTACCTGAGAAGGGTCTCAGTCGTATGACAGCCGCGGCATCATCAGCGCCAGCAAGCGGCTGCGGCTGCGCACGCCGCACTTCTTGTAGACGGACGTGAGCTGGGTCTTCACCGTGCGCACGCTCTTGTCGAGGCGCGCCGCGATCTCCTTGTTGCTGAACCCGATGCGCACGAAGTGGACGAGCTCGCGTTCCGCGCCAGTGAGCTCGCCGGGCAACGCGCGAATAGTGTCGTGTAGCAAGCCTGCATCGGGTGTTGGCGAAATCGCAGCGGCGCGACGCTGCACAGCCGACAAGCGCTGCAACGTGGTCTCGAGATGCGGATGCAGCCGCTGCAGGAGTGCCATCTCCTGCGAGGTGAACTCTCCCTGTTGAGCGGTCCGCCGGATTGCGATCTCCGACCCGAGCGTGTCGGCGCGCCAGAACAGCGCGCACGCGCAGTAGTGCCAGCCTTCGGCGGCCATATAGCGGCGAAAGAATTCCGACTCGCACAGCCGGCGTCGATCCGGCACCACCTCGCACAGACGATAGAGCTTGATGCCGGGATTCGACAGCGCGAACGCAGGCATCATGTTCACCTCGCGGCGGCGCTCCAGCCACTCGCGCGAGCGGTGCGCATTCGGCGTCGTCAGGATCTGCGACGCATCCCAGGTCGTTGCGTAGTCTACGTAGTCGAGGTACGCGATGCAGGCGTCGTGCGGCAGGAACTCGTCGAAGATCGACAACAGCGCGCCCCAGAACTCGTGGATGTCGATGCTGGCGTGCAGCCGCAACAGCAACGCTTCGAAGCGCGGGTCATCGAGCGACGGACCGGACCGGCGCGCGCCAAAGTCACGCGCCCGCAGCTCTCCTGCCGCCGCAGACCGGTATGCCCCCATGATTTTTCTGTCGTCGTCACTGAGCGTTCGAAGAACGCGATCCAACAGTTAAGACCCCTCTTGCTCGCGCGATGATCCCGGCTCGTGGGAACCCCGCGCCGGCGCTTCGCGCTGGCCGCTAGCGGTGCTCGATGAGCAGCACGTCGGACGAGGGTCTTGCTATGACGATCGGCGCGGTGCCGACCAGGGTTTGAGCGAACGCGACGGGGTCCGACGCGTTGAAGTTGCCGCGAACCGGCAGCGCCGCGGCGGCCGGAGCGACCCGCAGCTGTACACGATTGCGCGAGTTGAATTCCTCTGCCGCGTGCGCGAGCGTGTCGCCGGGGCGGAACATCAGCTGGCGCTCACGCCATGCCAACTCGTAGCGAACGTCGACATGGCTCGGCGTCACCGGCCACGTGTCGGCAATCCGCAGCTGTTGATCCGCCGCGATCGACACGAGCGGGATGATGCTCGCCGTAGGGTCGCCCTCGAACCTGGAACTCGGCGCGACGCGCACCGAGCCTTCCGCGACAGTCACGATCACTTCGCGCCTGTGGTGCGCGACTGCGAACTCGGTGCCGACGGCGCGGACCGAGAATGCATTCGCCTGGACGACGAAGGGGTGGGCGGGATCCTTCGTCACTCTGAAATAAGCCTCGCCGCGCTCGAGAACGATGGAGCGCCGCGCCGCGCCGAGATCGACCCGCAGCAGGGTGTTCGGTCCGAGTTGCAACTCGCTGCCGTCGGCCAGCGTCACCGCCTGCCATTCGCCGGGATCGGTGCTGATCGAACGCTCGTGCCAGGGGAAGCGCAGCGCGACGAACAACAGCGCCGCGAGGCCGCACGCTGTGATCGTGGCCACAGCTTTCCAGCGGGACACCGGCGCTTCACGAGCGACGGCGGATCGCTCGTCATCGTGCTCGAACAATTCGACGACATTGGAAGTCGCGCCGGCACCCAGCATCGCGCTCAGCTGCGCACGCTGCAGATCGCTGTCGATCCCGGCGATGGTGAGGTACTCGGCGACGTGAACCGGCGATTGCTTCAGCCAACGCAGGAAGCGCCGCCGCTCGTCGAGCGAAACGCGGGGATCCTGCATGCGCGCGAACCACTCAGCAGCTTCCCGGCTGATCAACGCGCGCTTCCTGTTCTCGGGATCATCCTGCAACACGACGCATCCGTCTTCGTGTTCCCGCCAACCGGCGTCCGTTATGCCACAAGGATCGGGTGGGCGGCAATTCAGCCGCGCCGCATCAAGGCACCGGGTTCGTCTCGGGAGGTACGGCTTGGCCGGGCTCCTGCTGCTGCACGAGGCGCAGCGTGTTTCCTTCGCGCACCAGCACGACGTCCTGGCCGAGGCGGTGCCCGACGTCAGTGATCTGCTTCGCAAACGCTTCCGGATCGGCGGCGTCGAAGGAGCAGCAGACGTGCATGCCGGCAATCGCGGGGTCGTCCACCCGCAGCTGCAGGCGGTTGCGCCGATTGAATTCTTCGACCGCTTCGCCGACCGTCGTCTGCAGGAACAGCTGGCCGTTCGCCCACGCGAGCGCCTGCGCTGAGTTCACCTTCTCCTTGCGCAGCGGGACCGTCGGTGCGTTGACTGGTATGTCCAGGCCTTCGTCTGCGACGAGTGCAGTCGCCACGGTGAGATCGACAGCATGCTCCAGCGCAGCGGCCTGATCGCCGCGCACCACCGCCACCTTGCCCTCGGCCACGGTCACGCGGATGCGATCCTCGCGACGCTCCACGCCGAACCGCGTTCCAACTGCGCGGGCGATGGCGCCGCCGGCGTTGACGATGAACGGACGCGACGGATCCTTCGTGACCTTGAACACCGCCTCGCCGCGCGCCAGGTTGATGCGGCGGGTCTCCTTGCTGTAGTCGACCTGCATCAGCGTGTTCGGCCCGGTGCTCACGAGGCTGCCGTCGGCGAGCTGGACGGTGCGCCACTCGCCAGCGTCCGTCTCGATCGTGTTGCTGGAGAACGCGATGGTCGCGACGACGCCGACGAGCGCCAGGCAGCACGCCACGACTGCCAGCCGCAGCTCGCGCGAGTCGAACCATGCAGGCCGGCGCTCCACCGGCGCCCGGATCTCGCCCTGAAGCAGCGCGATGACGTTCGAATCATCCGCCTCCGCCGCAAGCGTCGGCAGCTCGGCGCGCTTGACCCGGCCGTACAGCCGGCACAGCCGCATGAATTCGGCGATGTGATTGGGCGACTGCTTCAGCCAGCGCACGTACTTGCGCCGCTCGGCCACAGTGAGATCGCGGTCCCTGAGGCGGATGAACCATTCGGCAGCCTGATCGCTGACCGGTTGCATCGCGTTGTCGTCATGCTCCGTCATGTCACCTGTGCTCCATGTCGCCGAGGTCGTCCTGCTTCAGCTGCATCCGCAGCTGGCTGTACGCGCGCGTCAGGTCGCGCAGGATCACTCGGTAGGTCAGTCCCTGGCGTTCCGCGATCTGCTTGTAGGTCAGGCCTTCGTTCACGTGCAGCAACAGGACCTCGCGCTGTCGCCGCGGCAGCTTGTCGACGGCTTCTTGCATGTATTCGCGCGCCACTTCGCGCGCGATGGTGTTTTCCGGTTCGTCGTTGAATTCAACCTGCAGGTCCTCGAGCCAGCTGTCGTCGTGCGGCTTGCGATGCCGCGCCCGCTCCTGCCATTCGTTGGCGACGTTCGCGGCGATCCGGAAGAGGTAGCCCTGCGGGTTATCGATCGCGACGTCGTCGCTATAGCGTAACAGGCGCAGGAACACCTCCTGGGCCAGATCGTCCAGGTCGGCGGTCGGGACGGAGGAGCGGTGCGACAGCCACTGTCGGATCGGCTTACGCCAGCGCTTGAACCAGGCCACGAGGCGGTGGTTGCGGGGGTCGCTCTCAGCCTCGGGATCCCGGCGCGTGCCGGATTCCGGCTCCGGCGCCGAGTCGGGCCCCTGCTCGTCGTGCTGTTGACGTTCGATCACCTGGCCTGCGCTCGCCCACTAAATCTGAACTTCTCTCAGATCTAGACCGGGCGAGGCGGTGGGGTAAGCTCCCGGCCCGCGCTATGGGCGGGCCGGGCACTGCAGAGCGGACCGAAGTGTTACCAGTCGGCGGTCGTAAAGGGCCGCAGCAGCAGCTCCTTGGAGATAGCAGCGACGTGGACCAGGCGCTCGTTGTGGTAGACCTCGATCGCCGGGCGCAACTGCGCACGGTCGTGGGCTGCGACGAGCTCGGCGATCCGCGTCAGCTCCACGAAGACGTCGGGAACGATCTCGCATTCCAGCACCCGCGCGTGATGCAGGCGGTCATTCATGTTGCGGACGATCTCGGCGAACTCGCCCACCCCCGAGCGCTGCGCAACCTTGAGGAACAGCTCGCCGGTCTGCCGCGCCAGCCGTTCGGCGCTGCGTTCCTGAATCGAGACCGCGGCCTCCTCCCTTCCGGCCGCCGGCTCGGGATTGTCGTCCGGCCAGCGCCCGACCGCCGCGTCGAGGATCGTCCGGTTAACGGAATACAGCCCGAAGATGTCGTCCTCCGAAGGCGTCCGCGCGAAGAAGCCGCGCTTCGGGACCGACATGATCATGCGCTCGGCCGCGAGCCGCGTGAGCGCTTCGCGCACCGGCGTGGTGCTGACGCCCAGCTCGTCGGCGAGCACTCCGATCTGCAGCAGTTGGCCGGGCACCAGCGTCTGCGCCAGGAGCCAGTTCTTGATGCGTTCGTAGACGGCACCTTCTGTCATAGGGTCCTCGTCGCTCTTCCTGGAAGCCTCGCTTCCGAGCTGAAGCGGAATCCGTCGCTTCAATGAGATGTGCGCCAGTGTGTTCATGATGTGACTCTCGCTGCATCGGTCGGACGACGCGTTGCGGACAGGGCGGGCAGGAAGGACGACCGGCGGTCGCGCGGCGGGAGCGGCATCCCCATTAAATAAGTACTCAGCATCGTCCGCTCCACTCCCTGGTTGCGGACAAGCCTGAACGAATTTGCAGTGCGGCGGAATTGAGCCGATCGGATCAATCGGCGCTGTGAGGGAGCCCGCGGCGGCTAGCTAGGACCGGCCGGCCTGGCGGGACTCGTCGTCCTCTTCCGCAGTGGAACGGATGACGTCCCCGAAGGCGATCTGTCGACTCACGAGCGCGTGGACGATCGCCTGGACGCGCGTCGCCACGCCGAGCCGGCGCTTCGCGTGCTCGATGTGATTGTGGACAGTGCGCTCGCTGATCCCGAGGATCCGCCCGGCTACCCAGTCGCTCTTGCCTTGTGCGGCGAGCTCCAGGCACTGCCGCTCGCGTCGCGTCAGGCCGCGCGCAACGCAGCCACCGGCCTTTGCTTCAGCCTCGAAGCTGAGCGCCGCGTACATGTAACAAGCCATCAGCTGCACGGCCATGTAGCTCTCGGTGGCGACCGCAGCAGAGCCCGGCACGACCGAGCACGATGCGCGGTACGCACCCGGCGAGCGCGGCGCGTGGATCGGCACCGTGTAACCGTGCTCGATGCCGAAGCTGCGCGCCTCTTCCATGATCTCCAGCTGCGGCGCGGTGAGCTCGGCGCGAAACTCGTGCGCATCCCAGAAGAACGGCGTGAGCGAGCGGTTCGCGTAATGGAAGACGGGATCGATGTAGTAGAAGTCGAGCTCGCTGAACGCGCGCATCCACTTGCCCGGATAGTTGTGCAGCACCACCGCGCCGCGCGGCGGCCGCAGCGGATCGACGTGCGAGCAGCACGAGAAGAAACGAAAGCCGAATGCGTCGAGCTCGTGCTGGAACACGCCCGCCAGCTCGGCTGCCGACGCGCCGCGGCGGCAAAGCCCAATGAACGACTGTGCGCGATCGAGGTGATTCACATCCGCATCCTTTCGAGCCCTGACCGACAACGCCGTTTCCGTACGGACCGGGCGAGCCGAAGGGGGGTATCTAGCAGCCCCGCGTCGGCGCTCGCCAAAGACATTTCGGCAAAAAAGGTGCGCAAGAGGATAAATACGGATTGGTGCGTATTCAACACCGCGAATTTGCCGACGCACCTGTCGGCGCTGCAGGACGTGCACGCACGCGACGTCGGCGCAATCTGTCAAATCAGCTCAGCGCGAGAATAATTTTCCCAATGTGCTCGCCGCTCTCCATCCGAGCGTGCGCCTGCGGCGCCTGCGCGAGCGCGAAGACGGAATCGACGATCGGACGAATGCGTCCCGCAGCGATCAGCGGCCACACCTTTGCGAGCAGCTGATCGCGGATCGCACGCTTGAACTCGACCGGGCGCGGCCGCAGCGTCGACCCGGTGATGACGAGGCGCTGCTGCATGATCCGCAGCACATCGATCTCGCCCTTCGCCCCGCCCTGCGTGGCGATCATGACGAGACGGCCCTCGGTAGCGAGCACCTGCAGATTTCGCGGCACGTAGCTGCCACCGACCATGTCGAACACCACGTCGACTCCGCGGCCGTCAGTTGCCTTGCCGATCTCGACGACGAAGTCTTCGCTCTTGTAGTCGATCGCGCGACGCGCACCGAGACTCTCGCAGAAGCGGCACTTGTCCGCAGAGCCCGCCGTCGCGAACACGGTGTGCCCGAGCGCAACGGCGAGCTGAATCGCCGCTACGCCGATGCCGCTGGAGCCGCCATGGACGAGCAGCGTTTCGCCGGGCTGCAGTCGACCGAAGCCGAACACGTTGCTCCAGACGGTGAACATCGCTTCCGGCAGCGAGGCGGCCTCGACCTTGTCGAGCGATCCGGGAATCGGCAGCACCTGCCCCGCATCGACGCTGCAGAACTCTGCATAGCCGCCGCCCTGGAGCAGCGCGCAGACTGCATCGCCGACCTTGAACTGCGTGACGTTCGCGCCGAGACCGGCGATCGTGCCCGCGACTTCGAGGCCGGGGTACGACGGCGCGCCCGGCGGTGAGGGATAAAAGCCGCGACGTTGCAGGATGTCCGCGCGATTCAGGCCGGCGGCGGCGACTTCGATCAGCACTTCGCCGGGCGCCGGCTGCGGTACGGGCCGCTCGCCAAGCACGAGCGCTTCCGGTCCGCCGGGCTGCGGCACCTCGATGACTTTCATGCGCGCGCCGCCCGCGGTCATCAGTTCTTCGCCACGCCCTCGCCCTTCAACGCCTCGAGCGAGTCGAGATCCAGGTCGCCGAGCGCCGCTTTCAGATCGTCGATGCTGTCGGCCTGGCCTTCGATCTTCACGGCGAAGCGGTCGCCGAGCACCATGCCGTACTGGCCGTGCGAGCTGCTGCTGTCCCATTGCTCGTGCACCAGCCGCCCGTTCTCGCGATAAGTCTTGTCGTAGCCGGTGGCTGTTTCGCTCTCGCCTTCGATGCCCGCCCAGCCGGCGAGTGCGAGCAAGCCCTTCGCGCTGCCCGTGTCCGTGATCTCCAGGTTCCACTGGCGACCGCTGTCGTTCATATAAGTGGCGCGCGCCTCCGTCATCTGCATGCCCATCGCCGCGTTGCGCTCGGTGGAGAACGCCGAGCGCGTCATGTCGCCGAGCGACTCGGGCAGGAACGGCTTGAGACGATCCGGCTGCAGCGACTCGACCGCGCCGCCGCCGCCGAGCACCGTGCCCACCATGTTCTTCATCGCGTCGCCCTGCGCCTGCTGGTCGCCGGACTTCTGCGCCTCATCCATCTTCTTGCTGGCTGACTCGACCTGCTTGCTCCACTGCTCGAGCTTGCCGAGGGTGCTGTCCTTGTCGAAGGTCACGCTGCCGGGGTCGTGCGAGCTGCTGAAGGTGGAGCCGCCGCCGCGCATGTACATGCCGACGCCCGTCATCGCGCCGATGAGTCCGCCGATCAGGAAAGACAGCACGAGCGCGACGATGACGATCACGGCGGTGTAACCGCCCGCACGATCGGGCGGACACTTCATCGTGTGCGGCAGACCGAGATACAGCAGATAGATGCCGTAGACGGCGGCCGCGATCGCGATCAGCACTGCGATCAATGGCAGGATCACGATGATGCCGGCAACGCACGACGCGGTGTAAGCGTAGGCGATCGTCTTGAGCGCCTGCACGCGGTCGCGCGTCCCGCCGAAGGTCGGCGCGAGCGCGTCGATGATCAGCGCCACGACGTAGTACATCGCGAGCGCCAGCACGTAGCCCAGGATCAGCTGCGTCAAGCCGGCGCCGAAGCCGATACGGTACGTGCCGGCGAACGGCAGGCTGGCGCCCATCAAGGTGAACTTCAGGAACGTGAAGACCGGCGGAATCGCCGCCAGCCACAGGATGTAGCCCTTGTAGAGGTCCACGACGGTGGTCTGCTCGCCGGCGATCACCGGCCACTCGGTCTTGGGCGTCAGCAGGATGCCCTTGACGCGCGCGATCAGCTTGTTGAAGTCCACGGCAGGTCTCCCCGTTATCGTTGTTCGGGACTGCCGGATTCTACGCTGTAGGTCGGGGCGTTCCAGCGCTTCCTGCGCCCACGCCATTCGCGCATCCCTGCGCAGCAGCTCTAGCCCGACTGCTGGGGTTTCTTCTTCGGCACGTACAGATCGGTCAGCGTGCCGTCGAACGCCTCCGCGGCGAACATGATGGTCTCGGACAGCGTCGGGTGGGGATGAATCGTCAGGCCCAGATCGGCCGCGTCGCTCCCCATCTCGATCGCCAGCGCCACCTCGGAAATCAGATCGCCGGCGTTCGGCCCGACGATGCCGCCGCCGATCACCCGGCGCGTCGCCGGATCGAACAGCAGCTTCGTCATACCGTCGTCACGGCCGAGTGAGAGCGAGCGGCCGCTCGCCGCCCAGGGGAACGTCGCCTTCTCGTACGCCGTGCCCTTCACCTTCGCATCCGTCTCGGTGAGCCCGACCCAGGCGACCTCCGGATCCGTGTAGGCAACCGACGGAATCACGCGCGCATCGAACGCACGCTTCTCGCCATGCGCGACTTCCGCCGCCAGCTTGCCTTCGTGCGACGCCTTGTGCGCGAGCATCGGCGGACCGGCGATGTCGCCGATCGCGAAGATGTGCGGCACGTTCGTGCGCATCTGCCGGTCGACCGGCACGAAGCCACGCTCGTTGACGAGCACGGCGGCCGCATCCGCGCCGATGTTCCGACCGTTCGGGCTGCGGCCCACAGCGATCAGCACGCGGTCGTAGACCTCGGGCGCGATGGCCGGCTCGGCCTCGAACGTCACGCGCAGGCCTTCCTTCGTGGCTTCGACCTTGCTGACTTTGGTCTTGACCATGATGCGCTCGTAACGTTTCGCGATGCGTCGCTCCAGGGGGCGCACCAGGTCGCGGTCGCAACCGGGCATGAGACCGTCGGTCAACTCGACGACGCTCACCTTGACGCCGAGCGCCTCGTACACCGTGGCCATCTCCAGGCCGATGATTCCGCCGCCGACCACGAGCATGCGTTTCGGCAGATCGAGCTCGAGCGCGCCGGTCGAATCGATGATGCGCGGATCGTCCGGCAGGTTCGGCAAGCGCAGCGCTTCGGATCCCGCTGCGATGATGCAGTGAGCGAACGAGACGCGGCGTGACGCACCGTCGCCGCTGACTGCGATCTCGTGCGGCGAGACGAACTTGCCGGCACCGCGGATCACTTCGACTTTGCGTTGCTGCGCGAGCGTCGCGAGCCCACCCGTCAGCCTGCCGACGACCTTGTTCTTCCATTCGCGCAGCTTCGCGGCGTCGATCTGCGGCTTGCCGAAGTTCAGGCCGGCGTCTTTCATCGCCTCCGCGTCCTCGATGACCTTGGCCGCGTGCAGCAGCGCCTTGGACGGGATGCAACCGACGTTCAGACACACACCGCCGAGCTGTGGCCAGCGCTCGATGAGCGCGGTGCGCATGCCGAGGTCGGCAGCGCGAAACGCCGCTGTGTAGCCGCCCGGTCCGGCGCCGAGCACGACGACGTCGAAGTCGTAAGAGAACGGAGCAGCAGTTGACGGTTGGCGTTCGGCGGTTGATACAGCGGCCGGAGGCGGCGCGGCAGCTGCCGGCTGCTTCTCCTGTTTCGGCTGCTCGGGAGTTGTCTTCGGTTGCTCCGTTGCGGGCTGACCGCCTTCAACTTCGACGATCAGACTGCCCTTGGAAACGCGGTCACCCTTCTTCACCGCGACCGATTTCACGACGCCGGCGGCGGACGACGGCACATCCATCGTCGCCTTCTCGGTCTCGAGCGTGATCAGCGGCGACTCGAGCTGCACCGTATCGCCGGGCTTGACGAGCACGTCGATGATTTCGACGTCCTTGAAATCGCCGAGATCGGGAACGACGACTTTGCTCACGGCACGGCTTCCAGCAATCCCTTCACGTCAGAGAGCTTCTGCGCGAGGAATGTCGTGAAGCGCACCGCAGCCGCACCGTCGATCACGCGGTGATCGTATGCGAGCGTGAACGGCAGGATCAGGCGCGGCACGAACTTTCCGTCCTGATACACCGGCCGCAGGCTCGAGCGCGCGACGCCGAGGATCGCCACTTCGGGCGCATTGATGATCGGCGTGAACGAGGTGCCGCCGATGCCGCCGAGGCTCGAAACGGTGAAGCTCGCGCCCTGCATTTCGACTGCGGACAATTTCCCGGCGCGCGCCTTCTCGGACAGCGCGGCCAGCTCGCGCGCGAGCTCGTAGACGTCTTTCTTGTCGGCATCGCGGATCACCGGCACGACCAGGCCGTTCGGCGTGTCGGCCGCGAAACCGAGGTGGACATACTTCTTCCACACGAGGTTCTGGCCGGACGCATCCAGTGAAGTGTTGACCAGCGGAAACTCGCGCAGCGCCTGCACGCACGCACGCAGGATGAACGCGAGCGGCGTGAGCTTGACGCCGGCCTTGTTCGCCTCGCCCTTCAGTTTGTTGCGCGTCTCTTCGAGGTCCGTGATGTCGGCCTCGTCCATCTGCCAGACGTGCGGCACGTTGAGCCAGCTGGCCTGCAGCCGCGGACCGGAAATCTTCTGGATGCGGCCGAGCGGCTTGACCTCGACCGTGCCGAACTTCGCGAAGTCGACCTCGGCCACTTTCGGCAACGCGCCGCCGCCAGCAGGCGCGCCGGTCTTGAGCGCTTGCTTCACCCACGCCTTCACGTCATCGGGCGTGACGCGCCCCTTGATGCCGGTGCCCTTGACGCTGCCGAGATCGACGCCGAGCTCGCGCGCGAACTTGCGGACGGAAGGACTGGCGTGAGCGGTCGCGAAGCCGCCTTCGTTGATGGCGATAGAGGCCGGTCGTGCGGCCGGCGCCGGTGCAGGAGCTGCTGGTGCTTCGGGCGCCTTCGCTTTCGGAGGCTCGGCGGCAGGCGCGGGCTCCGGTGGCGCGGGGCTCGCTGCGGGCGCGGCCGGTGCGGCTTGCTTCTCGCCGCCTGCCGCTCCCTCCACCAGCACGATCAGGCTCCCTTTCGAAACGCGATCGCCCTTCTTGATCGCCACCGACTTGACCACGCCGGCCGCCGTCGACGGCACGTCCATGGTCGCCTTCTCGGTCTCCAGCGTGATGAGCGGCGTATCGACCTCGATCGCGTCGCCGGCCTTCACCAGCACGTCGATGACTTCGACGTCCTTGAAATCCCCGAGGTCGGGAACCGTGATGTCTTGCGCCATGGACAGCCTACTGCGTGACCGGGTTCGGCCGCTCGGGATCGATGTCGAACTTCTTCATGCACGACTTCACGGTCGCGACGTCGAGCTTGCCTTCGTCGGCAAGCGCGCGCAGCGAAGCCAGCACGATGTGCTGTGCGTCGACTTCGAAATGACGGCGCAGCTGCGCCCGGGAATCGCTGCGGCCGTAGCCGTCGGTGCCGAGCACGAGGAAGCGGCCGGGCACCCACTGACGGATCTGGTCGGGAACGATCTTCATGTAGTCGCTGGCGGCGATGAACGGACCGGTGCGATCGCCGAGGCATTTGCGCACGTACGGTTGCAGTGCGGGCTGGTCGGGATGCAGCAGATTGCGACGCTCGACGTCGAGCGCTTCGCGGCGCAGCTCCGAGTAGCTCGGCACGCTGAAGATGTCCGCCGGCACGCCGTAGTCGCGCTCGAGAATTTCCGCCGCGGTCAGCACCTCGCGCAGGATCGTGCCGGAGCCGAGCAGGTTCACCCGCACCTTGCCGCGGCCGCCGGCCCGCAGCAGGTACATGCCCTTGAGAATTCCCGCCTGCGCGTCCTTCGGCATCGCCGGGTGCGAGTAGTTCTCGTTCATGCACGTGATGTAGAAGAAGACGTCTTCCTGCGCGGCGAACATGCGGCGCAGGCCGTCCTGGATCACCACCGCAAGCTCGTACGCGAACGCGGGATCGTAGGAGACGCAGTTCGGCACTGTCGTCGAGAGCAACTGACTGTGACCGTCCTGATGCTGCAGGCCTTCGCCCGCGAGCGTCGTGCGTCCAGCCGTGCCGCCCACGAGGAAGCCGCGCGCCTGGCTGTCGCCCGCGGCCCAGATGAAGTCGCCGACGCGCTGGAAGCCGAACATCGAGTAATAGATGAAGAACGGCACCATGTTGACGCCGTGGTTCGCATACGCGGTGCCTGCCGCGATGAACGAGCACAGTCCGCCGGCCTCGTTGATGCCTTCCTCGAGGATCTGTCCCTTCTTGTCTTCCTTGTAGAACATCAGCTGGTCCGCGTCCTGCGGCGTGTACAGCTGGCCCATCGATGAATAGATGCCGACCTGGCGGAACATGCCTTCCATGCCGAAGGTGCGCGCTTCGTCCGGCACGATCGGCACGACGTGCTTGCCGATGTTCTTGTCCTTCACCAGCATCTGCAGGATGCGCACCAGCGCCATCGTGGTGGAGAACTCGCGCTCGCCCGAGCTCTGCAGCAACGAGTCGAACGCTTCCAGCGACGGCACTTCGAGCGCCGGCGCGTTGGCGCGCCGCTGCGGCAGATGGCCGCCGAGCACCTTGCGGCGCTCGCGCAGATATTTCATCTCTTCGCCGTCTTCCGGCGGCTTCTTGAACGGCGCGTTCGCGATCTCCTCGTCGGAGATCTGCATGAAGATGCGGTTGCGGAATTCCTTGAGCGCCTCGTCGTCGAGCTTCTTCTGCTGGTGCGTGATGTTCTGGCTCTCGCCCCAGCGGCCCATCATGAAGCCCTTGACCGTCTTCGCGAGGATCACCGTCGGCTGACCCTGGTGATGGGTCGCCGCGTGGTACGCGTTGAACACCTTCTTGTAGTCGTGGCCGCCGCGGTTGAGCCGCCAGATGTCGTCGTCCGACATGGTCGCGACCATCTCCTTCAGCTCGGGATACTTGCCGAAGAAGTTCTCGCGCGTGTACGCACCGCCCTTCGCCTTGAAGTTCTGGTACTCGCCGTCGACGCACTCCTCCATCACCCGGCGCAGCAGGCCCTTGGTGTCGCGCGCCAGCAGCGGATCCCAGCGCGAGCCCCAGATCACCTTGATGACGTTCCAGCCGGCGCCGAGGAACGCGGCTTCCAGCTCCTGGATGATCTTGCCGTTGCCGCGCACCGGGCCGTCGAGGCGCTGCAGGTTGCAGTTGATGACGAACACGAGATTGTCCAGCTGCTCGCGCACCGGCATCGTGATCGCGCCCATCGACTCCGGCTCGTCCATCTCGCCGTCGCCGAGGAACGCCCAGACCTTGCGATCCGAAGGTTGCACGACGTCGCGATGCTCGAGGTAGCGCTGAAAGCGCGCCTGGTAGATCGCCATCATCGGGCCGAGACCCATCGAGACGGTCGGGTACTGCCAGAAGTCGGGCATCAGCCACGGATGCGGATACGAGCTCAGGCCGTCCGGGCTCGCGACTTCCTTGCGGAAGTGGCGCAGGTTGTTCTCCGTGAGACGGCCTTCGAGGTACGCGCGCGCGTAGATGCCGGGCGACGCGTGACCCTGGATGTACACCATGTCACCCGGATGTTTGTCCGATGGCGCGCGCCAGAAATGATTGAACCCGACTTCGTAGAGCGTCGCCGCGGAAGCGTAGCTCGCGATGTGGCCGCCGTACTCGGAGCTCTGGCGGTTCGCCTGCACCACCATCGCCATCGCGTTCCAGCGGATGTACGACTCGATGCGCCGCTCGATCGTGCGGTCGCCGGGATACTCCTTTTCCTGGCCGGGCGAGATCGTGTTGAGGTACGCGGTGTTCGGCTTGAACGGCAGGTACGTGCCGGAACGGCGCGTGAAGTCGATCAGGCGCTCGAGCAGAAAGTGCGCGCGCTGTGCGCCGTGCGCCCTGAGCACCGAGTCCATCGACTCGAGCCATTCTCTGGTTTCTTCCGGATCGAGATCGTCAAACGTAGAGGCTTCGGGCATGTCGGGTGTGCTGCGGAGTGAGGCCGCGTATGATCGGAGTTTGAAATTTTCAGGTCAAGGAACGTCGTGTGGTGGAATTGCTTCCTGCAGGGCGGGGCGTTCGTGTCGCCCAGCCCAAGGCGCAGCTCGATGAGCGCACGCTGCAAAGGCACGACGCCGCCATCATCGTCTGCCCATGGGAGCGCGCCGAGGCGGCGCTGGGGCAATTCCCCTCCGCGCCGCTGTGGCAACGCCTCTATCGCGATGCTCGCAGCCACGGACCGGTCGCGCTGCTGAGCGCACGCGTCACGCCGGCCGCGATCCCGGTCGTCCTCGCATTCGCAAGAACTACGGCGTCGGCCTTCGAGCGGCTCAAGCTCGGCGCTGAGGCCTGGAAGGCGCTTGCAGCCCCCGATCGTGCGCGCGTCCTGCTCGCGACACATGGCCTCGAAGGCGATGCACGGGCCGCGGTCATTGAAGCGATGCTGGCGGCAGCGCTCGCCGCGACGGCGCCAATGCCGGTGATGAAGTCGAAGCGTGAGAAGCGGGCAGCGCCGGCGTCGTTCACGCTGCTCAACGGCGGGTCGCCGCTCGATACCGCCCGCACGGTTGCTATCGATCGCGGCAATCATCTCGCGCGCTGGCTCACGGCGCTGCCGCCCAACGTGCTGAACTCGGGCAGCTATCGGCGAGCGCTGCGCGATCTCGCGCGCAGCGCAGGCTGGCAGTTCGATTTCCTCAACGAGGCCGCTTTGCGACGCCGGAGCGCGGGCGCGTTTCTCGCCGTCGCTCGCGCCAATCAACAGCGCGACGCCGGAATCGTACGACTGCGCTACCAGGCGCCGCAGCGGCGCAAAGCTCGCAAGCTCGCGCTCGTCGGCAAGGGCATCTGTTTCGATACCGGCGGCATCAATCTCAAATCGCACAAGAGCATGTACGACATGCACACGGACATGCAGGGCAGCGCCGTGGCGGTCGGCACGCTGCTCGCGCTCAGCGAGCTGGGCATGCCGTACGACATCGATTGCTGGCTGGGGATTACCGAGAACGAAATCGGTGCGCGCGCGTTCCGGCCGCAGGAAGTCGTGCGCGCCGCCAACGGCGTGACCATTCAGGTAGCGCACAGCGATGCCGAGGGCCGCATGGTGCTCGCCGATACGCTCGCGCTCGCCGCGCGCGAGCGCCCGGAGCTGATGATCGATTTCGCGACGCTCACCGGCGCATGCGTCAACGCGCTTACCGAGCGCTACAGCGGCGCGTTCACTAATCGTCCGCAATGGCACGAAGCCATTCGCGCCGCGGGCCGCGGCAGCGGCGAGCGGGTCTGGCCCTTTCCGATGGACGAGGACTACGACAGCGACCTCACGTCGTCGATCGCGGATGTCCTGCAGTGCACGCCGGACAGCAAGGGCGACCACATCCTGGCCGCGCGGTTCCTGAGCCGCTTCGTCCCGGCGGAAGTGCCGTGGATTCACCTCGACCTGGCTTCGAGCAATCGCAACGGCGGCCTGGGTCACGTGCCGACCGATATCACCGGATTTGGAGTGCGATACACGGTAGAGTTGCTGGCCAATGGCCAACTCCTTGCGAATTCTTAGGCCCGACGACTGGCACTTGCACGTGCGCGACGGCGCGCAGCTCGCCAGCGTCCTGCCCTTCACTGCGCGTCAGTTCGCGCGCGCGATCATCATGCCGAATCTCAAGCCGCCGGTGACGACGGTCGCGATGGCTGCTGCTTACCGCGACCGCATTCTCGCGGCGCTGCCGGTCGGCGCCCGCTTCGAGCCGCTGATGACGTTGTATCTGACGGACACGACGTCGCCGGATGAAATCAAGGCTGCTCAGCGCAGCGGCTTCATCGTCGGCGCAAAGCTGTATCCCGCAGGCGCGACGACGCATTCGGACGCGGGCGTGACCGCGATCGAGAAAACCCATCCCGCGCTCGAAGCGATGGAGAGGTGCGGCCTCGTGTTCCAGGTGCACGGCGAAGTGACCGACGGCGACGTCGACGTGTTCGATCGCGAGCGCGTGTTCATCGACCGCATCCTGTCCCGGGTCGTCGACCGGTTTCCGGGCCTGCGCGTGGTGTTCGAACACGTCACGACGCGCGAAGCAGTGCAGTTCGTCAAAGCCGCGCGCCGCGGCGTCGGCGCGACGGTGACGCCGCAGCACCTGCTGCTGAATCGCAACGCGATCTTTCAAGGCGGCATCCGCCCGCACAACTACTGTCTGCCGGTGCTCAAGCGCGAGCACGACCGCCGCGCGCTGCTCGAAGCAGCGACGAGCGACGATGCTCGCTTCTTTCTCGGTACGGACAGCGCGCCGCACGCGAAGCACACGAAGGAGACGGCCTGCGGTTGCGCTGGAATTTTCTCGGCGCATGCTGCGATCGAGCTGTACGCGGAAGCGTTCGAGCAGGCCGGCGCACTGGAGCGCCTGCAAGCATTCGCATCCGAGCGCGGAGCGGATTTCTACGGGCTGCCGCGCAATCGCGAGCACATCGCGCTCGAACGCAGCTCGTGGACACCGCCGGCCACCTACCCTTTCGACAAGGATGAGCTGGTACCGTTTCGCGCGGGCGAGTCGATCGCCTGGCGCCTGGCCGGGGAGCAGCGTGCGTGAGCGAGCGATTGCCCCTGGCGAGCCGCTTCCGCGGTTTCATGCCCGTCGTGATCGACGTCGAGTGCGGCGGCTTCAATCCGAACACGGACGCGCTGCTGGAAATCGCCGCGGTCCTGATCGAGCTGCGGCCTGACGGCTGGCTCGCGCCCGGCGAAAGCTGGCGCTATCACGTGCAGCCGTTCGCAGGCGCGAAGCTCGAAGCCGCGTCACTCGCCGTGACCGGCATCGATCCGTTCCATCCGCTGCGGCCGGCGATCCCGGAGCGGGAAGCGCTCACCCTGTTGTTCAAGGAAGTCCGCCGCGCGATGAAAGAGAATGATTGCACGCGCGCGATCCTGGTCGGTCACAACGCGTACTTCGACCTGAACTTCCTGAACGCGGCGGTCGCCCGCACGCAGATCAAGCGCAATCCGTTTCACCCGTTCTCGAGCTTCGACACGGCGACGCTCGCCGGCGTGGTCTACGGGCAGACGGTGCTCGGCAAGGCGCTGCAGGCCGCGGGTATCGGCTGGGATTCGAACGAAGCGCACTCCGCGGCGTACGACGCGGAGCGCACGGCAGAGCTGTTCTGTCGGGTCTGCAACCGCTTTAACGACAGCGTGATGCGCGGCTGACGTTACGCCGGCGCCTGGCTGCCGGACACGAGCCTCTGCAGCTCGCCGCTCTTGTACATCTCCAGGATGATGTCGGAGCCGCCGATCAGCTCGCCGTTCACGTACAGCTGCGGATACGTCGGCCAGTTCGAATACTGCTTCAGCGCTTCGCGCAGCTCCGGATCCTCGAAGATGTTGACGTGCGCAAACTGCGCGCCCGCCGCGCCCAGCGCGCGCACGGCCGCGGCAGAGAAGCCGCACTGCGGGAAGTCGGGGGTGCCCTTCATGTACAGCACGACGGGGTTGGCGGAGAGTTGCGACTTGATGCGCTCGATGACGTCCACGGCTTAAACCTCGGAAGAAGAAGTTGACTGTTTGCGGCGCGCTGCGCGCTCGCAGACTGCACGCCGCTCCTCATCGCCAAGACGTGACCAGGCAGCGATCTCCTCGATGCTGCGCCCGCAGCCGATGCAGATCTTCTGCGCATCGAGCGTGCAGACGTTGATGCAGGGAGATTCCAGGCGCGGCAGCGGGACGGCGGGGGGCGTCATGGCAATGGGACCAGCGTTGAATTATGGGGATCGCTCGCCTATTCTTCAAACGCTTTTTGGGTCCTTTTTCCGACCCACCACCCCCAAAAACACTAATCAGAACAGTCAAGAAACGGCCGTAGAAGGAGAGTCCGCGATGCATCCACTCACCACCGTCCGAGGCGCCATCACCGCTGCATTCGTGTTTGCGATCGTGATCTCGCTGATCGTCACCGGCGTCGTCGCCGGCGGGGATGCGATCGGCTTCCACCATCCGCAGCTCGACCGCTGGCTGCACATCGTCGCAGGCGTCGCGTGGATCGGCCTGCTGTGGTACTTCAATCTCGTGCAGACGCCGGGCCTGGCGGACGCAGCCGCCGACAAGGGCGGTCCCGGCGGCGCGGGCGTCAACAAATACATCGCGCCGCGCGCGTTGTGGTGGTTCCGCTGGGCCGCGGTCTTCACCTGGCTGACCGGCGCGTACTACCTGCTGTTCGGTTATGGCGGCACGCCTGTGATGCATAAGGCGTTCACGTTCCAGCCGGGCTTCGTGACGATCGGCGTCGGGGCGTGGCTCGGCACGATCATGCTGTTCAACGTGTGGGTCCTCATCTGGCCGAATCAGAAGAAGATCCTCGGCATCGTCGCGGCCACCGACGAGGAGAAGGCCAAGGCGCGCAAGGTGGCGCTGTACGCCTCGCGCACCAACTTCATCCTCTCGATCCCGATGCTGATGTGCATGGGCGGCCAGAGCCACGGCCTGCCCTTCTGACCGAGGCCATGAACGAACCCGATCCCACGTACGTAAAGCAGACCGTCGCGACGGCGCTGCTCGAGGACGTGGGCTCGGGTGATCTCACTGCGCAACTCATTTCGGCCGATCGCGTCGCCCGCGCCTCGGTGATCACGCGCGAGGAAGCCGTGCTGTGCGGCACGGCGTGGTTCGACGAAGTGTTTCGTCAGGTCGATGCGCGCGTCCGCGTCACCTGGTCCGCTCGCGACGGCGATCGCGTTCGCGCCGATCAGCAGCTCTGCACACTCGAAGGTCCTGCACGCTCGCTGCTCACTGGCGAGCGAACGGCGCTGAACTTCCTGCAATCGCTCTCGGCCACGGCAACAGTGACGCGCCGCTACGTGGATGCGGTCGCCGGTACGAAGTGCCGCATTCTCGATACCCGCAAGACGATCCCCGGCCTGCGCATTGCGCAGAAGTACGCTGTGCGCTGTGGCGGCGGCACGAATCACCGCATCGGTCTGTTCGACGCGATCCTGGTCAAGGAGAACCACATCGCCGCGGCGGGATCGATTGCGAACGCGGTGAGCGAAGCGCGACGCATCGCTGCGAAAGTGCTCCTGGAAGTCGAGGTCGAGAATCTCGCCGAACTGCGTGAAGCGCTCGATGCGCGCGTCGATCGGATCCTGCTCGACAACTTCTCGCTCGATGACATGCGCAGCGCGGTGCAGACGACACGCGAACACACAAACGCGCGCACTGAGCTCGAAGCATCGGGCAACATGTCGCTGGAAACGCTGCGCGCGGTGGCCGATACCGGCGTCGACTTCATCTCGGTCGGCGGCCTCACCAAGCACGTCCGCGCCGTCGACCTGTCGATGCGATTTACACCTTCTTGAAAATTACGTCGGATCTCACCCACGTTACTCGCCAGGCGATCGACGCGCCCGAGCCGGGCGTCGCCGGCTTGCTCGTGATCGGACTGGGATGCTCGGATTGGCGAAACGCCGGTGGCGTCAGCCGCCGGCGGCGAGCTTCATCACGCGCTGCGGCGTCGCGATCGCGTAGCCCTGCGCGTAGTCGACGCCCAGGCTGCGCAGCATCTCGACGATCTCCATGTTCTCGGCGAACTCGGCGATCGTCTGCTTGCCGGTGAGATGACCGATCTCGTTGATCGAGCGCACCATCTCGCGATCGATCGGATCGTGCAGGATCTCCTTCACGAAGCTGCCGTCGATCTTCAGGAAGTCGACCGGGAAGTGCTTGAGATAGCCGAACGACGACAGGCCGGTGCCGAAGTCGTCGAGCGCGAAGCGGCAGCCGAGCTCCTTGAGCGCATGGATGAAGCGGTTCGCCTGCGAGAAGCTGGCGATCGCCGCGGTCTCGGTGATCTCGAAGCAGATCTTCGAGGCGTCGATGCCGCTGCGGTGGAAATGATCGATCACGAATGGCAGGAACTTGTCGTCGCCGAGGCTCTGCCCGGAGAGGTTGATCGAGCACAGCTCCAGCTTCTCGCGCTCGTCCGCTTCCGAGACCAGCCAGCGCAGCGCGTGCTCGATCATCCAGCGATCGATGTTCGGCGTCAGGCCGTAGCGCTCGGCCGCGGCGATGAACTGGTCGGGCGTGACGATCTTGCCGGCCTCGTCGCGCATGCGCAGCAGCAGCTCGTAGTGCAGGCCGTGCTTCTGCGGCTCGTGCAGCGGCAGGATGAACTGGCGGAAGATCTCGAACCGCCCGTCTTCCAGCGCGTTGTTGATGCGCGCCGCCCACTGCATCTCGCGCCGGCGCCGCATCAGGTCGATGTCGTTTTCCTGGAAGCTGTAGATGCGGTTGCGGCCATTTTCTTTTGCCGCCGCACATGCGCTGTCCGCGGCGGATAGCAGCGCGGCCACGTCCTCGTTCTCCGGCGAGATCGGCACCACGCCGATGCTCGCGCCGAGGCGGAACGTGCGCTCTTCCCAGACGAACTTGTAATTGCGGATCGCCTCGCGCAGGCCCTCCGCGTTGCGCACTGCTTCCTCGAGCGAGCAGCTCTCCAGCAGTACGCCGAACTCGTCACCGCCGAGCCGCGACACGGTGTCGCGCCAGCGGATCTTCGACTTGAGCAGTGCGCCGACCTGTCCCAGCAGCGCGTCGCCCGCGCTGTGGCCACAGTTGTCGTTGATGATCTTGAACTGGTCGAGATCGATGTGGCACAGCGCGTACGACGCCTCGCGCGCCCGTGCGCTCTTGATGGCGCGTTCCAGCCGCGACTCGAACTCCCGCCGGTTCACCAGCCCCGTCAGGATGTCGTGGCTCGCGTGGTACGACAGCTTGCGATTGAGCTCGCGGCTCTCGCTGACGTCGTGGAACACCAGCACGCCGCCGAGCACGTTGCCCGCGCCGTCGCGGATCGGCGAGGCGCAACTCTCGATGTACAGCTCGTTGCCGTCGCGGCGGATCAGCAGCGTCGGCCGCACGCTCTTGATCGCGCGCGTGCGCCGGATCGAAACCGCGAGCGGATTCTCCAGCGGCTCGCAGGTCTCTTCGTGGAAGCTGCGGAAGATCTCGTCGACGATGCGGCCCTGCGCGTGTTCGAGTCGCCAGCCCGTCAACTGCTCCGCAACCGGATTCAGATACTCGATGCGGCACTTGGAGTCGGTCGTGATGACGCCGTCGCCGATCGACTGCAGCGTGATCTGCGCGCTCTCCTTCTCCTTGAACAGCGCATCTTCGAACAGCTTGCGCTCGGTGACGTCCAGGTCGACGCCGACGATGCGATGGGCGCGGCCCTGCTCGTCGACGCGCGCCTTGGCGCGGCTGACGACCCAGAGCCAGACGCCGTCGCGATGACGCAGCCGGTGCACGCTCTCGAACAGCGGCTCGATGCCTGCGAGGTGGTCGCGCAGCGCGGCGCGCACCCGCTCGAGGTCGTCGGGATGTACCAGCTGCTGCCAGTCGGTCAGCGGCTCGACCTCGTCGTCGCCGTAACCGAGCATCGATTTCCAGCGCGGCGAGAAATACGTGGTCTTGCGATCCAGGTCGAAATCCCAGAGACCGTCGTTCGATCCGTACAGCGCGAGCGCGTCGCGCTCCTCGATCTGTTTCAGGTGCCGCTGATAACGCACGCGCTCGATGCCCGTGGCGTAGCTGGAGCCGAGCAGCTTCAGCATCAGGTGCAGATTCGCGTCCCAGCTATCGCGGGGCAACGTCGAGCAGAGCGCGATGAAGCCGCTCGTGCGCCCCTGCGCCGCGAAGCCGATGAGCAACGCAGCGCCGATGCGCAGCGCCGCGAGTTGCGCAGCTTCAGGTGCGAGATCGGGCCGCGGCTGCGACGTGTCGCGGATCTCGATGACGCGCAGGTGTTCGAGCCGGTTGCGCAGGTACGGCAGACGTTCGAGCTGCTCGCCGCGCAATGTGTCGGGATTGAACGTCGCGAACAGGCCGGTCACGCCGATGACGTGCTCGATCGCGGTGTGGTCCGCATCGAAAGTGGCAATCAGCAACGCGTCGAGGCCCGCCGCCTCGCGCAGCGCTTCGAGATTCAGGCGCAGCAGCGCGTCGGCATGCTCGTTCGAGAGATTCTGGAAATCGATCGCGGCCTTCGTCAGGAGGACGTCGAGGCCGGCCTTGCTGCGGCGAGTCTGCCCGGTATGGGAAGGAAACAGCGCCTCGGCGCTGTGCGGGGATGCCGTCGGCGGCTTGCTGGGTTGACTCGACACTCGCCCCTGCTCCGCTCGCGGCGTCAGCGACGCAGACCCAACATGACGTGGGTTTTCTTGGTCATTCCTTCCTCCCGTCTGCACGCGCGTTGCGGAAAATCGTTGTAGGCGCGGCAGCCGCGGGGGATTGTGTCACACCGAAAATGCAGAAGAAAGCGCAGAGCGCTGGCGGACAAGGGGTTTTCCCCTACCGTTCGCTCACCGTCACGGGCGGCGGGTTGCGAACGATGAGCCAGCGGACCCCGAACAGGTCGACGATGCCGACCCACAGGCGGTTGTGCAGGCCGTATTTCGACGTGCCCTGCGTGCGCGGCCGATGACGCACGGGAACGGAGATGACCCGGGCGCCCGCTCGCTGGAACAGCGCGGGCAGGAAGCGGTGCATGTGATTGAAGCGCGGCAGCTCCAGGAACGTCGCCCGGTGCAGCAGCTTGATGCCGCAACCGGTGTCGGGCGTGCCATCGTGCAACATGCGCCCGCGTACTCCATTGGCGACACGTGAAGACACCTTGCGCAGCCAGGTGTCCCGCCGGTTCGCCGAGCGATTGCCCATGATGAGCCGCAACGACTCGTCGCCGGTGCGCAGCGCTTCGAGCATCGCGGGAATGTCGGCCGGATCGTTCTGACCGTCGCCATCCAGCGTCGCGATCCAGTCGGCGCGGGCGGCGCGCACGCCAGTCCAGACGGCCGCGCTCTGGCCACTGCGCCGCGAGTGTTGCAGCAAGCGGATCTCGGGAATTCCGCTGTCACGCGCCGCGCAGGCCGCGGCCGCAGTGGTGTCGGTGCTGCCGTCATCGACGAAGATGATTTCGAACGGCCGATGCGCAGCGAGCGCGGCCTGGATTTCGCGCGCGAGCGGCGCGACGTTCTCGGCCTCGTTGCAGACGGGGATGACGACGGAAAGCTTCATGGCGGGTGCGCAGTATACTGCCCTCATGAGCGGCGACCATCACGAGCATGATCACGGGCACGGCCATGGGGCAAGCAGCGGCGCCCTCCTCGGCTGGGCGCTCGCCCTGACCGGCGCCTTCATGCTGGTGGAATTCGCGGGCGGCTTCCTCGCAAGATCGCTCGCGCTGCTCGCCGACGCGGGCCACATGCTGACGGACACCGCAGCGCTCGCGCTCGCCTGGGCGGCCACACGCATCGCTGCACGCCCCGCCGACACGCGACGCTCGTTCGGCTATCAGCGGCTGCGGGTGCTCGCGACCTTCGTGAACGGTTGCGCACTGCTGTTCATCGTCGCGTGGATTGCACTCGAAGCCGTGCAGCGCCTGCTGAACCCGGTCGACGTGAATGCGACCGCGATCCTGTGGGTCGGCGGGCTCGGCCTGATCGTGAACCTGATGGTGTTCGCGATGCTGCGCCGGGGCGACTCGCACGACATGAACATCTCGGCGGCGATTCTACACGTGATCGGCGACCTGCTCGGCTCGGCCGCCGCGGTGCTCGCCGGCGTCGTGATCCTGTTCACCGGCTGGCTGCCGATCGATCCGCTGCTGTCGCTGTTCGTGAGCGTGTTGATCGTGCGCAGTGCGCTGGCGCTGGTGCGGCGCTCCGCACACATCCTGATGGAAGGCGCGCCGGACTGGCTCGATATCGGCGAGCTGCGTCGCACGCTCGAGCAGCGCATCCCCGCGATCCGCGATGTTCATCACGTGCACGCCTGGCTGGTCGGACCGCAGGAGACGCTGCTGACGATGCACGCATCCGTGACCGCCGCGGCCGATCACGCAGTCGTACTGAAAGATGCGAAGGTGTTGCTCGCCGAGCGCTTCGGCATCACGCACGCCACGATTCAGATCGAGGTCGAGGATTGCGTGGATGAAGATTGCACGGGGAAGGAAGCGGTTGGCGGCTAGCGGTTGGCGGTGAGTGCCGCGGCCGCATCCTTGTAGGTCTGCAGCATCCGCCGCTCCAGTTCGCGTTCGGCTTCCTCCATCTCCTCGTCGCTCATTTTCTTCGGCGGAAAATACGGCTCGCCGATCGCGATGCTGACCTTCGCGAACGGCGGCGGGATCACGAACTTGTCCCAGGTCTTGAGGACCCACGCGGGCTTCGCGGCGTAGGCGATCGGCACGACCGCCTTGCGACTGATCTGCGCGGTGAAGATCGCTCCCGGCTTGAACTTGAAGCGCGGCCCGCGCGGGCCGTCCGGCGTGATGCCGGGCGAGATGCCGTCCTTGACGATCGCCTGATACACGCCGCGTACGGCGCGCATTCCTGTGTAAGAGCCCGATCCACGCACGACGTGCGCGCCGTATAGCGCAGCGAGCATCGTCGGCGCCTGACCGTCGACCGACGGCGAAATCATGAAGCCCGTCTTGAGCCCGGCGCGGCGGTCGGCGATGAAGCGCGCGCACATGAGCAGGTGCTGATGCCAGAACACCGGCACGACAGCGCCCTGCTCGCGCACCAGCGCCTGCAGTCGATCGAGATTCGTGAAGCGCAGCCGGCTGGTGCGCCACACAGTCTCGATGATCGCGTACGCGAGCAGCGCCGCGAGCCGGTAGACGAACAGGCGGCCGAGCGTCAGGCGCCGCTGCGATTTCGTTCGGTGCAGTTTCACTGTCACGGGCGGCCCACAGACAAACGCCGCGCGGGGCGCGGCGTTTGCATCTGAAGTGGTGCCGGAGAAGAGATTCGAACTCCCGACCCGCGCATTACGAATGCGCTGCTCTACCAGCTGAGCTACCCCGGCGAGGGGGCGGAAGTATACGGGACCGACCCCGCCCTAGCCACTGGCGGCGCGCTTTTTCCGCAGCCGGATCACGACTTCGACCTCGGCCTCCATGCCCTCCGGCAGCGTCGGAAAGCGGCTGAAAGCGATGTCGTTCGGGTCGATGTCGCGCAGCTCGCCGGTCTCGAGGTCGTGGAAATGGTGATGAGGCGTGCGCGTCGAATCGTAGACCGAGCGCTCCGGATCGAGATGGATCTGTCGCACCAGGCCGCGCTCCGCCAGCACCTTGAGAGTGTTGTACACGGTGGCCTTCGACACGCGCTCGCCGCCGCGCCGCACGGCCGCGAGAATCTGCTCGGCGGTCATGTGCGTCGGCACGCTCATCAAAAGCTCTGCGATGCGAATGCGCTGCTCAGTGGGCTTCAGGCCGTGCGCCTGCAGCTGCGCAATGATGTCTTCACGTGGGGTGTGCTCGCGGGGCAGCGCCCGGGAGGATGGCTGAGAGCTCACGTTTCCGCCTCGTTCGATGCGATGGCAGAGCATAGCGCGGCCCCAGGCCGGACGCGAGAATCGCGGCAAAAGGCGTAAAAAAGGCCGACCGCGGCCCCTGCCGGGCCACGTAGGGTGGAACCCTCGATCCGCACCGGGTGAATGGACGTGCCCAAATGGATGTGCAAATCGGCCGGCACCACCCTCATGGAACTGCTGACGTCGCTCGCAATCGTCGCCGTCGTCGCGAGCCTGGCCGCGCCCAGCTTTCGCACGCTGCAGCTCGACGGGCGGCGCACAGCCGTCGTCAACAGCTTCCTGCACGCGCTGTTCCTGGCGCGCTCCGAATCGATCAAACGCGGCAAGGTCGTCAGCATGTGCCGCTCGCGCGACGGCCGCAGCTGCGACTACGGCGCTGCGGACTGGAACGTCGGCTGGATCGTGTTCGTGAACAGCGACCGCGACGATCCGCCCCAGCGCGATGCGCGCGAGAACGTAATCGCGCACTCCGGCGCCTGGCCGGGCGGCTCGATCACCTCGAACCGCCCCGCGTACTCGTTCCGGCCGGTCGCGCAGGCGGTGGTGAACGGCACGATCGTGTTTTGCGACGTGCGCGGCTCGGCGCACGCTCGGGCAATCATCATCAGCCACACGGGTCGTCCGCGCGTTGCACGCCGCGACCCGAACGGTAAGCCTTTACGGTGCGCGCCGGGATAGCGATGATCGCGGCCCATGGCTGTCCGGAACCTCGTCCGTCGCTTGCACGGCTTCACCATCGTCGAGGTGCTCGCCGCGCTGCTCGTCATGGCGGTGGGCATCATCGGCATCGCAGCGCTGTATTCAGACCAGGTGCAGACGAACCCGGAGGCGCAGCTGCATCGCGAAGCTGCCGAGCTCGCGGAGCAGATCGCCAACCGCATCCGCAGCACCAAAGAAGGCCACGCGGGCTTCGCGACGACGATCGGCGTGTTGTGCGATCAGCAATCCAAGCTCGTGCTGCCGCAGGACATCGCGGCGCGCGAGGCCGCGTGCTGGGAGGACGAAGTGGAGCGCAAGCTCCCGAGCGGCCTGGGCACGATCACGCGCGACACGCTCACCAACCCGCCGACATACGTGATCGCGGTGAGCTGGTCCGTAGCCGATGCCGGCACGGCTTCGTACGTCATTAGGGTGCCGGGAGAAAAAAACGGGGGAAACTGAGCGGTGCAGCAGGGCTTGTGTTGCGCTGCTCAGTTTTCCCTGTTTTTTTCTCCCGGCACCGATCGAACCGGAATCCGCAGCTCGCGCGGCAGGCTGAACACGACGTTCTCCGGCTGACCGAGCACGTCGACCGGCACCGCACCGCCCCATTCCCGGATGCGCGCGACCACGCGCTCGACGAGTACTTCCGGCGCCGATGCGCCTGCGGTCACGCCGACGATGCGCTTGCCTTCGAACCACTCGCGCTGGAGGTCTTCCGGACCGTCGACGAGATAACCCGGGATGCCGGCCTTCGCGGCGATCTCGCGCAGGCGATTCGAGTTCGAGCTGCTCGGCGAGCCGACGACGAGGATGATGTCGCAGCGCTCGGCCAGGCGCTTCACCGCGTCCTGGCGGTTCTGCGTCGCATAGCAGATGTCTTCTTTGCGCGGGCTGGCGAGCGTCGGGAACCGGGTGCGCAACGCGTCGACGATCCGTTGCGTGTCGTCGACCGAGAGCGTCGTCTGCGTGACGAACGCGAGCCGCGACGGATCTTTGACATCCAGCCGCTGCACATCTTCCGGCGTCTCCACCAGCAGGATGTGCCCGCCGAACGCGGTGTCGAACTGGCCCATCGTTCCTTCGACTTCCGGGTGTCCCGCGTGGCCGATCAGGATCACTTCGCGACCTTCGCGGGCGTAGCGCGCAACTTCCATGTGCACCTTGGTCACGAGCGGACAGGTCGCATCGAAAACCTTCAGCGCACGCCGGCGCGCCTCATCCTGCACGGCGCGCGAGACGCCATGCGCACTGAAAATCACCGTTGCGTCGTCCGGCACTTCGTCGAGCTCTTCGACGAACACGGCGCCGAGGCTGCGCAGCCGCTCGACGACATAGCGGTTGTGCACGACCTCGTGACGCACGTAGATCGGCGCGCCGAACAGCTCGATCGCGCGCTCGACGATATCGATCGCCCGGTCGACGCCGGCGCAGAATCCGCGCGGATTGGCGAGCAGGATCTGCATGCGCTACTCCGTCCCCGCGCGCCGCTCGCGGGAGACCGCTTCCTTGCCGTGTCCGCGCTCGAGGAACGCGTCGAGCAACAAACAGCCGGCGCCGATCGAGATCGAGGTGTCGGCGATGTTGAACGCCGGGAAGTCCCAGCTGCGCCAGTTGAAGTAGATGAAGTCGACGACGTAGCCGTGCATCACGCGATCGATGACGTTGCCGAGCGCGCCGCCGAGCACCAGCGACAAGCCGATCGCGAGCAGCGTCTGGTCGGCGCGGATCCGCCGCAGCCACAGCATCAGCACCAGGCTCACGATCAGCGCCAGGCCGATGAAGAACCAGCGCTGCCAGCCGGACGCTTGCGCGAAGATGCTGAACGCGGCGCCGGTGTTCTCCAGGTAGACGACGTCGAGGAACGGCAGCAACGCGATCGTGTCCTGCACCTTCACGGTGCCGATGACGAGCGCTTTGGTCGTCTGGTCCAGCAGCACGACGAAGAACGACAGCCACAACCAGTTGCTCGCGCCGCGCGTCGGGGTGAACCAGACCTTCGAAAGCGGATTACTGCCCATGCGCGCCTGCTCTCTCAAATGAAGCGTCGGTGCTCGCCCGGCCCGGCGACGTTCGTGACGCAGCGGCCGCACAGCTCGGGATGCTCGGCTGAGCTGCCCACATCCTCGCGCTTGTGCCAGCAACGCACGCACTTCTTCGCCGCTGACGGACGCGCAACGATCCAGGCGAAGTCGTCGTTCCCCTCCTCCACCGCAGCAGCCTGCGGCGGACGGCTGTCGGCCCGATGCACGCGCGCGGCGGAGGTGATGAAGACGAACCGCAGCTCATCGCCAAACGACTGCAAAATCTGCAGCAGGTGCGGGGCGCAGTAGACATCGACTTCCGCGTCGAGCGGCGCGCCGATCGCGTCGGCATTACGCAACTTCTCCAGCTCGCGCATCACGCCACTGCGCACGCGCAGGACTGCATCCCAATCGACCTGCGGTCGCTGAGCCGCACCTTGAGGCAACGCGACCCAGGTGTTGAGGAACACCGACTCGTTGCGCGCGCCCGGCATGTACCGCCAGATCTCTTCCGCCGTGAACGACAGAATCGGCGCGAGCCAGCGCACCATCGCCTCGGCGATCCACAACATCGCAGTCTGCGCCGAGCGTCGCGCGTGGCTCTTCGCTGGTGTCGTGTAGAGCCGGTCCTTCAGCACGTCCAGGTAGAAGCCACCGAGATCGACGCTGCAGAAGTTGTGCACCTTGTGGTAGACGAGATGGAACTCGTAGTTTCGATAGGCAGCGACGACTTCCTCCTGCAGCTGCTGGGCGCGCCACAACGCCCAGCGATCGAGCGCCACCAGCTGATCCGCCGGCACCGGATCGTGCGCCGGATCGAAGCCCGCGAGGTTGCCGAGCAGGAAGCGCGTCGTGTTGCGGATCCGCCGGTACGACTCGGCGATGCGCTTCAGGATCTCGTCCGACAGGCTCATCTCGTTCGCGTAGTCGGTGGCCGCGATCCACAGGCGCAGCACGTCCGCGCCCAGCGTACCGATGACCTTCTGCGGCGGGATGACGTTGCCGAGGGACTTCGACATCTTCCGGCCCTTCTCGTCGACCGTGAAGCCGTGCGTCAGCACGGCACGGTACGGCGCGCGGTCATGCATCGCGACCGAGGTCAGCAGCGCGCTGTGGAACCAGCCACGGTGCTGATCCGAGCCTTCGAGGTACAGGTCCGCGGGCATCGTGACTTCGGGCCAATGCTTCGACACGCACTGGTGCGAGACGCCCGAGTCGAACCACACGTCGAGAATGTCGTTGACCTTCTCGTAATTCTTCGCCTCCGCGCCGAGCACGTCGACCGGGTCGAGGTCGTACCACGCATCGATCCCGCCCTTCTCGACGTGGTTCGCGACGGCTTCGAGCAATTCCGCGGAGCGCGGATGCGGCTCGCCCGTGTCGCGATGAGTGAACAGCGCGAGCGGCACGCCCCACACGCGCTGGCGCGAAATGCACCAGTCGGGACGGTCGGCGATCATGTTGCCGATGCGGCTCTCGCCCCACGCCGGCATCCACTTCACTTTGCCGATCTCGCGCAGCGCGCCTTTGCGCAGGCCCGCCTGCTCCATGCTGATGAACCACTGCGCGGTCGCGCGGAAGATGACCGGCGTCTTGTGGCGCCAGCAATGCGGATAGCTGTGCTTGAGAGTTTCCTCGTGCAGCAGCGCGCCGCGTTCCTTGAGCACTGCGATGACGTGCTTGTTCGCTTCGAACACGTGCTCGCCTTCGAACAACTTCGTGCCCGCAACGAACCGCCCGTCGCTGCCGACCGGGTTGTCGATCGGCAGCTGGTATTTCAGGCCGACTTCGTAGTCCTCATGACCGTGTCCGGGCGCGGTATGCACGAGTCCCGTGCCGGCATCGAGCGTCACGTGGTCGCCGAGCACGACGGGAACCGTGCGGTCGTAGAACGGATGCGCGAGTTGCAGTCCTTCGAGCGCAGAGCCGGCGACTTCGCCGACGCGCTTGCACTCCTTGACGCCGGCGCGCTGGAGCACCGCGGCGACGAGATCCTTCGCGAGCACCAGCAATTCCGCGCCGGTATCGATGAGCTCGTAGCGGACTTCCGGACCGGCCGAGACCGCCTGGTTGGCGGGCAAGGTCCACGGAGTCGTCGTCCAGATCACGATGCTGGCCGGCGCACGCGCCGCTGCGACCCCGAATCGCTTCGCGAGATCCGCGACGTCCTGCACCGCAAAGCGCACATCGATCGCGGGCGAGACGCGATCCTCGTACTCGACCTCCGCCTCGGCGAGCGCCGAGCGGCAGTCCAGGCACCAGTGCACCGGCTTCAGTCCCTTGTAGACGTGGCCGTTGCGCAGGATCTGCGCGAACGCACGCAGCTGCTCCGCCTCGTAGAACGCCTGCATCGTCATGTACGGGCGATCCCATTCGCCCATCACGCCGAGCCGTTTGAAGTCGACACGCTGCACTTCCACCTGCGACATCGCGTACTCGCGACATGCCTGACGGAACTCGCGCGGTCCGAGCCCCTTCACCTCTTTGCCGCGCGCCTTCTCGATCTGATGCTCGATCGGCAGGCCGTGGCAATCCCAGCCCGGCACGTACGGGGCGTCGTAGCCGTCGAGCGTGCGCGCCTTCACCACGACGTCTTTCAGGACCTTGTTGATGGAGTGGCCGAGATGAATCGTGCCGTTCGCGTACGGCGGACCGTCGTGAAGAATGAACGTCGGACGGCCGCGCGCGACCTCGCGCAGCCTGCCGTAGATGTTCTGCTCTTCCCAGAACTTCTGTACGTCGGGCTCGCGTCGCGCCAGGTCGGCCTTCATCGGGAAGGCGGTCTCCGGCAGGTTGAGTGTCTGCTTGTAGTCCATGGCCATACTTAACGACTCAGAATCTCTCTCGCACGCGCTGCATCCTGCTTCATCTGCTCCACCAGCTGATCCATGTCCGGAAACCACAGCTCGTCGCGCAACCGCGCGATGAAATCGACGTGCAGGTACTGACGGTACAGGTCGCCGTCGAAGTCGAACACGTGCGCTTCGAGGAGCAGCTCCTTGCCGTTCACCGCCGGGCGCGTGCCGAGACTGGCAACTCCCGGCGCGTTGTGCAAACCACAGCCTGAAACGCGGATCGCGAACACGCCTGCCAGCGGCGTCGCACGGCGCTGCGGCCGCAGGTTCGCGGTCGGAAACCCGAGCTTGCGGCCGAGCTTCGCGCCTTCCACGACCTTACCGGTCATCCGATACGGCCGTCCGAGCAATCGCGCGGCGCGCTGCATATCGCCCGCATCGAGCGCCGTGCGGATCAGCGAACTGCTGACGCGCTCGCCATCGATCTCGAACGGCGGCACCTCGGTGACTACGAACGCTGCCGCCGGTCCCGCCGCGCGCAGCGTCTCGACGTTACCCGCGAGATTGCGCGCGAACTTGAAGTCGTGCCCGACGATGACGTGCCGCGCGCCGAGCGCGCTCACCAGCACGTCGCCGATGAACTGGTCCGGACTCATCGAGCGCAGCGCCGTGTCGAACCGCAGGCACACGAAGCGCTCGACGCCGTACTGCTGTAACACCTCGTATTTCTCGCGAAAGCGCGTCAGGCGCGCCGGCGGCGTTCCCTTGGCAAAGAACTCGCGCGGCGTCGGCTCGAAGGACAGCAGCGTCGCAGGCAGCTCCTGCGCCGCCGCGAGCGTCCGCAGCACCCGGATCATCTCCTGATGACCGCAGTGGATGCCGTCGAAGGCGCCGATCGTGAGCACGCAACCGCGAGCGGCCCGATCCACGTTGTGCAAGCCCCGAACGAGCTCCATCGTGGCTCGCGCTCCCAATCGTTCACCGGAAGAGCTCCATTATAGGGGCGAACGGCCGGAAATCAGGGCGCCGCCGGCGGCGCAACCGCCTTCAGGCGGAATTGCCCGGCCCGCACCCCGAGCAGCCACAGCACGCCGAAGTAGACCACGATGCCGACCGCGATCAAGCCGGAGAGCCGCATCACGCGAACCAGGGTGCCGCTGCTCAGCCAGAATGCGAGATCGCCGCCGAGCCACGCCAACACGGCCGCCATGGCGGAGCTCGCGATCACGATCCGGGCGAGCAGGCCGCGCATGACGTGGCCCGGTTGCACGATGCCCATGCGGGCCAGGCCGACGTAGAGCAGTCCCGCGTTGAGCATCGCCCCGATGCCGTTCGTCAGCGCGAGCAGCGTGTGCGCGCCAGGCGACTTGATGTTGCCCGTGAGCCAGAGCACGCCCAGCACGAGCAGGTTCAGCGCCATCGTCAGGCCGAGCGCACGCATGGCGACCTTCACCGGTCCCTTCGTGTCCTGGCGGGCGTAGTAGCCCGTCGCGAGCACCTTGATGAGGCTCCAGCCGAGCAGCGCGAGCGAGAACGCCATCAGCGCCCGCTGCGTCATGTCGACGTCGAAGCTCGTGAACCTGCCGCGGTGGTAAATCGCGACAGTCAACGGTCCCGCGAGCGCGAGCATCGCGACCGACGCCGGAATCACGATCACGCAGACCAGCCGCAGCGCCCAGGCGAGCGTCTCGGAGAACTCCTGCGGCGTCTCCCGGGCGTGGTGCGCCGACAGGCTCGGCAGGATCACGGTCGCGAGCGCGATGCTGAAAACACCGAGCGGAAATTCGACCAGGCGGTCGGCGAAAAACAGCCACGCCATGCTGCCGTCCGCGAGGAGCGAGGCGATCGCCGTGCTCAGCATGACGCTCAGCTGCCCCATCGAAGAGCCGATGATCGCCGGGCCCATCAGCAGCGAGATGCGCCGCACGGCCTCGTGCTTGAGATTCCAGCGCGGCCAGCGCACCAGCCGGAGCCGCAGCAACGCCGGCACCTGCATCACGACCTGCAAGACGCCGCCGACGAAAACGCCGACGGCCAGCGCGATCACCGGCTGCTCGAAATGCGGGGAAATCCACACCGCGAACACGATCATGACGACGTTGAGCACGACCGATGCGAATGCGGGCAGCGCGAAACGCTGGTAGCTGTTCAACACGCCGCCGGCGAGAGCCGTGAGCGAGACAAACAGCAGGTACGGGAACGTCCAGCGCAGCGCTTCGACGGCCAGCTCGAACTGCCCAGCCTGTTTCGAAGCGAAGCCCGGCGCGCAGATGTAGACGACCACGGGCGCGACGACCACGCCGAGAATCGACACGACGGCGAGAATGCCGCCCAGCGTGCCGGCCACGGAGTCGACCAGCTCGCGGACTTCCTCGTGGCTGCGCTTGGCGCGGTATTCCGCCACAACGGGCACGAACGCCTGCGAAAACGCGCCCTCGGCGAACAGCCGGCGCAGCAGGTTCGGGATCTGGTTCGCGAGGACGTAGACCTCGAGGTACACCGCGGGAATGACCGCGGTGAACACCATTTCGCGGGCCAGCCCGGTGATCCGGGACAGCAGCGTGGTGACTCCAACGACGGCTGTGCTGCGGAAGAAACCGCGGTTCATGGGCGGCCGCGGGCGGCTGGGGGCTTCATGGGGCCGCCATGGTACAGAGGCGAACTGGCGGATTGCGGATAGATTGCGGCCGAATTATTGCGTTTCCCCTTGCCTCGGGCCGGCCGCATCGGCAGAATTCGCGCCTCTTTTTTGGAGTCCCCCCGCCCGTGGCCAATATCAAGTCAGCCGAGAAGCGTGCCCGTCAGACCGTGAAGCGCCGTGCGCGCAACGTGGCGGCCCGGTCCAAGCTGCGCACCGCGATCAAGAACGTCGTCAACGCCGTGAACGCGGGTGACAAGAAAGAAGCCGCCGCGAAGCTGAAAGAAGCCGGTCCGATCATCGACTCGGCGGTCAACAAGGGCGTCATCCATCGCAACAAGGCGTCGCGGCACAAGAGCCACCTGAACGCGCGCATCAAGGAAATGTCGGCCGGCTGAAGCTGGCCCTTCGACCGCAGGTCGGCGTCAGTCCGACTCTGCCGACTCCGCTTCCGGCTCTCGAATCCCCAACTCTTCCAGCCGCTTCATGATGTCGCGGCAGAGCGCGTCCGTACCCTGGCGCGCCAACCCTGAAATCCGATAGACCGGCCCCTTCCAGCGCAGCCGGCGCACGATGTCCTTGCAGCGTCGCTCCGCTTCCTTTTCCGGGAGCAGGTCCAGCTTGTTCAGGACCAGCCAGCGCTCTTTCTCCGCAAGATCGGCGCTGAACTTCTTCAATTCGGCGATGATCGCGCGCGCATCGACCACCGGATCAGCATCCGGGTCGAGCGGCGCGATATCGACCAGGTGCAGGAGCACGCGCGTCCGCTGCAGGTGCTTGAGGAAGCGGATCCCTAGGCCGGCGCCCTCGGCCGCACCCTCGATCAGCCCGGGAATATCGGCCATCACGAAGCTGCGATGCGTGCCGACCGCGACGACGCCCAAGTTTGGGTGCAGCGTCGTGAACGGATAGTCGGCAACTTTCGGCTTCGCCGCGGAAACCGCACGGATCAGGGTGGATTTACCGGCATTCGGCAAGCCCAGCAGCCCAACGTCCGCCATGACCTTGAGTTCGAGGCGAAGCTGCCGCTTCTCCCCCGCCAGGCCTGGCATAGCCTTGCGAGGCGTGCGGTTCGTGCTGCTTTTGAACTTCGTATTGCCCCAGCCGCCTTTTCCACCCTTGGCGACCAGCAGGCGCTGGCCAAAGCCGATGACGTCGCCCAACTGCTCTTCTGTATCGATATCGACGACAACGGTGCCGATCGGGACCGGAACATCGAGATCTGCGCCGCCAGCGCCGGTGCAGTCTTGACCGCTGCCCGGCTGGCCATTCGGCGCGCGGAAAGTGCGGTGGTAGCGGAAGTCCGCCAGCGTGTTGATGCCCTCGGTACCGACGAGGTAGATGTCCGCGCCCTTGCCGCCGTCGCCGCCGTCCGGGCCACCGAACGGCACGAACTTCTCGCGGCGAAAGCTCACGGCGCCACGACCGCCGTGGCCGGCCTGAACTGCAATGGGTGCTTCGTCGACGAATCGCATAGGGGTAACGCCGGCATAAAAAAAGCCCCGGACGGACCGGGGCTCTTTATGCCATGGAGATGGCTCGAACCTTCACTCGGTGACGACGCTCACGAACGTGTGCTGCTCGACGCCCTTCTTCCGATACTGCACACGGCCCGTGGCCTTGGCAAACAGCGTGTAGTCGGTGCCCGTGCCGACGTTGTCGCCGGCCCGATAAACGGTGCCGCGCTGACGCACGAGGATGTTGCCGGCCAGCACCTGCTCGCCGCCGAACTTCTTGATGCCGAGCCGTTTCGACTCGGATTCGCGGCCGTTCTTGGTACTGCCGCCCGCCTTTTTATGTGCCATGACGCGTTCTCGCTAAAAGTGTTTGCCGCCGGCTTCAGCCGACGATGCTCGTGATCTTCAGTTCGGTATAGGGCTGACGGTGCGTGCCCTGCCGCAGGTAGTGCTTGCGGCGGCGGAATTTGACGATGCGCACCTTGTCGCCCTTGCCGTGGCTCTGCACGGTCGCGACGACCTTGCCGCCGCTCAGGAACGGCGAGCCGATCTTGACGCTGTCGCCCTGGCCGACCAGCAGCACCTTGTCGAACTCGACATTCGCGCCGGCTTCCGCGGTGAGCTTTTCCACGCGAAGGACCGACCCTTCGCTGACGCGATACTGCTTGCCACCCGTTGAAATTACGGCGTACATGATCTGTTCGAGCTCCGGACGGACCGGGGGAACCCCGGCCAGAAAAGGGCGTGAAGTGTACGGACAGCGGCGGTCACTGGCAACTGCCGGACGCACGGGTCCGGCGAAACCGCGCCCCGAGGATAATTTGCGGCTAATTTTCGCGGATTTCAGGGACTTCGATCGGTTCGGCGGGTTCACAGGATGCGGAAGGAGGTAGCTGGGCAGCGCGCCCCGTGCATCGGCTACCATTTCCTGTCTGCCCGGTAGGCCGTGATTTCCGCATGAGTTTCGCTTCTGTCAAAGCCCTGGTCGACGATGACCTGCGAGAGGTCGATCGCGTCATTCGCACCCGCCTCGCCAGCGACGTCGTGCTGATCAACCAGATCGCCGACTACATCGTCGGCAGCGGAGGAAAACGCCTACGTCCGCTGGTCGTCGTGGTCGCGGGCCGCGCGTGCGGCAGCAGCGACGGGCGGCACACCGAAGCAGCCGCGATCATCGAGTTCATCCACACCGCCACGCTGCTGCACGACGACGTCGTCGACGGCTCGACGCTCCGCCGCGGCCGCGAAACCGCGAACGAGGTCTGGGGCAACGAGGCGAGCGTGCTGGTCGGCGATTACGTCTACTCGCGCTCGTTCGAGATGATGGTGTCGCTCGGCAGCATGCGCGTGATGGATGTGATGGCAGGCGCGACCAACAAGATCGCCGAGGGCGAGGTTCTGCAGCTGCTCAACGCGAACGACGCGGACACGTCGCAGGAGCGCTACTTCGAGGTGATCTACCGGAAAACGGCGAAGTTATTCGAATCCGGCGCGCAGATCGCCGCGATCCTCGCGGGCGCGCCGGCAGCGATCGAAGGCGCGATGGCGCGCTACGGCCGCCATCTCGGCACCGCATTTCAGCTGATCGACGACGTGCTGGATTACCACTCCGACAGCGAGCAGCTCGGCAAGAACCTCGGCGACGACCTGGCCGAGGGCAAGCCGACGCTGCCTCTTATATATGCGCTGCGGGTCGGCAACGAGGAGCAGCGCGGCGTCATCCGGCAGAGCATCGAACAGGGCAGCTCGGCCGATCTCGCAGCCGTCACGGCTGCAATTGAATCGACGGGGGGCCTTGCGTACACTGCGCGCCTCGCGCGGCAGGAGGCCGCCCTTGCCGTCGAGGCCCTCGCCGAACTGCCCGAGTCGGCGTACAAGCAAGCCTTGCGCGAACTCGCAGATTTCGCCGTCGAACGCAATCACTAGCGCTCGCACGCGCGAAAAGTTTCGGGGTGTAGCTCAGCCTGGTAGAGCGCTACGTTCGGGACGTATAGGTCGCAGGTTCAAATCCTGTCACCCCGACCACTGATTTTCCTGCTGGTTTCTTCAGCTGCATCTCTCTGGGGTCCAGGCTCACCGAGCGGCTGGGGTCCAATTGGGGTCCACTTACTTTACCTTCCACAGCCCGCGTGGCGCGCGCTCCGCGAATTCACTGCTCGAGTGCAGATCAAGGCGCCGCTGCTTTGGTGCTTCGATGGAAAATTCCTCGCGATCGAGTACGGACCTCGGACCTGGAGACGATCGAACAGGCACAGCGGCTACTCGTGTACGCTGATGCACGCGTGACGAAGAAGCACTATCGGCGGAAGGCACAGACTGTGCGGCCGGCGAAGCCAGAGGTATCGTGAAGCGTTCGCATCAGAACTTACCCGTTGCTTCCTCCACTCGAAGTCGGCGGTAAGCTTCAACATGCCAGTGGTGTCACGCACGTCATTGCCGAAGATCTTGTCGACAGAACTGCATGGCTCGGCAGCATGCGCGCGATAGCACGTAACTTTCGATGAACGCACTGATGGCTTTCCTTGTCGCAGTACCTGAACTCAGTTGCGGGTTCTGCGCTTGAGCTGCAGTCCGTTCTATTGCGACTTTGGAGCATAACGCGGTATAGCGTGCTCACGGTGCGCTCCTTGCCTGGGTGTGCTCTCCCGTTAAGAGCAGTCTTCGGCCGTTGCGGGCGTCAACGCATTGTTCTTAGTCTCGGCCGGCGGGAATGGAGCACGTCGAGAAATGCATTAGTGGGCCGTCCGCCGTCGTTGCCACGCCGAGCAACTGCCCCTCCTCACTGGGTCGCCGACGCTGGTGGAAGAACGTCAGCGAACGCTTGAGTCGATCGCCATCGCAGCCAACGCGCGTAATCGCGGAGAACTCCACCGGCTTCACCAAGTGATCGTCGAGTCCTGCCGTAGCCGTGCGGTGCATGTCCTCAAGTCATTCCGGGCGTC
>DASYRK010000012.1:0-39063 GCA_036004505.1 Steroidobacteraceae bacterium
TCAGGATCGCAACGATCGACGCCTGGCCTGCAATGACTCCCAGGAGATTCTTCGACATTCTCAATGCCATGAACGAGCGGTCCGCCCTGAAATGGAACAGCGGCAGCGTGCGCGGAAACTTTCGCCCGCGACTGTGATGCAGTTCGCACTTGGCCCGGGTGTAGGCCCGGTTTGCAGGTCGGCCGCTCCAGCGCATCCTGCGCCCGCGCCATTCGCGCATCCCTGCGCAGCACGCTTTAGCCCGACACCGCCCTCGCGAGCGCGGCCCGCAGATCCCGCAGCTTGGGCGGCTTGTTCAGCACCTGATCGACGTGCGCCGGAATATCACCGTCTTCCACCAATCGCTGGCCCCAACCCGTCAGCAGCACGATCGGCGTCGCGGGCGAAGCCGCTTTGACTGCGGCGGCGACGCGCCGCCCATCGACGTGCGGCATGCCGAGATCCGTGATCACGACGTCGAACGCTGCGTTCCTTTGATGTGCTTCCGCGAAGGTCTCGATGCCGGCTTGTCCGCCGTCGGCTGCCGTCACCTTGTGACCATCGCTCTGCAGCGTGGCGCGCAGCGATTCGAGCACGAGCGGATCGTCATCGACGATGAGGATCGACAGCGGCCGCGGGGCGGAGTCGAGTGCAACGGGCGCGGGCGCAGCCGCGGCGACCTGCGCCGCCGGGAACACGATGCGCATGGTCGTGCCCTGATGCAGCGTGCTGTCGATCTCCAGCTCCGCGCTGTGTCGTCGCACCATGCCGTAGACCATCGGCAGACCGAGACCCGTCCCACGCTCGCCCTTGGTCGTGAAGAACGGCTCGAGGCAGCGCCGCCTCGTCGTCTCGTCCATGCCGACGCCCGAGTCGACGACTTCGAGCTGCACGGTCTGCGCCGAGCCGCGCGTCCGTATCGCCAGCGTGCCGCCTTCCGGCATCGCATCGACGGCATTGAAGATGAGATTGGTCAGCGCGTCGCGAATCTCGCTCTCCTGACCGCGGATCGCCGGCAGCGGCTGTTGCAACTCGGTGCGCATCGCGATCGCGACGCCGCGCTGCTGCGGCAAATCGCGCCAGCGCACGCGAGTCATCTCGATGACCTGCGTCACGATGGGATTCAGATCGATCCGCGTGAGCGCCGCCTGCCGCTCCTGCGGACGATAGAACTCGCGCATGCCCTGGACGGTCTCGCCGACGTCGGTGATGGCGCGCCGGATGATGCTCAGGTAGTCGCGCGCGCGCTCGGTCAGACCCGGTTCGTGTTCGAGCAGCGAATCGGTGTAGAGCGCGATCGGCGCGATCGCGTTGTTGATGTCGTGTGCGACGCCGCTCGCCATTTGTCCGAGCGCGCGCAGGCGCTCCTGCTGCATCACTGTCTGCTGGCTTTGCTGGAGATCGTCGTACGCCTGCTGCAATGTCGCGTAGAGCTGCGCCTGATGAGTGGCGAGAGCGACGTGATCGCTCAGCTGGCTGAGGAACTCGCACTCGTTGCTGGAGAAGCTGTTCGCTGCGCGGCGCGCCGCGATGAGCACGCCGAAGACAGTGCCTTGCGCGGGCAGGGGCGCGAGCACCAATGCGCGCAGGGCGGCGTCCGCAAGCCGACGCGCGAGGTCGCCGCCGGCACGGCTGATGTCCGGCTCGTAGAGCAGCTGCCCGCGCATGCACGTCGACAATCCGTTGCTCTCGATGGAGATGCGCTCTTGTTCCGCCAGCGGCGGCTTGCTCGACAAGGTCACGACCAGCGTGCTTGCCGCCTCGTCGTACAGGCAGATGCAGCCGAAATCGATCGGCAGATCCACTTCGAGACTGCGGATCACGACCTGGAAGATGCTGCGCAGATCGTGGCGCTCGCCGATCGCACGCGTGATCCGATGCAGCAGGTTCAGCCGGCTCAACTGCAGCTGCAGTTTCCCCTGGGCGGCGTTGAATGCGACCGCGACGTCTGCTACTTCGCGCGGACCTTCGGTAACCGCACGTGCGTCGAGCGAGCCGCTGGCCCTCGCTCGTGCGACTTCGGCAATCGCGCGGATGGGTCGCGCGATGCGGCGCGCGGCATATGCGGCTGCGCCAACGGTCGCGCCAACGATCACCGCAACGAACAGGAACGCGGCGATGCCGCGCCGGCGCGTAGGTGCGATCGCGCTTTCAGCATCGACGCCCGCATAAGCGATCCAGTTCGTGCCGGCGACCTGGCGGAACGCCCAGAGCCGGTCCTTCTCGTCGAAGGCTATGTCGCGCAACGTGCCTTCGCTGCGAGTGAGCATCGCTGCGATCACCGCCGTGCCGCTGACGTCTTTGCCGATCCAATTTTCCGGCGCAACCGAGTGCGCGATGACCACTCCCGGACGCGCGACGATTCCCGCGAGCGTGTGCTCGCGATCGACGCGTCCGAACGGTTGCAGCTGTCGCAGGTCGACCTGCATGCCGATGGCGCCGATGACGCTACCGTCGTCACCGCGAACGGGCTGCACCGCCGTGACGCCCCAGGTCCCGCTGATCCGGCCGATCAACGGTTCCGAAATCCGGAACATGCCGTCGCGAACGACGGCGCGTTGCAACTCCATGTCGGCGATGCGCAGCCGCTGTCCGCTCGGCGGCGGCTTCGCGCCGCAGAGGATCCAGCCCTCGGCATCGACGACGATGATGTTGCCGGCGCGCGGATAGAGATCGCGCAACGTCGACAACTCGGGGTCGCAGTGCGCAGGGTCCATGGCGCGCACCAGTGGCCGCTGCGCGATGGTTTCGAGCGTGGCGCGAAAGTCGCCGAGGAAGCGCTCGCTGCGGGCCGCGGTTTCATCCGCGACGCGGCGCGTGTCGTCCGTCGCATGAGCGAGGTCGCGACGCGCGGCGTCGAACAGCAGGAACGCGATGACTCCGAGGAGCGGCAGAGCAACGACGGCAGCGAGCCTCGCCAGCTCGAAGAGGATGGGTCGGCCGGGCGCCGGTCCGCTCGCGCCGCCCTGCGCAGATGCCTCTGCCATGGAGGCATTCTGTCACAGACTACTTCGCCAAGTACTCCGTCGTGAGCGCGAGCAGCGCGCGGACGCCGGTGCTCATGCCGGCCTCGTCCAGATAGAACAGCGGCGAGTGATTGAACGCCGCCTTCGCCGGGTCGCGGTCCGGCGGCGTGATGCCGATCCAGAAGTACAGCGACGGCACCTGCTGGGCGAAGAGCGCGTAGTCGTCCGCAGTTGTCTGCAGGCTGATCTCTCGCACGTGGTCCTTGCCGACGAGGCGTTCGAACACCGGCAGCGCCGCCGCCGTGACAGCCGGATCGTTCACGACCGGCGGCCCCGAGATTTCCTCAGAGGACCCCGGCTTCGAGAGATCCTTGAACCGCACGGTTGCAGTCGCACCGTTGGCCTCCGCGATGTTGCTCGCTGTCGTTTGCATGCGCCGTACGATGTCATTGCGGACATCCGTGCTGAACGTGCGCACGGTGCCGATCATCTGCACCTCGTCCGGAATGATGTTGAAGCGGATGCCGCCCTTGATCGCGCCGACGGTGATGACCGCCGGCATCGCTGTGATGTCGATCTGCCGGCTGACGATCGTCTGCAGGCCCGTCACGATCTGCGCAGAGGTCACGATCGGATCGACACCGCCCCACGGCCGCGATCCGTGCGTCTGGCGACCCTTGACGACGATCGTGAAGCTGTCGATGCCGGCCATGAACGGACCGGAGCGATAGCCGATCGTCCCGGTCGGGAGCGATGCGATCACGTGCAAGCCGTACATGACGTCCGGTTTGGCGACCTTGAAAGCCCCCTGCTCGAGCATGAGCCCCGCGCCGCCGCGTTCGCCCTCCGGCGGACCTTCCTCGGCCGGCTGAAACACGAACAGCACCTGCCCGGCGAGCTGGTCGCGCATGCCCGCGAGCACTTCGGCGACGCTGAGCAGGATCGCGACGTGCGAGTCGTGGCCGCACGCGTGCATCACGCCGACGGTCTCGCCGCGAAACTGCGCCGTTGCTCTGGATTTGAACGGCACGTCGGTCTGCTCCGTCACCGGCAGCGCGTCCATGTCCGCGCGCAGTCCGACCGTTCGCCCGGGCCTGGCGCCGCGGAGGAGGCCGACGACTCCAGTCACGCCGACACCGGTCTTGGTCTCGATGCCAAGCGCGCGCAGATGTTTGGCGATCTGTTCTGCGGTACGCACTTCCCGGTTGCTCAGCTCCGGGTGCGCATGGAAGTCGCGCCGCCACTCGATGGTTTTCGGCTCGATGGCCTGCGCGGCGGCGTCGAGCTGGGCGCTCGTGATTGCGCTGCCGGCAGCGTGGGCCGCGGCCGCAATGGCGACGATCGTCAGGAGAAGTCCGGCCAGTGCGCTGCGCATTGCGATGGACCTTCGTAAACCCCGGGACGTTAAGGGACCCTGATGATTGCTATTTCGTCCCGGCGGGGCAACCCCTTACAATCACCTGGCTTTTGGGGCTGAAGGGGAGCACTTCCGTGCAGACGGCGAATGAAGGGCGTCCGACGCCGGCTCCGCCCAGAGACGGCGCGATCCGCGAGCCAGCTTACGAGCCACCGCCAGCGGTGGCCGATGACGCGCGTTACTCGATGGAAACGCGGCTGATCCGCACGCTGCTGCACGCGTTCGGCAATCCTCCCATCGGCTTCGTACTCTGGAACGGCGACCGGATCGCGCCGCTCGGCGCGGCGCCGGTCGCCACGCTGCGCATCTGCGACCGCCGCACGCTGCTGCGTCTGTGCACCGATCCGGACCTGCAGTTCGGTGAGCTGTACAGCGCCGGCAAGATCCATGTGGATGGCAGCATCCTGCGCATGATCGAGGAGTTGTACATCGGCGCCGCGGAGTCCACGCAGCCGATCTCGTTCCGGCGCCGCTTCGCGCAGTGGCGTCATCGCCGCCCGCGCAACACGCTCACGGGCTCGCGCGAGAACATTCACCACCACTACGACATCAGCAACGAGTTCTACTCGCTGTGGCTCGGCGAGACGATGGCGTACACCTGTGCGTACTTTCCGACGCCGTCGGCGACGCTCGACCAGGCGCAGGTCGCGAAGATGGATCACGTCTGCCGCAAGATCCGCCTGAATCGCGGCGAGCGGGTCGTCGAAGCCGGGTGCGGCTGGGGCGCGCTGGCTCTGCACATGGCGCGTCACTATGGCGTGAAGGTTCGCGCCTTCAACATTTCGCGCGAGCAGATCGCCTTCGCGCGTGCGCGCGCCGAGAAGGAAGGCCTCGCGAACGAAGTCGAGTTCGTCGAGGACGACTACCGCAACATCACTGGACATTACGACAAGTTCATGTCCGTCGGCATGCTCGAGCACGTCGGCGTCGAGAACTACCCGGAGCTCGGGCGCGTCATCCAGGGGTGCCTGAAGGACACGGGCCTGGGCCTGATCCACTCGATCGGCCGCAACGTCGCGAAGCCCATGCATCGCTGGATCGACCGACGCATCTTCCCCGGCGCGCAGCCGCCGTCCCTCAAGGAAATGATGGACGTCTTCGAGGGCAGCAGCTTCTCGGTGCTCGACGTCGAGAACATCCGTCTGCACTACGCGAAGACGCTCGAGTGGTGGCACACGCTGTACGAGCGCTCCGCGGATCGCGTGGCGAAGATGTTCGACGAGCGCTTCGTCCGCATGTGGCGGTTGTACCTGCTCGGCTCGCGAGCGGCGTTCAACGTCGGCGAGCTGCAGCTGTTTCAGGTCGTCTTCGCGCCCAGCGGCAACAACCAGATTCCATGGACGCGCGCTGACATCTACCAGCGATGAGCGAGCACGAGTCCTGCGACGTATTGATCGTCGGCGGCGGGCCTGCGGGCTCGTCGTGCGCGCGCCTGCTGCGCCGGGCCGGGCTCGACGTGCTGATCCTCGACAAGAGCGAGTTCCCGCGCGACAAGGTCTGCGCCGGCTGGATCACGCCGCAGGTCGTCGAAGAGCTGGAGATCGACACGCGCGACTACGAGCAGGGCCGCGTGCTGCAGCCGATCAAGAGCTTCATCGCCGGCATGGGCGAACGCACCGCGCAGCCCGTGCACTACGACAAGATCGTCAGCTACGGCATCCGCCGCTGCGAGTTCGACAACTACCTGCTGCAACGTTGCGGGGCGCGCCTGCGCCTCGGCGAGGCGTGGGAATCGATCGAGCGCGTCGCCGGCCGTTGGTTCGTCAACGGCAAGATCAGCGCTGCGCTGGTGATCGGCGCCGGCGGTCACTTCTGTCCTGTCGTGCGCTTTCTCGGCGCGAATCTCGGCAAGGGCGAGCGCGCGATCGCCGCGCAGGAAATCGAATTCGAGATGACCGACGAGCAGGCCCTGCGCTGCGGCGTCGAGCACGATCGTCCGGAGCTGTATTTCTGCGACGATCTGCGAGGCTACGGCTGGTGCTTCCGCAAGGGCAATTTCCTCAACGTCGGGCTCGGCCGCGACGGCAATCACCGGCTCGCGGAGCACGTGCATGCGTTCAGCGGCTGGCTGCAGTCGCAGGGCAAGGTGCCCGCCGATGCGCCGGCGCGCTTCAAAGGCCACGCGTATCTGCTGTATTCGCACGCGAAGCGGCCGGTCGTTGGCGACGGCGTGCTGATCATCGGCGATGCGGCGGGTCTCGCCTATGCCGAGAGCGGCGAAGGCATTCGCCCGGCGATCGAATCCGGTCTCATGGCGGCGCAGATCATTGCCGCCGCGCGCGGCGACTACAGCAAGCAGCGCTTGAGCGAATATGAATCGCAACTCGCCGCACGCTTCGGCGAGCGCAGCGGCGCTTCGCTCGCGAGCGCGTTGCCGGAATCCTGGAAGCTCGCGCTCGCGCGCTCGCTGATGCAGACGCAGTGGTTCACGCGCAACGTCGTGATCAACCGCTGGTTCCTGCACGCCGATACGGCGCCGCTGCGCGCTTAGCGTCCAAGCGCGCGCGCAATGTCTCTTGTGCTTGCGCCCAGTACGAGCAGGGAGCGAATGAGCAGATCGAGCGAAACGCTTGAGTCGGCCGCCTCCATCTTCGCGATCCGCGACTGACTCGAGCCCATTCTGGTGGCGAGATCGGATTGCGACAGACCGCCGTCGACGCGCCGTTGACGCAGATCGCGGCTCAGCGCCAGTCGCATTTCGACCAGCGCCGCCTCTTCAGCGGATAGCTTGAGAAAGTCTTTGACGGATCCGGACCGCCAGCCTGCCTTACGCAGTTTCGCGGACTTCAGTTGCTTCACTTGTCTCGCTCCTGAGTACGTGCCTGACGGTACAGTGCCAATCTCTTCACGATCGCATCCGCGTCCAGCAGATACACGATGCGCCAGGAGTGATCGGCATCTTGCACTCGCAACTCATGACAGCCCGATCCTATCGCCGGCAGGGGTCGAGCATGCGGCATCCCGATGCGCTCTCCATTCTGGAGCCGCCGCAACAGGACGCCGGCATCGATGCGACCGGACGCGGAGAATGGCGGAGTCTTGATAGCGCCATGCAACCAGATAAGCGGCTTGGCGTGCGTACCGGGCGCCATGGTATGTCATTCCTGACATAAACGGAAGACCGTCAGCGTAGGGGAGTTGCTGGCCCCTCACTCGCAAGAAGACTCCGCGAATGCAGCACCTTTCCGCGATTTGACGGTGTGCGTTAGGATTCGGACGTTGAACAACGGGGGACGTTGCATGCGCATCGGACTGTCGCTGCTAACGGCGTGGTTGCTGACGACGAACTGTGCAGAAGCAGCTATGCCTTACTGGCGGTGCAGCCTGGATCGACTCACCGTCATCACCAACGGCAGCGCCGCGCGGTGCGAGCGCCTGATCCGCACGACTGCCCGCTACGAGCAGTTGTTGATCGAGCTGACGGGCTGGGAATCCGCTACGACGATGCGGCCGCTGACCTTGTATTCCCTGACGCGTCCCGATGCCAAGCAGCGCATGTTCACTGAGAAGCAGCTGGCCGAGCAGACCAGGACGCGCCGGAACACCTATTCCAAATACATGCCCGGCCCGGAGCTCAATATCGCTGCAATCGTCGACGAGGGCGGCGACGAGTCGCTGCAGTCGGTGCTGTTCATCTACGCGCAAGCTCTCCTCACCGAAGGTCCGACGCGCTCGTATCCGCTTTGGTATCAGCTCGGCGTGGCGAACCTGCTGAACGGCGTGGTGGTTCGGCCGGACGGCACGGTGCTGCTGAATCGCAAGCAGACGTTTGCGGCACAGGTGCAGGACAGCCAACGCGCCAGTCAGCATCTCGATCTTCCGGCGCTGCTCGCTGCGGAGGCCAGGGGACTTTCGCCGGCCGACTTCAACGAGGTCGCGCGGCGCGCTCACATGTGGGCGCAGTTCGGCTTGCTGACGACCGAGGAGCGTCGGTCGCAGTATCGCGAGCTCGCGGTGTTGATGCGCCAGGGTGCAACCGCCGCGGAGGCTGTTCCCGACGCGTTCGGGATGCCTCTGGACGCGCTCACCGAGCAGTTTGCATCCGGTGCGTGGCAGAAGGACGCTTCGTTTCGACTGCCTCCGCACGGCGCGCCGCCCGAAGTCTTGCCGCCGGGTCCGCTGGAGGGAGCAGAGCTCGACACTCAGCTCGGAGCGCTCGCCGCGCGCGTGGCCGAGTTTCCGGACATCGAGTGAGCAGTCACTGCGTGCGCTCGATGCTGACGACCTTGCCGTCGACGATCGTCACGAGCATCGGCAGCACGCGGTTGCTGGCCTGGTAGCGCCAGCGCTCGGTGACTTTCACGCCGACCTTGTTGGTACTGCCGAGCGTGTTGCGCGCATACACGTCTTCGTGCGAGACAGCCTTTTTCTGCGGCTCGCCGCACTTTTCCAGGATCTCGGCGGTGCTGGCCGTCTCGCTGACGACCCACTTGCCGCACCGCATGGACTCGGCCGACGCCGCGAGCGGCAGCATCAGCAGGGACGCGGAGACGAGTGCAATCTGGCGCATGCCGGTAGGATAGCCGATCAGCCGTTCGCGATCTTCCCCACTTGCCGGATGCCGCCCGTGCGTTTCGTGCGGCGATATCCCAGGTGCGCAATGTCCGGCGGGAAGAACATCGCCCAGTTCCATTCGAGGAACAGCCGCGTCTTGCGCGCCAGCGTCGGGATCTTCAGCAAATAGACGCCGCGCCACAGCAGCCAGGCGACGAAGCCCGAGATGCGCAGGCCGAACATTTCCGCGACGGCCTTGTTGTGACCGATCGTCGCGAGCTGCCCCACGGGCTTGAACGAGAACGGACGCGTCGGCTGGCCGCGCAGCTGCGCAGCGATGTTGCGTGCGAGCTGCCGCGCCTGCCGATCCGCGAACTGCGCGGTCGGCGGGCAGACCTTGCCGTCGAGCTGATTCGGCACGGCGGCGCAATCGCCGAGCGCCCACACTCCAACGAATCCCGGCACGGACATGTCAGGGTTGACGCGCACGCGGCCGCGCTCCTTCGGCAGCGGCGATTCGGTGACCAGCGGGCTCGGGCTCGTGCCGATCGTGCAGACGATCGTACCCGCCGGAATGATCTCGCCGTCGCCGAGGATGACCGAGCGGTCGTCGATGCGCACCGCGCGCGCCTCGAGCCGGATGTCCAGACCTTGCATGCACATCTTGCGACGGGCGAACTCGCCGAGCGATGCCGAGAGCTCCGGCAGCAGGCGCTTCTGACCGTGCAACAGGATGACGCGGATGTCGTCGCGTCCGATGCGCGGGTAGTACTTCAGGCTCGCCTCCAGGAAGTCGATCAGCTCGCCCGCAGTCTCGACGCCACTGAAGCCGCCGCCGAGGATCACGAATGTCGTGAGCCAGCGGCGCGCGCGCGCGTCGGGTTGCATCTCGGCCTGCTCGAGTCGCGAGATCACGCGGTTGCGCAGGAACAGCGCGTCGCCGAGCGTCTTGAGCGGCAGCGCGTGCTGCGCCATGCCCTTCACCAGGTCGAGGTTCGCGATCACGCCGCACGCCAGCACCAGCTGGTCGTACTCGATCGTGCCCGTGCCCTCGCCGAGGTAGTGAATCGTCTTCGACTCGTAATCGATCTCCGTGACCGGCGCCATGCAGACGCTGGAGCGCCGGACCATCTGCCGATGCGGCGCGATCACGTGGCCCGGGAGAATCGAGGCGCCGATCACCTCGGGCAGCAGCGGGTTGAAGGTGATGAAGTTCTCCTGGCTGACGAGCGTGAGATGCCAGTCCGGCGGCAGCTGTCGTTCCAGCCGCTGCGCGAGGGTGATGCCGGCGAAGCCGCCGCCGATGACGACCAGGCGCCGGGGTCCATTGTTCAGGGGTTGGTTACTCATGTTGCCCGCTCCGCGCCGACAGCATCACTGCGTGACCGTCGACGTCGCGTATCAGAAGTCCTGTGAAATCGCCGAGCACGACCGGGCCCGGCGAGACATATCGGTAGTGGCCGCGGCGGATCGCCTGGTCCCCGGCGTCGATCGCAGCGGTCACGTTGACCTGCCAGTGCCAGTCGTCGTTCGACTGCGTATCTGCCGGCATCGGTCGGCCCGTGCGCGGCGCGAGGTATTCGAGCAGCTCGACGCCGGGGCCGTGCGCTGCGCGCAGAGCCGTAATTCGCAGGCGCGCGCCGAACACGTTGTTGAGATGCTCTTGCTCGACACCGTAGTTCTCGCTGGTGCCCGCGATCGTCATGCCGAGCGCGTCGCGATAGAAGGAGAGGCTCGCATCGGTATCCGCGACGACGATCGCGGTGTGGTCGATGCCGAGGAACAGCCTTTCCTGGCGCTGCCACTTCGGATCGCCCTTGCCGGCTGGAAAATGCAGCACTTCGAGGTGATTGCCATCCGGGTCGCGGAAGTAGAACGCCTCGATGCCGCCGGCGTTTGGATTCCACGCAGGCAGCAGCTGCGGTCCGCTCGACGCGTGCTGAACGTGATGCTCGCGCAGACGGCGGTAGGCGGCGTCCATGTCCGAGACGATGATCGCGACATGCTGGAACCAGCGGTCGTTGCTCTTCGAGTCGACGGGAATGGGCCGGCCGCGCGGCGCCAGAAATTCCATCAGCTCGATGCGCTCTTCGCCGAGCCGCAGCGTCGCAGTGCGCAGTCGCAGGCCGAAGACGCCGTAGAGGCGTTCGTACTTCTCGCCGGTCACTTCCGACTCCGCCACGCGCTCGAAGCCGAGGACGTCGGTGTAGAAGGCGACGGCGCGATCGAGATCGTTGACCGTGATGCCAATCGAGTCCACGGACGCCACCACTGGCGGTGCCGCGTGCGAAGACGCAAACGCAAACAGTGCGAGTAGCGTGAATACGAGCCGTTGCAGTGTGTTCATGTGAGCGCCACCTCAGCCGGCGCGGCAGCATCGATGAGTCGCGGCGCGAGCTTGTCGGCCAGCCGCAACGCCCAGGCGTAGATCGTGAGTGACGGATTCACACGGCTCGATCGCGGCAGGACGCTGCCGTCGGCGACGTAGAGCGCCTCGAGCCCGTGCACGCGACCAAGCGGATCGACGGCGGATCGAGCAGGATCGCTGCCCGTTACCAGCGTTCCACACGCATGTGCGGTGCCCGCGAGACCGATGCGTTGCGAGAACGCGAGCATGCCGGCTCTCGCCAATGCCAGGCGGAACTGCGAGATGAGCTGCAGATGCTCGGCGAGCGCCGGCGCGCTGCGCTGCGCCTCGTAGTCCAGCGTCGAAACGTCATCGCGACGCCGTCCGCCGTCGATGACGCGGTTCGTTGCATGCGAGCCGTCTTCGGTCTGCAGGAAGAACCCGTAGGCGCGATCGCCTATCTCGCGCGCGAGCGGTCGCGGCACGATGCCCGGAATCAGCGTACCGATCAGCTCGCCGTCGAAGCCGAGCGGCTGGACGCTGCTATGAGGCAGCGTGTCGTTCAGCAGCAGCGTCGTTTTACGGATCAGGTCGGATTTGCGCGAGCTCGTGAGCGCGACGACCGCGGTCAGCAGATGCAGCTTCAGATTGCGGCCCGCGACATTCGTGATCGGCAATCGCGCGGGGTCATCGATGCGCCTGAGATAACGCTGCAACAGCCGCGGCGAATGCAACGCGCCCGCAGCGAGCACGACGGCATTCGCATGCAGTGTCCGTCCGTCGCTCAGCTGTACGCCGACGATGCGCAGTGGATTCGCGGGTGAGCCGAGCAGCTCCGTGACCTGCGTACCGGTCAGGATCTCGACGTTGTCGCGCCGGCGCAGCTTCGAAAGAAACGCCGTTTCCGCATCGCTCTTCAGATCGGCGACCGATGCGAATCCGTCGAAGCGGCTCGCTTCCAGGCGGTTGTCGCGGATCGCCGGATGCAGACCCATCTGCATCGGTTCGCTGCGCCAGCCCGTCGAGCGCGTCTGGATGCGCGCGAGAATGCGGGCAAGGTCGGGCTCGGTGTCGAACGTACGCACGCCGAGCAGCTCTTCCGCCTCGTCGTAGTAGGGCGCGATCTCGTCATAGACGAACGGCCACGCCAGGCACTGATGCGCGGCGTCGGCAGCGAATTCGTGGCGTCCATAGCGCAGCAGGGCTGCGCCGTACCACTTGGTCTTGCCGCCGAGATTGAAATGTTCTTCGGGCGCGAAGGTGCGGCCGGCGCCGTCGCGCCAGACTTCCTTGCTCTTGAACGTCGAGTCGTGCACGACCTTGGTGAAGTCGAGCGTGCTGGCGTCGCGCGGCAGCGCCTCGCCCTTCTCGACGATGGCGATGCGCAGCCCGGCGGACGCAAGTCGATACGCCGTCGCCGCGCCGCCGGCGCCGGAACCGACGACGATTGCATCGTAGGAAGTTGCAGTGTTCATGGCTCGTATCCACAGTGAATGCAGCGCTGGTCCGCCGTGTGCAGCAGCTTCGAGCACTTGACCGAAGCCGCACCGCGCAGCTTCAGGTGCAACGCTACCGCTGCCTGCATCGCCAGAATCGGCGCCGCGAAGTAGATCCACAGCCCAGTCCACATGCCGGCAGGAAACGCGGAGGCGAAGCTGCGCGCGGGATTCATGCTCATGCCGGAGTAGGGCGCCTCGAAGGTGATGAACACTGCGACGAGCACGCCGGCCCACAGTCCCGTGTAGCGCATGTAGCGCTCGGAGTTGGACACGCGCAGCACCATCGTCATCATGAGAAACGAGATGACGAATTCCGCGCCGAACGCGATCGCGGCGCCGTGCGCAGGCAGGGTGGCGACGTGAGCGACGGGCGGCTGCGCAAACGCAGCGCCCAGCGCTGCTCGAACCAGCAGCACGCCGAGCGTGCCGCCGATGAACTGGGCGAGGATGTAGAACGCGGCATCCCAGCGAGCGACGTGCCTGAGCCGCAGGAACGCCAGCGTGATCGCCGGATTCATATGAGCGCCGGAGCGCTTGCCCCACGGCGAGTAGATCAGCGCGATCGCGGTCAGGCCCATCGCGATGCCGACGAGCGCGCGCCGCACGTTGCCGTCGGCGATTGCGCTGTGCAGCGGCGAACCCGGATAGTCGAGCGCAGTCGCGAACAGCCCGGCGGAGACCATGAAAGTGCCGAGCGCCCAGCCTTCGATGAGGTACTCCGGCCAGTGGGCGCGCAAGGATCGAGCAGTCATGATCAGCCACCCGTCTCGAAGCCGGGATACAGCGTCATGCCGCCATCGACGAACAGGCTGACGCCGTGCACGTAATCGGCGTAATCCGACGCGAGCCACACGGCGGCGCGGCCGATCTCGGCGGGTTCGCCGATGCGCTTGTACGGGATCAGCTTGAGCAGCTCGTCGTACGCCTCCGGCGTGTTCCAGGCCTGCATGTTGATGGGCGTGCGAATCGCGCCGGGGCAGATGCTGTTGACGCGGATGCGGTACGGCGCGACTTCCTGCGCGATGCTCTTCATCATCAGCATCACGCCGCCCTTCGAAGCCGCGTAGTTGACGTGCCCGGCCCAGGGAATGACTTCGTGCACCGAGCTGATGCACAGGATCTTGCCTGCGGCGCATGAGATCTCTTTGCGCACGCCGCGGCGCTTGAACTCCCGCACCGCCTCGCGCGAGCACAGGAACTGGCCCGTCAGGTTGACGCCGATGACCTTGTTCCACTGCTGCAGCGTCAACTGCTCGAACGGCGCGTCCTGCTGCAGGCCGGCGTTGTTCACGAGAATGTCGATCGTGCCGAGCTCGTCGAGCATGCGCGCGAACATGCGCTGCACTTGCGCCTCATCCGACACGTCCGCGCCGACCGCAATCGCACGCACGCCGAACTTCTCGGCCTCGCCGCACACCGCTCGCGCCTTGTCTTCGCCAGAGGAGTAGTTGACGACGACGTCGGCGCCGGCTTCGGCGAGCGCCAGCGCGATGCCGCGACCGATGCCGGAGCTCGCGCCCGTGACCAGCGCCTTTTGGCCGCGCAGCAGCTGCTGCGGCGGGCACGAAGGCATGATCGGCGAGGGCATTTCGTTCGAGTGAGTGTGGGCGTTCATGATGGTTGCTCGTGGTGAATGTGAGAAGGTCAGTCGTCGCGCCGCGAGCGCCGCCGATCGCCGTGCGTCTGCATGCGCGGCTTCAGGAGTTTCGCGACCAGGCCGGTCCAGCCGGTCTGGTGCGCAGCGCCGACGCCGCGGCCGGTGTCGCCGTGGAAGTACTCGTGGAAGAGCACGTAGTCGCGGAAGTGCGGGTCAGCCTGCAGCTGCGGGTACTGGCCGAGTACCGGGCGCACGCCGCGCTCGTCTTTGAGGAACAGCCGCTCGAGGCGCGTCGCAATCTCGTCCGCGATCTGATCGATCGTGCGCAGCTGTCCCGAGCCGGTCGGGCACTCGACCAGAAAGTCGTCGCCGTAGTAGTGATGAAACTTCTGCAGCGACTCGATGATGAGAAAGTTCACCGGAAACCAGATCGGGCCGCGCCAGTTCGAGTTGCCGCCGAACAGGCCCGAGTCGGATTCCGCGGGCAGGTAGCGCACGAACAGGTCCATGCCGTTCACCTTGAACACGTAGGGATCGCGCTCGTGCACCTTGGAGATGGCGCGCACTCCGTAGTCGGACAGGAACTCGCTCTCGTCGAGCATGCGCGCCAGCAGCTTCTTCATGCGATGGCCGCGCAGCAGCGAGAGCAGGCGGCGTTTGCCGCGGCCCGGCTGATCCCAGTGCGAGACCAGCTGCGCGAGATCGGGGCGGTAGCTCAGGAACCACTCGAGGCGCGCCGCGAACTCGGGCACGCGCTCCAGCAGCTCGGGCTCGAGCGTCTCGACCGCGAACAGCGGAATCAGTCCCACCATCGAACGCACCTTGAGCGGCGTGGTGCGCCCGTCCGGCGTATGCAGCACGTCGTAGAAGAACTTGTCCGCGTCGTCCCACAGGCCGATGCTGTCCTCGCCGAACTGACTCATCGCCTCGGCGATGTGCAGGAAGTGTTCGAAGAACTTGGTCGCGACGTCTTCGTAGACGTTGTTGTGCTGCGCGAGCTCGAGCGCAATGCGCATGAGATTCAGCGCATACATCGCCATCCAGCTGGTGCCGTCAGCTTGGTCAATGTGGCCGCCGGTCGGCAGCGTCGCGCTGCGGTCGAACACGCCGATGTTGTCCAGGCCGAGGAAGCCCCCCTGGAACACGTTGCGTCCTTCGGCGTCCTTGCGGTTGACCCACCAGGTGAAGTTCAGCATCAGCTTGTGGAACACGCGCTCGAGGAACTTCAGGTCGCCGTCGTCGCCGCGCTGCTTGCGATCGATCTGGAACACGCGCCACGTCGCCCACGCGTGCACCGGCGGGTTCACGTCGCCGAACGCCCATTCGTAGGCCGGCATCTGCCCGTTCGGATGCATGTACCACTCGCGCGTCAGCAGCACGAGCTGCTCCTTCGCGAACTCGGCATCGATCAATGCGAGCGGAATCGTGTGGAACGCGAGATCCCACGCGGCGTACCACGGGTATTCCCACTTGTCCGGCATCGAGATGACGTCGGCGTTGTTGAGGTGATCCCACTCCCAGTTGCGGCCATGCTTGCGCCCCGCGGGCGGCGCGATCTGCGTCTCGTCGCCCTTCAGCCACTCCGGCACGTCGAAATAGAAGAACTGCTTGCTCCAGATCATTCCGGCGAACGCCTGGCGCTGCACGAGCTGGCGATCGGCGTCCGGCAGGTCGTGCTGGATCTGCGCGTAGAACTCGTCCGCTTCGCGGATGCGCGCCGCGAAGATCGCCTCGAAGTCCGCGAACGGTCGAGCATGCGTGGGTTTTGCGAGCCGTGTACGGATCTCGACCGATCCGCCCGCGGGCACGTCGAGGTGATACCACGCCGCTGCCTTGGTGCCTTCATGCCCGGGATTCACGGCGTGCGCACGGTGGTGCACGACGCGCTCGTGGAACGCGTCTTTGACGTGCCCGGTGTTCGGCGTGCCGTACAGGCGATCGCAGTTCGTCTCGTTGTCGGTGAAGATGAAATTCGGACTGTGGTCCGCGTGCCAGCGATAGTCGCCGAGCTGATCGTGATGCACCTCGACGTGGCCGTGCTGCAACGCCATGTGCGGCTTCGCGGCGCCGTGCCGCCAGCACCAGGTATTGCGGAAGAACAGCTGCGGCAGCACGTGCAGCGACGCCGCCTCGGGGCCGCGGTTGTGGACCGTGATGCGCATCAGCACGTCGTCGACTTCCGCCTGCGCGTACTCGACGAACACGTCGAAGTAGCGGTTCTCGGCGAACACGCCGGTGTCGATGAGCTCGTATTCCGGCTGATTCGAGCCGCGGCGCCGGTTCTCGTCGACGAGCTCCGCATACGGATACGCCCGCTGCGGATACTTGTAGAGCATCTTCAGGTACGAGTGCGTCGGCGTTGCGTCGAGGTAGTAGTAGAGCTCCTTGACGTCCTCGCCGTGATTGCCTTCGCTGTTCGTCAGGCCGAACAGTCGCTCTTTCAGAATCGGGTCTTGGCCATTCCACAGCGCCAGCGACAGGCACAGACGCTGCTCGTTATCGGAGAAGCCGGCGAGGCCATCCTCGCCCCAGCGATAGACGCGGCTGCGCGCATGATCGTGCGGAAAGTACTCCCACGCATTGCCGTGCGGGCTGTAGTCCTCGCGCACGGTGCCCCACTGGCGCTCGCTCAGATACGGGCCCCACTTCTTCCAGGCGAGATCATGCGGCGTGCACTGCGCGAGGCGCGTTCGCTCCGCCGGCCGCGTGTCACTTGCGCGGTGCTGCGGCACGTTTGCGCGTCTTGCTGCTGCGGGTCTGAGCTTCGCTGTCATTGATTTCGCTCCACGCTCGCAATGTTTCCGCCACTCCCCAGGCCTGCGCGAAGCACCCGCGTGGCGCGAAGGGTGCTTCTGCATCGAAGATCTCGCTCACTTGCCCGATGCACGCGTCACGCAGATGCGGGGCAATTCCATTCAGCAATGCCAGGGCAGCCGGCGCATCGTTGTAAATGCGGTAGTGCGCGATGGCGAACGGGCCGAGCAGCCAGCTCCACACCGTGCCCTGGTGATAGGCCGCGTCGCGATCGCGCGGCGAGCCGCCGTAGTGAGACAGGTATCGCGGATCCGTCGGCGCGAGGCTGCGCAGGCCGACCGGCGTCCACAGTTCCTGCATGCACTTGTCGAGCACAGCCTTCGCGCGGCCGTTCTCCAGCAGCGGATGACGCAACGAGATTGCGAAGAGCTGGTTCGGTCTCAGGCTCGCATCGTCGCCGCCGGGGCTATCGACGACGTCGTACAGATAGCCGCCCTCTGCATACCAGAAGCGCTCGTTGAAGCTGCGCGCGACCTGCTCCGACGCGGAACCGTATTCGCGGGCAGCCTCGGCGTCGCCCAGCTGCTGCGCGAAGTCGCGCATGATCGCCAGCGTGTTGAACCACAGCGCGTTGATCTCGACGGCTTTACCGGTGCGAGGCGTCACGACCCAATCGCCGATCTTCGCGTCCATCCAGGTCAGCTGCACGCCGTCTTCTCCGGCGCGCAGCAGTCCGTCCTGCTCGTCGACGCAGATGCCGTGTCGCGTGCCGCGCTGATGCCAGCGCACGATGGAGCGCAACACGGGGAACAGCTCTTCGAGGAGCTTGCGATCGCCGCTCGCTCGCACGTACTCGTCGATGGCGACGAAATACCAGAGCGTCGCGTCGACAGTGTTGTACTCCGGCGCTTCAGCGCCGTCGGGAAATCGGTTTGGCAGCAGGCCATCGCTCACGAAAGCGGCGAACGTTCGCAGGATGTTGGCGGCGATTTCCGGTCGGCCCGTCGCCAGCGTCAGGCCCGGCAGCGCGATCATGGTGTCGCGTCCCCAGTCGCCGAACCACGGATAGCCGGCGATAACCGTCAGTCCGCCCTGGCGCTGCACGACGAACTGGTCCGCGGCGAGACAGAGTTGAGTGAATGATTCGGGAGCGTCGGGCGCGAGTTGTAGCAGCACTGCCTGGCGCTCGAACTCCTGCCGCAGCGCCTGCGCTGCGGGCAGCGGCTCCGCGTCGCTTGCAGTCAGCGTCATCGCGCCGGATTCGCCGGCTGCGAGTGTCATCGTGAACAGCGCCGGTCGGAACAAATCTTCGAGGTCGTCGAGGCCGCGCTCGGTTTCGGCGCGATGCCTGAAGTTCCAGTACCGCTCCGGCACGACCGCGCACGTGCCGCGATCGGCAAGCAATCGATACGGTTGCGCACCGAACCAGGCATCGACACGAACGCCGTTGCCAAGCTGAGTGACCAGCGTTTCGCGATAGCCGCGGTGCTGCGAGTGATAGTCGCGATACGTGCAGAGCGGAGTCAGTTCCAGGTGCACTGGCTCGCTGGCACGGACGACCGAGAATTGCACATAGGTCGTGTTCGAGCCGTGCGCCATCCAGACGCGCTGCTCGACGAGCGCATCGCCGATCTGCCACGTCCACACCGGCATCGCGCCGTCGAGGCGGAACGAGTCGAGCAGAACGTAGCCGCGCGGTGCGATCGTGCCATCGGCATACTCGTTGGTCGCCAGCTCGAAGCGACGGCCGCGATAGATCGCCGCGACGTCGAGCTTGGCGACCATGAGCGTGCGCTCGAGCGGCGGACGCAGTGCAGCGACGAGCAATCCGTGATAGCGCCGCGTGTTCACGCCCGCGAGCGTGCTGCACGCAAAGCCGCCGAGCCCGTTCGTCACGAGCCATTCGCGGCGCGCGGCGCCGTCGAACTCGTTCAGGACGTCGCGGCTGAGCATGATGGTCACGGCCTGACTCCCTCGACGAGCAGCGCGATCCGGTACAGCCGGTCGCGCGCAGTCAGATAGAGTGTCTTCCCATCGTCGCCGCCCCACGCGAAATTGTGGATCGGGCGCGGCGCGACGACGGTCCCCAGGTGCTTGCCCGATGCGGAGTAGATACGCAGACCGTCGGGCGCCGCAAGGTAGACGTTGCCTGCCGTATCGACCTTGATGCCGTCGAGCGCTTCCTCGCCCGGCACTTCCTGCGTCAGATCCGCGAAGGTCTCGCTAGCGCCCAAGGTGCCGTCGCGCCGAACGGGGTAGCGCAGGACGACTTTCCGCTGCGGATCCCAGTTGCCGACGTACAGCGACTTGCCGCCCGGCGCGAAGGCGATGCCATTCGGGCCTTTGAGCTCGGCGCTCAGCAGCGTGGTGCGGCCACGGAGCGAGCGGTACACGCCGCTGAACGGCAGCTCCTTGCGCGGATCGTCGTAGAACTTCGGCAGGCCGAACGGCGGATCGGTGAAGTAGACGGCGCCGTCGGCCGCGTACACCAGGTCGTTCGGGCTGTTCAGCCGCTTGCCCCGGTAGCTGTCGGCAAGCACGGTCTGGCTGCCGTCCGCTTCGACGCGCACGACACGATGGTTGCCGTGCTGGTTGATCGTGAGCCGGCCCCGGCCGTCCAGCGTGAGGCCGTTCGAGCCGGGCTGGCCGTACTCTGCGACGTCGCCGCCGGCATAGCCGCTGTCTTGCAGAAATAGCTGCAGCTGCCGGGTCCGATCGTCCCACGCATAGATGCGATTGGCGTTCGGATCGCTGAACAGCAGGCGCTGCTCGCCCCGCTGCCACACCGGGCCTTCCGTAAATTGAAAGCCTTCGGCGAGCTTGAAGATCTTCGCGTTCGCCGGAACGATGCCGTCGATTGCCGCATCGTTGCGAATCACCCGCACGTTCACTTCCTGCGGCGGCACGGCGACCGGCCCGCCGCTGCCGGGCTGAAACGTCAGTTTCGCAAGCCGCAGCCAGATGAAATTCGTCGGCGGATCGGAGATCGGCCCGTTGATGCCGAAGATCGCGACCTGGATCTGCTGTCCGGGCTTCACGTTGCGACCGATCAGCAGGCGATTGGTCGCATTCCAGCCCGCGACCACGGAGCCGCCGCTCTGGCCGGTGAGCCGCGAGAGCTCGCCGTCCACCCAGACCTCGGCGTAGTCGTCGAGCGAAGTCTCGAACTGGACGTTCGTGCCGATCACGTCGACGCCGTCGACTGCCTGCGGCACCGTGATCGCGATCCGGTACCAGTTGAACGAGATGCGCCCGTGACCGCGACGGGCCGACAACGTTGCGGGATCGAGCGTCGACCATGTTGAGTCGTCGAAGTCGCGGCCGCCGGCGTGCGGTTGATAGTCCCACGTGTCGACGGGCGCGCCCGTCGGCTGGCCGTTCGCATCCGGGGCGCGATGCTGCGTCGGAACGAGCTGCACGTCGCTGTAGCGCCAGGCACCCTTTACGAGCTCGACGCCACGCTGCGTCGTCAGGTCGATCGTAGGCGCGCCGCCTGGAGAGTCGGCGTGCGTCTTCGCGACGTGCGAGAAACTCAGCACGAAGCACAGATAGATGAGTGCCGTGAAGCGCATGGCCTATTCCTTGTTGCCGATCGCCGCGGCGCCGGCGATCGCGATCTCTTCGTCCTGCGCCGCGCTGGCCGCGCCGCTGACGCCGATCGCACCGGCGACCTTGCCGTCGATCAGAATCGGGATTCCGCCCTGAAGCGGCGTGAAGGGAGCGACCGCCGCGACGTCGAGCATCGCGTAGCGGCCCTTGTTGACGCTCTCCTCGAAGAACCGGGTAGGTTTCGCGAACAGTGCCGCCGTGCGCGCCTTGCCGATCGAAACAGCGGACGCGTTGGCGAAAGTGCCGTCGAGGCGCTCGAGATAGATCACCGTGCCGGCGGGATCGACCACGGCGATCGCGCCGCCCGGCGCGTTCTTCGCGCGCGCATAGCTCATGGCTGCTGCCACGACGGACTTCGCGCCATCAAGCGTCAGCGTCGGTTGCGTCGTCAGGTCTGCTGCGAGCGCCGAGCCGCTGACAGCGAGTGCGAGAGTAATGAGTGACTTCATGACGGGGCTCCTGGTTACATCGCCATCTGCAGGCGCGCGTGTTGCGCGGCCAGGCTGAGATACGCAGTCGGGTCGAGACTCGAGTATTCGCGCTCGTCGCGGCGTTCGATGCGGCGAAGCGCTTCGGCGACACGTTTCGGTGTGCCGAGATCGCTCCAGCCACACGGCGGCACGGGCAACACGCGCAGTGCCTGCTCCGCGCCTTCGAGCACGTGCCGCGAGAAGTCGAGCTCGGGCAGCCTGCCGTACAGATCGCTGGTCGCGAGCGGCTGCTGCGGGTTCGCACGGTCCTGGTCTACGACGCGCCGCATCTCGGCGACGATTTCCGGATAGCGCTGCTCGAACACGCGAACGAACGCGCGCACCGATGCAGCGAGGATGAAAGCGTTCCACAGTCCGCCGCGTTCGATCAGCGAGCGTGCGAGCACCGCAGGCGGCTTCTCGACGAACTGCGCGACGCGGAAACCATTCGCGCCGTCGCCGCTGCTCGGGAGGATGTAGCCGAGCTCGGGATCCACTTCGTCCGGGCCGATGCCGAGCAGGAAGATCTCGTCGCGCTCGGCGCGGATCTTCGTCGTCGCGTTGCGCAGCGAGCGCGCCAGCGTCGCTTCGTCGCGGACGTAGTGGTCCGAGGGCAGCACGACGACGCGCGCCTGTGGGTCGCGTGCTTCGATGTGTAGCAAGGGCAGCAGCAGACCCGCGGCGGTGCCGCGATTTTCCGGCTGCACGATGATGTTGTGCGAGGGCAGGGACCATAGCGGACCTTCCCACCAGCGCCGATGCTGTTCGGCGACGATCGTGCAGATGCGCTGCCGGGGCGCGACTGCTTCGGCACGATGCAGCGCCTCCTGCAGCAGCGACGGTCCGTCGTGCAACGAACAGAACTGTTTCGGAACCGCCACGCCATTCGTCGTGGTCAGCGCGCGCAGTCGGCTGCCTTCGCCGGCAGCGAGGACCAGGGCCCAGGTGCTCATCGCGGCCGCCTCACGATTGCGCCCATTTGCCAGTAACTGGCGCGGCGCGCACTGGGCGACCAGTGCGACGGATCGAGCACCGTTCGTGCGACAGGGCTCTCCGGCATCCATGTCCGCGGCGACCGCTGCGCGACGATGTCCGCTTCGGTCAGCGCCATCAGGCGCGGCTCGGTATCGAATGAATGACGCATGGTCGTGGCTCCCAGGAAAATGGGACCGCAGCAGCGCCGCGGTCCCTCGTTGTTGGCTCTCAGCTGAACTTCGGATTGCCGGTGCGGCGCTCGAGGGCGCTGCTCTTCTTCGCCGGCGGCGTCGGATCCGCGACCTTGATGACGCGCGCGCCCACGATCTTTTCGCAGGTGCCGGTCGGCAGGTAGATCCACGCTTCCGGGTTGCTGTCGGTCGTCACGTGGCTGTGGCAGGCGTTCGTGCTCGTCGCACAATCATTCTTGCCGGCCTTGATGACGCCCGCGCACTGCTCCTGACCATCATGATCGTCGGCCAGCGCCGCGGTCGCAGTGATCGATGCGCCGATCGCGAGCAGCGAGGCCATCGCGGTGCGCAGCAGATTCGAATTGCTCATTTGAGTTGCTCCAGGTGTTGATGAGTCGACAGCGACATCAGTGCACGGCGTATGCCAGCGTCCGCGCACAGCGCGACTCACCCAGTGTGCAAAGCGATCTGCGACGTTTTCCGCAAGCGATTGCGTGCGCGCCGCGGGGCGGTGTGAGTCCCCGCAGCAAGTTGCGGGTCGCTGCTTGTGGCCCGCCGCAAGCAGCGGTGGGCGGCCGCAATCCGTTGCTTCGTGCGTCGTCGCCGCAACGCTCAGACCCGCGCCAGCACTGGCGAGTGGCGCATCTTGCGAGTGGCACGCCCGCTGCAGGAACTCGCGCGCGCCCGAACACTCTCGGGCACTTCACGGAAACGTTTCAGGAGAAGGTCACATGTCGAATCGCTTCATTGCTCTCGCCGCTCTGTTCTTCGCGCTGTGTACCGCGAGCTTCGGCGCCAGCGCGGGTCCGCAGTTCACGGTCGCGCTCCAGGGCTACGACCCGCTGTCCTACTACGAAGGGTCGGCGCCGCAGAAGGGGGACTTCATGCACGCCGTGCATTGGAACGGCGCCACCTGGCTGTTCACGAGCGACGAGCACGCCAATCGCTTCAAAGAGAATCCCGCGAAGTACGCGCCGCAGTTCGACGGTTACTGTGCGTACGCGGCGTCGCGCGGCTACAAGGCGCCCGGTGAAGCGCTCACCGGCGTCGTCGTCGACGGCAAGCTCTATCTGAACTTCAACGACCAGGCGAAGAGGATGTGGAGCGAAGACGTGCCCGGCAACATCAAGAAGGGCGAGGCCAACTGGCCGAAGCTCAATACCTACTGAAGGCGCAGCCATGTCGCGGCGGCGCGAGCGGATGAAGCCGCGCCGCCGGTGGCGCACGGCTGTTCTCGTACCTGCTGATCCTCGCCGCGATCGTCAATAGGAATCGCGCGTGAACTCTTCGCGGCGGATGCCGAGCTTCTTGATGCGGAAGCGCGCCGTCGAAGGCTTGAGATCGAGCAGGTGCGCCGCCCCGTGCGGTCCCTCGATGACGCCGCGCGTTTTCCGGAGCACCGCGATCAGGTGCTGGCGCTCCATTTCTTCCAGGCTGTAGCTCGAGGCATTGCCGGCTGCAGGCGCTGCCGGTGCAACTGCCGCCTCTTTCGGCGCAGCGGCGGCGAAACAGCTTTGCGGCCCGACCTCCAGCGGCCAGTCGACCCGCAGCAGCTCGCCGCTCGAGAGGATCGCGGCCCGTTCGATCGTGTTCTGCAGGTCGCGGATGTTGCCCGGCCACGAATGTGCTTGCAGCGCCGCGAGCGTCGTTGCCTCGACACCGCGCAGCGGCTTGCCGAGCTTGCGAGCACAGCGTTCCATGAAGAACTGTGCAAGCGCGGGGACGTCCTCGCTGCGCTCGCGCAGCGGCGGCACGTTGATCGGGAACACGTTGAGCCGATAGAACAGGTCCGCACGGAAGCGGCCGCTAGCCACGTCGGCCGGCAGATCGCGGTTCGACGCGGCGATGACGCGCACGTTCACGCGAATCGACTTCGAGCTGCCGACCGGTTCGAACTCGCCTTCCTGCAGCACCCGCAGCAGTTTCGTCTGCGTGTCGAGCGGCAGCTCGCTCACCTCGTCGAGGAACAGCGTGCCGCCGTCCGCCAGCTCGAAGCGGCCGATGCGTCGATCGGTCGCGCCCGTGAAAGCGCCTTTGAGATGTCCGAACAGCTCGCTCTCGACCAGGCCGGCGGAGATCGCGCTGCAATTCAGCTTGACCAGCGCGCGCTCGCGTCGCGGACTGCGCTCGTGGATCGCGCGTGCGATCAGCTCTTTGCCCGTGCCGGTCTCGCCGCGGATCAACACGGTGCTGTCGGTGGCCGCAACGAGGTCGACCTGGCGCAAGGCATGGCGTAGCGACGCACTGGTGCCGACGATGTCGCGATGGTTCGACTGCTCGCAGATCTCCTGTTGCAGATAGCGGTTCTCGTTCTGCAACCGGTCCTTGAGCCGTTCGACTTCGCCCAGGGCGGCCTTCAGATCCGCGGTGCGCGCGGCGACCTTGTTCTCGAGATCTTCGTTCGCCTGCGCCAGCTGCAACTGCAACTGGCGCATGCCGGCATGCGTGCGCACGCGCGCGAGGACTTCCTGGTGCTCGAACGGCTTCACGACATAGTCGGCGCCGCCGGCCTCGAAGCCCTTGACCTTGTCTTCGAGCTCGCCGAGCGCCGTCATGAAGATCACCGGAATGCCGGCCGTCGCGCTCGAGGCTTTCAGCCGCCGGCACACCTCGAAGCCGTCGATGCCGGGCATCATGACGTCGAGCAGGATCACCAGCGGCATCGCGTAGCGCGCCTGCTCCAGCGCGCTCTCGCCCTCGCGCGCGACCAGCACGCGATACCCTTCACGCCCGAGCATCTCCACGAGCACTTTGACGTTGCTCTGCGTGTCGTCGACGACGAGGATCGAGTTGTTCACTGCGGTGTTCATGACGCTCGCTCCGCCATCGGCCGCAACGCTGCGCGCAGGCCGCGGGTGTCGTAGTCATTGGCCAGGCTCGCGAGCGCGTCGACCGCATCGATCGTCGCCTGGTCGCCCCGGCGCGATTCCTTGAGTCGGCTGCTCAGCCTCTGCACGTCGCCGCTCAGCGCCAGCTCGTACAGCTCGCGCGCGAGCGCTTGCGGCAATGCAAGTCTGTTGAAGTCCGGGCGCGGGCGCGCCGCGGTGAATTCGGTGACCGCCCCGGCCCGGCGCCAGCTCAGGTCGAGGAGCCGCCCGACGACCTCGACAACTTGATCGAGGCGCACCGGCTTGGTGATGAAGTCGTCGCAGCCGGCCGCGACGCTCTGCACGCGCGTATTCTCGAACGCGCTGGCGGACACGGCCACGATCGGCACGCGTGCGGCTGGAGTGGGCAGCTCGCGAATCTCGCGGATCGCGGCGAAGCCGTCTTTGATCGGCATCACCAGGTCCATGAAGATGAGATCGGGCCGCACCTCCTGGGCGAGCTCGACCGCCCGCGCGCCGTTGTCCGCTGAGTCGACCTCGAAGCCGATCGACTTGAGCAGGCGCGCGAGGATATGGCGGTTGTCCGCTTTGTCGTCGACGATGAGGATGCGTTTGCGCGGCCCGTCGTAATCGCTGACGGGCGCGGCGTGGCTCAGCGACTCGTCGCGTTGCGCGCCGACTTCCTCGACCTCGAGCTCGACAGTGAACGTGCTGCCCTTGCCGCGCTCGCTGCGAACCGTGAGCGCGCCGCCGAGCAGCATCGTCAGCTTGCGCGAGATCGCCAGCCCGAGCCCGGTGCCTTCGATCGCGCGATCGGCCTGCCGCACCTGGTGGAACGGATCGAAGATCGTCTCCAGATCGGAGGATGCGATACCGATGCCGGTATCCTCGACGTCGAACTTCAGTTTGAGGCGACCGCCACCGATGCGCGAAGCGCCGACGCGCAAGCACACGCTGCCTTGGTCGGTGAACTTGACTGCGTTGCCGAGCAGATTGAGCAGAATCTGGCGGAGCTTGCGGCCGTCGACGAGCACGAACGCCGGCAGGCGCGTCGCCGTCTGATAAGTGAACATGAGGCCGGACTGAGTGGCGCGCACACGGGCGACGTCCGCGACTTCGCGCAGCAGCGTGTCGAGATCGACGTGACCGAGGTCGAGTTGCAGCCGGCCCGACTCGATCTTCGCGAGATCGAGGATTTCGCTGATGAGCGTGAGCAGGTGCTCGCCGCAGCTCTCGATGCCGGCGACGCTTTCGCGCTGATCCGGCGGCACGGCCGGGTCACGCCGCAGCAGCTGCGCGTAACCGAGGATGCCGTTGAGCGGCGTGCGCAGCTCGTGACTCATGTTCGCGAGGAACTCGGTCTTCGCGCGATTGGCGGCCTCGGCGGCATTTTTCGCGAGACGCAGCGCTGCGGCCGTTTCGCGCCGGGACATCGCGCTCGAGACGATTTCGGCGAGCAGTCGCAGCAGCCGCAGATCCTCGTCGGGCCAGACCCGCTCGATCCCGAGCGAATGAAAGCCGAGAATGCCCAGCGTGCGGTTGTGACACACCATTGGCACCGCGATGCGCGAGACGACCTCGTGCGAGCCGAGCAGGCTGTCGAGCTTCGCGAATCCCGGCGGGAGTTTTTCCGGCCGCGAGGCATTGAGCATGCGCTGCGAGAGAAAGTAGTCGAGAACTTCGGGGACGTCCTCGCGCCGCATGATCGGCACGCGGCTCGCCAGGTTGCCGCCGGCCGCGCGCGGCCAGATGTAGCGCAGCGTCGCCTTCGAAGCGTCGTCGTCGTATATGAAGATCATGCCGCGATCGCTGCCGATGAAACGGCCGATCGCATCGAGCGTGCGCTCGATCTCCGCGTCGATGCCCTCGGCCTCGATGTTCATGAAGCGCGTCGAGGTTTCCGCGACCAGCGCTTCCAGCTCCAGGCGGCGGGACAGCGCCTCGTTGGTACGCTGCATTTCCTGTTCGACGCTCTGGCGCTCGAGCTCAGCAGCGCAGCGCGCGGCGAAGATGCGCAGGATGCCGAAGTCGCGCTCCTGCCAATTCTTCGGCTGCGTATCGATGACTGCGAGATGGCCGATCACGCGACCGGCCGCGCTCTTCAGCGGAATCGCCAGATAGGACTGCGCGCCCATCGCCTCGAGCTCCTTGCGCTCGACCGGAAACAGCTCGGCGATGTTGGAGTTGAACGCAACGATGTCGCCGCCGAGCACGTTCTCGCACGGCGAGCCGGGCAGCGGATACTCCATGCCTTCCTGCAGATTCGCGCCGTCCCACAACGCAATCACGTGCGCGCGCGTGTTGTTCGCGTCGAAGCGCGACACGAACGCGTAATGGCTGTCGAGCGCCTGCGCGAGACGGCGCACGAACTCGCGGAAAAAGGTCACGCCGGTCTGCGCAGCCGTGCCTTCGTCGATCAACCGCAGGATTTGCAGGTCTTTGGTGTCCACGCGTCGCAAGATGTTACTCCGTAACCTCTCGGGCAGGGCCGGTCAGACCGGCCACTGCGAGTTCGGCCGCCGCGCCAGCAGCTTGTCCACAGAGAAGGCGCCGGGGCCGTAGCAGATGATCACCAGCAGCATGAGCCCCCAGAGGTAATGCTGGCCGATGGCGGCCTCGAACCCCTCCTGGTAGAGCACGTGCGCATACGAGATGACGGCCATGGCGTTGACCGCGAACAGGCCGATCGCGCTCAGGCGTCCGGCCAGCCCGAGAATCACGAAGATCGGGAAGAACAGCTCGCCGAACGTGCCGACGTAGGCCGCGAGCGTCGGCGGCAGCAGCGGCACGTGGTACTCGTCCTTGAACAGCGAAAGGGTCTGGTCCCAGCTCTCGATCTTGAGCATGCCGGATTTGAGGAAGACCCAGCTGACCCAGACGCGCAGGTACAGCGCGAAGAAGTTGGCGAGCAGATCCAGGGCGCGGACCAGTGCCGCGTAGGGGCGGGCCAATCGATTGACGTGCGTATTCAGTTGCATGTTGGATCCTCAAGTGGATTGGCGGATCTCAAAGTCGACCAGCGCCTGCAATTTCACGACGCGGCCGAGCACGATTGCAAGATCCGCAGTTTCGTCCGCGTCCGCCGCGAGCTCGAAAGCCTCGCCGAGTGTTGCGCCGCGCATGAAAGCCGCCAGCAGTTCGAATGCCGGGGCGTCCAGCTCGCGCAGCTCGACATGGTCCTCGCGACGGATGATCAGCACGCGCGCCGCGCCGGCGTCGAGTGACACGGAAGTCTGCACGGCCTGGGGCTGATTCGCTTTCCAGATCGCGAGCACCGGATAGCGTGACTCTACGAGCCGCAGAGCTGGATGGACGCGAAAGACGAGCGAATCGTAACCGTCGGGACTCACGCTCGAGAGCGCCGCGAGATCGAATGACGGATGATCCGCGGCGACGAGTACTTCCTGGTAGCCCCATTCGAGGCGCGCCACATCCGCGAAGTAGGCGTACTCGGTGTCGCGCAGCTCGTCGTCGAGAAACTCAGCGAAGCGCTCGCCGATGCAGTGCAGGTTGCCGGAGCGCGACGGATGACGGCTCATGTACTGGCGTGCGGTCTGCCGGAACCAATCCTGACCGGCGAGGCGCTCGACCACGGGGAATGTCGCGGCGAGCGCCTGCAGAAAGCCTTCGCGCGCGTTGTTCGCATAGATCGCGACACGCGCTTCGGGCGCAAGCTCGCCTGCCGTGATCAGCGAGGAGATCTGCGCCGGATAGCCGTGCAGAGTGCCGTCGAGGAACGCCACCTGCAGCTCACGCAGCGATGTCACGTCTGCGCTCCATGCGCACGTCGGCACGCGCGGCTTCCGCAACCAGGACATCGAGCGCGGGAATTTCCGCGTCCCATTCGATCAGCGTCGGCACCGGGCCGAGGCGCTCGATCGCGAATTCGTAGAGCTCCCACACGGCGTCGCACACTGGCGCCGAGTGAGTGTCGATCAGGATCTCGCCGCGCTCGAGCGGCTTCACGGTGTGGCCGGCGAGATGAATCTCGCTCACGCCGACCGGCGCGACGTGCGAAATGAACTTGCGTGCGTCGAAGCCGTGATTGCGGCTGCTGACGTAGATGTTGTTCACGTCGAGCAGCACGCCGCAGTTGCTCTCGAACGCGAGCGCGGCGAGGAACTCCCATTCGGACATCTCGCTGCACTCGAACTCCAGGTAGCTCGACACGTTCTCGATCAGGATCTGCCGGCCGAGAAGGTCCTGGATCTCGCCGACGCGGCGGATCATGTGTCGCAACGCTTCCTCGGTGTAGGGCAGCGGCAGCAAATCGTTCGCGAACGTGCCGTTGACCGAGCCCCAGCACAGGTGCTCGGAGACGAGCCCGGGCTCGGACAGATGCACGAGCCGCTTCAGGCGCCACAAGTGCTCGCGATCCAGCGGATCGGTCGAGCCGAGCGACAGGCCGACGCCGTGCAGGCTGAGCGGATAGAGCTCGCGCAGTTTCAACAGATAGTCGATCTGCGCGCCGCCGTCCGCGAAATAGTTTTCGCTGTGCGCTTCGAGCCACCCGATGTCGGGCCGCTCGCGCAGCAGGTCGTCGTGATGCCGCGCTCGCAGGCCGATCCCGGATCGCACCGGGATCGGCCTTTGAGCCGGAACCGCTCTCGGCAGAGAGGGGGACATGGGGATCTGCCGGAGCCGGTTACGCCTTCGTCGTGCCGCCGACGATTCGCTCGCAGGTGCCGGCCGGGACCTTGAGCCACTCTTTCTTGTCGGCGTTGGTCTTCGACTGACCCGCGCAGGCATGGCCGTTGGCGGCGCAGTCGTTCTTGCCGGCCTTGGCGACGCCGTAACACTTCTCAGTCGCCTGGTCGTCCGCGGCATGCGATGCGCTGATCGCGCCGAACGCGAGCAGGCTGGCCACTGCCGTGGAAATCAACGCGGTCTTCGTCTTCATGAGCTCACTCCATATATATGAGGGGTAGGGGACAGTGGCTTCATTGCAGGCGCCGTGCCACCGGACCGTCCCACGCTTTTCAAGGGTTTGGAGTGAACCGCCCGCAGTCGGCTGCGGCCGAGGCCGCAGCGAATTGCGGCCTCCATGTGAGATTGAGGGTAGGTTTGTGTGTGGGTCAGGCCGCTCCAGCGCATCCTGCGCCCGCGCCATTCGCGCATCCCTGCGCAGCAGCTTCAGCCTGACAATCCGTCGTCATTGCAGCGACCGCGGCTCCAGCAGCTGCACGCTGAACTGCTTCTCCGCATCCATCCACACCCGGTTCACGGCCAACCCGGCCGTCGCAGCGAGGTCCGCAAACGCTTCCAGCGTGTACTTGTGGCAGAACTCCGTCGTCAGGTGCTCGCCCTTGCCGAGGTGCACGGTCTCATCGCCGACGTGCACATCCTGCTCGCGCTTGCTGATCAGATGCATCTCGATGCGGCTCTGATCCTCGACCCACAAAGCCGTGTGCTCGAACGCCTCGAGATCGAAGTCCGTGCCGAGCTCGCGGTTCAAATGCCGCAGGGCGTTGACGTTGAACTCCGCCGTCACGCCGGCGCGATCGTTGTACGCGCGCTCGAGGATGCGCGGGTCTTTCTTGAGATCGATGCCGATCAGCACTGCGCCGTTCGCGCCGATGATCTGCCGCATGCGGTGGAGCAGTTCCTGCGCCTGCTCCGGCGCGAAGTTGCCGAGGGTGGAGCCGGGGAAATAGACCGCGCGCCGGCGTGCAGCGTATGCGGTCGCCGGCAGATCGAACGGCTGCGTGAAGTCGGCGCAGATCGGAATCACACGCAGCGTCGTGTAGTCGCGTGCAATCGCGCTCGCAGCCGTGAGCAGATGATCGCGGGCGATGTCGACCGGCACGTACGCCGCCGGCTTCTCCAGATGGTTCAGGAGCAGGCGCGTCTTCGTGCTCGTGCCGCTGCCGAACTCGATGATCGCCGCGTCCGGCCCGATGTGATGCGCCATGTCCGCCGCATGCGCGTGCATGATCTGCAGCTCGGTGCGCGTGAGGTAGTACTCCGGCAGCTCGCAGATACTGTCGAACAGAAACGAGCCGAGCTCGTCGTAGAACCACACCGGCGACAGCTGGCGCGGATGCTTGCGCATGCCTTCCAGTACTCCGTTGGTGAGTGCGTCCGTTCGCGACGGTGCAGGAATCGTGCTCGGATGTTTTGCCATCGTACCTTCCTCGAACTCACAGATTGCGGGCGAGCCGCACGCCCATGAACTGCCAGCGGGCGTCGGCGTAGAAGAAATTGCGGTAGCTGGCGCGGATGTGATCGGCCGGCGTGACGCACGAACCGCCGCGCAGCACCAGCTGGTTGCACATGAACTTGCCGTTGTACTCGCCGAGCGCGCCGGGCGGCGGTTGGTAGCCGGGATAGGCGACGTACGGCGACGAGGTCCATTCCCACACGTCGCCGAACATCTGCTTCAGTCCCGGCTGCACGCCCGCGGCTTGCGGATGCAGCGCGCCGCTGTTCAGCATGTTGCCGATCACGGGCAACGATTCCGCGGCGATTTCCCACTCGGCTTCGCTCGGCAGGCGTGCGCCGGCCCAGCGTGCGAACGCGTCGGCTTCGTAAAAGCTGATGTGACTCACGGGTGCGCCGATGTTCAGCGGTTGCAGCCCATGCAACGTCAACTCGCGATCGAGCGACTCCGTCCAGTAGATCGGCCGCGTCCAGCCTTCGCGCTGCACCGTGCTCCAGCCGTCCGAGAGCCAGAACTCCGGACGGCGATAACCGCCGTCGCGGATGAATTCGAGATACTCGCCATGCGTGGCGAGCCGGTCCGCGAGCGCGTACGGCTCGACGAGCGTGCGATGACGCGGCAGCTCGTTGTCGAAACAGAAATGCTTGCCGCTCGCGCCGATCTCGCGGATACCGCCGTCGAACGCGATGAAGTGCATCGGCGCCGCGGTGTCGCTCAGCTCCTCAGAACCGACCTTGTACGCGGGCAGCAGGGGGTTGCGCGAGAACAGATGCATGATGTCCGTGAACATCAGCTCCTGGTGCTGCTGCTCGTGGTTGAGACCGAGCGTCGCGACCGAGAGCAATTTCTCGTCTTCGGGCCGCGCACGCAGCAGCTTCTGCATGTGCTCGTCGACGTGCTGTCGATAACTCAACACTTCCTTGACCGTTGGGCGCGTCAGCAGGCCGCGTTGCGGCCGCTCGTGCATGCGGCCCACGGTCTGGTAGTACGAGTTGAACAGATATTCGAAATCCGGATCGAACGCGTGATAGCCGGTGAGCAGCGGCTTCAACAGGAACTGCTCGAAGAACCAGCTGGTGTGCGCGAGGTGCCACTTCGCCGGGCTCGCGTCCGGCATGCTCTGCACCACGTAATCTTCGGTCTCGAGCGGCTCGCAAATCTCGAGCGAGACGCGGCGGACGTGCGAATAACGGGCGGCGAGAGCTTCTGCGGGACGGGATTCCGGGAGGACTAGAACGGGCTGCGGGGCCGCCATCGGGACTCCTTCGTCTTACGTTCGTGCGGAGAAGAGGCACCGCCTTTGCTCAAACGTCCGCAATTCGAAAAAGTTGCAGACGTGTCGGCCGGCGGCCCTGCTGTGACGCCGATCTGGCCGACCGGCTGTGGTCAACTCTACGAGGTTGAGCGGTCCCGTGGATGCCTCGAAAGGAGAAAGCAGTGAACCATCAATATGTGACGGCTCGTGGCAGGTTTTAGTCCCAGCCGGATGGCCGGGGGAGGGGCTCAGGCCTTTGCCTTGACGGGCCGGGGGCCCGCCGATTTAATACGCGTCCTCTTCGCGGACAGACCCCGGATCAGGGTTGTCCGACCCGCCTGGCCAGGTAGCTCAGTTGGTAGAGCAGCGGACTGAAAATCCGCGTGTCGTTGGTTCGATTCCGACCCTGGCCACCATTCAATCAATAACTTAGTCGTTTGTGAGCAAACGGACGCTGTGGAATATTTAGCCGCGCCGGTGTCGGCGGCCAGTGCGACTAGCGAAGCAGGACCGCGCGAATTGGCAATCGACACCCGGTGCCCGAGCGCGGCACTGCCAGCGCGTTCCCATCAGGCTCATCACGTGGACGGAACAGAGCATTGCGACTCCGGCTCATCCGTTCATGGCGCGCGCCAGAAAGGCCTGGTGCAGCCAGCGCGGCGTCGCCCACGTGAGGATCACGAGAGCCTTGTTCGGCCAGCCCGGCACGACGCTGATGCGTCGACGCTGCAACGCGCGGATACCGGCGCGCACCACGGGTGCCGGTTGCATCATCAACAGCTTCAGCGCGGGCGTGAGCTTCTGTTGCGCCACTTTCGCGAATCCGGTGTCCGACATGCCCGGGCAAAGCGCCGTCACCGTGATGCCATCGCGTTTGAGCTCGCGATGAAGGGCTTCACCGAGACGCAACACGTAGGCCTTGGCGGCTGCGTAGACGGCGAAGTTCTCCACGCCCTGGTAGGCCAGGAGACTGGCGACCAGCAGAATCTTTCCGCGTCTTAGTGCCCGCATGTCTTGCGCAAAGACGTGGGTGACCGCAGTCAGGCTCACGACATCCAGCTGCAGCATCGCGAGTGCCGCGTCCAGCTTGCCCTCCACGAACAGGCCTTGCAGTCCGTGGCCGGCGTTGTTGATCAGGATGTCGATCGCAATGCCGCGCTGGCGGAGCCGCTGGTGCAGTTGGATGACCGCATCAATATCCGAAAGATCGACCTGCTCCACGACGACATCAACGCGGTACTGCTGGCGCAGTGACTCGGCAAGTGGTTCAAGCCGGTCCAGCCGGCGCGCTACCAGGACCAGAGGATGGCCTTGCTCGGCATATTGACGAGCGAACTCCTCGCCGAAGCCACTCGATGCGCCCGTGACCAGAACCCACGAATTGTCTGTCGCCGTCATTTCGTTCACCCGTAGCTGTTCACTCAAGGGGCGCCGTAGCGGTTGCTGCCTGCGCTTCGCGCATCCCATCCGCCGCCCAAGGCCCGAAAGGAGGAGATGGCGGCGCGTGCGGCTTCTGTTTGCGCCTGCGCCTTCGCATCGCGTATCTGCAGCAAGTCGCCGTCGGCATTTAGAACCTCGATCAAGCTGACGACGCCACCTTTGTAGGCGGCCAGCGAGTTCTCGCGCGCACGCGCGAGCGACAACTCACCCTGCGTCAGGATGCGGGCTTGGGCCTCGCGTTTGACGAGGCCTGAGAAGGAGTTCTCCACTTCTTCCGTCGCCCGCAGCACGGCGAGCCGGTAGGCAGCGAGCGCTTCGGCCTCTTGGCCGCGCGCCGCGGCGATCTGCGCATCGACGCGGCCGAAGTCAAACAAACGCCAGCGAAGTCCGAGGACGCCCTGGGCTTGGTTCGCATTGCTACTGAAGAGATTGCCGCTCGATATTGCGGTGGCACTGCCCAGCAGCGCACCGAGCGAGAACTTGGGGAAGTACTCCGAGATCGCCACGCCGATGCGCGCGTTCGCTGCTGCAAGGCGCCGCTCGGCCACGATGAGATCCGGTCTGCGCCGGATCATCTCGGCGGGCGTGCCGGTTTCGGCCAGACCTGGCGCGATCGGGATGGAGCCCGCCGTGCTCAGCTCGGCGCGATAGGTTCCTGGCTGTGCCCCGAGAAGCACATCCAGCGCGTTCATCGCCGCATCGAGCCCGGCTTCCAGGACCGGGATTTGCGCCTCGACCTGAGCGAGCGAACCCTCGGCTTGGCGCACCTGAAGCTCGGCGGCGATCTCCTTGTCGTACTGGAGCTTGACCATCGAGAGAAGTTGCCGGCGCGTCTCTGCTTGTTGTTGAGCGATCGCGATGCGCGCCTGCAGCCCTCGCATTGTGACGTACACATCCGCCGTTTGCGCGGCTACAGCCAGCTGTGTTGCCACGGCCCCGGCTTCGGATGCCTGATACTCCGCGCGTGCGGCTTCTCTCCCTCGCCGCAGCCCGCCGAACACGTCGACTTCCCAACTCGCACCGAGGTTGGTTTCGTAATAACTGCCACTGCGGTCGAAGTCAGGCGTCGCGTCGAGCACTTGTCCGAGCGGCGTTTCAACAGACTGATAGGCTCTCGCACCTTGCGCGCTCACAGTGGCCGATGGGAGCAGCGCTGCATCCGCCAAGCGCAACGACGCGCGCGCTTGGGCGACACGTGCCGCCGCCTGCGCGATGTCCAGATTCTGTTCGAGGGCCAGGGTGATGAAGCGCGTGAGCAGTGGATCATCGAAGCCGGACCACCACGCTTGGAGATCCGCCTTGCTCCGAATCTCCCGCTGCGCGATGCCGTCCTGACCGAGAAAGCGGGACGACACGGTAATGTCGGGTGACCGGTAGTCCGGGCCGACCGCGCAGCCCGCCAACAGGCTGACACTCAGCAGGAGGGCAGTAGGGCGGGTGTGGGCGAGCATTGGAAAGTCCGGTGACCAGTGCGGTGGAGTGACTATAATCCAAGTTGGTCACTAGTTGTCAAGTGGATCAATGCCGGGTATCGTTTCCGCCATGAATGAAATCGCGACTTCGACCCCGCCGCTGCGCGGCCCCGCCGAACACGACGTTCGCGAGCAGATCGTGGCGGCGGCCGAACAGCACTTCAGCCGCTACGGCTACGAGAAGACCGCGGTCTCCGACCTGGCCAAGGCGATCGGCTTCTCGAAGGCTTACATCTACAAGTTCTTCGATTCCAAGCAGGCCATCGGCGAGGCCATCTGCTCCAAGACCTTGAGTGCGATCGTCGCGGCCGTCGAGGAGGCGGTGGCTGGCGCGCCCACGCCAACCGAAAAATTTCGCCGCATGTTCAAAAGCTTAACGGCGACGGCCGTGAGCCTGTTCTTCAACGATCGCAAGCTGTACGACATCGCTGCGTCCTCCGCCGCCGAGGGGTGGCCGTCCGCCCGCGCCTACGCGCAACGCATCAAGCAGATCCTCATGGACGTCGTCCGCGAAGGTCGCGAGAGCGGCGAGTTCGAACGCAAAACGCCGTTGGACGAGACGGTGCATGCGATCTATCTCGTCATGCTGCCCTTTGTGAATCCGCTGCTGCTCCAGCACAACCTCGATCTCGTCGAGGATGCGCCGGTGCAGCTGTCGAACCTGGTGCTGCGCAGTCTGGCCCCCTAACAGATTTGAGTGTGACTATTGACGAAATTGGTCACTCGCACTAGAGTGAAGCCTTCGCTCTCCCGGAGGTTTCCATGCTGCGGCGCCGTGATATTCCCTTCCTTACCGTCATCGGTTTGCTGCCCTTCGTCTTGGCGGCATGCAATGACGCCACTTCTTCAGCGGATCCCCGAACGCAGTCTCCGCTGGTGCGGATAGAGACTGTCGAGACCTCCGTCCCCTCAGAGCGTTCATTCACCGGCATCGTCGCGGCCCGCGTGCAGAGCGACCTGGGGTTCCGAGTCCCTGGAAAGGTTCTGGAACGCATGGTTGATGCCGGGCACACGGTGAAGCACGGCCAAGCGCTCATGCGGATCGATCCCGCGGATCTGACGCTCGCAATGCGCGCGCACGAGGAAGCCGTTGTTGCCGCCAAGGCGCTCGCGCGCCAGACCGCGGAAGACGAAGTGCGGTACCGCGACCTCGTAGCCGCGGGTGCGGTTTCCGCATCGGCCTATGACAAGGTGAGAGCTGCTGCTGAGTCTGCGAGAGCGCAGCTCAATGCGGCCGCAGCCCAGGCCGACGTTGCCCGCAACGAGACGAGCTATGCAGTTCTGTTTGCTGATGCGGACGGCGTTGTCGTCGAGACGCTGGCGGAGCCGGGGCAGGTCGTCAATGCCGGCCAAGTCGTCGTGCGTGTGGCGCGTGCCGGAAGGCGCGAGGCAATCATCGAGCTTCCCGAAACCTTGCGTCCGGCGATTGGATCCGCTGGCCGCGCCACTTTGTACGGCAGCGGGGTAACGGGTTCCGCGAAACTTCGGCAGTTGTCGGACGCGGCAAACCGTCAGACTCGAACATTCGAGGCTCGGTACGTGCTGGAGGGCGCTCTGATCGATGCGCCGCTCGGCTCGACGATTGTTATCCAGATCCCGGCGATCCAAATCTCCGACGGCCGGTCCGCACCCGCTCCGCAGGTACCCATAGGCGCGATCTTCGATGCGGGCAAGGGTCCCGGTGTATGGCTGGTTGAAGGCGAAACGCCTCGGGTCACGTGGCGCGCCGTCCAAATCGCCCGCCTCAGCGACGAAGCGGCTTCGATCGTTGGCAACCTCAAAGCGGGCGATCGCGTCGTCGCGCTCGGGGCGCATCTGCTGCACGAAGGTGATCCCGTGCGACTCGCCGGCGAGGCCGCGCCAGATGCGGCGGTCAAGGGAGGGACCGAGTGATGAGTGGCTTCAATCTCTCCGCCCTCGCCGTACGCGAGCGCGCCGTCACTCTGTTTCTGCTTCTGGCCATTTCCGTCGGTGGCGTCATCGCCTTCCTCAAGCTGGGCCGCGCGGAAGACCCCTCTTTCACGATCAAACAAATGACCGTCATCACGGCTTGGCCGGGAGCAACCGCCAAGGAGATGGAAGAGCTGGTCGCCGAAAGGTTGGAGAAGCGGATGCAAGAGCTCCGCTGGTATGACCGGACCGAGACCTTTACGCGACCGGGACTGGCGTTCACCACGGTAGTCCTGCGCGACAGCACGCCGCCGGCCGATGTGCCCGAGCAGTTCTATCAGGCGCGGAAGAAACTCGGCGATGAGGCGCATCAGCTGCCGCGTGGCGTCATCGGTCCGATGGTGAACGACGAATACGCCGACGTGACCTTTGCGCTGTACGCGCTGAAGGCGAAGGGCGAGCCGCATCGGCATCTCGTCCGCGACGCGGAAGCGCTGCGGCAACGACTGCTTCACGTGCCCGGCGTCAAGAAGGTGAACATCATCGGCGAGCAGGCGGAACGGATCTTCGTCGAGTTCTCCTACGACCGCCTCGCCACGCTGGGCGTGTCCCCTCAAGAAATTTTCGACGCGCTCAACAGCCGCAACGTCGTGACGCCCGCGGGCTCGATCGACGCCAAGGGCCCGCAAGTTTTCATCCGTCTGGACGGCGCTATCAACGATCTGCAGGAGATCCGCAATACCCCCGTCGCCGCGCAGGGCCGCACCCTGAAGCTCGCCGACATCGCCGAAGTGAAGCGCGGCTATGAAGACCCGGCCACGTTCCTGATCCGCAACAACGGGGAGCCCACCTTGCTGCTCGGCGTGATCATGCGCGAAGCGTGGAACGGGCTCGATCTCGGCAAGGCGCTCGAAGCGGAAGCGGCGGCCATCAACGCGGAAATGCCGCTGGGCATGAGCTTGTCCAAGGTCACGGATCAGTCCGTCAACATCCGGTCGGCCGTTGATGAGTTCATGGTCAAGTTCTTCGTCGCCCTCGGCGTGGTGATGCTGGTGAGCTTTCTCAGCATGGGATGGCGCGTCGGCATCGTCGTCGCGGCAGCGGTCCCTCTGACCTTGGCCGCGGTATTCATCGTCATGGCGGCCACCGGCAAGGACTTCGACCGCATCACGCTCGGCTCGTTGATACTGGCCCTCGGACTCCTGGTCGACGATGCGATCATCGCCATCGAGATGATGGTCGTGAAGATGGAGGAAGGCTACGACCGCATTGGTGCAGCAGCCTATGCGTGGAGTCATACCGCCGCGCCCATGCTCGCCGGGACGCTGGTGACCGCGATCGGCTTCATGCCGAACGGCTTCGCCAAGTCGACCGCCGGCGAGTACACCAGCAACATGTTCTGGATCGTCGGCCTCGCGCTGATCGCATCCTGGATCGTCGCCGTCGTGTTCACGCCTTATCTCGGGGTGAAGCTGCTCCCGAACATCGAGAAGCGCGAGGGTGGGCACGAGGCGATCTACAACACGCCAAGCTACAAGCGCTTCCGTCAGCTTTTAGGCCTTGTGATTCGTCGCAGATGGCTGGTCGCGGGGAGCGTGGTCGGTGCGTTCTTGGTCGCGGTGCTGGGCATGGGCGTGGTGAAGAAGCAGTTCTTCCCGACGTCCGATCGCCCGGAGGTGCTGGTCGAAGTGCAGATGCCGTATGGGACGTCCATCGAGCA
>DASYRK010000013.1:0-15575 GCA_036004505.1 Steroidobacteraceae bacterium
GCTGCTGCGTCATCGCGGCGAAGTGCGCTCGCGTCTCGACCTGATGCAGGTGGTGTGGGGATACTCGTCCGCTGTGATCACGCGCACAGTCGACACGCACATGTTCGAGCTGCGCCGCAAGCTCGAAGCGGATGCCGCGCGCCCGCGTCACATCATGACCGTGCGCGGCATCGGCTATCGCCTCGACGACTAGAGATCGCCAAATCCAATTGTGATCGTCTTCTCTGCTCTTCCTTGGCAATCTTGGCGATCCTGGCGAGAGCATTCTTCTTCTGCTCAAAGAGAAAGCTGACTCCCTGCTGAACGCCGGCATTCAGAAGTCGTTAAGGGCCGCTGCGTTGTCATGCGTCCCATGAAACACGTCCTGGCGTCCGGCATCGTTGTACTGTCATCACTCCTGGCGCAGCCCGCAGTCGAGGCTGCCGAAGGGCGCGTCTCCGAGCTGCAGGCGCCGCCGCTCGACGCAGCGCGCGTCTCGAAGTATGCGGAGGCGCGCGGCGCGACCAAGTCGTCGGCGGTCGCGAAGAGCGCGAAGGCGCACAGCCTGCGCGCTTCGACCAAAACCGCGCCGGCAAAGTCCGTGCGCCCGTCCGCGACGTTGTCGGCGCGCTCGTCGGACTTCTGGTTCTTCGACGCCGGCAGCACGTTGCTCGGCGATCGCGACACCGACGGTTTCCATCACGAGTTCCGGATTCGGTTCGACGCCGACGTGGTCACCGGCGACGCGCTCGTGTACGCAAGGCTGTACCTGCGCCGCGCCGGCGACAGCGACTGGCTGCTGTATGCGGAGACCGACGACTTCTGGATTTCCGGCCAGAACGGCGACGACGACTACTTCGTGATCACGACGCTCGACGACGGCTGGCCGACCGGCGACTACGACGTGCTGATCGACCTGTACGAGTCGGGCTTCAGCGGCATCGTCGCCACCATCGGTCCGGTCGATAGCGACGCGCTAGCACTGCTGCCGCTGGAAGAGACCGGTCTCGATCTGCCGATCGAGCTCCCCGGCTATGACATCGGCGACGTGACGACGACGCTGCTCATCGACGACGACGGCGATGGCCACTACTCGAAGTTCCGCATCGACTTCGATCCGGACGCGGACTTCGACGGCACGTTCGTGTACGCGGAAGTGTGGGTGCGTGCGCAGGGCGGCGAGTGGATCAAGGAGCACGTCTCCGACGATTTCCTGGTCGACGCGAGCGGCGACGCCGACACCTACAGCCTCACGGCCGACTGGATCAGCGGCTACCCGACTGCCTTCTATGACGTGCAGATCGATCTGCGCGACGCCGACACCGGTGCGCTGGTTGCCTCCGCTGGCAGCGAGCGGCTGGAGCTATCGCGCATCCCGCTCGAAGACCAGACACGCGACACGCGCGTCAGCCCGCCCACCAACGGCGGCGGCGGAGACTCGCACTCACATGAGCACGGCGGCGGCGCGCTCGGCGGCTGGTTCCTCGGGGCGCTGTTGTTGCTGCTGGCGCTCGCGCGGCTGAAGCCGGTTGCGAAGCTGTAATCTGCCTCGGCGCGGGCAAGGGCTCGGCGTTCCAGACCGCGTGACATAAGTCGTACCCCCGTGGGAGGTGTCGCAAACCTTTCCACTTCGATTTCGGACCCGCCGCCGGGCACACCGAAGTCGCTGAACGCCTGACCTATTTGCCCGGCTGGCACATGCGTTGCTGCCTTTCCGGGGGTGGGCTGCACCGCAGCTCCCGGGCACCGGGGCCCGGACATAACAAGGGTCGGGGTCCAAGTGCCAGCTCGTTCCAGCCGCGCGACGGGTGCAGTTCTCTGCGCCGCGCTCGCATTGCTCGTCAGCCCCCTCGTCCGTGCGAACAACGTGGTCGGAGCCTGGGATCCCACGCTCTACACCTGGCCACTGATCCCGGTGCACTCGGTGCTGACGCCGGACATGCGCATCGTGACCTATGGCACCGACGGCATCGCGCGCCAGACCGGCTACTTCATCTACGACATCTGGGACATCAACTCGGGGCTGACCGGCGGGCACCTCACGCTCGACAACGTCACCAACACCGACATCTTCTGCGGCTCGCAGGTCGTGTTGCCCGGCGGCGGGCAGGTCTTCCTCGCCGGCGGCGACAACTGGACCGGCACGGGCACGACGAACACCGGCAACAACAACAGCAACCTGCTGACCCTGTCGAGCAACGTGCTCGCCCGCGGCAACAACATGAACCGCGCGCGCTGGTACTCGGGCTCGACGGTGCTGCTGAACGGCGAGGTCTACATCCAGGGCGGCTCGAGCGGCACCGATCGTCCGGAAGTGCGCCAGTCGAACGGCACGTTCCGCCTGCTAAGCGCCACCGACACCAGCACGCTCGACTTCATGTATCCGCGCAACTTCATTGCGCCGGACGGCCGCGTGTTCGGTTACGACAGCAACGGCCGCATGTACTACGTGAACCCGAGCGGCACGGGCACGATCGCCCTCGGCGCCCAGTTCGCCAGCCAGTATCGCGGCAGCGACGCGAGCGCGGTGATGTTCCGCCCGGGCCGCATCCTGCAGTTCGGCGGCAGCGGCAACCAGTCGATCGTCATCGACATCACCTCGGGTACGCCGACCGTCACGCCGTCGGGAGCGATGTCGACGCAACGCCGGCTGGTCAACGCCGCAGTTCTGCCGGACGGCAGGGTGTTGGCAACCGGCGGCAGCGAGGTCAACAACCAGATGACCGGCGTCAACTACTCGGCCGAGATCTGGGATCCGACGACCGGCATCTGGCGGCGCGGTCCGGACGAGCAGCGTGCCCGCTTGTACCACTCCATGTCGCTGCTGCTGCCGGATGCCCGTGTACTGGTCGGCGGCGGCGGTGCCCCGGGTCCGCAACAGAACATGAACATGGAGGTGTACCTGCCACCGTACCTGTACGACTCCACCGGTGCGCGCGCGATGCAGCCGCGCCTCACGTCCGCGCCCGCTGCGATCGACATCGGCGAAACGTTCTTCGTCGACTTCACCGACGCCGCCAGCATCAGCCGCGTGACGATGGTCAAGACCGCGTCGGTCACGCATAGCTGGAACATGGAACAGCGCTTCGTCGAATTGACGTTCGTGCGCGACGGCTCGCGCCTGCGCATCCAGGCGCCGACCAAGGCCGCCGATGCGCCTCCGGGCTTCTGGATGATCTTCGCGTTGAACGAGAACGGCGTGCCCTCGACGGCGCGCATCGTCAAGGTCAACATCGCTGCCAACTGGAATCCGGCGATCACGCCGGTGCTCACGAACCCCGGCAACCGCTCGGGCCAGGTCGGCGTGCCGACCAGCCTGCAGCTGTCTGCCACCGATCCGAACAACGACGAGCTCGGCTACGGCGCCAGCGGATTGCCGCCGGGTCTGAGCATCAACACGACGACGGGCGCGATCAGCGGCACGCCGACCGCGAGCGGCAACTTCAACGTGGTCGTCGCGGCGAGTGACGGCGTGAACTCGGCCACCCAGTCGTTCGTGTGGACGGTCACCGATCCGGCGCCGCTGCAGGTGCAGCCGCCGCCGCCGCCGTCGCCGATATTGAGCGGCGGCTCGGCAACCTATACGGCGAATGTCTCGAACGGCCTGAATGCGCGCGTGCGCTGGGACTTCGATGACGGCACGCCGGTCACGCCATACTCGACCAGCACTTCCATCACCCACGTCTTCACGCAGCCGGGCGTCTACTACGTGACGGTGACTGCAATCGACGATCGCAATCTGCCCGTATCGCAGACGTTCGTGCAGGTCGTGCACCTGCCGCTCACGGCGAATCGTCCGAACGCGTCGTCGAGCATCGCGTGGGAAACGCGCGCCGCCGGCAATCGCGTGTGGGTCGTCAACGCGGACAATGACACCGCCAGCGTGTTCAACGCTGTCAGCAACGCGAAGGTCGGCGAAGTGAACGTCGGCACTGCGCCGCGCACAGTCGCGGTCGCGCCGGACGGCCGGATCTGGGTGACGAACAAGCAGAGCGCCTCGATCAGCATCATCGATCCGGCGTCGCTGAGCGTCGTGCAGACGGTCGCGATGCCGCGTGCGTCGCAGCCGTACGGCATCGTGTTCGATCCTGCCGGCACGGCGGCATTCGTCACGTGCGAGGCAACGGGCGCAGTGTTGAAGCTGAATCCGTCGACGGGCGCGGTGCTCGGCACCGTGAACATCGGCGCGAATCCCCGTCACCTGTCGGTGAACCAGAACGGACAGTCGATCTACGTCTCGCGCTTCATCACGCCGCCGGTTCCGGGCGAGAGCACCCCGTCGGTGCAGACCGGCCTTGGCGCTGCGGAGATCGTGCAGCTGACGAGCAGTCCGTTGGCGGTCGTGCGCACGATCACGCTCGCGCACAGCGACCTGCCGGACTTCGAGACGCAGGGCCGCGGCATTCCGAACTACCTCGGCGCGGCTGTGATCTCGCCGGACGGCACGCAGGCGTGGGTGCCGTCGAAGCAGGACAACATCGCGCGCGGCACGCTGCGCGACGGTCGCAACATCGACTTCCAGAACACGGTGCGTGCGATCAGCTCGCGCATCGATCTGTCCGCCGGGACTGAGACGCTGAACTCGCGCATCGACCTCGACAACGCTGGCCTGGCCAGCGCAGTCGCGTACGATCCGCGCGGCGTCTACATGTTCGTTGCGCTGGAGACGAGCCGCGAAGTGGCCGTCGTCGACGCACACGGCCACTGGGAAGTCTTCCGCTTCGACGCCGGCCGCGCGCCGCAGGGCCTCGTGGTGGCGCCGGATGGCTCGAAGCTGTTCGTCAACAACTTCATGGATCGCACGGTCGAGATCTTCGACTTGCAGCCGTTGCTCAATACGGGCGCGACCAACGTGCCGGTGCTCGCGACGGTGAACGCAGTCGGCACCGAGAAACTCACGGCGACCGTGCTGAAGGGCAAGCAGTTCTTCTATGACGCCCGCGACACGCGCCTGGCTCGCGATCGCTACATGAGCTGCGCGAGCTGCCATAACGACGGCGGCAGCGACGGCCGCGTGTGGGATCTCACGGGCATGGGCGAAGGCCTGCGCAACACGATCACGCTGAATGGCCGCGCCGGCATGGGGCAGGGCTTCCTGCACTGGAGTGCGAACTTCGACGAGGTGCAGGACTTCGAAGGCCAGATCCGCGCGCTCGCCGGCGGCACCGGCCTGATGAGCGACGCCGCGTTCGCAACGCGCACGTCGCCACTCGGCACGCCGAAGGCTGGCGTCAGCACCGATCTCGATGCGCTCGCCACGTATCTCGCATCGCTCTCGACCTTCAACTCGAGCCCGTATCGCGCTTCCGACGGCTCGCTCACCGCGGCTGCGGTGCAGGGTCGCACGGTGTTCCAGAACGCCGGTTGCGGCACGTGCCACGCCGGCACGAGCTTCACTGCGAGTGGCGCCGCGACGTTGAACGACGTCGGTACGATCAAGCAGCCGGGCAGCGGCCAGCGCCTCAACGGGCCGTTGACGGGTATCGACCCGCCGACGCTGCGTGACGTGTGGGCGACCGCGCCGTATCTGCACGACGGCTCGGCGGCGACGCTGGCCGACGCGGTCCGCGCGCACACCAACATCACGCTGAGCGCTGCGGACGTGAACTCGGTAGTCGCGTACCTGCAGCAGATCGGCAGCGAAGAAACGTCTGCTCCGAATCCGCCGCCGCCGACCGACACGACGGCGCCGAGCGTGCCGGGCAACCTGCAGGCCTCCGCGGTGAATTCCACGCGCATCGATCTGACGTGGAACGCGTCGACCGACAACGCTGGCGGCTCCGGTCTCGCGGGCTATCGCGTCTATCGCGATGGCGGCGCGACGCCGATCGCCACGGTCACGACGAACAGCTACAGCAACACGGGCCTCACCGCAGGCACGAACTACAGCTATCAGGTTCGCGCATACGACAACGCCGGTAACGCATCGGCCGCGTCCAGCAGCGCGTCGGCGACGACCGCACCGGCTCCGGTCTGGAGCACGGGCGACATCGGCGCGGTCGCTGCGAGCGGCTCGTTCGTGGACAACGGCACGTCGATGACGATCACCGGCTCGGGCGCCGACATCTGGAGCACGGCCGACGAGTTCCAGTTCGCCTATCGCACGCTGAACGGCGACGGCACCATGACCGCGCGCGTCACGAACATCACGAACGGCAACATGTGGAGCAAGGTCGGTCTGATGGTGCGCGAGTCGGCGGCGGCGAATTCGCGCCACGGCACCATGTTCCTCGGCGCCGGCAAGGGCGCTTCGTTCCAGTACCGCGTGAACAACGGCGGCACGAGCGCCGGCGACAACGGCGACAGCGTGCTCACGATTCCGCGGTGGATCCGTGTGCAGCGCCAGGGCAACGTGGTGCGCGGCTTCTTCTCGGCCGACGGCGTGACCTGGACGCAGCGTGGCACTGTGACGCTGACCGGTCTGCCGACGTCGGTGCTGATCGGTGTGGCGTACACGAGCCACGTCGACGGCACGATCGGCAGCGCGACGCTCGACAACGTCACGCTGACGGACAACAACCCGACGCCCGACACGACGGCGCCGACGGTGCCGGCGAATCTGCAGGCCACGGCGTTCAGCAGCAGCCGCATCGATCTGAGCTGGGGCACGTCGACCGACACGGGCGGCTCGGGTCTCGCCGGCTATCGCATCTACCGCAATGGCGGTGCGACGCCGATCGCGACCGTGACGACGACGACCTTCTCCGACACGGGTCTGGCGTCCAGCACGCAGTACAGCTACACGGTGCGTGCGGTGGACGGCGCGGGCAACGCTTCCGCGAATTCGAACTCCGCATCCGCCACGACGCAGGCGCCGCCGGCGCCCGATACGACGCCGCCGAGCGTGCCGCAGGGCGTGCAGGCGACGGCCGTGGGCTCGACGCGCATCGACCTGACGTGGAGCGCGTCGACCGACACGGGCGGCTCGGGTCTCGCGGGCTATCGCATCTATCGCGATGGCAATGCGACCCCGATCGCGACGGTCGCGACGACGAGCTACAGCAACACGAATCTGACAGCGAACACCAGTTACAGCTATCAGGTTCGCGCGTACGACAACAACGGTAACGAATCGGGGCTGTCGACGAGTGCATCCGCTACGACGGGTGCGGTGCCGAGCTGGGCCGATGCCGACATCGGCGCGGTTGCTGCGGCCGGGTCGTTCACGGACAACGGCACCGCGCTGACGATCACCGGTTCGGGCGCCGACATCTGGAGCACGGCCGACGAGTTCCACTTCGCCTACAAGCAGCTCACTGGCGATGGCACGCTCACCGCGCGGGTGACGAACATCACGAACGGCAACATGTGGAGCAAGGTCGGTCTGATGGTCCGGGAGACGACCGCCGCCAACTCGCGCCACGGGACGATGTACATCGGCGCGGGCAAGGGCGCGTCGTTCCAATACCGCGTGAACAACGGCGGTACGAGCGCGGGCGACAACGGTGACAGCATCCTGACGATCCCGCGCTGGATCAGGATCCAGCGTCAGGGCAACACCATCATCGGCTACTTCTCGAGCGACGGTGTGACCTGGACGCAGCGTGGCGTAAGGACCTTGACCGGCCTGCCGTCGTCCGTGCTGATCGGCGTGGCGTACACCAGCCACGTCGATGGTACGATCGGCAGCGCCTCGCTCGACAATGTGGTGCTGACCGGCTCGACTCCGTGATCAAGACGGCCTCTGCTTTGATTGCTCTGTTGATTGGCGCCGCCGCTACGGCGGCGGCGCCAGTCCCGGAACGAACCTTGCTCGCAGAGCCGCCGCGCGCGATAGCCGACTTCCAGCTCACCGACCAAGACGGCAAGACCGTGAAGCTCGCTGACTTTCACGGCGCGCCGGTCCTGATCTTCTTCGGCTTTTCCCATTGCACGACAGCGTGTCCGACTGCGCTGACACAGCTGCGTCAGCTCGATCGAGAGCATCGCGCGGAGCTCGGCAAGACGCGCATCGTGATCATCAGCGTGGACGGCGAGCGCGACACCCCGGACGCGATGAAGGCGTGGCTCAAGCCGCTGTCGGCGAGCTTCACCGGACTGACGGGCGCGCCGGCGCAGGTCCACAACATCGCCGCCGGATTCAGCGCTGCGTTCTACAAGACGCCGGGGCAGAAACCCGGCGACTACTCCGTCGAGCACAACTCGCAGGTCTTTCTGGTCGACGCCAAGGGCCGGATGCGCGCGACGTTCTTCAATGCGCCCGTGAAGACGATGGCCGAAGTGACGCAGGGCGTCGTGTCTGAATCGAAGAAGAAGTCGGGCTGAGGGGCTATGCGCTGTCCCTGCAGTACCCGTGCGGGTGCGCGTGCGTTGACCAGGAGACGTCTGCTTTCGGGGCCAGAAGCAGACACTACCTGATTGGGCTCATTGCTTCCCGTTTCCACAATTCCCAGGAACGGTCGAGCCCAGCGTCCTCGCGTTTCATTATTTCTTTCGCTTCCCCGGAATCCAGGTAGTTGATGTCTCCACCGAGCGCAATCGCCTCGAGCTGAAGCCGGGCATTCAACGCCAGATTGATGCTGCGACGGACGACCATCGGCAGCGACGGGCCGACAACGACCGCGCCATGCCCGCGCATCAGTACTGCGTTCTTGTCGGCCAACTTCGTAGCGAGGGCGCGTCCAAGCGACTCATTGCGAATCAAAAGGTCGCTCGTGCCGGCGGCTTCCCGAATCTCGAAGACCGGAACTCCGGCGGAAATGAAGGCGGCGGATTGGAACACCGGCCGAAGCGGCACCTGCGTGACCCCAAACGGAATGAGCGACTCAGCGTGGCTGTGAACGACTGCATGTACATCCGGACGCGCCTCGTAGATTGCCCCGTGTATGAAGCGCTCGAGGTACACCTGATGTTCATTGGCGCGCACCGGGCGGCTGTCGAGTTCGTACTCCTCGATGTCTCCAGACTCGACGAGCTTGGGCGCGCGAGACCGCGAAAGGAGATACCGATTCGAGTTGCGGTTATTCCGAGCGCTCACGTGACCCAGCGTATTGAGTACGCCATGGTTCACGAGAATGCGGTTCGCCGCGACCAGGTCTTCGAGCAGCGGCGCGTCGGGAAATCTGGCAGGCTCGGCGAGTTGCTGCGCGGCTGAGCGATTTCGAGAGTCGATGAGTAGCCATGCCGCGAGCAGCGCTCCATTCACTACTAGCGCTCGCCTTGACGTTTTCGCTTGCGCAACCAAGGTGATCACTCGATCCAGGCCGGTGCTGAACCACGCGGTGCCGCCATTCTCCGGCAATTGTACCTGGAAGCAAGCCTTCGTCCGCCTCGGGTCGAAAGCTGCGACTCTGTGTCAACACTCAAGCGGCTCTCCTTCGTGCTAGATTCGTGTGCATGTCGGTGTGCCATGCCTCATCCATCGTCTTCGACGGCCGCGCGGTCTCCTGGTTCGGAGCGGAAGGCGCGACGTGGAGCGTTCCCGTGGATCGCCTGCGTGCCATCCGCGAGTTCGTCGCGGAGTCCGGCGACGTGCGCTGGCTGCTCGCGTTCGACATCGAGGGCGAGGATGCGTGGCTGCAATCGCCCGCCAACGCCAACGGGATGAGCCAGGCGTTGACCGCGCTGGGTCAGCGGCTGAGCGCGAATATCGAGCTGCAGATGGAGAGCGGACCCGCGGGAATCAGCCGCGTGGTCTGGCGAAAGAGCTAAGGCTCGCCGAACAGCGAGTACATGTCGAACTGGCGGCTGTCGCCGATCACCTGTTCGAACTCCAGTCCGAGCGTTTCCAGCACCGGCTCTGCGACCGGCCGCACCTGCTTCTCGACGTAGTGCTCGCGATCGAGCGGATGCTCGACGTTGTCGACGGGCTCCGGACCTGCCGTAGTGATCACGTAGCTGACGAGCCGTCCCGAGGGTTGAGTTGACTTGCGGGCCGCCGCGACGTGCGGCGGTGTCGTGGCCGTGTATTCCTCCGCATCCTTGCGCAGGTTCTTGCGGTAGACGAGCTCGTCATCCAGCTCGCCGCCGCGCACGCGTCGCACGATGTCGGCGAGATACACATCGACCGCCTGATCCGTGAACAGGCGCTGATACAGCTCGCGCTGCACTTGTTTCGCGAGCGCCGTCCAGTCGCGACGCACGACTTCCATGCCGACGAACTCGACCGCGTCCGCAGTCGAGCCGTGTCGCATGCCCGCATAGCGCTTGCTTGCGCCGCGAGTGCTGTGCCGTGCGCGCGGCAGGAACAACTTCAGATACAGCTTTTCGAACTTCAGCTCGAGCTTGCTGGGCACGCGCCAGCGCTCCTCGATGTACGCCGCAAGCTGCTTCGTGAGCGACGCCGCCAGCTCGGGCCCGCGCGCTGCGCCACTTTCCGGGTCGTCGGAGCCGGAGTGCACGAACAGACTGTCGGTATCGCCGTAGAGGACCACGAAGCCGGCTGCTTCGAACCAGCTCTTCGACCACAGCAGCATCTCCTTGCCCATGCCCGTGATCGCATTCGCCAGCGCCGGATTGTAGAAGCGGCACGCAGGCGTCCCGAGCACGCCGTAGAAAGAGTTCATGAGGATCTTGATCGCGTGACTCGCCACGCCGTCGCCCGCGCGCTTCGCGGCCTCGCGACGCGGAAACAGCTCGTCGAGCATGCGCGGCAGGATCGCAGGCGAGCGGCGGAATGCGCCGCCGCCCGGCGTCTCGATCAACGCTTCGCGGCCTTGCGGCTCCGCGACGTACGACAGCGGATCGATGTTGAACGTGCGGATGAGGCTCGGATACAGGCTCTTGAAGTCGAACACCCAGACGTTGCGATGCATGCCGGTCAGCGGCTCGAGCACGTGCCCGCCTTGCTGAGCCGCATGCACGCGCGAGTCGCTGGAGCGCACGCTCGGCGCGACGATCTGCAGCTTCTCCAGCTCGCTCAGATACAGGAAGTCGAAGGATGCGATGCTCGCGGCGACGCGATCCGGCGTCATGCCGGTGAGCTTGCTGCGCGCGAACGCCAGCTGCACGACGTTGAGCTTCTCGACGATCTGGTACGCGAGCCGCGCATCGGTGCGCGCATACAGCGCGAACGCGGGCAGGTCGTGGCGGTAGTTGTGCACGATCTCGCCGATGCGGTCGCGCACGTCGCCGGCGACGGCCTTGCCTTCGCCCAGGACCTCACGCGCCACGGCGTCGAGCGAGTAGTCGTCCATGCGGATGAATGCGCCGCGCAGCAGATCGATGCCATCGAGCGCGAGCCGGCCCGGGATCGAAGCCTGGCCGCTGCCGAAATAGCCTTCCGGCTTGCGCAGCCGCAGCGGCGTCGAGTCGCGGCCCAGCTCCAGCGGATGGCGCAGGCGCAACGCGATCTTCTGCAACACCGTGAGGTCGAAGTCGATCGTGTTCCAGCCCGTTAAAACGTCGCAGTCGAACTCGCGGACGCGGGCGCAGAAGGCATCGAGCGCTGCGTACTCGTTCACGCAGCGCGTCGCTTTCTCCGGCATCGGCCGCGAGCCGCTGTCGACGATCAGCACTTCGTCCAGTCCCGGCGCGTACAGCGAGATCGCGAGCAGGCGCTCGCCTTTGGAATCCGTCTCGATGTCGAACGACAGGACGCGCGGCTCGACGGTCACATCGGCGGAGCGCAGCAGCGGATTGTCGAAGATCCACGTGACGCCTTTGCCCGCCGTCGCCGCGCCTTCGATTTCGCAGCCGCCCTTGATACCGCGCTCGATCAGGTAACGCACCGCGAAGCGCACGTCCGCTTCGAATGTGTCGATGCCTGCGGCGTGCAGACGATCGCGCAGCGCCGGCACGTCCGAGGGCACTTCGACTTCGACCCGCGCGACCTGTTCGCCGGTGAACGTGCGGCTGTCGATGGGCTGCGCCGGCGGCACGCGCAGCGCGCGGGCGCGTTGCGCATCAGCGGCGTGGATGTAGAAGTGCGCGTGCTGGCGATCGTCGCGGACGAGGAATGTGCCGCCGTCGTCGAGGCGGCCGTACAAATGGACGACGGGAACGCGCGCGCCGTCACGCCGGGTCGAGACCCGGTAACTCGCCTGCAAAATGAAGCCGCGCGCGTTCGTCACGCACTCATTGTGCCGCGTTTGTCGGGCGAGCGCCCGACCTACAGCACTTAGTACACCATGTTGATGGCGGCCACCGGCGTGACGCTCGCGCCCGTGTTTTTCCCCGCCGCGAACCAGCGCGCGCCGAAGATCACACCTACACGGCTCGTGAAGTTGTATTCGAGCGCGGGCGCGACACCGAGGCGCCACGCCGAGCCCGACTCGGCCGCGAACGGCGCGCCGTCCTGCTCGCCTCGGATCCGCGTGCTGTCGTCGTGCTGATAGAACACGTCGAGCGCCAGCACCCAGTTGCGCGTCACGCTGTACTCCCACGCAGAGTAAATACTGAACGTGTCGCCTGGATCTGCGTGACCGCGAAAACCCTGGCTCGTGCCGTAGACGCTGGTGTCGGCGACATCGACGCTATCCGACATCGCATACGCAATGTTGAGTCGCGTGCGCAGAATGCGTCCGTTCGGCATCCAGAAGTAGTACTGAGAGTGCACGGCGAGCGACGTCGTGTACGCGCCGGCGCCGATGCCGTCGCTGGGTCGCTTGCCGAGTCGATCGTATTTGCCGGTCGGCAGCGTCTGCTGCAGCACCAGCGACGATGTCGGCACGTGCCGGCCTTCGCGAAACTGCGAGAGCCGCCACTGTCCCTGGAGCGTCACGTCGCCAACACCGATGCCGGAGCTGTCTGCGCCGTTGCTGACGTCGTTGAAGCCGAACGTCGGAATCACGCCGGCCGTGAATGAGTCCGTCACTCCGTACAGCATGTACGTGAGCGAGCCGAAGCTGTGCACGGTGTCGGTGCTGCGGTAGTTGCCGTCGCTGTCGTAGCGCCCGCGTGTGACCACGTCGTATACGTACGGCTCGATCAATGCATGACCCTGCGGCAATGTCGCTGCGCCAGCTGCGACGATCGGCCCGGTCCACCAGGCGTCGTCGAGCGTTTGGCGGTCCGCTTCGTTCGTCGTCGAATCGGTGGCTGCGGCAGTGCTGACAGCCAGTGTCATAAAAAGAGCGGCGGCGGTGCGCGCATGCGGATGCTTGGACATAGGCGGCGATCGTAGTTGGAAAAGCTGACGGGGACTGTCACGGATCGACCCCGATAGTGGCCGGTCCGACACGATCGGACACCCCGTTCCTTGCGGTGCAATGCCGCTACTTCATCAGCACGAGCTCTTCCGCCATCGTCGGGTGGATCGCCACGCATTCGTCGAGCTGCGACTTGCGCAGTCGCGCCTTCACCGCCACGGCCAGCACCTGCAGGATTTCCGGCGCATCGGGACCGATCATGTGCGCGCCGACGATGCGGTCGGTCGTGTCATCGACGACCAGCTTGAACAGCGCGCGCTCATGGCGATTCGCGAGCACGTTCTTCATCGGACGGAAGTCCGACGTGTAGACCTTCACGGAGCCAAGTTGCGTGCGCGCCTGCGCTTCGGTGAGACCGACGCCGGCCAGCGGTGGATGACTGAACACCGCTGAAGGAATGCAGCCGTAATCGACTTTACTCGGATTCTTGCCGAACACCGTTTCCGCGAACGCCTGGCCTTCGCGGATCGCAACGGGCGTCAGCTGCACGCGGTTGGTGACGTCGCCCACCGCGTAGATCGACGGGCAAGTCGAGCGGCTGTATTCGTCGACGCGCACGGCGCCGGACGCTTCGAGCTCGACGCCGGCGCTTTCCAGTCCGAGCCCGTCCGTGTTCGGAATGCGGCCGGTCGCACACATGAACGTGTCGCATTCCAGGGTCGCGTCGCCGAGATGCACGAGCAGCACGCCGTCCGCGCGCCGCTCGACGCGCTCCAGCGGCGCGTTGAATACGAACTGGATGCCCTTGCTCGTCGAGATCTGCAACAGCCGGTCACGGATCTGCGCGTCGTAGCTGCGCAGGATGCGGTCGGAGCGATTGACCAGCGTCACCTTCGAGCCGAGCTCGTTGAAGATGCCGGCGAACTCATTCGCGATGTAGCCGCCGCCGGCGATGACGATGCGCGGCGGCAGCCGTTCGAGATGAAATGCCTCGTTCGACGTGATCGCGTGCTCGATACCGGGCACCGGGAGCGTCTGCGGCCGCGCGCCGGTCGCGATCAGGATGACCTTGGCATCGATTTCGCGTCCCTCGATGCGCGCTGCGTTCGGTCCGGTGACGACGGCGTGGCCGCTCAGAATTTCGACGTTGTGGTTCTCGAGCGTCTGCTGGTAGATCCCGCTGAGGCGCGTGACTTCGGCCAGCACGTTGTCGCGCAGCGTTGCCCAGTCGAACTGCGCGCCCGAGAGTTGCCAGCCGAAGCGCCGCGCGTCCTCCAGGTCTTCGGCGAAGTGCGCGCCGTAAACGAGCAGCTTCTTCGGCACGCAGCCGCGGATCACGCAGGTGCCGCCGATGCGATGCTCTTCGACGATCGCAACCCGCGCGCCGTAGCCGGCGGCAACGCGTGCAGCTCGTACACCGCCGGATCCGGCGCCGATCACCAGCAGGTCATAGGAGGTTCGGGTACTCATGGCCCGACGACCATGCCCAAAGGCCCGCACCCGGTCAACCGGGGACGTCGGCGATGGCCTTAGCCTGACGATCCTCTGCCGTCGATCCACGTCTCGACGACATCCAGCTTGCTGTCGAGCAAGGCGAGATTGGCGCGCAGCCCCGGCGCGATCCGGCCGAGCTCGTGGCCGAGCCGCAGGAACTCCGCCGGGTAGCGGCTCGCCATGCGCAGGCTCTGCTCGAGCTCGACGCCGAGCATCGAGACCGTATTGCGCACGGCGCTGGCCATGTCGAGGTCGGAGCCGGCGAGACGGCCGTGCTCGTCGACGACCTTGTTGTCTGCGACCGAGATCGGCCGGCCCTGCAGCTTGAACGACTTGTTCGGCGCGCCGACGCCCGGCATCGCGTCCGTCACCAGCATGAATCGGTCCGGTCGCTTGCTGCGCAACGCGATGCGCAGCACGACCGGATCGACGTGATGACCGTCGACGATGATGCCGCACCAGCTGTCCGCATCATCGAGCGCCGCGCCCACTGCGCCGGGCTCGCGCCCGGTCAGCTGCGACATTGCGTTGAACAGGTGCGTGAAGCCGGTGAGACCTTGCGACAGCGCATCCTTGATTTCCTCGTACGTGCCGTTGGTGTGGCCCGCGGACACGATGACGCCGGCATCTGCGAGCTTGCGAATGATCTGCGGGCTGGTGCGCTCCGGCGCGAGCGTGACCAGCGTGCGGCCGCCGTTGAGCCCCGTCAGCAGGCCGAGGGCGTCTTCGTCGAGCCAGCGCAGCTTGGTGACGTCGTGCACGCCCTTGCGCTCCTCGTTGAGGAACGGCCCTTCGATGTGGATGCCGAGCACGCCCGGCACGCCGATCTCCATCGCGGTCTGCACCGCGCGCACTGCTTTCGCGACGACCTCGAGCTCGTCGCTGATGAGCGTCGGCAGGAAACCGGTCGTGCCGAAGCGGCGATGGGCGCGACCGATCTCGACGATCGAGTCGACGCTGGGATCGTCGTTGAACAGCACGCCGCCGCCGCCGTTGACCTGCGTGTCGACGAAGCCGGGCACGAGCCGGTTGCCCTTGAGGTCGTAAACGGTGTGCTTGGCCGTACGCGCAGCC